>CAWBSV010000030.1:0-20392 GCA_963791505.1 uncultured Acidobacteriaceae bacterium
ATCCAACGCCAGAAACCCAACCCGCCGGGGCCACCGCGCAGCGCACATGCCCCCACGCCCTGGGCGCCGATGGTCGACGAGTACCTGTTGACCCTGGCCGCGGCCGGGCAGCGGGAGAGCAGCATGCGGCTCCGGTATATGCAGGTGTGCCAGATGGCGCGCGACCTGGGCTGTGGGCCAGGGGAGGTTACCGGCGAGATGCTGGTCAACTGGTTCGGACGCCAGCAGCACTGGACCCCCGAAGGGCGCAAGTCGTATCGCTCGGGGGTCCGCGGGGTTCTTCCAATGGGCGCACCGCTTTGGGCGGCTGCCGACTAACCCCAATGTCGCTCAGTTAAGTTTATGGGCCGGTTGTCAACTGGCCGTTGATGGTCACGTCGACGGTGATCTTGTAGCTGTTGCGGTCGATGGGGCCTTTGGCCCGGTGTTTGGAGATGGCACGTTTGACGACGCGGGGGCTGGTTCGGCGGCGACGGGCCGGGAGCAGGTGATCGCGCGGATGGTGTGGCCGATCTTGCCGACGAGGTTGATGACGGTCTCGGCGATCACACCGGCTGCCTGGACGAGCTGGTCGCGGGCGGCGTTGAGGGCGATGGTGAAGCTACCCCGGTCGGGGTCGAGGTCGGGCCGGTCGAGAGTGGCGTCGGTGATCGCGATCCGCAGCGCCTGGTAGGTGACGAGCAGCGCGTAGATCTCCTGGTCGACACCGGCTGGGGTCTTCGCGCGCAGCACCCGACCGCCGAGGGTCGTGGACTTGAGCTCCAGGAACGAGGTCTCGATCTCCCACCGCTGGTGGTAGAGCCTGATGATCTCGGTGGCGGGGATGTCGGGGTCGAGGATCGTGGTGATCAACCGGTAGACCTCGCAGCGAGTACCCGCGTCGGTGGTGATGGTGATTTCGCAGTTGATGACCTGGACCTCGATCGGGCCGATCCGGGACACATACGAGCCGTTGCCCAGTCGGCGGCATACCGGCAGCTTGCGGCCGTTCTTGACCCGGATCAGCAGCTGCGCGCCGGTGTCGGCGACCGCGGTGATCAGGTCTCGGGCGGCGAAGTTCCGATCGGCCAGCAGGATCATCCCGGCGCGCAACGAGACCAGCAGGTCGTGGGTATAGGTGGTCTCCCCGACACCGGTAGTGCCGAACGTGGCGTCGATGATCGTGCGGGTGCCGCACGCAACCAGCGCCAGCATGCGGATCATCGGATAGCCGGTACCGCCCTGGTGGCCCCCGCCGCGACGGTATTTCCGCAGGTTCGCCGTCGTGTCCGGGCAGCACATCATGGTGCCATCGATGGCGGTCACCAGCAGCTCACGCCAGTACACGCCCTTCGTCCCCGGGCCGGCACCCGAGCCGCGGAGCAGGTCGAACAGGGCCCGCAGCGGCGCCACACCGATCCGGCACCGCGCCTGGGCCAGTGCCGAGGCGGTCGGCCTGGCCACTCTCAACCCGTCCAGGCCGGCGGTCATCTTCGCCCACACCTGCCCGTACCCCAGTTCGGCGAACAAACCCGCGGCCAGCAGCAGGTACACCACGACCCGCGAGGGCAGGTCCCGTACCCGGGCCTGGACCTTCCCGGTCCCGCCCAGCACGGCATCGACCATCTCGAAAGGCACGATCTGCGTCAGCTCGCCGAGATGACCCGGCGCGAACCGGCCACCAGCGACAGCGACGACACGGGTGATGACAGAATCGGCAGTCAGCGGAGCTCCAGTGCAGAGGACGTCTTGTGAGGACATCCCCTCTTACCGGGGCTCCGCTGCCCTTCCAGGACCGACACGCCGCACGCGTCACACTTGACCCAACAACCACACCCTTAACTGAGCGACATTGACTAACCCGGCTGATGACCTGCCGAAAGTGCGCGTACCTAAGCGCCGCCGAGGCCAGCGTCAGACCAAGCTTGGGACGCCGCGCTGGCCCACGCCGATGCGCGCACTCGGCTGATGCTGCGGTTAGCAGCAGAGTGTGGGCTAAGGCGCGCTGAGGTCGCCCAGGTGCACACTCGTGACCTCGTGGACGTCGGCGGCATCACACAACTGGTCGTTAAAGGCAAGGGCGGCAAGCGCCGAGTGATGCCCGTCAGTAGCTCCTTAGCCGAGCTGCTATGTCAAGGCGCTGCGGGCCACACGCCCGGTGCGCCGGCCCGGGGATGGTTGTTCCCCAACGGTGTTGGCGGTCGCCTGACGGACGATCACATCGGCGGACTCGTCGCCGCAAGCACTTCCCGACGATTGGACGATGCACACCCTTCGTCACAGATTTGCAACTCGGGCCTACAGGGGCAGCCGGAACCTGCGTGCCGTCCAAACCCTGCTAGGACACGAGTCGATCCTGACCACCGAGAGGTACACCCAGGTCGACGACGGCGAGATCCGCGCGGCAGCGGCATGCGCGTGGTGACGCAGGTGACCAGTCACGACGAACTCAGCCGACTACCGGGGGAACTACTAGCGCGGTTCGAGGCGCACCCGGCCAACACATGGTCACCCCGCTTGCTCGCTGCGGTGGCCGCGCTCCTCGATGTTGAGTTCGAGCCCACGCCCGAGCCGCACCCGGGCTTTCGGCCCTACCTCGTTTCCAAGTAAAGCAAGTTGTTCGGGCCGCCCCTGCCTCACGCGGTGGGCGGCCCGATCAGCTATTGGGGATACGAAAACCCTTGGACACGGCGTAAACCAGAACCATGCTCACCAAAGCCGCAGCCCTGGTCACTCTCGCAGCTATCGGGCTCGCCCCAACCGCTCACGCCGACACAGATGGATATTGCGCCCGGTGAGAGCCGGTGTTCCGCTTTGAGTGAGCCACTCTGTCGGTGATGGGTGAGCCGGTCTTCCGCTGGTGGGTGATCCGTGGCGCCGCTTGCTGGTTACGTGGGTGCGACCCTTCGTCGGGTTCGTGTCGTTGGGACGCGGGCATGACGAGAGGAGTGGTCGTAGATGGTCGACTACAAACGGATCCTTCGGCTACGTGCTGAAGGGGTGAGCCAGCGCGGCATCGCGGACGTGATGGGCTGCTCGCGGAACACGGTGGCGGCGGTGTTCACCGGCGCGAACGCGGCCGGTATCGGCTTTGAGCAGGTGGCGGACCTCGCTGCTGACGAGGTCCGACACCTGCTGCTGCCCGAACCGGTGAAGGCCGACTCCGGCCGGGTCGCACCGGATTTCGAGTATGTTCACCGGGAGCTGGCACGCCCGTCGGTGACGCTGTTACTGCTGTGGAACGAGTACGTCGCGGCCTGCTGTGCCTCGGACGGGGTGCCGTATCGGTACTCGTTCTTCAACGAACAGTATCGCCGGTGGGTGGCGTCCACCGGGGCGTCGATGCATATCCAGCGCGACCCTGGCGAGTCGATCGAGGTCGACTGGGCGGGCGATCCGATGGGCTTCGCCGACCCGGTGACCGGCACCCGGGTGGATGCGTGGTTGTTCGTGGCCGCCTTCTCCTTCAGTGCGTACGTGTATGTGGAGGCGTTCACCGACATGACGCTGGGCTCATGGATCGACGCGCACGTGCACGCGTTCGAAGCCTTTGAGGGAACGGCCCGGCTGCTGGTGCCAGACAACCTTCGCGCCGGGGTGTCCAGGTCGGATCGCTACGAGCCGTCGCTGAATCCGGCGTATGCCCGGCTTGCCGAGCATTACGGCACTGCGATCGTCCCGGCGAGGGTCAAGAAACCCCGAGACAAGCCGGTCGTGGAGGGCAGTGTCCGGTTCGTGGCCAACCAGGTCGCCGCGGTGCTGCGGAACAGGCGGTTCGTGGGCCTGGCCGAGTTGAACGAGGCTATCTTCGACGAGGTTGCCGAGATCAACGCCAGGCCGTTCCAGAAGCGGGAGGACTCAAGGCAGATCGTCTTTCAGCGCGACGAGAAGCCGTTGCTGACCCCGCTGCCGCCGACCAGGTTCGAGCTGGCCGACCTGCGTAAAGCCAAAGTTGCCCCCAGCTACCACATTCAACTGGATCGCAACTTCTACTCCGTCCCATCGGAACTGCTCGATCAGGGCGGAGGCCGCATTGCGGGCGTGAACTACAACTCGACGACTCCGCTGGCCGAGCAGTTGAAGACGCTGTCGCTGGGGATGACAGAAGACCCAACTTCGACGGAGCTCTTTGAGGCGCTGCGCGGGCAGCGCGTTGAAGTGACGGGTGGGCCGGGCGGTCCGATAACAGGCCGCCTGATGTCGATTGAAACCCGGACCGAGAAGGCCGGTCCTGGCGATGGCGATACGACGCTCGACAAGTTCTATTTGACGATCGTCGGAACGTCGGGTGCTGTGCGGGTGATGGAGTTGACCCCGGCGCTGAGCGTGAAGCCGCTCGATGCGAATCTGCAGGGGCAGTTGGATCGGTATCTCGAGCTCTTGAGCAACACGCATTCAACCGGTCTGCGGCATCTGACACTCGATGCGCTGGGACAGGGACAGCGCGAGCTGCGCGTGAGCTACATCAGCGAAGTGCCGGTGTGGAAGTCGACGTACCGGATGGTGTTTCCGCGCGAAGCGAATGGCACGGCTACGGTTCAGGGATGGGCGGTGGTCGATAACACCGTGGGCGCGGACTGGGACAACGTGCAGTTAAGCCTGGTGGCGGGCGCGCCGCAGAGTTTCATTCAGCCGCTGAGCCAGCCGCTGTACATGCGCAGGCCGGAGATTCCGATTGCGACGGCTGCGGAGACGACGCCGCAGACGCATGAGGCGGCGGAGGTCTTCGATCAGCAGCAGGTCCAGTCACTCCCCTTGCCTAAGGTGGCAATGGCACAGCACGGCGTGGCCGCCGGGCGCGGATTTGGGGCCGGCGTGGTTGGCAATGTAGGTGCCCCCATGGCCATGAAGAATTCGTATGGAAGCGCGGCGCAGACGGTCACGGTAACGGCTGACGCGTTGAACGCCGCGAATATGGCTGGCGGCGGAAGCGGTGTCGGTGGCGGCATCTATCGTCCCACCGACGCCATCGGCGAGGGCGACGTGTCGACCAACGCCTTCGATGATTTCTTCGAGTACGCCCTGACGCAGCCGGTGACCATCCATAAGAACGAGTCAGCGATGGTGCCGATCCTGCAGCAGGAGCTACCCGCCGAGCACGTGACCTTGTGGAGCGAGAACGAGAACACGCCGCTGCGCGCAGTGTGGCTCGAGAACAAGTCGAAGCTGACGCTGGACTCGGGCAGCTTCTCCATTTTTGAGAGCGGGGAGTTCGCAGGCGAAGGGCTGCTCGATCCGATTCACCCTGGCGAGAAGCGGCTGCTCTCGTACGCCGTGGACCAGGCGATGCATGTGAAGGTGACGGCGCGTAAGTCGGATGTGAAGCTGCACCATGTGTCGATTCAGAAGGGCGTTGTCATCGAGACCTATATGGATAGCTCCATGGTGACCTATGCAGCGACGAATTCGGCGTACGTGGATCGCGTGGTACTGCTTGAGCATCCGCGCCGTGGCAACGGGTCGGGTTGGACGCTGGAGGGCGACCTGAAGGCTGCGGAGACATCGCCGAATTTGTATCGCTTCAAGCTGGCAACGGCGGCGCATTCTACGGCGACGCTCGAAGTGCGCGAGCACGGGCCGCAGTACACCACCGTGAACCTGAGCAGCAATGCGCGGCAGAAAGACTTTCTACTGCAATTGGTGAAGGATGTCCCCAATGCGATGACCGAGCTGAAGCCCGTGATCGATGCGGAGGTCGCGCTGGACGATCTGGATACCAAGATCGCCGAAGCGACGAAGGCCGAGGAGACGGCGTCAGCGGATGAAGCGCGCGACCGCGAAAATCTGACCGCGCTCAAAGGGAACGACGCGGCGCGGAGGTTTGTCGACGAGCTGAATCGCGCCGAGGACACGCTGCAGGCGACAAGGAAGCAAGTCGCTGAGTTGCAGACGCAGAAGCAACTCGCTGAAGAGAAGCTGAACGCGCTGGTGTCGGGGCTGTCGTTTAACTGGGATGTGGAGAAACAGTGAAGCAGAGAAGCAGAGAAACAATAGTCGCTCGGTCATCGGCGGCTGTGCATGTTCGAAGCTGATCGCGCATCGCCGATTGTTTCACCGTTTCTCTGTTTCTCTGCTTCTCTCTCTGTCACTGTGCCGCGACAGCTATCGGCGCTTCTACAGCCCCGCCCGTCATGGCGTGCAAAATGGCGCGGGCGGTGACGTCTTCGTCCTCGCGCAAGGAGATCATCAGGTCGTAAAGGTGCGGGTTGCACCAGCTCTTACCCCAATACTGCTGCAGGTAGCGGGCGCGTTCGCCGTCCACGCTGCGAATGCGCTGTTCGATATCGGCGCCGCGCTCGAGCCGCCGATGCAGGCGCTGAATCCTCTCGCGGAGTGGGGCGTAGATGAAGACGTGATAGACATCGGGCTTGTGCTGCAGGATGCACTGCGCGCCGCGACCAACGATGACGCAGTTGCCTTCGCGCCAGGCCTCTTCAACGATGTTTGCGGTGAGCTTGACGGTCTCTTCCGCATCGAAGACCGAGTTTTCGCGCAGTTCGAGGCCCGCGGCCAGCGCGGCCGAACGCATGGCCTGCTGATTGATGCGGCTCAACCACGAGGCGACGTGCTCGTCATACTTCTGCACTACGGTGGGATCGACGTGTGCTGCATAGGCGATGGCGTCAATGATGTCACGGTCGAGCAGCTTCCAGCCGAGCCACTGGGCGATAGTCTGGGCGATGCGGCCGCCGCCGCTGCCAAATTCGCGATTGACAGTGAGAACGCGGTACGTCATGGGGAACCTCCCGCGTCCTCCATTCTCTGCGGACGGGGTGCGGGAGGCTGTGTGGTAGATCACAGAAGATTGCAAAGAGAGGGGACAGGGATCAGGGGTCGGGGATCAGAAAAGAGCGGCCCGCGCTTTTAAGCGCGGGCTGTTTGTAAGGCCGACCTCCTGGTCGGCTTTGCTGGCGGCGTCTCCGCCGCCGGAGCAGAGCTTCATTCATCTATCCATTTGCGCACACCGCGATGGAGCATTTGACTTAGCGTGGGTCGCGAGACCCACGCTACAGCCGGCCAGGAGGCCGGCGCTACAAATCCGTTGACGCGCCTTGGTCGAAATGCTGTCTAGTAGAGAACCTTCAAACCGAACTGCACGATGCGTGGCTCGAAGGTGCCGGAAATGGCGCCGCCTGTGGTCGGGTTGTTGATGCTGGTCGCGGTCGAAAGCGTTCCGCCGAGGCCGCTGGCCGGCAGGTAGAGGTTGGTGTGATTGAAGATGTTGTAGAGCTCGGCGCGGAACTCGATCTTGATGCGCTCGATGGGCGTGCTGAAGCGCTTGTTCAGATCGAAGTCGGTTTGGAAGTAGTTCGGCGTGCGGCCCGGGTTGCGCGGCGCGTTGCCGAACGGGCTGAGTAGGTCGCCGCTCGCGTCCTTGGTGGCGGGCAGTGTGAAGGCTGCGTAGTTGACGTACTGAATGGTGCCGTTCGAGGCAACGCGGTCGTTCAGACAGGAGTGGCCTGAGTGGCAGAGAACGAAGTCCTGTCCGGGCACACGGTTGGGGCGGTATTCATTGGCTCCGCGATAGGTGGCCGAGATCTGCGGCGAAACCACGTTGGCCGAGTTGGGCGTGTAGGTGATGTTGAACGGCGTGCCGGCCTGCGCGGTGTTGATGCCGCTGATCTGCCATCCGCCGAGAATGGCGTCGAGCGCGGGGTTGGCGCTGCCCAGGAACTGCCGTCCATGACCGACGGGCACGTCATACACGACGCTGAGAATATCGGCGACTGGCAGATTGTAGTCCGATTGCGCGTAGTCGGCGCGGAGATTGTTAGCGTCCTGCGGGGACGGGGTGTTGCCTTCGAGCGACGCAGACGCGTTATCGAGCGAGTGCTCGTAGGTGAAGGAGTTGAGCACCGTCAGTCCATCGACGAAACGCTGCTCGTAGCGCACCTGCAGCGCATTGAAGTGGGAATAGAAGCCGTTAAGCGCCTGCGTGATGTCGCCGAAGTCGAAGGTTGATCCGACGAGTCCGCCCCACGTGGGATAAGGACGGGCGAAGCCTTCCGCAGGGACCGCGGGGTTGGCGAGACCGGCAGATGGGTTGCCCTGATTCGCATTGTCAAAGCCCTGCAGCTTGAGCCCATGATTGCCGACCCAGGCGATGTCCAGAAGAGTGTTCTTGGCCAGCGATTTCTGCACGCTGAGGAAGTAGCTCTCCACGTAGCTGTCCTTGGTGTCCTTGGGAATGTAGGTCACGTTGTCGGTGCCGGGGCTGAAGTTGGAGCCGGCAGCGAGACCTGCCGGATAGCCCTGATCAAGCGTGCGGTAGCCCGTCGCTGTGGCCGATGAAGGCTGCGTGACTGAGACAAACAGCGCGTTGGGCGCGTTGATGGGGAGAATATCGCCCGAGCCGGCGCGCGTGTAGTGAACGAAGCTGGTGCCGAATCCGCCGCGGATGGCAATGGAGTCGGTCGGCGCATAGGCGAAGCCCACGCGCGGCGCGTAGTCGCCGAGCGAGGGATTGACGAGCGTCTTGCCGTAGACGCCACTGCCGCTGTACGGCGTGATGAAGTTCGATGCGGTTGCGCCGGGCGTGATGGTCAGCATGGTGACCGACGTGGGATCGAAGTTGGAGAGATTGTTGTGCGCTTCGGAGTACGGCGCGCCATACTCGAACCGCACGCCCAGGTTCAGCGTCAGTCTTGCGAATTCACTTTCCAGTCGTCCTGCGCGTACCAGTTGTCCATCGACTGCAGCAGGTGGGCGCGGAAGTAAGTTGCGAGCGCGTAGTTATTCGTCGTACCGAAGATGAGGTCGGCCCAGTAGGTATCGGCCGCAGCGGTGGGATTGTTGCAGGCCGCGCCGGCGCCCGCAGGGCAAGCGCTATAGCCCTTTGCGTAGCTGAAGGAGCCGATAGAGCGGATTGGAGTCCTGCACCTGCATCCAGACGTGCTCATACTCGTAGCCAAACTTCAGCGAGTGATTTCCCTTGACCCACGAGAAGTTCACCTTGGGATCGAGCAGCGAAGGATACTGCCACTGCGGGTTGGTGCTTTGGCGGCCGAATGCGGTGAATCCGCCCGTGACGCTTGTCGACGGCAAACCGCCGGCGACAGTGGGATCGGTGGGCAGGCCGGGAATCACGATTGCGTTGTCGCCGATGGAGAGCGTGTATTTACCGGCCCGCGTTTCTGACAGGCCGATGCGCGCGTCGAGAACTTTGTTGGCGCCGATAAGGCGCGTGTAGCCCAGAGCAATCTGCTGATCGAGAATCTTGATGCGGCCGTTGGTCTGGCCATCGAGGGGCAGCGGCAGCGTGGGATAGTTGATGCCGGTTTCTTTGCGGTCGCTGACCTTGAGGAACCAGGAGCTCTTTTCGCTTTGCTGGAAGTCGATGCGCAGGTCGCCCTTGTCGGCGTTGTCGGTGAAGGGCGCATTGGTGGGGCAATCGTTGGTATCGACACCGGTGGTGGCGTTGATGCCAGCGGTTCCTGGCGCGATCTGGCACTGTGCAGGAAGCTCTTTGAAGAACGACAGAATCTGCTTGGCCGTCGGGCTGGCGTCGGGCGAATTGAGAATCGAGGTGCCTGCCTTGTAAAACGTGCCTGGCTTGTACGGGTCCTGCACGTCGACGGCGAGAATGCCGTTAATTTCGTTTTGAGTAGGAACGGTGAGCACAACGGTCGGCGTCAGCGTCTGGCGGAAGCCTTCGTAATCGACAAAGTAGAAGAGCTTGTTTTTGATAATGGGGCCGCTGAAGTTAGCGCCGAACTGGTTACGGTCGAACCCCGGCTTGACGATCTGGTGGGTGCCGCTGACGGGGTGAATGTAGCCGAATGCGTTGAGATCGGTGTTGCGAATGAACTCGTAGAGCGTGGTGTGAAACTGGTTGCCGCCGCTGGTTGAGGCCACGTTGACGGTGGCTCCGGCGGAGCGGCCATACTCCGCACTCTCGTTGTTGGTGACAACCTGAAACTGCGAGATGGAATCGGGCGGCGGCTGGATGATCTGGTTGTCGAAGCCCTGGTTGCTTTCGCCGTAGGCATTGTTGTCGAGGCCGTCGAGCAGAAAGTTGTTGAACATGCTGCGCAGGCCGTTGATGTTGTACGACCCCGCCCGCACCAGGCTGGTGACGGCGGTGGTGGTAGCCGCGGTGGGTGCCTGGCGCGACCCGGTGACGAGCGCGAGAAGGTCAGAATAGTTGCGGCTGACCAGCGGGAGCGCTTCAGTCTGATAGCCGGAGATGTTCTGGCCGCGCTCGCTGGTTTCGGTTTCAATCTGCAGTGAGACGTCGCTGACTTCGACCGTGGTCGCGGCGGCAGTGCCGACTTTGAGAGTCAGATCGATGCGTTGGCGGCCGCCAACGGCGATCGTGATGTTCTGAGCTTCAGTGGGAGCGAAGCCGGGAGCATCTGCCTGGATGTTGTAGACGCCGGCACGCAGGGAGGGGATTTCATAGTCGCCGGAACCGCTTGCGTTCACCTTGATCACATTGCCGGTGCCGACGTTAGTGACGGTGACAACGGCATTGCCGACGGCCGCGCCGGTTGCGTCGTGGATGGTGCCATTGAGGCTGCCATCCTCATATTGCGCCCTTGCGCTTACTCCACAAAATGCGATCAAGAGGCCAACCAGAAAGACTTTCAAGAATGTCGTATGAGTGTTGTTCATGGGTGCGAGCGTACAGACGCGGATTCACAACTCTGTGAATAGAGTTTGAATGGAATGTGAATCGGTCGATCGCGCCGGTTGATTGGGTGCCCCATCCTTGCGCGCTTTTTTGGCGCAAGGGTGGGATCAGCGAAGGGTCTTCAAGGCCGGATAGAGCTTGCGCCACTGCTCGTAACCTGCCTTGTAGGCCGCCACATCCGCGGGATCGGGCTCGATGCGCTCGGCCACTTCGATAGCCTGGGCGCATGCCTCGTCGAGATTGGCCCAGTGCCCCGCTCCCACGCCAGCCATGAGCGCGGAGCCGAATGCGCCGCCTTCTTCCGCGGTAAGAATCTCGACCGGATGGCCGTAGATGCCCGCCTGAATCTTGCGCCAGAGCGGGCCGCGGGCTCCTCCGCCGCCAAGGCGAATCGCTTTTACTGGAATACCGAGTTCGGCGAAGAGCGTGAACGTGTCCTGGAGCGAGTAGGCAACGCCCTCGAGGACGGCCCGGACGAAATGCGCCGCAGTGTGATTTGAAGAGATGCAGGCAAAAGCGGCGCGCACCTGCGGATCGAGATGCGGGGTACGCTCGCCAAGCAGATACGGCGCCCACTCCAGGCCATCACTGCCCGCGGGGATAATCGCTGCGAGTGCGGTGAGTTCGTCGTAATTCTTGTCGACGAAGAAAGTCTCTTTGAGCCAGCGAAAGCTCAGGCCGGCAGACTGCGTGACGCCCATGACATGCCAGAGACCAGGGACCGCATGGCAAAAGGTGTGCAGCCTGCCGTGCGGATCCTTGGTGGGCGCGGCGGTTGCGGCAAAAACCACACCCGATGTCCCGATGGTGGCGGAGACCCAGCCGGGCTGCAGAATGCCCATGCCCACCGCGCCCGCTCCCTGATCGCCCGCGCCGGCAACCACGGGCGCGCCGGCGGGAAGGCCGGTAAGAGCAGATGCCTTCTCTGAAATGCGCGCACAGACTTCCGGTGACTCGTAGAGCTTGGGCAGCCAGCTCTCGGGGATGCTTGCAGCCTCCGCCACTTCGCGCGACCAGCGGCGATGCGTGACGTCGAGCAGCAGCGTGCCCGAGGCTTCCTGCACGTCGATGGCGAATTCACCCGTGAGGCGATAGCGAACGTAATCTTTGGGACACAAGATGTGGCGGATCTTTGCGAAGATCTCCGGCTCATGCGTCTTCACCCAGAGCAGCTTGGTCACGGTGAAGTTGGGCAGCGCGGGATTGCAGGTGAGTTCGATCAGCCTGTCGTAGCCGATTTTTTCGGTGAGCCAATCGCACTCGGGTTGTGTGCGCGTGTCGCACCAGATGAGCGCGGGGCGCAGCACGCTGCCCGCTTCGTCGAGCATCACCGCGCCGTGCATTTGTCCCGTGAGGCCAATGGCTGCGATGGGCTGATGCGGCGTGGGAGCAGCAGCGAGCGCGTCGCGGATGGCCAACTGTGCAGCGCGCCACCAATCTTCCGGGTCCTGCTCGGCCCAGCCCGGATGCGGAGTGCGGAATGGCGCGTGTTCGCTGGCTGCGCTCGAGATCACCTTGCCTGCCGCATCCACAACCACCGCGCGTGTGCCGCCCGTGCCAACATCCATTCCGAGAAACCACATCGCCTTCGTCCCCCTCTTGCCTAAATCGGTTTTCTTGAGCGCAAGCCAGCATACCAGCTTTGAACCATCCTTGAAACTCGGAACGGCTAATCGCCCGGCGCTTGGGGGTGGGAAAGCGCCGGCGCAAAAGGATTTTCGAGCGGTGGCCACGCGCCGGCGTCTTTGATGTAGAAACAGACCCAAGTCCACCGTGCGCACAGGATGAGGGAACGCGATCCGTTCGAACCTTGAGAGGCGACTCATGAATCTGACTCGAAGCTGCATCCCGCGGCTGCCTATGCTGCCGGTAATTCTGCCGGTTGTCCTTCTGCTCACACTGATCTCCGCCGCCCCAAACGCGCGCGGACAGGGGCCGACCGCCAAACCCGTCGATGCGAAGGCGCCGGGCACAGAAATCAACCAGACCTTCTTCCTCCGCAACGTAACCCAGCCCAACGACCTCAATGAAATCCAAACAGACCTGCGCAACATGTTTCCGCGCCTCAAAGTTTTCGGCGTGCCCACGAAGAACGCGCTCTCAGTGCATGGCACCCCGGATGAGGTAGCCGCAGCGCAGAGAGTGATTGCCGAGCTTGACGTGCCCCGTAAGATTTACCGGCTCACCTTCACCATTGCCCAGTTTGATGGCGGCAAGCGTACCGGCTCACAGAGCTACACGCTGATTGCAGCCAATGGGCGCAGAACCACCTTCAAGCAGGGCAGCAGGGTTCCGATTGTCACAGGAAGCTTCGACAATGACAGCGGAAAGACAAACACGCAGGTGCAATATCAGGATGTGGGTCTCACGATCGATAGCAATGCGGAAGCGCTCGGAGAAGGCCTCAGTCTGAATTCAAGGATCGAACAGACGAGCCTCGCAGAAGAAAAATCCGGCATGGGCGCACAGGATCCGGTACTGCGGCAATCAATGATCGATGTGGCCTCTACTCTGGCTCTCGGCAAGCCCCTGGTTCTTGGCTCGCTCGACGCTCCAGGAACCACGCAGAAGCAGGAAGTCTCGGTCGTGGCCGAGCTGGTCCGCTAAGCCGACTCCAACCAATTTGTCGATTTTGCAATTGATTTGAGATATCGATCCCGTCGTCGAAGCGGGTCGGCATCTGAAAATCTGAAGGGGTCTCCAAGAGGAGCGGGAAGGTGGGGAGCCAGTCCGATGGCTTTCCACTCCTCCTCATTTCCACCATCAGATGGCCAGTACATTGCCTGCAAGGCAATAGGATACTTGAATGACTGGTCCGAATCTTTTGTCTCGGGGTTCGTGAGTCCAGTTTGGACAATCTGTCACTTGCCGGGTTGGCGGTGTACGGTTGTCCGCCGGCTCTTGCTCATCGTTCATTCGGTCCGAAGCAGTTCCTCAGGCAGGCGCAAACCGAGCATTGATTGGGGATCAACATGCGCAAACTCAAAATCATCGAGCATATCTCGCTCGATGGCGTCATCCAGACAACCAGCGGTCCGGAAGACGATTTCCCATACGGCGACTGGACCGCGCCATATCGCTCCCCTGCCGGGCTGCAGATAGTCAACGAGTTGTATGGCAAGACCTGCGACTTGCTCTGTGGCCGTCGAACCTACGACCTGTTGGCGGGCGTCTGGCCAAAACTTCCGAAGAGTGAGATGGGAGACCGGCTGAATGCGGCGACGAAGTATGTCGTAACTCACAGACCGGAGAGTTTGCAATGGACTCCATGCGAGGCCGTTGGATCGGACCTCGTGGATAGTGTGCGGCGCATCAAGGCCAGCAAGGGCCCCGACCTCATCACCATGGGCAGTGGAACGCTGATTTCCGTGCTGCTCGAGAACGGATTGGCGGACGAAGTAGTTCTGTTGGTGAATCCCATTGTGCTGGGTAAAGGCAGGCGCTTTTTCGAGGGCGGATCACTGCCACGTGGATTTGCGCTGGGCAACTCTAGGGCTTTGCCATCAGGCATACTCGTCAACATCTACAAGCTTATTCCCACTCTGGCCGAGGAGGCCGTGTCGCGCGCCAAGCTGGAACGTGAGTTCGAGATCGCCCGCGAGGTCCAGGAGCGCTTGTTTCCCCAGTCGTTCCCCAACGTTGCGGGAGTGGAAATTGCCGCGCACTGCAGACCCGCCCAGGCGGTTGGCGGCGACTACTACGACCTCATCGACATTCGTGATGGCTCGCCGGCCGAATCAGCGCATGCGCCCGGCGAAAATGTCGCTTCTGCCAGCGGAACAACGGCGCACGGCTGCGACCGCCTGGGTATCGCGATCGGCGACATCAGCGGGAAGGGAATGTCCGCTGCCCTGTTGATGGCAAGCCTCCACGCCAGCCTGCGCGGTCAAGTGCTGAGCGGCACTGGCGATCTGGGGACCAAGATGGCCAATGTCAACCGCCTCCTCTACGGCGCGTCCGACTCCAGCCGCTATGCCACTTTCTTCTACGCCGAACTGGACTGCGCCTCGCGCACCTTGCACTACGTCAATGGCGGACACAATCCTCCTGCGGTGCTGCGCAAAGAAGATGGCGCATGGCGGGTGTTTCGCCTGGGAGACGGCGGCCCCGTCATAGGGCTGCTTGCAGGCGCGGTCTACAAGCAGCAGGTGCTTCAACTCCTCGCCAGCGATATTTTGCTGGCCTTTACTGACGGCATCAGCGAAGCCATGAACGCCTCAGAAGACGAGTGGGGTGAAACCCGACTGATTGCCGAGGCGCAAGCGCACGCGGACCTAAACGCCGAGGAGCTGATGCAGCGGTTGTTTCGTGCGGCCGACGCCTTTGCCGCAGGCGCGCCGCAGCACGATGACATGACGTTAATCGTGCTGCGCGTTGTAGCTTGAGATTGATCCCGTCGCCCTCTGTCGCCTCGGCCATCCGCGACCCAGAGAATTCCTCTCCCCAAAACGGGCGTCCCTCCGATACACTCTCCAACATCTCCAGCATTCCGCCTTTCACTCCATGTGGGCGGTTCAGCGGGTTCGTCTTTCCCGGCGAGCGTCAGACATTTCACCTTCGAAAGGGACACCCATGACTGCGTCCGCACCGACTCCTGACTCGATCCTGCAAATTGGCATGGGCTTTTGGGCCTCCAAAACTCTGCTGAGCGCCGTGGAGATGGAGGTCTTCACTGAACTCGCAAAAGCGCCTGAGGATCTGAAGTCGCTGAGCGGGCGGCTTGGCCTGCATCCGCGCTCGGCGCACGACTTTCTCGATGCGCTGGTCGCCTTGGGGCTCCTTGAGCGCACCAACGGCCTGTACTCGAACACCCCGTCGTCGGATGTATTCCTCGACAAGAAAAAGCCAAGCTACATCGGTGGCATTCTGGAGATGGCCAACAAACGCCTCTATCACCATTGGGCCCATCTCACCACCTCGCTGCGCACCGGCGAGCGGCACAACGAAGCCTCAGGCGAACAGGAGACTTTTGCTGTGCTCTATGCCGATCCTGCGCGGCTCAAGGGCTTTTTGCGCGCCATGACCGGGATCAGCCACGGGTCCAACATGGCCATCGCTGCTCAGTTTCCTTGGGCGAAGTACAAAACTGCTGCCGATTGCGGCACGGCACAGGGAGACTTGATCGTGCAGATCGCGCTCAAGAATCCGCATCTGACCTGCATCGGGTTTGACCTGCCTGAAGTCGCGCCCATCTTCGAGGAGTATGCGGAATTGAATGGCGTTTCGTCGCGCGTGAAGTTTCAGCCGGGCAGTTTCTTCACCGATCCCCTGCCCAAAGTCGATGTCATCACGATGGGACACATCCTGCACGACTGGAATCTCGAAGAGAAACGCATGCTGATTCGCAAAGCCTACGAGGCCCTGCCCGAAGGTGGAGCCTTCATCGCGTACGACTCAATCATCGACGACGATCGCAAGAAGAATGCCTTTGGCCTGCTGGCGAGCCTGAATATGCTGATCGAGACACCAGGCGGCTTCGACTACACCGGTGCGGACTGCATTGGCTGGATGAAGGAGGCCGGCTTCCGCGAGACGCGCGTCGAGCATTTGGTTGGGCCGGACTCAATGGTGGTGGGGATCAAATAGGGTAGCTTGTGGCGGGAAGCTGGAATCCTCCGGCGCCTGATCCCTCAATACGGTATTGTGGGTCGTAGTGTGACGCACCGCACAAGATGATGATCCACTTCCGGCGAGAATTGATTCCGTGAGGCTCGCCGACGGAACCGAGCGGCGGCCACGAGAGGAAATCCATGAGCGATCTTGCACCCCTGGCCGAAGATGTTGCCGTTGACCCGTTGAGAACGCATCCCGCCGACTACCACGTCTTTCACCAGTTTATTGAGCGCTGTAAGCACCTGCCTGCCATTACGACGGCCGTGGTTTGGCCGCAGTCGGATGTGGCGCTGCGCGGCACGGTTGAAGCTGCGATCGAGGGCCTCATCGAGCCGACGCTGATTGGCGACGAACCGGCCATGAAGGCGCTCGCCTCCAAAATGGGCGTGGACATCAGCAAATATCCCGTGATTCAGGCCGACACCGAAGGCAAGGCTGCAGAACTCGGCGTCGCCATGTGCCGGGCAGGGAATGCCCAGGCCATGATGAAGGGCAGCCTGCACACCGATGAACTGATGAAGGTGGCCATGCATCGCGACCTGGGGCTGCGCACCGCGCGCCGCATTTCGCATGTGTTCATCATGGATACGCCGGCTTATGCGCGCACGCTTCTGATCACCGACGCCGCGATCAACATTACGCCGGAGCTCGAGGACAAGGTGCACATCGTGCAGAACGCGATTGACCTGGCGCACGCGCTGGGAATTCCTGAACCCAAGGTGGCGCTGCTCTCAGCCGTCGAGACGGTGAATCCGAAGATTGCTTCGACGCTGGACGCGGCGGCTCTCTGCAAGATGGCCGATCGCGGACAGATTACGGGCGGCATTCTCGATGGGCCGCTGGCTTTTGATACGGCAGTGAGCGCGAAGGCCGCGGCCATTAAGAAGTTGGTTTCGCCGGTGACAGGACAGGCGGACATCCTGGTGGTTCCCGATCTTGAGAGCGGCAACATGCTGGCCAAGCAGCTTGAATACCTGGGTGGCGCGCAACTGGCGGGCATCGTGCTCGGCGCGCGCGTGCCGACGATTCTCACCAGCCGTGCCGATTCGGCGGAGACGCGCTTGACGAGCTGCGCGGTCGCGGTGCTGCTGCACTATGCGACGCATCCGGCGCTGAAGGTATAGAGATTTCGCGTAGAAAACATCGGCGCCCATTTGCAAGAATGGGCGCCCGTTTACTTTTGGCGTCATTCGATGCCGGCTATTCGCATCCCCCGCGACGGCTCTGCCAGCTTTCTCGATGCGGCTCCCTCATGCTTCTGGGGTGATAAAGTGATCGGCGAGTGTCTATGATCAAGACCCCAACCAGAAAAACAACCATGCTCATCGGACTACTATTGGCACTCGTTGCGGTGATCTACCCGCGAAAGTCCATTCTTGCGTCCGAGTACGCCGTCACAGTCGCTGACGTCACAGGTCGTGGGTTGGCTGGTGTCAGACTACGCCGCTATATACAAGACTATTCGTCTGGACGAAACGTCGACCATTCGGTTGAGGAAATTACTAATCTTCAGGGGCAGGCCTTTTTCCCCGAAGAAGATCACCGCGTCAGCATTGCTGGTGAAATCTTCGGTTGTGCGAAACAGATTCTCACTACGGGCGCCCACGCGAGTTGCGGCACCTATTCCGACATCACAGTCTCCAATAATCACTTGGTCGAACAAGCGAGGGTTGAGAAGGATCTCGCGCAGGGCAGAAGATCACTTCGCCTGACCATGTCTGCTTGCCCCTCTGGGGACTATTGGGCCTGCACAGATTCGCCTGGCAGGCATTTCCGCCAATGAAATGTCCCGGCCCTCAGTCCATCGACATGCTGAGCTGGTGCCGCACATCCGCCCCGCGAATCCAAAAGATCACATCGGTCGCGATGTTCGACGCATGATCGGCGATGCGCTCGAGGTTGCGGGCGATGAGGATGCCGTTCATGGACTGCTGCGTAAATTGCGGTTTTTCCTGGATGAGCTGGAGCAGGTCAGCATGGGCGCGGCGGTTCATGCGATCGATTTCGTCGTCCATCTCGCGGACCGAATCGGCCAGGCGTGCGTCGCCCTCGATCAGAGCCTGCACGGCCGAGCGGATCATGCGGGCGGCAAACTCGCCCATCGCGGCAAAGTCGACGGGCAGGTCGACCTCTTCGTTGCGCAGGACATCTTTGGTGCGGCGGGCAATGCCCATCGACTGGTCGCCGATGCGCTCAAGATCGCCGTTGATCTTGATCACCGCAAGGATAAAGCGGAGGTCGATCGCCATGGGTTGTTCTTTGGCGAGCAGCTCATACGCCATCTCGTCGAGCTCGTGCTGCGCGGTGTTGATGGCAGCCTCGTTCTGCTTGACGTACTGGCAGAGGCCCAGATCGCGTTGCAGGTATGCATCGACCGCGGTTTCAACCGCCTGCTGCGCGAGGGCAGCCATGGCAAGAAGCTTGTCCTTGAGTTCGGCGAGTTGTTGTTGAAAATGAATGCGGGGCACGACAAAATCTCCCTAAACTTTGATTGTGCACTATCAAGTGTTACCAGAATACGAATTTCCTCCGATGCACCAGAAGATATACGGTACGGACGGGTTATAAGCTCGAATGTTGAGCAGGGGGTAGGCTAAACCTATGACCTCTGCCAATGATGGTACGAATCTCTTTATTTCCCTCAAGCCGGAAGAGTACACGCCCCGGCAAATCTACAAGGTGATGACCGGCATAGTTGTTCCGCGGCCGGTGGCGCTGGTGTCGACCCTCGACGCCAAGGGTGTCGCGAACCTTGCGCCTTTCAGCTTTTTCTCGGGGGTTGGCTCAAATCCGCCGACGGTCTTGTTCTGCCCTGCGGTGCGTGAAGCGAAGGACGGCGACATGCGCAAAGACACACTGCGCAATGTGGAGGAGACGGGCGAGTTCGTGGTGAACGTGGTGAGTGCGGCGATTGCAGCACAAGCCAATGAGACGGCGGCGGAGGTTGCTCCGGAGGTGGATGAGTTTGTGCTGGCAGGGCTGACCCCGCTCAAGAGCGAAATGGTGCGGCCGGCGCGTGTGGCGGAGTCGCCCGCGCAGATGGAGTGCAAGCTGTTGCAGGTGATCTACACGAGCCATGCGCCTGGCGGGGGCGTGATTGTGCTCGGCGAGGTGTTGCGCTTTCATGTTCGCCACGATTTGATTGAGGATTTTCGCGTGGACCCAACGGGACTGGATGCGGTGGGGCGCATGGCGGGAAACACCTGGGTGCAAACGCGGGATCGGATCGAGTTGACTCGCCCGAAATAGTGGGGATGGCGGGACGTGCGGCGATCGGTGCAGTCAAGACCGCCTGAACGGATCGTCGCTCTCCGAGGGGATCTCAATCCAGTTCGATCGAGCAGCGCGATCGAGATCATCTGGAGTTTCAACGGGTCGCAAAGGAGAAAACTCCGGCTTGACGCTGATGGCGCCCGGCATCTGATCGGAGAAGGGCGACCAGTTCTCAGTGAATGGATTGAGGATGGGGCGCAGGTCTCCGGGCTCGCGTTCGGGAGCCGAAGCAGGCGTTTGCAACTCCTCTTCGGGCGGCGTCATGGTCGCGGTGCGCGTGCGCAGAGAATCGATGCCGAACAACAGCGATCGCAGGCCGCTCAGACGCGATGCAGGATGGCCATGCTGCGGGTCGGATTCGGGATGAGATGGACTCGGGAGATCCGGGACTTGGGTCGAATCGCTGCGCAGCGATGTGCGCGCTGGCGTCGAGATCGGGCAGTTCGTAGGGCTCTGGATCCGGGAAGCGAGGCGCGTCCGGAAGCGAAGCGGACTCCGGTTCGGGACCTGCCTGGGGCTCATGAACGGAAGCCGTGTCTTCCACACGGAGAGGTTCCCAGAGAACCGGAACTCTACCTGAGCCAGCGGTTGCGCGGCTGCCGAGCAGGCGGGAGTGCAGGCTGGCTTCGGGGCGTGGAATGGCCGAAGTCAGGGCTCCTTCGCGATCAAGAAATGCGGCATTCGTGTCGTGGGGTTCGCGCTCGTTCAGATCGAGGTTGGCGTCCGCGGCCCGGCGATTGTTGGATTGCCCTGCCCCACGATAGGCAGCTTCCGAGAGGAATTGCTCGAGGACGGCGGCGACAGCGGTGCGGACGCGGCGAACTGCAGAGGGACGAGCAGGCTCCGGCAGTTCCTGATTCGTTGCGACCCCATCCGGCGCCGCGACTTCCGTCG
>CAWBSV010000031.1:0-164253 GCA_963791505.1 uncultured Acidobacteriaceae bacterium
AGCGGAATCGGAGCCGCATCGACCTCAGCCGCCGGGCGAACAGGCAACTCGGCAGCGATCATTGCCATGGAGGCGCCGGACGCGGGCAGTCGCTCTGAAGATAGCTTCCGCCAGAGTGTTTGCGTTGTACGGACCGGACGATCTCGACCAGATACGCGGCCATTCGATCCCCCTCAAGGCACGCCGACCACTTCTGAATTCGCGCGGATCGCTCCGAAGATTGCGCCATGGATCGCTTGCCCAGCGCAATCCAATCGCTGAGAGCGGTGCGCAGCTCCTCGATCGAGCCGGCCTTGAACACTGATCCGCGCCAGGCATCGCGAACCAGATCGGCAGCTCCGCAATGATCGCTGCACACCACTGGAACGCCGCACATGAGCGCCTCGTTGACCACTGCTCCCCATCCGTCATATTTGCTGGCAAGCAACAGCAGGTCGGCTTGCGCATACAAATCCGCCACGCTGTCGTGTGGAACCGGCGCGTGGAAGTGAATCCGCTGGGGCGCGGCGCTCTGCGCGGCTTCTCGTTTCCAGTCTGCGAGGCACCGGCCATCCCCCACGATGTCGAGATGAAGGTGCGGCAGGTCGAGGCTCGCGAACCCGCGAATCATCGTTGCTCCATCTTTCTCTGGAATCGTTCTTCCCAGGTAGAGGATTCGGAATCCGTCGTCCCTTTTCTCGCTGAGGCTGCGGAACTCTGCGGGCCGTTCGGTCACATAGCCAAAGGAGAAGATCCGTGAGGGATCAAATCCCACTGTTTCAAACCAGCGCATCCCAAAAGTTCCCATGGCCAGGATCAGGTCGAGCCTCGAAGCAAGCCGGAGGTGCTCCATCCAATAAAGGGCGCGGCGCATGCTGCCCTTGAGCCCATTCCCGTCGGCGGCCTCTGACATGAGCCCAACCGTTGCCGCAGATTTCGCGACTTGGGGCAGGACACGCCGATTGAGCGGCACATCTCTCCATCCCCCGAATATGTGCACTGAATCCGGATCGAGCGCCTTCTGGATGAGCTTCGCAGTCTCTCGATCGTCAGGAGAGGTAATCACGGTAGCTGCTCCGCAATTCGGCAACTGCCATCCCAATAGAATTCGTTCGTTGCTGACCTGGCGCTCGGCCACAATCGTCACCGAATGGCCTTGCATGGCAGCGAGGGCGCGAAGGAAAGGCGCCATGTGCGGGCTAACCATGTTCACCCAGAATGTCCATTTCATCGGTGTCTCCGCAAGGCCGGTGTGTGAAATGCGGGTCCACCTGCAGCGGCGAGCAGGAGCAGAACCCACAGGAACATCCCCATACCGCCGACCGAGTAGAAAATCATCTCGCCGAAGTTGACGCCGATGGCGGTAACGAAGAGGGCAGCCGTCAGGGCGGAGGCCTGCCGCGCCTGCCAGTAGAGGCCCAGCACGAACGGCACCATCAGCACCAATCCTGCGAACCCAAGCTGTGCGACCGTCGCAATCGGCAAGAATCCCTGCTCGACCGGCGCAGTCAGCGGAATCATCCACCGGCTTATGGCCGGATCATCCATGCGCGCCGCGAGCCCTTCATCGATTCCGAATCCCAGCCCGAAGAGTGGATGTGTGCGTGCTGTCTCAAGAGCGTCGGCAATCTGAGCTCCCCGCGAAGAATGCGCAAGGAGTTGATAGGGGTCATCGAGGTCGACTGACGCTTCATCATGTCCCTTCGCCAGGAAGGCCGAGAAGCCGCGAGTCACGGCCGGCACCGTCTCGACCATCAGCAGGATTCCGGGAATCGCCATCATCAACGACACAATCAATGCGAATTTCAGGCGCGGGCTGCACCTTTTCCCTCCCGCACTCTCGAGCAAAAAGCAACCCATGCCAGCAACAGCAGCGATCATTGCTGTTCGTGAGGCAGTGAAATAAATCATCAGCCACTGGCAGGTTCCGAGTACGCCCAGAACTCGCCCCAGCCGTGGAATCCTTGACCCTGCCGCAAAGGAGGCCGCGCCGGTCATGGCCAGAAAAATCCCCAAGGCCTGGGGATGATTCAAGACCCCATTGAACCCCGTGGCATTGATCGAATGCCCCAGACCGATCCCGATCAGGGGCAGGGAAGTCAGCGTGACGGTTGCGCCCGCGGTCGAGGCGAAGAGGAGCATCTCGGCATTTCGTGCCCTGTTCTGAAGAACCAGGCGCGTGATGCCGAGCAGCCCCAACGTGAAGCTGAGTGTTTTGAAGAGCGAGATCGACGGCCACGCGCTGATCAGCAGGCCATTGAGCACCAGAAATCCAGCGATCAACGACAGGTACTTGTGCAGGTGCGTGGCCGCCCGCGTCGGCTCGACCGGCGAAAGCAGCCCACGCCCCACTGCCGCGAAAAGAAGTGCCCACTTGAGGGCCGTTGTTGGTCCAGTCTGAGAATTTTGATAAGTCGCGCCGACAAATGCCGGGTTCAGAAAAATCACCAGCGTTCCCGCAATGAGGCTCTTCAACGCCCACTCTGGACTGCGCAGAGACGCTGCGATCAGGAGGCCAAAAGCAATCTCGCGGCCGACATGGGGGACGATCGCAAGCGCCATAAGAGCCGCAAGCAACAGGCCAGCCTTCGCCATGGATCCGGTGGTTAGCTCATCGTCGAGTGAATGCATGCCCATTGCCACCGAATGGAGGCTGGGAACACGCCGTTTTTCCGGTGCAGAAAATCCGCCCCACTGCGATGCGCGTCTCAAGGTCATTCCGGGGCCGTTCATCCGGCTTGTCCCTCTCGGCTCGCTCTCGGCGCCTTCGCCGGGCTGCAATATCCAATCCACCCCTCGGGCACGTCGCGGACCACCACACTGCCCGGCCCAATCAGCGAGCGGCGACCAATGGTGACTCCTGCGAGAACCATGCATCCGGCGCTCACCCACGAGCCGTCTTCGATGGTGATGGCTTTCGAGAAACCTGTCCCTGCGATGCGTGGGCCCTCGAGCGCGATCTCATGACCGCCGGAGATAATCATGGTGCGAGGGCCAATGTTGCACGCATTGCCAATCGCGATCGTGGCGTCTCCCCCGCCGATCAGCACCTCGTGTCCAATAAATGCATCCGCACCGATCGACAGCCGCCCCGAACTGACGATGCGCACCGTGGAGCAGAGGCGAGCCGTTGGATGAATGTCCACACCGCTCCAGAAGAGCAACTCGCGCTTGAGACGGTAGAAACGCGTGGACGGCAGCAACCGAATCAGCAACTGCGTTAGCCATAGCCGTGCTGGAATGCACTTCTGCTTCATCGACGGGAATTCAAAACGTGTCGTCGTATCAGACATTCGTCGTTGCCATCCATTGCAACAGCCGCGAAGCACGCAGCGCGCCGCGCATCAATTTCCAGCTGATCGTCTGGTCGTCGACGCCATATTTCGTGCGTATGGCATGCATCTCGGCCGTTCCGCGATCGCCCATCGCCGACGTCTTGGTTCCGGGATACACGCGGAATCCGCCGATCAAGCCGGGCATGAAGACTGCCTCCCCGAGTGGCAAAACGCGCAGCCAGAAATCCGCATCCATACCATGGTGCAAGTCGATATCAAAGCGCCCCACGCGCGCCTCAACTGCTCTGCGCCAGAAGACTCCCTGGCTCGATAACACAAGGCCTTCATGCAGCAGCCGCAGCGCACTCGGGCGAATGAACTTCGAGATCCGATATACCCGGTCCGTTTCGTCTACGGACGCAACGGTGCCGCTATAGATCACAGCCCGCGGCATGCGCGTGGCGGCCAGTCGCACCTGCCTGAGCGCTCCCGGGAAATACACGTCATCGGAGTTCTGCCAGCCCGCTATTTCGCCATCCGCCAACGCGAGGCCTTTATTCAATGCATCCGATTGCCCCTTGTCCGGCTCGCTGCGCCAGGTCAGATGCGCTTCATACTTGCGCAGGATCTCGAGCGTGCCATCGGTCGAGCCGCCATCGATGACGATGAACTGAAGATTCGGGTCGTGCTGATTCAGGACGGACAGTATGGATCGCTCGATGTACGCTGCCTGGTTGAACGATGGCATGACGATGCTGATGCGCGGCGAAGCCGATTCGCGGGTGCGAGGGATCGCCAGGTCGAACTGCGGCGCGGCCACAAAGGCGCGAAGCGATTTGGTCCATCCATCCAATGCTGCTGCTGGATGGAGTTTGGCCAGCAGGCTCAGCGGTTGCCAAATGGACTGAACCGGTGGGTCGTCCCGGTTTGTGCCGCTTTTGTCGGTGGGTTGAGCAAGAATCGAATTCATACTTGTGGAGTTCCAGTCCATACAGCGCTATTCATACGGCGCTCGAAAAATCCCGGTGTGGTGCTGCCATCTGTCGTGCGATGCTGCAAGCGAACAAGAAATTTCTCCGCCGCCGCCAGTCCGCGGTTGAATCATCGACTCCGTGGCGGGCTCTCACGGTGTGCACTTCGGCAAATCCGCAGTCCGGATGCTCTGCGGTCTTGGTCCCTTTGTAGAAGCGCAGTGCCCCCAGCAGGTGTGGGACAAATGCGCCTTGCCCACGGTTCAGAAGCTTCAGCCACAGATCGAAATCCATCGCGAAGTCGAGAGTTTCATTGAGCAGTAAGGTCGAGCGGCCAATGTCCCTGCGCCAGAACACGGCCTGGCTAGCCATGCCAAAACCGCCGTATAGCAGATTGCGGAGGCTCGGCCGCCCGATGCGCGGCACCTGCAAAACGCGATCGCGCTGATCCACAATGGCAGACAAGCCGCTCAACAGAATTGCCTCAGGACGCGACCGGGCGGCGCGATCGACCATCCGCAGCGCATCTGGGAAATACACATCGTCGGAATTCAGCCATCCGATCAGCTCACCATCGGCCAGACGAATCGCCTTGTTCAATGCATGCGACTGCCCATGATCAGGCTCGCTCCGCCAGGTCAGGCGCCGTTCATACCTGCGCAAGATCTTGACCGTTCCATCCGTTGATCCCCCGTCCATCACAACGAATTGCAGGTTGGCGTAGTCCTGATTCAAGACCGAGAGGATCGCTCGTTCGATGAAGGCGGCCTGATTGTATGAAGGCATGACGATCGTGATTCGTGTCCGCTGCGAATCGGCGCGTGGGACCGTTGCATTGTTGAAGCGGGGCTCGCCTATAAACGTCGCGAGGGTCGACGAGAGTCGATCCACATCCGCCTTCTTCATCCCGTAACCCGGCTTCCCCGCCATGAAATCGAGAAGCATGCTTTTGAGCGTTGGTCGAGATGTCGCGACAGGCACAATACTCTTCGCCGGTCCAACCACCGTCCCATCAGAAGGAGCCAAACCGTCCTCCGGTTGCGGCCTTCATCCGCGAATTCCAGCGCGCAGCAAGTCTCTTGAGGCCCTGCGAATGGGTTGCTTCGGCGAGGGCGAATGCCTTCCAAACCAGCCAGCACCAGGTAATCTGCATCGTACGCCGGTCGAATCTCCTGGCCATCAGCAGAAGTTCCTTTCGTCGCCGCGCGGTGTCGGTTTGCGTCAGTGAGCCCGCATGAAGCCGGTAGAGCCCGAAATACTCCGGCACGTAGGCGAAGTTCAGTCCCGCCTCCCAAAACTCGATCCACAGTTTCCAGTCGAAGACATATGCCAGCGATTCATCCAGCCGAATCGCATTGCGGCGCCAGAACGTAGCCGGTTGCAAAAGGGAGTCGACCCGCATCAACCAGGGAAGACAGTATCGATTGGCGGGCTCCGCGATTGGAACGGTGAGCCGTCCATCTTCGTCCATGTAGTAGCCGTTTCCAGTGATCACATCCACTCCCGGCAGCTCCTCGAAGAGTTGCACCACGCGCTCCAGCGTATTGGTCGACCAGAACGCATCATCGGTATTGAGCCAGCAGACAATTTCTCCGGTCGCCAACTCAAGACCGCGATTGATAGCTTGCGCGGGGCCGGAATCGCGGCTCTGAATGAAGCTGCACGGGAACCCAGCAGCGATCTCGGCCGTCTCATCGGTCGACAACCCGTCAATGACCAAATGTTCGATGTCAGTCAGTGTCTGGGAATGAATTGAGCGCAGGCAATCGCCAATGAAAGCGCCCTGGTTGAGACTTGGCGTGATGACGGTGACGCGCATCTCAGCCTTCCGCCGCAATGCGCGATTGGCAATGCCGATGCATCGGAAGCGAGTGGTTCGATCCCTGGAACATGCTCGACGCGACTGCTCCCCATACGACGTCCACCGCAACCGATTGAACGCAGGGATACGCTTGGACTGTTGTGGCATAAGGGCAAGCCCAATTGCAGTGAAAGCATTCCATCCAATGAAATACCGGAGCGGGTTCAGTCGAACGGCCTTCGCCGTTTGGCCTGTAGGGCAGGAATCTTCCGAACTGTCCACCGCCAAGAATGCAGACCGCAGGCGTCTTCACGGCGGCTGCCAGATGAATTGACGCGGTGTCATTGCCGACGACAATCCGCGCATGCAGGAGGATCGTCACCAGGTCGGCAATCGTCGTTTTGCCCGCCAGATTGGTGATCGCGCGATTGGGCTGCTGGCAGAGCACTTCGCCGAGTTTGCAATCCTCCGCTCCTCCACAAACGATTCCCTTCCATCCGGTCATGGAGTGCAAGCGCGCTGCAATCTCGAGAAAGGATGAAATTGGCCATTGCTTGCCCGCCGCGCTCGCCCCCGGAATCAAAACGAAATACGGCGCCCCGCGCTCGATGACTTCGCGAACGGCCGGAGAGGGAGCACGCAATCCAGAGGCGCGCAGATCGGCAACGCGCCCTGAGATAGGTTCTGAAAGCAGCGCGCTCAGAAACTCCGCATTGCGATCAATCTCCATCAGGCAGCCTTGTTGCGCCGGAATCAATCGGGTGTACCAGCGATCCCCAAGCGAACTGTGGAACGGCCCCTTGTGCCCAGGCTCGCCCGCTGAGCCGATTCGCTCTGGCGCGCCGCAGGTGCGGATCAGGGCATCTCCTGAAACCCAGTGACGGGTATAGGTCGGCTGAATCGCTCTCGAAAAGCCGCGCTTCCGAAGTTCGATCTCGGTGCGCATCCTGTATCCAAGGCTCGAAGAAAACCTGCGAACATTGAGCGCAATCACTTCATCGAAGATCTGCAGCTCCCGTGCCCAATCGGCCCATTGATCGTTAGCGAGAATCGTGGTCCGTATTCCACTTCGCCGAACCGAGCGTGTGAGAGCTTGTGCCGCGTCAATCCAGAGAATGAAGTCGCCGAGCCTGTCGACGCGCACGATCAGGGTCTCGTTCGGCCTTCTGCTCGCGGGCCAGAGGCAAGCCAGCGTATCGATTCCCAGTCGCGCGAGAATCCAGAGAGTGCCGCGCAACTGAGCGAGTGCCGCCCGGATTGACAGGGAGAATCGCGAGTGCATTCAGACGGCCTTCACGCCGGCACCGCAGCGGGCAGTGTGCGCCAGGTTCTGAGAAGCCGCGGGATCATCACGCAATAAAATGGCCACGTAATGAAGACTTGCGTGAGGATGGAGCCGAGGCAGACGCCCACCACGCCCAGCCGTCGTGTGAGAACAATCGAAAGTCCGAGGTTGCACACGCTGGCGAATACGACTACGAGTGTCTGCGGCCGCACCACCCCGGTTCCGTTCAGCATGGTCGCTACCGCAGTGCTCAAAGCCGACACGATGCCCCATGCTCCCAGAACGATCATCAGCGTGAGGGGTGCTCGCAGCGAGCGGCCTGCCGCCACGCGGAGTATCCACGGTCCAGCAAAGGCAAGAGCCGTACAAAGCGGCAGGGTGAGGACGAGGGTTAATCCCAGAGACCCCCAAAATGCCTTCCGTACCCATGCGATGTCGCCGCGCGCGAGTGCCTCGCCATAGGCCGGCCAGAGCGGCGCGATACCCATGTTGACCACCATGTCGACGCTGCTGAAAAGCTTCTGAGGGATTGCAAACGCTGCGACAGCCGCTGGTCCGAGTACCTGCGCAATGACCAGATTGTCTGAGGTGTAAGCGATCGCGAAGCAGCATTGGAGCACGAAGAACATGGCTCCCAGCCGCATCATCTTGCTAACCGAAGCAGCCTGGCATGCGCGGAGCGAGGGCATCAGCCAGAAGAAATTGCGCAGCAGGAGCCAGATATTCACAGCAGTCGCCAACACCACACCGGAGATAGAAGCGAGCACCAGTGCCGGAAGCCCTCCATGCATTGCAATGACAGTGAGCAACGCAACCAGCGATTCGATGTTGCCCAGCGCGACAACAATCTGTGCGGTATAAGTACGCTGCAGGCCAGCCAGAACGCGCGTAACCAGGCTGAGTGGGATGTTCAGAACAAACCAGCAGAACATGAGGAGAAAGGCTCTTTTGCCCTCGGCGACAGCTTCATCGGTTGCGCCGTGCAACAGCCGCGTCCATGGCAAGCACGGATAAGCGGTCGCGCCAAGGACGCTGAAGGCTGCGCTCAGCACGACCATGAGCAGCACCGCACTGCTCACCGCCTGTTGGGCGCGAGCCCGGTCGTCCCTCCCATAGGCTTCCGCGACTGCATTTATCAGTCCGTTTCCGATTCCGAAGTCGATGAACCCGAGCACCGAGATGAGAGAAATCAGAATCATCCAGATGCCGTACCGCTCGGCGCCCAGGTATCGAAAGGTAAGTGGAACCGAGATCAGCGAAGTAAATATCCCGATCACTCGCCCAATGGCCGACGCTCCGGTTGTCTTTACGATGCGAATGAATCGCTGCTGCGCATGAGCGCTCTGCTCCTTTCGGGTGCGACGCGTTATCACGCGGATCAAGAAAGTGGAGAGGAGATTCATCGAATCGAACGAGACAGTGCGGAATGAGGCTTTCACTTAATAACCGGCTGCGGCATAGACACCGACCGTGGCAACCGCATTGATGACACCCTGGATATCGCTGTAAGCCATCTTGACCCGATTGGTGGGCACAAAGAGAACGTCTTCCGCAAGCAACTGGTCGTCCCCGGATTTACCACAGGTCATCTTTCGGTAGGGAAGGGCAATGACTTTCGTTGTGTGGTCGGCTTGCCTGCGCAACAGATAAATGGTGCCGATCGATGCCAGTTGCGTCGTTCCGCCGGCAAGGGAGATGGCCTGCAGCGCGTCGAGCGAGCCTTCTTCCTGCATGACGATGCCGCTGGGGCGGTTGACCGCGCCGAGCACGTAGACAATGCCGGCCCGTTTGACCAGAACCGTGTCCCCCGGACGCACGAGAGTGCTCTCAATTGTCCCCGGGTCCGTGGCCTTTGAGTAGTGGACTGTCTCGGTCTCAGTCGTCGAACCACTCCGCGTGATCACCACCTGGTTTCCCGCCGTGACGGTCGTTCCACCGGCGAGGGCCAGAACGTCGATCAACTTGCGCGCGCCGAGGACGCTGACCACGCCAGGCCGCGCGACCTCGCCCAGCACGGTGATCCCGGTCTCGGGAAATTCGATGATCGTCAACTCGATTTGCGGGTCTTTGAGGAAGCGGCCGTTGAGCAGCATTTTCTTGAGATGCGCCTCCGCTTCCGATGCGGTCTCGCCGTCGACATGAACAAGGCCAAGAATCGGCACGTTGAGATTGCCGTTTTCATCCACCCGAAACGTGCCCGCGAAGTCTGGATCATCGAGTACATTGAGGCGCACCATGAATCCCGGCGAAAGCCGCAGGCTTGCGATGTCCGCGGGAACTCGATTCAGTTCGCTGCTCTCAGATTCGCGCGCCGTCTGGATCGAATGCGGGCTTGAAGGAGCTGAGCCTGTTTGAGCCGCTGCGATCAAAGGACAAAGCAGCAGTCCGAAAAGAAGCCGCCTGACTCTATGCGTCATGGTGAGGTCTCCGTTCGCCCTTGGGTTCCTCGTATTCGAGGCCATAGGCATACCCGCCTCCAAACCCGTATCCGTATCCGTAGGGGTCGGCATCTTTGTCCATGCGATTCAGGACAAACCCGATTGCCGGCATTCCGCTCCGCTCGATCAATTGCGCGGCGCGCGCCAGGTAAGGCCGCGTCACCACTCCGGAGCGCGCCACCCAGATGGTCGCGTCCGTCTTGCGCGAGATCGACACCGCATCCGTCAAAAGCAGCGCCGGCGGGCTATCGATCAGAATGATGTCGTAAAGCGCGCGCAGTGTCTCCAGCAGCCGGTCGAAGGGACCCGAACCAAGAATCTCTGAAGGCATGGGAGGCCTTGGTCCAGCCGGAAGCACATCGAGCGTCGGAACGTAAATGCCGCGCAGAATCGTCTCCTCCAACTTCGATGCGCCGGCCAGCACCGTGCTCAGCCCAACTTGATTGGGAATTCGCATCACGTGTTCCATGCTGGGGCGCCGCATGTCGGCCTCGACAATCAGCACTTTCCTTCCATGCTGCGCAAACGAAACTGCGAGGTTGGCCGTTAATGTGCTCTTGCCTTCGCCTGGAATACAACTGGTCACCAGGATTACTTTAGGCGCCGCGCCGGCCCGCGATAGAAGAACGGCTGTTCGCACCGTGCGGAACGCTTCGGCTGCCACCGATTCGGGGTGATTGAGCATCCAGATCGGCTCCATGACCACGGCCTCAGCCCGTCCTGCGTGCGCCTTCGCTTGAATCAGTCCTTGCTCGGCCCGCGCGCCATAGACGCCCTCTGTCCGCATGGCGCCAAACGTGGGAATCACGCCTAGAACCCGTAGCCCTGTGATCTCCTCAACCTCAAGCGGATTGACCACAGTCCGGTCGATGCCATCCGCAACAAACGCGAGTGTCAATCCGGAGAAGAGACCCATCAGCAGGCCGACCTCGAGATTGAAGAGCCGTCGAGGCCGCGTGGGATTGATCTGCGCGCGTGCGGGGTCAACGATGGTAATGTTGGTCGCCTTGATGCCGGCGGAGACATTCGCTTCCTGCAGGCGCGTGTACAGATCTTCGTAGAGCTTCTTCCGCGATCCGGCTTCCTGGCTCAGGACTGCAAACTGCACGGTCTTCTCATTCAGCTTGCTCGCTTCTAATTGCTGCTGGTCGAATCGCTGCCGAAGCTCCTGTTCCGTTCGCTTTGCAACTTGAAAATCACCTGCCGCGCGCTCGACGATTCTCTGCATTTCTTCACGAATTTGCCCATCGACCACGCTTTCCTGTAGTTGAAGCTCTTTCAAATGCCGATTGTTTTGGCCATAGATTTGGGCTTGTTGCGCCAGCTCAATCTTCAGGTCATTTTTCTTTGACTGTAGTTGCTCGAGGGCCGATGCCGTTGACCCGTGCGTCGCACTGGCCGCCCCGCTTGCGGCTGCCCTGTCGTTCACGCCCATTTCGGTGATCGCATCATAGTTTCCGGTCAGGGCCAGGCGATAGATTGACTCCTTCTCAATCGCATTGGCTTCTGCTTCGGTGAGTTCAGTGTTGAGTGCGTCGAGTTTCTCAAGAACGACGCTGTGCACCTCGCCATCGCCGGGCGAGTCGCCAGCCATCGCGGCGCTCGGCAGGTTCAGAATCCCCGAGTCTTTTTCGAAATCGGTCAGCTTCTTTTCAGAAGACTCAACATTCGTCTTCAGTTCGGAGAGCTGCCGCGTCAACCATTCAGACGCCTCGCTTGTGGCGTCGTAGTGCGACTGCAGATACTGACGCTTGTACGACTCAATCAGTGTGTTGGCAACCTGAGCCGCTTGTTGCGGGTCGTGCCCTTCATACGTCACCTGGATGAGTCGGGTACTGCGAACCGGCTTCACCTTGAGCCCCCGCTTGAAAGCATCGAGCATGCGGGCCCGCGCCTCGGGTGAGTCCTCTGCTCGTGCCGCGCTCGCAGCGGACGATCCGCCCGGAAATGGCGCTTGCGCACTCAGGTTCAATTGATGGATCACGGCCAGGGCCAGCGAGTCGCTCTCGAGAATGGCCGTCTCGGTCTCGAGATCGGTGCCCAGATCTCCTCCACCCCCGCCCTGCGCCTGGCCCGAGTCGCCCAGACCCAGGTCGAGTGACCCCGCGCCTCCCTTGTTCAACTCAATCGTGGCGGTCGCTTCATAGACCGGCTTCATGAATAGTGTGGCGACGGCAGCAACGACAAGACAAAGGACGATCGCTCCAGCGATCCATTTGCGCCGCCTGCTTAGCACGCGAAGAACGCTTTGAATCGCGTATGAGCCATCCTGCGCAAGTTGACCTGGACCCGAGACTGCCCGGATCGGCAACTCTTTGGGAGCGTAGGGAGATTCAAATATTGTGACTGGAGTTTCAGGCAGCATGATTCAGGACCTGCAGCGGATTCCCCGGCGCAACATGCACGGGAATACGGTGCATGTTGGCCTCAGAGAGTCGTCAATCAAGAAGAGATTTTGGCGACGGAAGAAGAAAGATGCGAAGAGAAGTTTCCGATCAGCGACAAGAGAAATTGTCTTGATCGATGAGCGCAGTAGCGTGCTGCGAAATCAGATCTCCATCCAGACGGTCGATTCTGGCCTCTTGGCATGAACGTCTTTCAGCCAGAAGAGCGGCGCGTGGGATTCCTCGTGACCCTGTTCGAAGTCGGGGACAAGCTTCTTCAGTAGTTCCACGGCGTGCGGCCGGCTTTCTCGGCCGATGGCAAGTTGAAGCTCGTCGAGTACGGAGCGAAGTTGGCGGACAGAAAACGTGTTGTTCGCGGCAAATGACCGGATCATCGGATGCGAAGTCGGAACCATGCGCTCGTCGTGCCGGTTCAACTGCTCCATCAGTTTCTCGCCCGGCCTGACGCCGGTGCATTCGATCTGGATGTCTTCTCCCGGTTGATACCCGTTCAGCCGGATCATCGTATGGGCCAGATGAAGAATGCTGACCGGCTCGCCCATGTCGAGAGAGAAGATCTCTCCTCCCATCCCGATCGCGAAAGCCTGCAGCACAAGCTGCGCCGCTTCCGGGGTGGTCATGAAATAGCGGTACATCTCCGGGTCGGTTAATGTGACGGGCCCGCCGGCGGCGATCTGCTGTTCAAAGATCGGTACAACACTGCCCACGCTTCCCAGCACATTTCCGAATCGGACTGCGTCGAATCTTGTTCCGCTTTCGCTGTGCAGCGCGCGGACAATCAGTTCAGCAACCCTTTTGGTCGCTCCCATCACGCTCGATGGCGCAACCGCCTTGTCCGACGAGATGAGAACAAAGCCCGACACCCCGGCCTGGATGGATGCCTCCGCAACATTCCATGTGCCAAAGATATTGTTCTCGATCGCGGCGTAAACCTGGTGCTCCAAGACCGGCACGTGCTTGTAGGCCGCGGCATGATAAACCAGCGTTGGCTTGCGGCTGCGCATGACGCGGCGCAGAGTCTCGGGCTGCGTGACGTTGCCAAGCTCGGGAAAAAAAGCAAGATCTGGGTAGGACGCTCTCAACTCGCGCTCAAGATAGAAGAGCGGCGACTCGGCCATGTCGAATGCCACGAGCGCCGACGGCTTAAATTGCGCGATCTGCCGGCAAAGCTCCGACCCGATCGACCCAGCCGCTCCCGTAACCAGGATCACCTGGTTCTCGACGCATTCCCGAATCTTCTCCGGGTCGAGCTGCACGGACTTTCTCGGCAAAAGCTCCTCAAGCCCGTATTTTCTGGCCGGCGTTGCTTTCCCCACTTCAGCTCGTCTCTGATTCGGAGTGATTCCCGGCGCGGAGTTACCCGGTTGTTGGTGCTGCCCCGCGGGTGCCGGCGCCGATGGCTTCGCGCCGAAATGCTGCGTCAAAGTTGCCAGCCAGCCAGCGAGGATGCGCCCCGTGGCGATCAACCAGCTTCTTGCGGACCCAATCCATGAATGTTCGGTGCTGGTGTGGCGTAGGGATAGGACTCTGGGGCACATCGGCAGCTCCTCGGCCTCGATCTTGATTCTATGCGCTGCGTGCGCGGCCCGTTTCCTGGCACGCCGCGCCCTCCGAACAAAAATGTGTCCCGACCAATCACCGGGGCTTCCTGGGGCTCGAGCTCCTTCGAAGCGCGAACAGAAACAAGGCAAGGCTTCGCCAAGCTCGCCATGGCAGCAGAAATCCACAGCCGCGGTGATTGAGATCAAATGTGCATTTTGAAGTTGGGCGACTTCTGCCGGCCTCCCTCGTGTGCGACTGGGCCAGTGCAGAGTGCCTTCATGCTTGAATCAGCAGGGCGGGGTAATTTGTGAAATTTAAGAATGGAGGAGCCAACCGCGCGTGTCAACGGCTTGGTTTATTACGAACGTTCACCTGTGACAGCCGACGCACCTGCTTGGCCCGATCCCGCGAAGTTGGGCAAACTCAATCGACTCATGCGCTATACTTTCCCGGCACGCAAAATGCACGGAGCTGCTCCCATGAAGAAAACGTTTGCAGGCATTCCCACGCTCTTCCTTTTCGTCGCCTCTTCTTTTGTTGTCGCGCAGACTCCGATCACGCTTAGCATTCATGCTGATCAGCCCGTCTCCACCGTGAGCCCGACCCTTTACGGTCTCATGACCGAGGAGATCAATTACTCCTACGACGGCGGCCTCTACGCTGAGATGGTCCGCAATCGCACCTTCGAAGGCGACTGGTCCGGCATTCTGCACTGGATCCTCATCCAGGATGGAAATGCGCAAGCCAAAATGGCGCCCGATAAGTCGACTGGCCCGTCGGATGCGCTCAAGTCCAGCCTGCGCCTCGATGTCGCTCAAGCCGGACCGAAAAGCCACGCGGGACTGCTGAATGACGGCTGGTGGGGAATGGCGCTGCGGCCCAACACGGAATACAAGGGCTCGCTCTACGCGAAGACCGATAGTCATGACCTTGGCCCACTCACAGTCAGTCTCATCGCCGATCAGACGGGCAAAGTTTTGGCGACTGCAGAAATCTCCGGCATCGCCAGCGCGTGGCAGCAGCATGGCTTCACCCTCAAGACTGGCGACATCGCTGCCTCCTCGACGAATCACCTCGCGATCACGGTTGCGCATCCTGGCACACTCTGGCTCAATCTCGTCTCGTTGTTCCCGCCGACGTATCACGATCGGGCCAATGGGAATCGCGTCGACCTGATGGAGAAGATGGCTGCCATGCACCCCGCATTTCTGCGCTTCCCGGGCGGCAACTATCTTGAGGGCGACCACATCAACGAGCGCTACGACTGGAAGAAAACGATTGGCCCGCTTATCGATCGGCCCACGCATCCCAGCCCCTGGGGTTACCACTCGTCCGACGGCCTAGGCCTGCTCGAGTTTCTCGAGTGGTGTGAAGACCTGAAGATGCAGCCGGTGCTTGCGGTTTATGCCGGCTACTCCATGCATCAGGAGCACGTCGATCCAGGCCCTAAGCTCGATCCCTATGTTCAGGATGCGCTCGATGAGATCGAATATGTTACCGGAGGCGCCGACACCAAGTGGGGCGCTGAACGCATCAAGGATGGGCACCTCGCGCCATTCCCGCTTCATTACGTCGAAATTGGTAACGAAGACTGGTTCGATCGCTCGGGGAGCTACGACGGCCGCTACACCCAGTATTCCAAGGCGATCAAGGCAAAATACCCTGACCTGCAACTGATTGCCACCGCGCCCGTTAGTACCGTCAAGCCAGATGTGCTCGACGAGCACTACTATGTGCGCGCCGCGCAGAACTTTCAGGACGCGACGCACTACGACACGACTACTTCCAGCGCAGCGCAGCACTGGGACGGCGGCCATTATGACAAGGCCGATCGCAACGGGCCGAAGATCTTTGTCGGCGAATGGGCCACGCGCGAGGGCGCGCCCACGCCCAACATGGGCGCGGCGCTGGGGGACGCTGCATGGATGACCGGCCTCGAGCGCAACAGCGACCTGGTGATCATGGCTTCGTACGCGCCAATGCTGGTGAACGTCAACCCAGGCGGCTTACAGTGGGACACCGATCTGATCGGCTACAACGCGCTGTCGAGCTACGGGTCACCGGCCTACTACGCACAAGTGCTGTTCGCGAAGTATCTGGGCGACCACACGCTGGCATCGAAGGTCGAGGGCGCGGGGCCGAGGTTCTTCTACTCGGTGACGGCCGACGCGGCGAAGAAGCGCGTCTATCTGAAACTCGTCAACGCCGATTCCGATCCGCAGGCCATCACCCTCGATCTCCCCGGAGCCAAGTTTGCGGTGACTGCTAAGGTCGAGACCCTGCATGCGGCTACAACGCAGGCGACCAACTCGATCACGGCGCCAACCAGCGTTGTCCCGGTTAGCTCGGAACTGCACGGCGTGAGCAATCACGTGCACACCACGCTGCCGCCCTACACGATCCAGGTGATTGAGTTTGAGGAACAATAGCAGCCGACCGGGCCGCTATGCTCCCTCGAAGTGCTTCTCGATCTCCTCGAGCGTCTTGCCTTTTGTCTCCGGCAGGAAGAAGATCGCGGTCAACAAATAGACGACTGTGAAGCTCGCGAAGAGCAGGAACATCGTGGCGTAGCCGAATTTTCCCACCACCGGCAAGAAGATGGCCGCCAGTGTCGTGGACACAAGCTGATTGATGACCAGCGCAATGCTCATGCCATTGGAGCGGATGCGGGTCGGCATCAGCTCAGAGAGCGCCAGCCACACGCACACCCCGGGTCCCATCGCATAAAACGCCACAAACATGTAGAGCCCGAACGCCACCAGCCATCCATGAAAGGCATCGGGAACCGGCGAGATGTAAGCGTGCTCGATCTTCAGCGGAGCCGTGCGCGCGGCATCCAGATCGATAAACGGATCGCGAAAGAAGGCCTCCACCTTGCCCGATGGCACGCACCCAGCCCGGCTGATCTCGATGGGCGCAGCGCCAGCATCGTCAGAGCGCGCCGGCGTAGTGGTCGCCGTGAAGCCGCCGAACGAATAGATCACTGATAGCGCAAGACGCTCCGTTCCGGCCGGAAATCCAAGCCGCTCAGCTTCCGCTTCGTCGAAGTGCAACGTCAGGTTGTCGTTCGCACCAGCCGCTGCCTGGACTGCCGCGCCGGCATCAAAGCGATGCGCTTCAGTCCGCAAAAACAGCACACTGACGAAGATCATCGACACGATGATCCCCGAAGTCCCGATAATCAGCAGAAACTTGCGCCCCTTTTTGTCGACCAGCGTCATGCCCACCACGGTCGCGGCGAAGTTGATGAAGGTGAACAGGACATAGCCCCAGTGCGCGCGCAGGTCAGACAATCCGCTCTGCAGCAGAATGTCGGTGTTGTAGCCGATCACCGAGTTGATGCCCGTGGCCGTATTGCAGAACAGAATCACGCAAGCGAGCAGGAAGGGCAGGACGTAGCGGCGACGCAGCAGGGACTCGCCTGACTTGGCGGCTTTGCTTCCGGTCGCGGCGTTCGCGATCTGCTCCATCTCGGCAATTTCTAGATCGGCTTCTTCTGGCGTCCGGGAGCGCAGCAGCGCGTCGTGGGCGATCTCGCGCTTGCCGCGGCGGAAGAGCCATCGCGGAGACTCGGTGACGAAGAATCCGCCCAGCACAAACAGAATCCCCGGTGGCATCGACATCCAGAAGATACGCCGCCACGCCTGATCCTTCACCTTGAAGAGCTCATCAGCGGCTGCCGTGCGCGCCACATCGGCTACATGGTAGCTGTAGTAGATCCCGATGACCGCGGCGATAAAAATGCCCAGCGTCAGCAGCCACTGGAAAGCGCCCGTTCCGCGCCCGCGATCCTTCGCCGCGAGGCACTCCGCCAGGTAGAGCGGAACCACGACACCCACCAGCCCTCCGCTCACGCCTTGCAGCAGGCGTCCAAAGAACAGCGGACCGTACCCGTGCGAAAGAGCGATCACGGGAATGCTGGCGACAAAGGTGATCCCACTCAGGATCATCAGCGACTTGCGCCCCATCAGGTCGGCCAGGGTGCCGGCAAAGAGCGTCGAGAGCACCGAGCCGAGCAGTACCGCCGCCACAATAATGGAGAGCTCGCTGCTGGTCAGCTTCGAGGTTGCTTCAAGGTAGGGAAGAGCGCCGCCGATGATGCCGACGTCAATGCCATAGAGCAGCCCGCCGAGGCCGGCCACCAGCAGAAGCAGCCGGTTATATCGCTGAATTGTCTGGGTATCGAATCCGTTTGCCATAGGCTCGTTTCAGTAAATCACATGAAAGGGATCTTTGACGCACGTGATGCGGATCACGGATTGGGAACGCCCAATCAGCCATATTGATCCCAGACTGATGAGACGCGTCCTCCAACTCGCAGTTCTTTTCATGGGGACGCTTCTCGCTGCGCAGCCTCTCCTCGCCTGCACTTCCTGCATGCAACAAGCCGACGGCTGCGCCTCCAACTGCTGCTCTGGCACGGGGGCAACCTCGATGCCCGCTATGCAAATGAGCGCCGCGTGCCAGGCCGCTATGCAGACCCAGCCACAGCAGTCCGGCTGCGGTCAGCCCACCTCTTCCGTCGCGGAGTTCTCACGCTTTCTGGCCACCCTGGCACTTCCAACCCCATCGAAGATTCGTGGCCTCGCACTCTTAATCGGCTTCCTCCCATCCCCCCTGCCGTTGGATTCAAACCCAGGCCTTCAGAATTCATCCCATTGCGGCCCAGTTGCGCCGACTCCAAGTGTCCTCTTTCAAGTTCTCCGAATCTGAGTTTCTCCTCGCATCCCACGCAGAGACCTGCCGAAAGGCCCAAGTGCCTTTCGGCGTGCATCCCTCTTCACCGTTGATGTGTTAGGAGAATTTCAATGAACCGCATTTCGTTTCGTCCCGTCCGCATCGCTTCCGCTCTCGTCTTCACACTCGCGCTCACAGCCGCTGCCTTCAGCGAGATGCCATCCGCAACGCAGCCCAGGCCAGAACAACTCAGCAAGCAGCAGCTAAAGACTCTGATTGCCACAGCAGCTACGCCCGCTGATCACCAGCGCATCGCCCAGTATTACCAGGCAAAGGCACAGGACTATCTGGCCCAGGCCAAAGAGCATGAGGCCATGCTCGCTGCCTATAGCGCGAATCCCTCGTCCTTAACCGACAAAGATCGCGCCGGCACGGTTTACCACTGCGAGTACTACGCCAGGAAGTTCAAAGCCATGGCCGCGAAGTCTGAAGAGCTCTCCAGGCTTCACGCACAAATGGCCGCCGACGCCACGCACCCCGTTCATGCAAGCACTATGGGAAAGTAAATCGCATTTCCTGCAGGGGAGCGATTTCGCCCCCTGCAGGATGCCGGAAGCTGAAGGCCGGAGAACTAGAATCTTCAGGCGCGGAAGCCGGTAAAAAGTGCACGGTTTGCCGTAAAAAGTACATGCAAAAAGGTGCGTCAGGTCCTGTCGTCTCACATCGCGGAGGGTACTTTCGCTAAGTCACAGATTCAAAACTGACAAGCTCCACAGAAGCCGGGATGTTTGAATTGGCGCGAGAGTTGCAGCACTCTGTGCAGACAAACTGTCCACATGTTCGTCTAACAGAAACGCTCGCATAACACTCCAAGGGGAGCACTATTTGTCGCACCATATTGTTTATGCAGTTGCGGAAGAGCGCCCACTGCGCGAGCTCTTTCCTCCGGCAGCATTCGCTTCAGAATCCGACCCATATAGATAGACCGGAATCCTGATCCCCACAACAGAATCGGCCCTCGTTGCGGCAAATGCGCGGCATTTGCGCAAGCACGCGTGCCCGTCACTCGGGCGCTTGTGACGCAGTCGTTCTGCGACTGAAACAAGTGCGCGAGTGCGGCTGTGCATTGCGCCGGTGCGCGCTCGTACGCCTGTCCTTCGAACGCCATGTTGCTCCGTCGCTTTGTCGATGGAGCGGGCGAACAGGAGATCCCTGTGCCGAAATCTGCCGTGGGCGATCGAATTTGACCCGTGTATGAAAACCATTTCGCACGTTCAGCTCAGATGCCGGGCATTGCCCCGCTATCTGGATTCAGAGAGAAGAAAAATGTTCAAACTTCGCAATCACCTTTTTGTCGGGATGACGGCATTGCTTCTTGGATGCCTTCTTGCTCCAGCGCAATCCCATGCTTCTCAACTCGCAATCGGAACCCAATCCCTACCCAGCGGAACGTCAGGCGTTTCATACATCACCGATCTCGCAATCACAGGAGGTACAGCACCCTACACCATCACGGCAACTGGTCTGCCCGCCGGCCTCCGCATTTCCAACCGTCGGTTAGCGATCATCGGCGATCCCACGGCTAGCGGCACGTTCTCTGTCGCCCTCACTGTGACAGACTCTTCCTCGACCAGGCAGACAGCCAGGAAGACTTTAAGTCTGCTCATCTCCGGGACTGCCACCAGCCCCTTGACCATCTCCACCACTGCGTTGCCAGCCGCAACCGCGGGCACGGCGTATAGCACCACAATCGCCGCATCGGGTGGCACCACTCCTTACACCTACTCTGCGTCCGGTTTGCCGGGCGGTCTCTCCATCAACAGTTCAACCGGCGCCATCACCGGTACGCCAACCTCAAGCGGCACGGCCTCCGTTGCCATCAGCGTGAAGGACTCGACCACTCCTACCGCGAAGACAGCCTCAACCACGATGAGTCTCGTCGTCTCCGCTGCGTCGATCAGTCCCTTGACCATCTCCACCACTTCGCTGCCGGCTGCAACCGCGGGCTCTGCGTACAGCATGTCTGTCGTCGCATCGGGCGGCACCAAGCCCTACACTTACTCTGCGTCCGGTTTGCCCGGTGGCCTTTCCATCAGCAGCTCGACCGGCGCCATCACCGGCACGCCCACCGCCAGCGGCACTGATTCCGTCGCCATCACGGTGAAGGACTCAACCACCCCCACCGCAAAAACCGCCAGCGCAACGCTCAGTCTCAGCGTCAGTGCGGCAACTCAGGCGGCAAGTTGCGGCAACATGAGCACCGGCAACCTGGCCTCGCTCAATGGCTTTGTTCCGTTCCCGTCGAGCAATTTGTGGAACACCAACATCGCCTCTGCCGCTGTTGATGCAAACTCCGCAACCATCATTTCGGGACTCGGCAGCAGCGCGCTGCACCCTGACTTCTCCAACGTCGCCGACGGTTCTTATGGCATTCCCTACATGGTCGTTGACTCCAGCGTTACGCCCAGCGTCAACGTGGCCATGGACGGCTATGCCGACCAAAGCGACATTATGCCGTACCCGTTCACATCCTCTACTCCGATTGAGGGTCAACCCGCTAACTGCTCGACCTCAGCTGGAGATCAGCACGTCCTTGTACTCGACAAGAACAAGTGCTTCCTCTACGAGACCTGGTCGACAGAACTCTGCAACGGAGCCTGGAGTGCGTCGAATGGCGCCATCTGGGATCTCACCAACACCGAGCATCGCCCCTACGGATGGACATCGGCCGACGCGGCCGGATTGCCCGTCTTCCCCGGCCTGGTTCGCTACGACGAAGTGGCGGCCGGCGCCATCAACCACGCTCTTCGCGTGACTCTGAACAACACTCTGAGCGGCTCCGGGGGTGGTTATTTCGTGAACCCGGCGACCCACGCCGCCGGCAACAGTTCCTCCACACACAACGTCATCGGCATGCGCCTGCGCCTGAAGTCGAGCTTCAATATCTCAGGCTACAGCGCAAGCAACCAGGTGATCCTCAAAGCGATGCAGCAATACGGCCTGATCGTCGCGGACAACGGCAGCAACCTGTACTTCCAGGGCACGCCGGACGCGCGCTGGAACGACGACGATCTGGACAACCTGAAAGCCATCGGCGCCTCCAACTTCGAGGTCGTGCAGATGTCGCCGTCCTATCCGGGCTACGAAGAGAGCACTGCGCCCTCGGGCTCAGCGCCCTCGATCAGCAGCTTCACCGCATCCGCAACCACCGTGGCTCCGGGTACAACCGTCACACTCACGTGGACCGTCAGCGGCGATTCGTATGACTATATCGACGTTGTTGGTCCCGTTCGCAACGGCAGCCAGACGGTAGCGCCGACGAAGACCACCACCTACACCCTCAACTCGACCAACGCCTACGGCCGCACCACGAAGGCGGTGACCGTGACCGTCAACTAGTAACCAGCCGCAATGCCCGGATCTCAGCCGTGCTGGCGTGAGATCCGGGCGCCGGCCTCGATTCATTCAAATGCAGCAACTCCTAAGCCGGCTTGGCCATGTACTTACTCAGAACATCCACTAAGCCTTGGTTCGCAACACACCGCCTCGCCGAAAAGGAAGAAAGAATATCATCGAGCTCATTCTCCGACAGGCCCTTGAATAAGTTGGCGTACAGAGGCTGCATCAGCGTCCCTGTATAGAAGCACAGCAAGCTCTGACTCACACAGCGAGCATTAAGCCGCGCATCCAACTCCGCATCCCCCACAACCTGCCGTATCTGCTCGGCCAACTGAGCGGTCGCCTCCTTCACCGGCGTAGGCGGGAGCCACGACATCCAGTCGTCCGTGCCCAGTGCAGCTTTCTTGCGAAGAAGGTCGCGGATGCGCTCCATGTACGGCGAAGCGGGATCGAGCGTGAGCATGCCCATTACCCCAATATCCTTGTAGTTCCACGTTGTCCAGTGCCCCTCGTTGCGCTCGAAGATGCCAATCTGATCGTCCAGCGCCCGCAACCGATCCCCATTCTCATCGGACGGCCCGTTGTAGACCGCGCCAAACTCTCCTACCCACAACGGAACGTCATGCTGCTGGGTGAACTTTGTGCCATCTGCATCCAGGAACCCCCGCTCCAGCCTCTCTTGGTCCCAGACCTCAGGCCCTTTCGCCGCGGCCGACCGCGGATGAATCTCGCCCGGGTATCTTCCCGGGCCAAATCCCGGCACCGTGTAGTTATGCGAGCTATAAGCTAAGTTCTTGTCAAAAGGCGTTTCAAGTCCCTCGAACTGTTTTGCGTAGTTATCGCCTTCAAGAAATATGATGTGGTTTGCATCAATCTTGCGTATCTCGGTCACCACGCGCCGATACAACGCATTCATGCGCTTCCAGTCAGGCTTGTAATAGGAATAGATATTCCAGGGATAGTCGCCAATGCTGTTATTCGAGCAAGGCTCGTTCAGCACGTCATAGCCTGCCACGACCGCCTTGTCTTTATAGCGACGGGCAAACTCCTGCCAAAGAGCGATGAAGCGATCCTGATAAGCCGGGACATCCCAGAAGAGGCTGATGCGCGATGCGTTGTCAGAATGCCAATGCACATTCTGCCACCCCTGCGCGGAATGAAGATCGAGGATGGCATAGAGGCCATGCTTCTCGCAGTGCCGCAGCACTTGATCAAGCCGCGCGAAACCCGCTTCCTTATAGTGGAATGGAGCGGCATCGTCCTCGAAGTGCCTGTAGTTCAGAGGTAGCCGGACTACGCTGGCGCCGGCCTTCTTGAGAAAGACAACGTCGTCTTCATTGAAGAAGTGGTCGAGCAGCCGATCGAAGAAGAACTGCGCCCGGGACGGACCCAGCACGTCAGCCATCTGGGCACGCAAAGTATGCTCCGCGCCGGGATGACCATTGATGAAGTCCTCCATATTCATCCAGCCGCCCGGACAGGTTCCCCGTAGCCGCACCTTCTTTCCCTGGGCATCGAGAATCCCGCGCCCGCTTGCGTGAAGGAACGCCATGCTCCCTTCTCCGGCGCTTTCGTGCGCCGCCGGAGCATCGCGTGTTCCCTCGGCCAGCCCAGCCGGTCCCTTTCCCGCAAGCGCGGCAGCGCCGGTCAACGTGGCCAACTTGAGAAACTCCCGCCGCACCTCAAAATCAGTCTTGTTTGTCATACCGTCCTTTCGAAAAACCAAGGTTCGCGTCTAGTCTCTCTTAACCTAAAGCATTGCTCCGCAATTCCGGCGAGGCGCTTTCATACAGAGTCCGCAAACAGAGGCAATTCAACTTAAAAGGCCCAATTGAAATCCAATTCTTCACGCGCTGCGTACCTGATGCAGTAAGAGCCTTCCCCTGTACGGCATTGGGCTCGGTTCAGCACTCCTCGAACAGGCGTTCCACAACGCGCAAGGATCCATCGGCAATCGTGCAGCGACTTCGCGTCTGCGGACGCGGTGCACCATCGCGCACCAACTCGGACGGCCTAATTTGACCGCGGCTCAACAATCCTCGTTACCGCGCCCCAACGATGTAAAGGAGATCCATTGTGAAGACCATCGATTCGATCGTCGAACGAGCCTTATCGCGTCGCACCTTTCTAGCTGGTGCGGGCGCGGTTGCGGCGACCAGCGTTGCCGTCGGCTGCGGCGGAAGCTCTAAATCCACCACCCCCACATCTCCCACCAACCCCAGCTATACCGATGAGGACGTTCTCAACTTCGCACTCAATCTGGAATATCTCGAAGCCTCCTTCTATCTCTACGCGGCCACCGGTTCCGGCCTGCAGGAAAGCGACACCACTCCCGGCTCGGCTTCCTCCTATAAGACTGTTGGCACGGTTACCGCCGGCGATGCCGCTGCGGTCGCCGGACTCAGCCCGTCGCAGCAGGAGATCCTCAACGAAATTGCATTTGAAGAGCAGGCGCACGTTCGCTTCCTGCGTTCCGCTCTTGGCTCAGCCGCGATCCCGATGCCCGATATCGATCTCTCCTTCTTCGGGCCTCTCGCCGTAGCAGCAGGCATCACAACCGCCGCCACCGGCACAGGTTCCTTCAATCCCTTCTCCAGCTTCGATTACTTTCTCGTCGGCGCGTTCATTTTTGAGGATGTAGGCGTTACTGCTTATTCGGGTGCGGCTACGCTCATCTCTGCCGCTGGCGTGCAGGCCGGACTCCTCACTGCAGCCGCAGGCATCCTTGCTGTCGAGGCATATCATGCCGGCTACGTGCGCACATCGCTCACCGGCCGCGCTATCGCGGCTGGTTCAGCCTCGGCGTATCCCTACCTCGCCGCGGCCAACCAGGTTGAAGCCCTCCGCGCAACTCTCACTGTCGGCGCGAGTGCCGCGCCTTCGACAACAGGATCGGTCGAGACAACGCTGGTTCTGCCCAGCAGTCCCGCAACGCCCAGTGCGATCGTCGCTGCGAGTGCTTCCGATGCAGTCGGCTTCGCACGCACCGTCAACCAGGTTCACCACATCGTGTATGGCAGCCCCACCGTGGGCGTCGCCAAGGGCGGCTTCTTCCCCAACGGCACAAACAGCATCTTCGCCACCACAACAGCCTAAGCGCGTCGCGCACTTAAAGGACAGGACACTCCATGGCAAATCAAGAGACACAAATCTTGGACGACATTATTGTGCGGAGCCGGCGAAAGATGCTGACTCTCGGGGCGACCTCGCTGGCTGGGCTGGCAATGGGCGCCATCACCCCGAAGGCGGAGGCCGCGGCGTCCTACACCGACGCGGACATTCTTAACTTCGCCCTCAACCTCGAATACCTCGAGGCCAACTTCTACTACATGGCGGCATTTGGAACGACGATCGATGTCGCAAACGCGGCATCCACAGCCGCTGGGGCGCCCAAGATCACACTCAGCGGAACAGTGGGCACGGCAGGTACCGTCTCAGGGGGAAGCCAGGTGCCCTTTTCCACCACCGAAGTCGGATCCTACGCAGTCGAGACAGCCATTGAAGAAGGCAAGCACGTCGCGACTCTTCTGGGCGCGCTCGGCAGCTCCGCCGTTGCCCAGCCGGCCATCAACATCGGCACATCCTTCCCGGCCCTTGCTACCGCGGCGAAGATTCCCGGCGGTTCCGGATTCAGTCCGTACGCCAGCGACGCTGCCTTCCTGGTTGGCGCCTATGTGTTCGAAGACGTGGGCGTCACTGCATACCACGGCGCTGCGTCGTTGCTCACCATGAGTTCCAACCTCACCGTCGCTGCCGGTATTCTCGCCGTCGAAGCCTACCATGCAGGATTGGTGCGCACCACCATCAATTATCTCGATCCCAACGGAACGAGCATTGCGGGATACACCAACTTGATCTCGTCTCTGCGCGCCGCGCTCGCTCTGGCGGCTTCGCCCACGACGCTCAGCGGCGCAGCAGCGAATCCTTTCGACGGCAACCCCGACGACTACGGCCTGGCGACAACCTCGGTTTCGCTCGGCGGTGGCAGCAACGTTACCATGACTCGGATTACCGATGCCGACCCGACCAATGTCGTCGCCTTCGCGCGCAACACCACCCAGATCCTCAACATCGTGACAGGCGGCGGTGCCGTGAGCGGCACGACAGTCGTAAGCCCCGCGGTCGGCGTCTTCTTCCCCGCCGGACTGAATGCCGGCCCCAACGGCTTCAGATAAGTCGAAGCACAACGGAGTTGGTTTCAGGTAGCAGTAAAATGCCCCGTCGATGCATTGGCGGGGCATTTTAGTTTCCGGGCCGCCTTCGAAGTGTCGAATATAACCTCTGTTTACTATTAACTAATGAACGCTTTCTTCTTGCCACCAGAGAGATTGTGACGAAGTATGTTGGTACGATTGCGGCGCGAGTTTGAACAACTAACTCCTTGCCGAACATAGTGCGTGGGGTGTGGTGTTTATGAAAGTGAATCTAACATTGCGCAAGTTCGTTGCCCGGGCTTGCCCGCTTGCACTCTTCCTGTGTTCGATCTTCGGGACCCAATCCGCTCGCTCACAAGACAAGGACAAAGTCCAGGTTTCAAAACCTGAGGCGGTCGCACGAGATTCAGAATCGCTTCGCGATGCATGGGCGAGAACAATCCATCACACGCCTGCACCCAAGGGTGGATGCTTCAAGGCTGCCTATCCCAGTACAAAATGGGTAGAAGTGCAATGTGCTCCACCGCCCAAACCGCATAATGTGCGGCCGCAGCGCATCAGGAAAGAAGGTGGCAGCGAAGCCGTCGGAGGTACTGGGGATGCCAGCAATGACCTGGTTGCTGTGGCTCCAGCCGGGCAATTCTTCACGAATGTCAATGGCAAGTTTCGCGCTGTGAGCGGCGTTACAAGTGAAACAAATGTCCCGGCTGCTTACCCTCTCAGTGGCTTCCCTGGTCCCAATGAATTCATGCTGCAGATCAATACGAATGCGAATACTAAGACCAAAGCATGTGGCTCTTACTCGCACTGTGTACCGTGGGTGCAGTATCTGATGACCACAAACGCTGAGGAGTCGAGTGCGGATATGGGCGAATCGGCGGTACTTATCGAATACTGGTTGTTCAACTACGGCGGCGTAGGCAATTCATCAGGCCCTTGCCCCGACGGCTTCAGTGACATAGGGTCGGATACATACGGCTATGACTGCGAGTCGAACAGCGCGGCGACAGTCATCTACGACGGTCAAATTCCAATAACCGATCTGGACCAGCTCTCCATGTCCGCTTCTGCCACGGCAGGCGGAAACGACGAGGCTACGGTCACGTATAAAGACGTTGCTTATAAAGCGACGATCCCTGATAGCTATACAAATATCTCCAGCGTCTGGAACCAGGCTGAATTCAACGTGCTTGGTAACTGGAACGGTTGGCAAGCCAAATTTAATGATGGCTCAGTTCTGACCCTTGAAACCGACGTTACCGACGGCTCGAGGGCTGCGCCGACGTGTAAAGACAATGCTGGTACCACTGGCGAATCCAACAACCTGAATTTTGTGCCGTCTACGGCTTCGCCTGTCTGCTGCCCGTACCCTGGGAGCAATCCACGCATTGAATTCATGGAAGTTTACGATACGACTCACACTCACACGGCGAGTTGCGGCGTTTCAAACATTATCGGCGGGGAGACAACGGTGTGTATCAACGGTTTTGTCGCTTCAAAAACTAACGGTAAGTGCATTTGCCCCTCCACTAGTCATATTGTCGCTGGCAAGTGCATCCCCATAGGAAAATGTCCCGCTGGCGACCAGTTTGATCCGCTCCTTAACAAATGTGTCAAAGTGTTCCAGGAGCCTCCTCCTCCCAATGAATAAGTTGGGGGGATAAGCCGGAGACGAAGGTCCTAAAACGTGTCGGACCGAAAACCGTCGACAGGTGGGACGTTCCCCATCCGGAGGAAAAAACAAAAATGCGGCCCTCAGGCCGCATTTACTCCATACAATGTGCTGGTCGGGGCGGAGGGATTCGAACCCCCGGCCCTCTGCTCCCAAAGCAGATGCGCTACCAGGCTGCGCTACGCCCCGACGACCTCTTCGATTGTACCGTGAATCGCGCTGTTTTCGCGTGCGAGCGCGCCGCCCTTCTCAGTGTTGCAGCAGCCAAGCCAGCAGCCACACCACGAGCACAAGTGGAATCGCAAACACAAACCCAATGCCCGCCATCAGGATCAGCAGAAATCCCCAGTCGCGCCAGGTGTGCCGGTGCGGTTCGGCCAAGTGCCGCGTGAGCAAGCGGTAGTTGCGCTTGTTGGTCTTCCATGCCACGTCAAAAATGTCGCCGAAGAGGGGGATGGTTCCGACCAGTACGCCGATGCCTAGATTGAGGAGCATGCGCACCAGGGTTACATAGGGCACGCCGCGAATCCACCCGGCCAGCGGAATGACCAGCGAAAGCAAGCCTGCGATCACGTCGCCAAGCCCGGGCACCAGGCCGATGATGCCGTCGATGCCGAAGCGGAAGCTGGTGCCGGGAATGCGGAATGCCTCGTCGAGCAGAATCTCGAGCGATTTGAGGGTGCTGTCGCGAAACAGCCACGCGCCGCGGTTCCATCGATCCTGCCCTGGGTCGAGAACCCTGCCCGGGCTATTGATTTCAGGGGTTTGGTCCCGCGGTGTGAGCGGATTCGGTCGCTGCGTCGGCATGCGGGGCCTCCCTGGGCCTGGGCGAACTCTATCTCATTCGATGCTACAATCGTTAGGGTACATGGCGGCTATAGTTCAGCGGCAGAACGCCTGACTGTGGCTCAGGATGTCGTGGGTTCGATCCCCACTAGCCGCCCCAAATCCCCACAACGTCCAATCTTCAAGCCCTTCGGATTGCAGGCGAGAATTCTGCGCTGTTTTTGCGCTCTTCAGGAGAGACCACCATCAGTTCGTCGAGCTTGGCAGGCCCCAATTTCGATTCGGAATCAGGACTTGCGGATGTCTCGCTCGACGGGATGCGCGCCTCCGATTCTCTTGCCTGGCTCAGGTCCTTTCGACCGCGGCGCCGTTTGTCGAACGGCCACCTGCAAACGATTCTTGGAAACTATTGGCCTCGCCCAGCCTTTGTTTTGCCTTCGATCGCAGAAACGATTGAGGTCGACCCCGTCGATGGTACGCGCGTCTTGTGCCACTGCGACTGGCAGCCGGAGGCGGAGCGCGCCGAGCGGCTAACCGTGATCCTGGTGCACGGGCTCGAGGGATCTTCTGACTCGCAGTACATTCTGGGCATCGCGGCGCGCGCATGGGACGCGGGATGCAACGTGGTGCGTATGAATATGCGTAACTGCGGCGGCACCGACGCGCTGACGCCGACCCTTTACCATTCCGGTTTGTCGAGCGATGTTGCCGGAGTGGTGTCGCATTACGCGCAGCGCTTCAACCTGAAGCGGGTGGCGCTGATCGGCTATTCGATGGGCGGCAATCTGGTGCTGAAGATGGCCGGCGAATGGGGCGACCGTCCGCCGCTTGCTGCCGTGGCCGCGGTTTGTCCCGCGATTGATCTTGCAGCGGGCGCCGACGCGCTGCATGAGCCATTGAATCGCGGATATGAGATTCGCTTCCTGCGCGGACTGTTGCGCCGCTACCGCACCAAACAGGCGCTATTCCCGTCGGAGTACGCGAGCTTAGAGGAGATTGGCCCGGTGCGCTCCATCCGCCAGTTCGACCATAAGATTGTCGCGCGCTACTGCGACTTCCGCGATGCGGACGACTACTATTACCGCGCAGCCAGCGCCCGCGTTGTCGATCGCATCGCCGTGCCGTCGCTGGTGTTGCACGCGCTCGACGATCCCTTCATCCGCCTGTTTCCCGAGACGCGGGCCAGGCTCCAGGCAAACCCGCATATCGATTTTGTTGAGACGCGGCACGGCGGACACTGCGCCTATCTCTCCAACGATCGAGGCGACGACGTGCATTGGGCCGAGGCGGCCGTGATTCGCTATGTGCTCACCGTGACCGGCCAACTGCATGCAGGCTGACTGGGAGTTCGAGGTGGGCGGTGACGCGCCTGTGATCGAATTCCCCTGGCCTGGCTTTGTCGATCTGGCCGCCCGGCCCGAGCGCGTTTGCGAGTTGGCTGAGGTTGCGGATCTGCCCGCGCTCGCAGACGCCCTAATCACACTCAATTCCGCCGCATCGGCGGTGCGGACCTCGAAGTGCGATGTGTGGGTTCCCACCTTCGGTGAGGTCGACGCGGATGAACTGGATGCTTCCACGGAGTCTGCTTTACATGCCATCGGGTGCTACATTGACCTGCTTCCCAGGGATGGCCGGCAATGGGGGACGCCTGAACAGATTGAGGCCGATTGCAGGCGATGGTGTGGTTTATTGGACGAGGTGCCGCTGAGCTCCAGCGGCGTCACATTCGTCGTTCGCGCGAGGGCGGGGCAATCCGATTCTTTGAGCCTGGGAATCACAGCGTATCTAGCCGCCTGCGGCCCGACGCCGATCGCAGCCAAAGCCGTGCTTGAGAGAGAACTGGCCGCATTTGCGCATGTGCTGTGCGCCGATTCAAAGCTACAATAAAGACACGGGCGAGTAGCTCAATTGGATAGAGCACCGGCCTTCTAAGCCGGGGGTTGTGGGTTCGATCCCCGCCTCGCCTACCATTAGAATCCATCAGTTACGAGTATCTAAAATCGGCGAGGGATAAAACTGTGGGGGATTTTGTGGGGACCCTTGCGGAATTCCACAAATATTGAGCGCTTCGACAGCCTGCACCGCTCTTCTTGCGCGTTTTGCGTGGCCGGCGCAGGAATCGCTGATGGGGCCGATTAACTGCATTCAGGGCCTAGAACCAACTAGATCGCGCGTTTTGAGTAGGGTCGCGATGACTTCTTTCCAGGCCAAGCGCCTTCGCGGTCTTTCGACCAGGAGGGCTGGTCCCGGGATGTCCAGGCACAGAAATGGCCATTCAGCGGGTTCCCCTGAATGGCCATCCTGAGTGGGAGGTTGTCTTGCCATTCTAAAAGTTAAAGTGCCCGGCGAACTGGAACTGGCGGGGACTGTTCGCCTGGCCAGCGACCACGCCGAGCCCTGTATCGCTGGTCGCGGTTGAAGAAGTAACGGAGGAACCGATCGCGCCGTCCGCAGTGCTGGCCGGGCTTCCAAACCACACGTGATTGACCGCGTTGAAGACGCTTGCCTCGAAGATGAATTTGACCCGTCCGTCTTTCCAGAGATCGAAGGTTCGGCGCAGGCTTCCGTCAATGTCGTAGTTGCCCGGACCGCGCAGCCCGAACGGAGCGGTGCGCGCCACATCGCCGAGCAGTTCGCCGGTGCAGGGATTTGTTGTTCCCACGATTGGTGCTGAGCAGGTAGCGGTGTTGATGAGCGCCCCTGTCTGGAGAAACGCCGCCGGGTTGATGTACTGCATGGAGGACAGATTGGTCCTGGTCGCTCCGTGACCCCATCCGCCATTCTGACGCACGGTCCCCGTGAACGCCGTGTTCGTTGCCGGCATGCACGTGCCCTGTCCAGATGTGCCGGTGCAGGTGCTTGAGGTGATTGCCAGGGGATTGCCGGCGACGTAGGTGAAGATGTCAGAGAAGCGCCACCCGCCGACAATATTGCGAACGATAGCGTTCTCGCCACCGATGTGTCCACGGCCAAAGGGCAGATCGTACGTGCTGGTAACAACAAAGTTCTGGGGTTGGTCCTGCACGCTGAGCGAACGTTCGATGCGATCAACCGGCCACGCCTTGCCGCTGTTGGCGAGGATGCCGGCCGGAATCGCATAGCCGGTGCGGAAGGTTCCGGTATCGTCGATGGTCTTGCTGTAGGTGTAGTTGATCATGAAGGTAAGGCCGTGGCTGAGACGCTGCACAACGCTGAGCTGCAGGGCGTTGTAGTTGGCGTTTCCAACGGATGGAACCGTATCGGATACGCCGGTGTATTGGGGAAAGGGCAGGAGCGCCTGGCTGACCTTGTTGTTGAAAGTCGGATAGGGCAGACCGTTGGGGGTGTTTGCTGACGTGGCAGTCGCTCCCAGCACAGAGCTTCCGAGGGAGAGATAGGCTGGGTTCAATTGATTGGCCCATTGACCGCGTGGCGAGGCGGTGGGCGTGAGAAAATGCCCCTGGTTGCCGACGTAGCTGATGGTCGCTGTGATGTCTTTGGTGAGCAGGCGCTGGAAGCCGAAAGACCACCCCTCGAAGGTCGGCGTACGTCCGCCGTAATACGGATCGAGATAAGCGAGAGTCGATGAGATTTTGAGGGGCGCCGTGGCCGCGGTGGAGTAGTAGGTGGCGTAAGCAGCGTTGAAGACCGGCGGCGCAGCGACGACCGCACTTCCAATGGCCGTAGAGGAGAACGCGGGATTGCTGTTATAGCCGCTGTTGTTCAGGTAGAAGGCGGGGACCGAGTCGCCTGCGGACACGATGTTGGGGGCTGCCGCCAGACCGAGTTCCATGTTGCTGGTCGGCAGTGAATTTGCGCCGCCTGAAGTGCCTCCGCCATGCGCGTAATACATGCCGTAGGCGGCGCGAATGACGGTCTTGTTGCCAAGGGCGTAGGCTGCGCCCAGGCGCGGACCCCAGTCTTTCCAATAGGTCTGCATGGGGCTGCTGCAGTTGCAGCCGTCGGTTCCGGATCCGGCGAACTGCAGTCCGCCGGCCGATCCCGTGATTGGATTGACCATGGTGGGATTCAGAAAAGAGATGCGGTCCTGCACTTCACGCATAGGCGGCATCGAATCCCAGCGCAGACCGGCGTTAACAGTCAGTTTGCTGGTTAGCTTCCAATCGTCGTTGGCAAAGAGCGCGAAGGGATGGTAGCGTGCGCCGCTTTCCTGGGAGTTAGACCCGTACTCGGTATAACTTCCCGAGTCAATTGCTCCCATCAGAAAGCTGGCGTAGGGCATGCCCGTGGCGCTCTTGGGAGTGGCCGAGGCGCCGCTGACCTGTGCTGTTTCAGTGACCGCCAGATTCAGCGTGATCGGAGAGGTTCCTCCGATCGAGTAGAGATAGTTGTAACTCATCCACTCGTATTGGCCGCCGAAGGTAAAGGAGTGCTTGCCCCGGACCCACTGCATGTTGTCGAGAAGCGTGTAGGCGTCGGTGTTGGCCACATAGCCGCCGGTGGTTGGATTTCCGCCCCATTGGGCCGGCGCATCCTGCCCGGTGAACTTGACGATCGGAAACGCGCCCGGAGCTTGTCCGGCTGCGGGTAGGCCGCTGATCCCAGCCGCCGTTGCCGCGTAGGCCGCAACGCCATAAGTGGGATTGTAGTCAGGAGAGTGATACTTTGCGGCCCCGTATTTGAATTGATTCACCAGGCTCTGACTAATCACGTACGTGTCCTGAAGGATGCCGACGTAGGAGATGGGGGCATAGGTCTTCGCGTATTCATACGGCAGAGGAAGCACGTCCGTGGTCTGGCTCCCGGCCGCGCCGACCAAGCCCTGGCGTCCGACCGAGCCAATCAGGCTGATTGTGTGCTTGTCAGAAAGGTCGAAGTCAAGGCGATTCGCCGTCGACCAGTTATTAAGCCCCCACGTATACGAACCGACATAGTTATTCGTGGCATTTGAATTGGTGGGGGCAGGCATCCACTGCTGAAGATACTTGGCGATCGGTGAGATTTCAGCCTGCGGAATCACATTGGCCGCAACCGGGCCTGTGCCACACCCGGCGCTGGTCCAGGTGGGACCGGTGAATTGGGTACGCGAGTACGATCCGGCGGTGAGCGTCTGCGTGGTCGGATCGTAGATGGGCTGCATCGTCGAGCCGCCTGTCCCCTGCGAGAAGTCGCCGCACAACTCCGCGGGAGTGGGGATGGTATTCGATTGCGGCTTGGTCAGGGTGATAAACCGGAATCCCGAGTAATTAATGAAGAGGAAGATTTTGTTCTTCCAGATGGGGCCGCCGAGCGTCATGCCGTACTCGTTCATGTGCTCCGGTGGTTTGTAGTAAGTGCCGGCAAGAGCTGCGACCGGATAGTTAGTGGGATATTGCGCGGGAAGGAAGCCGGCGGAATCGAGAGCCGTGTTGCGAAACACGTCGTAGAACGATCCATGGATGTCGTTCGTGCCGCGCTTCATGGAGAAGTTCTCAACGCCGAGTCCCTGGTAGCCCGCGGAATAGGCCGTGGTCTTGAGTTGGAACTGATCGATGGTCTCGACCGAAAATGCTGGCCAGATGAAGCGGGGGTCGCCGCTGACAGAAGCGGACTCAAGAGGAATGCCTTCGATATACATCACGGTGGAGCTGGCATTTCCGTTCACGACCATGGGCTCATCGGACTCGTTGTTCTTGGTTTCGTTGTTGGTTACGCCGGGCATGAGGACGGCGTAGTCAGTCGCCCGGCGCTGATCGGTGCTGATGCCGTTGGCTCCGCCCATCTCAAGGGGCAGAGATTGGTAGACCTCGTTTTCCATCACCGCGCCGAGGGTCGCGTTTCCGGTTTCGAGCGTAGGCGGGGTATCCGTGACGGTAATCGTCTGGCTGCCCGAGCCGACCTGGAGCGTCAGGTTGAGTGCGAGCACTTGGAGTCCATCCACATGGATGTTTTTCTGGACCAATGTCTCGAAACCACTTGCCGAGACCGAGACGGTGTAGGTGGCGACATCGAGAGGGGCGAGATTGTAGAAGCCAGTGCCGTTGGTTAAGCGTTCGGTGTCAGCTCCGGTATCAAGATTGTGAGCGGTCACTTTGGCGCCGGAAATCGCAGCGCCCGTCGAATCGACGATTGTTCCTTCGATAGTGCCCGATCCGCCGATCTGGGCCTGGGCGATAAAAGGGGTGGCGATGAAGGCGAACAACACCGACAGCGCGATCCAGATCGGGGAAGTAAACAAAACCCGCGGAGACGATCCCGTCGAGCCCAAACGCCGATTCAGGGCAAAATGCCTCATTCCTTGCCTCCAAGAAGAAGTTGAATTTCGCTGGGTGAACCGGGCTTGCTGGTTCGATTCCTGAGCAATTTCGAGATAGTGGTCTGACCATTTCGTGAAGCGCAATTAGTGTGTTGTACCAGAGGAATCTTTGTCAACAGGGAAAAGCGGAGGGTCGGGGCTGAGGGTGAAGAGGATGATCGGTAAAAGGATTTACGGGCGTCGTTTGGTTACCTTGGTCAGACCGCGCAAGCAATCTGAGAATGTTTTCGGATCGGATTCCAAGGGGAACGCTGTCTGGTCTGGGTGGGAAGATCGGCTGAGGCTGACCAGAATCGAGTCGGAGAAGGGGAATTTTCGGAGGAAAAAAACTGGGGGAGTCAGGCCTTCGTAACGCGCGAGGGCGACTCGGCTTTAGCGTTTGCTCGAAACAGTCTTGCGGTCGACGGGCCGCTCCATTCCCTGGGCAGTCTGAGCCATGCGCAGGTGCTGCTCCATGAGGGCACGCGCCGACTGCTGGTTTCGGGCTCGAATGGCGCGGAAGATCTCCCGATGCATCTCGGCTGACTCGCGCAGATCCAGAGCCCTTTCAACTGTGCCGCGGCGTCCATCGTACATCGACGAGGTGACAGTTTCCATAATCGCCGCCAAGATGGGATTGCCCGATGCCTGAGCAATGACGCGGTGAAAGAGCACATCGTGAATGAGGTAGTCGGTCGGATTGGTGAGGGCCGCAAACATTTCTGCGACCTCTTCGGCCATCGCTGCAAAGTGCTCTTCCCGACCCCGCTCGGCGGCCAGAGCAGCCAGGTTGCTCTCCAGAATGATGCGCGCCTCGAACATTTGCCAGGACTGGAATCCATGCAGAGCTCCCATCAGACTGAGCGATGCGCCGCCGAAATCAGGCGGGCCGTCGGCCACGAAGGTTCCGACCCCGTGCTTGATCTTCATGACCCCCATGGCGGCCAGGTAGCCGATGCCGGTGCGAAGGCTGGCGCGGCTGATGCTGAGGGTCCGCGCAAACTCCCTTTCGGGCGGAATCTGGTCGCCCGGTTGGAGCGTTCCGTTCTCAATAAGAGCCCGGACGTGGTTGACCACTTGCATGGTCCGATGGGTCTCAGTGACTTCCTGTTTTGCCCGCGGCATGATTCGAAGACCCTTCCTGGTGCTGAGCAGCCCGGAAATTTACAGGCACAGAGAGATTAACACCGCGGAGTGGGTTCCGCTTCAGAACAATCTTGCCTTGCGCCGCATTGATGGGGTATACGTAAGCTCGTGGTCAGACCGCATAGTGGACAAATCAACGCGGCAAACCCTCAGCGTAAACAGATGTGCTGATGCATTGGGAGCGCAAATGACGGAAAAAACGATGAGGCTCGGCAAATACTCGGTCGGCATGGGCGATCGGTTTGCTCATCAGGCCAAAGCGCAGTTGCAAGCCTGCATCCTGGCTCTTGATGAAGGCATCGAGGTGATCCCGGTTTGGAATAAGTCAAATCGTGAGCACACGATCATTGGCTCTGAGCCGATCTCGGTAAGAAAGGCTGCCGATGCGGCCGTCAATGAACTGGGTTGGAAGCTGCCTTACTTTTGCGATGCCGACCATATCACGCTGCAGACGGCGAGCCGCTTTTTTCAATCATGCGATTTCTATACCATCGACGTCGCCGATTTTATCGGCAAGCCGGCGCCGCAGGATCAGGTGAATGCGTTTGTCGCAAGCCATTCTGAACTGCTGGAAAGGATTCATCTCGTCGAGGGCACGGATGAGGCGCTGCAGATTTCGTCGCATGCATTGAAGACGGCAGCCGAGAAGTTTCTTGGCGCGGTTTCGCAGGCGGGTGAAGTCTATCGAACCATCCTCGCCGCGAAGGGCGCGGGCAACTTTATCCCCGAGGTCTCGATGGATGAGACGGACACCGCACATAGCCCTGCTGAACTTCTGATCATTCTCGCGGCGATCGCCGACGAGGGAATTCCCGTGCAAACCATCGCTCCCAAGTTCAGCGGCCGCTTCAACAAAGGCGTGGACTATGTGGGCGACGTCGAGCAATTCGCCCGCGAGTTCGCCTTGGACCTGGCGGTTCTGCGCTTCGCAGTCGAACACTTCGGCCTGCCGGAAAACTTGAAACTCAGTGTGCACTCAGGCAGTGACAAGTTTTCAATCTACCGTGCGATCTACGAATCGATGCAGCGCCTCGATGCCGGCGTGCACCTGAAGACTGCTGGCACAACATGGCTTGAGGAGTTGATTGGATTGGCCGAAGCAGGCGGCGATGCGCTGACGATGGCAAAGGACCTCTACACAGAGGCCTACGCGCATCGCGAAGAGCTCTGCGCACCGTACGCAACAGTGATCGATATTGATCCGGCTAAACTTCCCAAGCCGAAGGAAGTTGCGGGCTGGTCATCGGAGCAATACACCTCTGCGCTGCGACATGTGCGCGGGGCCGCCGCCTACAACGGAAGCTTCCGTCAGTTGCTCCACGTAGGCTTCAAGGTCGCGTCCGGGATGGGGCGGCACTACCTAGACATGTTGGAATTGAACGAAGCGGTGATCGCGCGCAATGTGACAGAGAATCTCTACAACCGCCATATCGCGCCGGTCTTTCTGGGGCGCGAAGGACAGGTGCATGTTGCAGAGCGGATGTCGGCCGACCGTGTGGTTCCCCCATAGAGCAGTCTGCCAGGACGGCTCAGTGCAGCGAGACCTTTGCGCCGGTCAAATTCAGGAGAGGCGCTCCATCCTCGGCCTTCACTTCGAGGCCGTCTCCGGAGACATCCGCATACCCGATTGAGAGCCCATGCTGCGCGTGGATTTTTACATTCCGTAGGACGATCGCGAAGAGGCGCGCTTCCGGCAATCCGACAATGGCTCCGGCCGAAGTGCTTCCAGTCGCCGTAACGTTCTCGAGAGTGATGTCGTGGAAATGGGGCGTGAGACGCGTGACCGGCTGCGCCGACTCGCCCTCGGGGGGAAGAACTTTAGGGTAATACTCGCTGAGAATCAGCGCATTCTTCACGTCTTTCATCTCGATGTCGCGGAAAAGGAGATGGCTGACATCATTTCCGCGGTCGCGATTGGCTTTGACGCGAATGCCGTTGTCAGTGCCTTCGAAATGAATGCGCTCCGCCCTGATGTTCTGAGCGCCGCCGGCGATCTCGCTGCCGATCGAGAGTCCGTGGCCGTGTAGAAATGTGCAATCCGTGATGGTAATGTCGTGGCTGGGCGCGTCGGGGCCCGGTGAATTGATGGCGCCCGATTTGATCGCGATATTGTCATCGCCGACATCCGCGAAAACATGGTCGATGACCACACGCGCGGAAGAGAACGGATCGATCGCGTCGGTATTGGGAGAGTCGGCCGGAGCGAGAACCTTGATGTTGCGAATGATCACGTCGTCAGAGTAATAGAGGACCAGCTGCCACATGGGCGAGTTCTGGATGGTGACGCCCTCGACGAGGACATGATGGCAATGGTCGAAGACCACCAGGCGCGGCCGCGGATAATCCGAGCCCAGGACGCCGGAATTCTTGATCGCCCGTGCCATCCGCCACCAGCTTTCGCCCGCCCCGTCAATCACACCCTCTCCACTGATCACGACGTTAGTTGCGTCAGTGGCGCTCACCAGCGATCGCAGGCCCGGTGCTCGGAACTCAGTCTTCGCGGGATAGTCGTCGTGATTGGTGGAACCGAGAAGCGTCGCGCCGCGGTCAAGTTGCAGAGTGATGTTGCTCTTGAGAACGATGGGCGCGCTCAAATAGGTGCCCGGAGTGAGATGAACGATTCCGCCCCCCTGCTTCTCGCAGGCGGCGATCGCGGATTGAATTGCCTGGTATCCATGGCCGCGCCATCTCCCTTTGCGCCAAAGGTGCGGGGATCGCAAGTCGGTGCGGCGTGGAGACAAGCGGTGAGCAAGACGATCACTGCCGGAATCAGGAGTGCGTGTCTCGTTAAGAGTCGATTGCGCATTTTGGGAACACCGCAGGATTGAGGTTGAAAATATCTAAACCATCATACCTCGCAATCGGTCCAGTGGTCATACCTCATGGGAACCGGAGTCAACTTCTGCGTGTCCAGAAAGTGAGGCGCCACTTATTTGAAGACTCAGGAGACGATTTGTAGACTTGGGCGGATAGGCTGCCGCAAGCAACCCCGGGCCTTTTCAATTACGGCAATCAAAAGCCCACTTGAGCCCCATCATTCCTCGCTAAACTCTCTGCAGTGCAAGTCCGGAAGGCGCAAAATCCGCCAGGAATTTCTTGACGATACAGGGCGCATCTTATACAAGTAAATGCGGCAAGTGGTCAGTCCTCGTGCCGTCGTCGAACGGCCGACTCCCTCATAGGTGATGCATGCGGATTCCCCAGCCACAATTGCTTTGCGCGCTTCTCCTGGTTCCATTTTCTTTGGCTTTCGCGCAGGATAGCCGAACAGTTTCTGAACCGCATATCCCCGCGGCCTGCATTACGTTGAAGGCGACGATCGCAGCTCGTTATGGAGTCATCCCGCCTGAGGATGAGCGGAGACTCGACACGATGCGCATCCAATCCGCGCTCGATGGGTGCGCGTCAGGAACGGCCGTGGTGCTGCGTGCCGACGGCAAAAAGAATATCTTTCTCAGTGGTCCGCTCGCGCTGCGCTCAGGCGTTACTCTCGTCGTTGACGCGAGGACCGCGTTGGTGGCATCGCGCGATCCTCGGGTCTACGACCTGACGCCTGGCAGTTGCGGCATCGTTGCGGAAAAGGGCCATGGCTGCAAGCCGCTGATCTCCGCTGAGGACGTAACGCATAGCGGCGTGATGGGCGAGGGCTCGATCGATGGACGCGGCGGAGCTATGCTTCTGGGGCAGAACGTGACATGGTGGGATCTTGCGCACCAGGCCAAGATCACCGACAAGCAGCAGAGCGTTCCCTGGCTCATGATTCTGCATCACGCCGACGACTTCACAATGTACAAAATCACCCTCCGGAATTCGCCCGGTTTTCACGTCGCAGTGAACCAAACCGATGGATTTACAGCGTGGGGCGTCAAGATCATGACTCCCAAAACCGCGCGCAACACAGACGGTATCGATCCTGGATCGTCCCGCAACGTCACCATCGCCTACTCGTATATCCATACCGGCGACGACGATGTGGCCGTCAAATCGAGCAAGTCAGGGCCAGCGTCGAACATCTCGGTTCTGCACAACCACTTCTATACCGGGCACGGCATGTCTATCGGGAGCGGAACGAACGGGGGCGTCGATCATATGCTGATCGATGACCTCACCATCGATGGCGCCGACAATGGCATCCGCATCAAATCGGACCGCAGCCGTGGCGGATTGGTGCGTGACATCCTCTACCGCAACGTCTGCATGCGCAACGTGACGAACCCGCTCGTCTTCACGCCGCTCTACACCACCTTCGGCGGCGACCAGCTTCCGATTTATCGCGACATCACGCTCAAGGACGTCCACGTGTTGACGGCAGGCAGTTACACCTTTCTCGGATTAGACGCCGAGCACAAACTCGAACTGAAGCTGGAGAATGTTTTTGCCGATGATCTGGAACACGCCCACTGGCTGAACAAGGATGCTGTCCTCACCGTCGGCGCACGGCGTGGCAATCTTGAGCCAAGCGGCGACGATGTGACCCTCACCCAGACGCCACAATCGGCTGCGGGATCGCCCCTCAATTGTGATGCGCGATTTGTTCCCCTGCCGGCAGACGATGCGGCACCCGCAATGGAGGGAAAAATCCCGCCGGAAGACAAGACGCTTTACGTAGCGGCCGACGGCACCGGCGATTTCTATTCGATCCAGCGCGCACTCGACGCAGCTCCAGCGACGGGGGGCGCGTTGATCCTGGTCGCTCCCGGCACCTATCGCGAAGTGTTGACCATCGACAAACCCGACATCCAGTTGCGCAGCGCAAATCCCGATGCCAGCAAGACCGTGGTCGTCAACGATCGCAGCGCCGGGGCGAACGGCGGCACGCTGCACTCGGCCACGGTGAATGTGACGGCCGACAATTTCTTCGCAGAGAACATTACGTTCGAGAACGACTACAACCGCACGCATCCGCAACTATACGCAGGCTCGCAGGCGCTGGCTTTGCTGGTCACCGGCGATCGAGCAGTCTTTCATAATGTGCGGTTGCTCGGCAATCAGGACACGGTCTACGCCGGAAGCCGCAACTGCACTCCGGATGGAACCAATTGCATTCGCGCACGGCAGTATTTTTCTGATTGCTATATTGCTGGCAATGTCGACTTCATCTTCGGCGATGGCAAGGCGGCTTTCGAACACTGCGAGATTCACAGCACGCCCCATGCGGGCGGCTATCTCACCGCGCAGGCAAAGCACTACCCTGATGAAGATTCGGGGTTCGTTTTTGACCACTGCATAGTCACGGCCGATCCAAGCGTCAGCGGGAACGTGTATCTCGGCCGCCCCTGGCGCCCTTATGCGACGGTAGTCTTTCTCGATACAGAGATGGATGATCGCATTGATCCCGCCGGGTGGCGGGAATGGCATCCGGGTGAAACGCATTCGATGGACACTGTCTTCTATGCCGAGTTCGGATCAACCGGCCCGGGAGCTCATCCCGCTGAGCGTGACCCTCACACGAAGTTTCTAACCCCGCAGCAAGCCAGGCGTTTTGAGCCCATGGAATTCCTGCGCGGAAACGATAATTGGAATCCGAGTGCCGCCAGTGCGGCGTGCAGCGATTGCGCGAAAAAGACGGCGCAGTGAAACTGGCTCTCCGGAATGGTCTTGATTGCCTGGCCAGTATCCGCCGGCATTCAATTCCAGGAGATTGCGGATGCGCGACTTTGTTTCTCCCCCTGCAGGCACTGGAGCAAGCGAAATGCCTTGAATCGCCGCGGTGCGCGCTTGATCGACGCCGCCTTCGCTGTAAGCCTGTCGAGACTCTCAGAATCATCTAAGGATTTGTTCCGTTGCCGTTGCAAAGACTCAACTCACTTTGACGATCCATCCACACGGACACGATGTCACCCGAACCTGCCGGATGACAGCCAGCGGTCGAGTCGATCAGCGTAAGTTCGGCTTGACCGGTGTGTTGACCCGTCCGAGAGCTTCACAGTGAACTCGCGGTTCTCAATGGATCGCAATTCCAGTATGCCCCGGGATTGCACAATGCGCGAGCGATGAATGCGAAGGAATTTCGCCGGATCAAGTCTCTGTTCGAGAGAAGCCATCGTCTCGCGGACCAGGAAAGAACGACCGTTGACGTGCAGTTCAACATAGTCCCCGGCAGCGCCGATCCACTCAACATCCTCCGCCAACACAATCTGAATGCGCGAACCGCTTTGCACTGTGAACCTGGACGCATAAGCGTCGGAGTCGCGGTCGAGCATCTTCATAACGCGTTGGGCCAGGTCGGCCTTCATTTCGGAATTGACCAGTTCCCGAGCCCTGCCGACGGCGGTCGCGAACCGCGTATCGTCTACAGGCTTCAACAGATAATGAAGCGCATGGACATCAAATGCACGTAAAACGTGCTGCTCATATGCAGTCAAAAAGATGACTGCGGGCATGTTTTCTTTGGGCAATGCACGTAGGACCTCAAAACCGTCCATCCCCGGCATCTGGATGTCGAGGAAGACAACATCAGGGGATCGTTCCAGAATTCTCTCCACCGCGGATTTTCCGTCGCCGCACTCCCCGACGATCTCAACGTCTTTGAATTTCCGCAGCCTGTGTACGACGCCCCGCCGTGCCAGTGGCTCGTCATCAACAATTAGAACGCGCACGGCACAGTCTCCTGCGGGCTCCGCACCCGCCTTAGCGGCAGTTCGAGCACCACTTCACAACCGCCCGCGTCGGGCCACGCAAGCGAGAATTCGAAATCGGTCCCATAAAGTGTCTTCAGTCGATCCGCAGTGTTTACGAGACCGATTCCATTTCCAATCTTCTTCTGGTCACCTTCACCCCGAGGTCCAGAGTTCGCGATCACGATTCGTAACCTGTCAGCATGCAGTGCGCTCTTGATTTCAATCGACCCACCTTCGACTAAAGACGCTACTCCGTAGCGCACCGCGTTTTCAACCAGCGGCTGCAGCAGCATGCTCGGCACCAGTGCGTCCCGCGTTTCCATTGGAACAGCCATATTGACTCTCAGTCGCTCCCCGAGCCTTGTCTGCTCGATCGCGAGATACCCTTCGGTTAAGGTCAATTCCTGAGAAAGCGGTACTTCCGCTGTTACTTCCGAATCCAGGCTGGTGCGCAGAAGCTCTCCTATCTGCGCCAGCATTCGCGTGGCGGCAGGAGCATTTCCATCCAGCACAAGAGTGGATACTGCGTTGAGCGAGTTGAATAAAAAATGAGGATTCAGCTGATAGCGGAGAGCAAGCAGCCGCGCCTCTCGAACCTCAGATTCAGCGCGAAGCAGCCTCTCCTTCTCCTCGCCCGACTTCTGCCATTGTTTGACGCTGAAGTACAAACTGCACCACGCGGAAAGCATGAAAGCGGACCACATCAGCATGGTGACATACGCGTGCCACGGGACGGAATAGAAGTTCTGTAAAACAAGGCCAGATGCGCACGCTACGGGAATGGAGATGACCATGGCCCCAGCCGCTGCCTGCAGTTCAAAAGCGATCCACGACTGCGATCTCCGAAGCAGCCAACGGCAGAAAGGGCGCATGAGACAACTTCCCAAGAACATCATGACGATGGGAACCGTCTCTTCGAGGACATAGACACGCTTTGTCAAGAATTCGTGAATGGATTCTATAAGGTCGTAAACGTAGTAGCAGCCCCACCCGATCAATTGGATCTTCCAGAAGGATCGAAGATGCAGGGCACTGTCTTGATTCATAAGTAGCATTCTAGCTTAGCCAAGAAAGCGAACTTCCGCGCCCTGCCGCACATAACCTTCGGTTCGTCGCATCCCTGGGTCGCCTAGCGGATTAGGTGCAGACTATCACTCCCTTTTCGCTAGGCTTTGAGCACGCTTGAATCCTGGAGTAAATACTACGACTGAGTTAGTTGACGCTGTAACTGAGGTCGAGTGAACGAAAGGGCCGATTCGCACGCCCGGCGCCGGTCGCCTCCGTTGGATCGGGGCTTTCTTAAAGCAGAGACGTCATCCGTGGCTTGGGCAGTATCGACCGGGGGTCCATTTCATCACCGAGGTTCGATACCTCCAGCCTACGAAAAGAACGCCGAAGAAATTGAACCGACATAAAGGGCCGAAAGGTCACGTTTGAGACAAGAAGAGCTCGAAATTCACATTTGGAGGCGACGATGCGATTTTCCAACTTCTCACAATTCAGGCTGGTGCTTCTCGTAGCTGCAGCGATGGCTGTCGGTGGCGTTCTCCTCGGACTCGGTGGAGCCTCTGAGGCTCATGCGCAGTCACTCCTGGCTGGCGACATCACAGGCACGGTTGTTGATCCGGGCGGGGCCGTAGTGCCGGGCGCCACGGTTACAGCAAAGAGTAAATCAACCGAGGCAACGGCATCGGTAAAGACAGACTCGCAGGGCGCCTACCGCTTTGCCCTGTTGAAGCCGGGAGTCTATCGCGTCTCAGTCAAGGCGGAGGGCTTCAAAGAAGAAACGGCGGAGGTTGTCGTTTCACTTGGCCAAGTGGCGACCGTTCCACTGCACCTGAGTGTCGGCAGCGAGGCGCAAACGATTGAGGTCACTGAAACTGCGCAACTGCTACAGCCAGATTCGGCGGAGCTAAATACCTCCTTCAGCTTTGAACAATTGCAAAGCGTGCCCAATCCCGGTGGGGATATCACCTATGTGGCGCAAACCGCGCCTGGAGTGGTGATGAACACAGGAATGGGCCTAGGGAACTTCTCAGTGTTTGGGCTTCCCGGAACTTCGAACAATTTCACGATGAATGGAATGGAGGTCAACGATCCTTTTCTCAATTTGAATAACTCCGGTCCTTCAAATCTGCTGCTGGGTCTAAATGACGTTTCTGAAGTGAACGTGGTGACCAATGCGTACGGTGCGCAGATGGGGAACTTCGGGGGCGCGCAGGTGAACGCGATCTCCCGCTCCGGTGGAAATGCGTTTCACGGAAATGCAAACTACTGGTGGAATGGCCGTTCAATGAATGCGAATGACTGGTTCAATACTTCGAATCCGAAGCCGTTCTCCAATTCAAATCAGTATGCTGCCGCAGTGGGCGGCCCGATCAAGAGAGATCACACCTTCTTCTTTGCGAATTGGGAGCAACTTTCGTTTATCACGGCGCCGGTCGATGTACTGTTGCTGCCCTCATTCTCTTACGAAGCCGGGGTGCTGGGGAACGATGGCGCTTGTGACAATTCATCGAGCTCGCTGTACGCCGCAGGGTCTGGTGGTGAGTGCGCCTTTTACACCAAGGCATTTTCGATCTACAACAATGTGCCACGCCATTCGAGCGCGACCGTGTTCTCTCCTGATCAACTACAGCTCACCGCGGCTCCGGAGACGAAGCTGAGCGAGCATCTTCTTGATGTTCGCATCGATGAGACATTCCGTGACAACGATAAGCTTTTCGCCCACTACAAGTACGACAAAGGCACCCAGCCGACCTATACCGATCCCTTCACGCCGACCTTCAATATGCTTTCAATCCAGCCAGACGATGAGGGGCAGATGTCGTGGACGCATATCTTCTCGCCCCGGGCTGTCAATCAGCTACTCCTGACTGGATCGTGGTATTCCGCGATTTTTACAGCTTCCAATCAGACGGCAGCGACAGCACTGTTGCCTGAGACGCTGAACTTCGGCGCCCTCGACGGGTATTTTGCCAACCTGAACAATGACAACTTCGATTTTCCTCAGGGCCGCAATGTTAGCCAGGTGCAGATCGGCGACGACTTCAGTTACAGTCTGGGCAAGCATACTCTGAAGGCCGGACTCAGCATCAAGAAGGACTATGTGTCGGACCATGATTTGACGGTTCTGAGCACTCCCCTCGTGCTCACCTGTGGGAGTGTCGCCACTTGCACTTCGGCAATCGGCGCGAATTACGGCAACCTGTTCGGCCAGGGAATTTCGCTCGAAGCGTTACAGAGCTTCACCACGCGGCCCGACATGGGACTCAACCTGTACTCGCTCGGTGCGTATTTCCAGGACGATTGGAAACCCACTCCGAATCTGACATTGACACTGGGGGCTCGCGTAGAGCGGAACTCGAACCCCGACTGCCCGCAGCATTGCCTATCGAACTTCGGCACCGACTTCAATACATACGTCGCGAACGTGGGCGCGAGCGCGTTTGCCACGACACCCTACTCGTCCCTGGTTAAAGGAGGGCAGACCAACGCTTTCCCCAACTATCAACGTTTCATGGTCGAGCCTCGATTCGGCTTCACTTACACGCCTACATTTAGCCGAAACACGGTATTCCGCGGCGGGGCCGGCATATTCACAGATGTATTCCCCGGCACGATTGCTGATACGGAGTTGTCGAACCCCCCGCTTGACCCACAGTTCACGATCTTCTTTGGCGGGGTTGATCCAACGCAAAGCTACAGTTCTGCGCAACAGGCAGCTACGTTGAACGGTGTCTTTCAGCAGGGCTATTCGACGAGTGGGACTTTAAATTCAATCAGCGCGGCTGATCCCAATTTCGCTCCGCCGAACTTTACAACGGTTGCATCTCATCTGCAATATCCGACCTACGCAGAGTTTAGCCTCGAAATCCAGCATGAACTTCCGCACAACAACGCAATTCAGGTTGAATATGTCGGGAATCATGGTTTCCATGAGCCGGTTCAGAATGGCGGCGTAAACTCCTACGGAACCGGACCCTATCCAGCAACCGCGCCCGCACCCGCATTCGGTTCGGTCACAGAAGTCAGTTCCACGGCCTCCAGCAACTATAACGGCTTTGTGGCTTCTGTACTGCATAAAGGTAAGAGCCTGAATTTGCAGTTCAACTACACCTACAGTCACGCGCTTGATGAGATATCCAATGGCGGTATCCTGCAATTCAACGCCAACAGCTCCATCACATCGCAGATCAATCCTTACGATCTTAGACACAACTACGGGAACGCCGACTATGATATCCGGCACTATCTGAACGGGAACTATCTCTACATGCTGCCCTATTTCCGCGGCCCCCGGGCAGTTACGGCGGGGTGGGAGCTTTCCGGCACACTGTTTCTGCACACGGGATTGCCGTTCAGTGCAACGGAGTCGGACTTTGTAGCGGCAGCTGGGAATGTCGGCGGAAGCGGTATCGCGCAGGTCGCCCCAATGCCGGGAACTTCCACTCAGTGTGGAGCATCGTCGGCGAGGACAGCATGCCTGAGCGCGTCGAATTTTCCGACGGCAGGAGTGGCCGGTTCAGTCTTCGCTCCATTCGATCGGAATCAGTTCACCGGCCCGGGGTATTTCGATACGGATATGACACTTGCCAAGAGCGTACCGCTGCACGAGGGAGTGGCGGTGAAGTTGGGAGTGAGCGCCTATAACCTTTTCAACCATCCCAATTTCGCAACACCGGTTTCCAACGTGCTGTCGCCGCAGTTCGGTCAATCGCTTAGCACCGTGAGCCCTCCGACGAGCATCTATGGTTCGTTCCTTGGAGGCGACGCTTCTGTACGCATCGTCCAACTGACAGGCAAATTCACCTTCTAAGCAGCGGCTCGTGGGAGCGCTCGTCGTTTAACGCGCGCTCCCATGTGAATGAAACACCGGTTGTTAAATTCCCGACCAGACCTCACATGGAGAGAGAATGCGCCCGCTTGAGGAACCGATTAACGCGAGAGAGGCAGCTTTTTCACTGAACTGCAGACAGAAGACGGAGAAAGCTCGCGTTCATTTGAGCGCACTGAAATCGATTGTGCTCGTAGCGCTTGCGGCGACGGCATTTGGAGTTCAGGCGCAGACGCCACCTGACCCCTCTCCGCAGATGGCATCTATCGAAGAATATCTGGCCATCGATACAGCGACGGAGATCTCTTTGGCGCGAAGTGCTGCCCCGGAGACGATATCCCGTGATGCAACGGTTCTGGTGTTCGGGAAGAGTGGCTACGAGAGCGCGATTCAGGGAAAAAACGGATTTACATGCCTGGTTGAACGCTCGTGGATGAATCCATTCGATAGTCCCGGGTTCTGGAACCCGAAGATGCGGGGACCAATTTGTTATAACCCGGCTGCGGTAAGGACAATCCTTCCGTACACATTGAACCGAACGAAGCTGGCATTGGCGGGATTAACCAAAGCGAAGATCCGAGAGAGCATCATCGCCGCGATCGCGAAGAACGAGCTTCCCGTGCCCGAAGCCGGCGCTATGTCGTACATGATGTCAAAAGAAGGAAACCTCGGTGTTGGCGTTGGACCATGGTGCCCTCATCTCATGTTCCATATTCCCAAGGCAGACGAGGCAAGCTGGGGTGCAGACTTGCCAGGCTCACCGGTGATTTTCAACAGCGAATTTCGCGATGTTCCAGAGCCGGAAACTATTTTCATGGTTCCCGTCTTCCAATGGTCAGACGGTACCGAAGCGCCTCACCAACACTGACACCCCGCAGTAGCCAGAGCAGCGCAGGCCTCGGCCAGGAAGTCGATATCAGCGTGATCTCGGTTACTCGCACGGCTTCGTTCGGATTCGAATTGCCGACGCCCCTGCCGCCCAATCGCATTCAAACACGAGGGATTATCGCGATTCTTCAGGAACCCTTAAGTAGTTTGTCCCTCACCGCTGCAAGGGATGAGCGTGCGGTCCTTTAGTCTCCTGATCGCAGTCGGGCCCTCGATGATTAGAACGGGTGGTGCGATCTTGGCAGGCGGCGGAAGGAAAAGAGAGGGGGCACGGTTTCACAGGAATCCGAATCGTGAAGAAAACCACCGTCCAGAGCCGTCAAGTCGATTCCGCGCTCGGGCAAATCGCGCCTGCTGCGATTGTCCCAGGCTGCGACGCATGAGCGCTCACGAGTGGACAGGCGGAAACACTGGCGAGTACTGCATGCCGTTTGAATTCGACTTCAGATGGTCTTGGTTCGCGTCTGATGCGTTGGCCGCAATGCAAGCGATCCGACCTTTTCCGAATTACTGCACTGTGAGTGTTAATGCTGTCGTTTGCGATAACGACCCCGAGGTCGCCGTCACCGTCAACGTATACGATTGTGGGGTCTGTGTGCCGCCGCCACCAGTGATGGTTGCGCCACCACCGCCGCAGGCGATAATTCCGGTGCCTAGTGTCAATCCGGCAATCCCCAGTACGACCATCTGAATCCACCGGTGCGTACTCTTCCGCATGCGCCACGCGAACGGCAGGAGCATGAGTCCCATCGCCACCGGCAAGCCGCCAATACCAAATGGTTTGTCCATCTGCTGGGCCGATGCACGCGCCGGAACAGTGATCGTCAAGGTGATGGGAGTCGGGCCCCCCCCTACGGGGACCGTCGGGGGAGTGAACGACGAGGTCGCTCCCGTGGGCAATCCGGTAACTGCCAGAGTAATGGGGTCGCCTGTCGCCGGCGGAGTGACTGTGAGTGTGAACATCCACTCAGCGTCCCCGACGTCCGGTTAATTACGTACCCGTTGATCAGGCTCGCGTCGGGGGCTCCTGTGTATACATACGAGCCATAGCGGGTGATCTGACCCTGTGCATTCGCCGTAACTGCCGTGGACAATCCGATCCAACCCAGCCAAAATAACAAAACGAAAATGGCAATCAGTTTGCCGATATGTTTGGATTCAGAAGAGAGAGGTCCAACAGACGGGCCAGACTGCGAAAAGGAACACGAGTGCAACATGCCAGATTTGCCTCCGAGCAAGCTGCACCCTGTGAGACCCGGCATCAACTTAAGGCTTCCGGTCCCCGGATGCAGTAACCGTCCGACATTCAGCAAAAACCAAAATCAAGGGAGATGGACGACTAAGCATAACATCGCTTGTGAAGAGTCCGCCATGGAGCCGGGATGCCAACGGTAACAACCGTGATCGAAGGACGACCTTCGCGCCTTTGAAATCTATGACCCGCGGAAGTCGGCGGTGGGCAGCCCGGGAGCTATCGAGGTTTCGATCGAGATTTAAGCTCAGAGTCTTCTCAAAATCGAGCTTGAACCTGTGGGGGAATTTGTGGGGAGCTTACAGGGTAAGCAGTGGGCAAGCAGAGTAACGTGAATTGAATATCGCTAGAACCTCTATAAACATTAGACGAAAGCGAACAAGGGTAAATGGAAGTAAGCAGGGAACTGCGGTCTGAAGGGACTTTTAAGTCGGGGGTTGTGGGTTCAATCCCCGCCTCGCCTACCACCTACATCTGATCGTTGCTGGGGTGAAGCAGTTCTTCTTCGGGCTCAATGTGGACCAGGACCTTTGCCACGCGGCTGACATCTTCGAGAACGCGATTCTCCACCTGATGCGCAATCAGGTGCCCCGAGCGGACGCTCAAATCTCCGTTGACCACAACGTGAAGATCGACATAGTACCGAAAACCGACCTTCCGCACGAAGCACTTCTCCAGTCCGATTACGCCTGGAACGATGCTCGCAACCTCGCGAACATGCTGTTCGATGTCGGGAGGAGGCGCAGTGTCCAGGATTTCTTCCATTGGCGTGCGCAGTTGACGCCAGGCGTTGAAAAGAATCACCGGCGTCGCACAGAGGGCGGCCCAATCATCGGCATTTGCGTTCCGTGTCCAGAGAGCAACAGTGATCCCGACAAATGCGAACGCAGACGTGATGGCGTCGCTCAAGTGATGCCACGCATCCCCGCGAACCGCTGTGCTTTCGATCGACCTGGCGACCGATGAGACGTAGCGAGAAAGCATAACCTTGACACAGACAACAGCCAGCAAGACCCAAAGGGTATAAGCTTTCGGCACAGGATGCGGCGTTTGAATGAGAGTGATGCTCTCGACAGCGATCGCGATGCCCGCGCAGGCAAGCGCAAGGCCCACGATCACGGCGGCAACCGGCTCAGCCTTTCCATGCCCGTAGGGATGCTCCTTGTCGGGCGGCTTGATCGCGATGCTTAGTCCCAGGAAGACCGCGGCTGAACTAAACACATCGGAGAGTGATTCAATGCCGTCGGCCACCAGAGCAAACGAATGCCCGATGATCCCCGTGAAGCACTTACACATGGCGAGGATGAAATTGGATGCAATGCTGACAAGGGACGATTCAAGTCCCCGCCGCACCTGCATCTCGGTTTTGATCGCGTCGTCCACTCAATCGCCATTCCGCCGCGTTTTGACTGCCCGGCAAGCATTCCCATCTTAACGTGAACGAGCACCACCGGGCCGACGACCAGGCAGGCGACTTAGCCCGCACGCAGAAACGCCCTCGCTTGATACGACGGGCGAGGGCGTTTCAATTTGCGTGACCAGTCAGCGCTTCGAGAGCGGCGCTTATGCAACTGCCCGCATGTCTTCCACGCCGACTTCGTGCATCCCCATGGAGGCCATGAAGATTTCGACCACCTGAGGCAGCGTCGCTGTGCGCGGGTTAGTGAGTTGGCAAGCGTCTTTCTTCGCATTGATTGCCATGGTTTCCAGATCGTCTTCTTGTACGCCGAGCTCGGCCAAACCCGCCGGGATGCCCAGCGCTGCTGAGAGCTGACGAATCGCCTGAATCCCCTTCGCCCCGGCATCCAGATCGGAGAGGCCGGTGACATCCTGACCCAGGGCGATCGCGATATCCCTGTAGCGCTTGGGGCAGGCAATCAAGTTGAAGTCGCAAACCGCCGGCAACAGGATCGCGTTGCAAACTCCGTGCGGCAGGTTGTAGAAGCCGCCCAGTTGATGCGCCATGGCGTGCACGTAGCCGAGGCTGGCGTTATTGAATGCCATTCCGGCCAGAAACTCGGCATAGGCCATGCGGTCGCGGGCCACCATGTTCTTGCCGTTTGCAACCGCGGCGGGCAGGTAGTCGCGGACCAATTCAATTGCCTGCAGCGCGCAAGCGTCGGTCACCGGCGTCGCGATGGTGGAGACATAGGCTTCGATTGCGTGCGTCAGCGCATCCATGCCCGTAGCTGCAGTGAGCGCCGGCGGCATGCCCGACATCAGGACGGGATCGTTGATGGCCACATTCGGCGTCACGCGCCAATCCACAATTGCCATCTTCACATGAGTGTCTGTGTTGGTGATGATGCAGAAGCGGGTCATCTCGCTTGCCGTGCCGGCCGTCGTGTTGATCGCCAGGAACGGAGGCATCGGCTTGGTGGACTTGTTCACTCCTTCGTAATCGCGGATGCTTCCGCCACCGGCGACCACCAGGCCAACGCCCTTGCCGCAGTCATGCGAGCTGCCGCCGCCAAGCGTGACGATCCCGTCGCAATGATTGTCTAGGTACGCTTGCACGCCTTCGTGAACATTCTTGTCGGTTGGATTGGGTTCGGCGCCACTGAAGATGACGGCGCGCAGCCCGGCGTCTTCGATCATCTGCTTGATCTGGTCAGCAACACCCAGCTTGTACATGCCGGCATCGGTGACGATCAGCATGTTCGTCGCGCCCAGTGCCTTCGCCTGCGCACCGGCCTCTTTCACACATCCGACTCCCATCAGGGAGACGGTCGGAATATAAAATCCAAAAACCTCGTCCGCTAACGCCATATTGGCCTCTTTCCTTTGCAATTCGAGAATGTTTCGTTGCTCAATCAGGTTGGTCTCTTCCGGAGCCGCGGAACAGGTTTCGCGCGCGCTTCCGGTCAACGAATGGGAAGGTAGAGATGCGAAATAACGACTGGCTGTGATGACTGTCACGTAAGAGAAGATGCTTTTGTTTATAGCTGCATTAAGCGGTGAGAAAGATCACACTCTGCGCGTGGCGATCCGATCTGAAGCGGCGAAGATCACCGCACCGGCAAGAGACAAGGGGATCGCACCCACCCTTGCAGGTAGGGTCCTTGCGGCATGTGGAAAGGTCTGCGCGACGAGTGAACCGTCTCTCCGCGGGGACGCTGGTGCGCCCTCCCGCGGAAAGAGAGTAAGGCGTCTAAAAGAAGCCCATCGCCTTGGTGCTGTAGCTGACCAGCAGGTTCTTGGTCTGTTGATAGTGGTCGAGGATCATCTTGTGCGTTTCGCGGCCGAACCCAGACTCCTTGTAGCCGCCGAAAGCTGCGCCGGCTGGATACACGTGATAGCAGTTGGTCCAGCAGCGGCCCGCTTTGATTTCGCGGCCGACGCGATACAGGTTGTTGGGATTGCGCGACCAGACGCCCGAGCCGAGACCATAGATGGTGTCGTTGCCGATTGCGATCGCTTCATCGAGGGTTTTGAACGTCGTCACCGAGAGCACGGGTCCAAAGATTTCTTCCTGGAAGATGCGCATCTTGTTATGGCCGGAGAAGATGGTCGGTTGCAGGAAGTTGCCATTCTCGAGGTCTCCACCGAGATGCGCGCGATCGCCGCCGGTCAGGCACTTTGCGCCTTCTTCTTTGCCGATCTTGATGTAGTTCAAGATCGAGTTCATCTGATCTTTCGAGACTTGCGGGCCCATCTGCGTGGAGGGCAGCAGAGAGTTGCCCACCTTGATTTTGGCCACGCGGGCAACGGCACGCTCCATGAACTTGTCATAGATCGACTCGTGAATCAGCGCGCGCGACGGGCAGGTGCAGACTTCACCTTTGTTGAAGGCAAACAGGGCAAAGCCCTCGAGCGCCTTGTCAAGAAAATCGTCATCCTCATCCATTACATCGGCAAAGAAAATGTTCGGCGACTTGCCGCCCAGTTCCAACGTCTGCGGAATGATCGGCTCTGAAGCGTACTGCATGATCAGGCGGCCGGTTGTGGTTTCACCGGTGAAAGCAATCTTGGCAATGCGCTTGTTCGACGCCAGAGCCTTGCCCATCTCGCCGCCGGGGCCGCTGATGACATTGAGCACTCCGGGAGGCAGCAGCTCGCCGGCGAGTTGCGCAAAGATCATGATGCTGAGCGGGGTGTTCGACGCGGGCTTGATGACGACGCAGTTACCGGCGCCGATTGCAGGAGCGAGCTTCCACGCGGCCATCAGCAGCGGGAAGTTCCAGGGAATGATCTGGCCCACCACGCCCAGCGGTTCTTTGAAGTGATAGGCGACTGTGTCCTTGTCCAACTCGGTCAGCGCGCCTTCTTCAGCGCGGATGCATGCGGCAAAATAGCGGAAATGATCGATGACCAGCGGTATATCGGCATTACGCGTCTCGCGGATCGGCTTGCCATTGTCGAGGGTCTCGGCAAGAGCGAGCACTTCGAGGTTCTGTTCCAGTGCATCCGCAATCCTCAAAAGGCAAGTCGAACGCGCCGCCGGAGAAGTGTGCGCCCATTCATCCTTGATCGCGTGCGCAGCGTCAAGTGCCAGTTCCACATCGGCAACGCCCGAGCGGGCAAACTCGCAGATGGGTTCAGAGTTGATCGGACTGGTGCTCGTGAAGTACCGGCCGGTGGTTGGCGGAACCCATTTGCCTCCGATGAAGTTTTCGTATCTCGTTCGAACGCCGCCCTTGTGAAGAACCTCAAGCGCGTCATGAATCGATGAAGTCGGAACAGCAGTTGTAGCCATAATTGCTTTCTCCTTTTTCCGCGGCAACTCATACTGTCGAGTCGTCGCCAATAGACAAGTTTTCTTGAAGGTGAGCCCCACTGGCTCCGCATAGTCATAAAGGCATTCTCGAATTCCATTCCGAAAATGCTGAGCGCCCACGCGCCGGTCGCAACCCGACTCGTTCTATTGGATCCGCTGAGCCTGCTCGTGTTTCGGCCCGCCGACGCGCTACGAGCAAGAACCATAGTGTTCGGTGAAAACGACAGGATGTGACGGCAGTCACGGACCCCAAAACGACCCAACCAAGTCCCCGTGACCTTGATCACAGATGGTCGTGTTGCGACGCTGCTACTTTTCGCCGGGGCTGTTACAAAACACAGGATCAGTCATCGAGTCCGGAGCGGAGTCCTGCACCAGCCAATACCCTTTAGGAGATAGGAAGCTTATGCAATCTTCAGCAACCGCAGTGCTGGATGCCCCAGCCGGGCACCAACCCTCGACTTACTCCCGCAATTTTCCATTTCCAGCTACTGTCAAAGTCAACCGCCTGCTGACCGGCCCAGCCTCAGAGAAAGAGACCCGCCACATCGAGATCTCTCTTGAAGGCTCAGGCATTCAATATCTGCCTGGGGACTCGGTCGGCGTTCTGCCTGAGAACCGCAGCGACATGGTCGAGGAAATCCTCACGCTTCTCGCTTTCAGAGGGGACGAGCCGGTGACCGACTTCTACGGCGGAGCTCTCGACCTGCGCACGGCGCTCACCGCGTGGCTCATGATTGGCAAGCTCTCTGGAGCAACCGTGCGGACTTGGGCACAAATATCCGGCAACCCACAATTAGCCGAATTGGTCTTGCCCGAAAACAAGCCAAAGCTCGACGACTATCTCTGGGGACGCGAATTCCGGGATCTGGTCGAACAATATCCAGCCACGCTCGAAGATCCTCAGCAGCTCTTTAAGATTCTGCCGCGCCTCGCGCCCAGACTCTACTCCATCTCCTCCAGCCAGGCGCTTCATCCGTCCACTGTCCATCTCTCCGTCCGTGTCGTCCAGTACGAGAGCCATAACCGCGAACGGCTGGGTGTCTGCTCCGGAGAGATCGGCAAGCGCACGCCCCCAGGAGTGTCGCTCCCCATCTTCGTCCACTCGAACAACCTGTTCCGCATGCCGGCCGATCTCGAGGCGCCGGTAATCATGGTTGGGCCGGGCACCGGTCTCGCGCCGTTCCGCGCTTTCCTGCAGCAAAAAGAGGCGGGTCGTGGACGCTGGCCGATGTGGCTGTTCTTCGGCGAGCAAAGGGCGAACCAGGACTTTCTTTATCGGGAAGAGATGCACGCCTGGCTCGAGACCGGTGTGCTGCAGCGACTGGACACGGCTTTCTCGCGCGATCAGCAAACCAAAATCTACGTGCAGGACCGGGTCCGCGAACAGGCCGCGGATCTTTGGAACTGGCTGGAGCAGGGCGCCTATCTCTATGTCTGCGGCGACTCGAAGCGCATGGCCCCGGATGTGGAATCGGCCATTCTCGACGCCATTGCGGTCCATAGCGGCAAGGGCGCAGAGTATGCCGCTCAATACATCGCAGACATGAAAAAACAGAAGCGCTATCTGAAAGATGTGTACTGACCGCACCACGCGGGACCCTGCAAGATGAACCTCGATTGAGCGGATCAAGACTAAGCCGCTCGTCGAGGCTGATGTTTCATTGACGAATCGCCGCAGTCCCTCAGTCCCTAAGTCCCTAAGCTCTCCAGTCCCTCGCTCTCAATTTCCCCCCCCTCGGTCGGCTTGAAAGTCTGTTCGACCTGCCGCCTCGTTTGTTACCCTCCCATTACCGGTTCGTTACCGGCCCTCCCCGGAACTTCATCAATTCCCGCGTTGTGCAGCTGACGGAACCCCGCAGTGCGCAATTCGTATTTGGACTACAACCGTTACCGACTTCCCTGGGTGGAGGACTCATCCCGCATGGAACTTCGCATTGAAGGGCTCAATAAGAGCTACAAGGGTGGCGTGCGCGCCCTCGACAACGTGACCCTCACCATTCCTCGCGGACTCTACGGCCTGTTAGGCCCCAATGGAGCCGGAAAATCAACCCTGATGCGCACCATCGCCACGCTCCAGGAACCGGACTCCGGCTCTATTCACCTCGACAGTCTCGACGTCCTTCGTTCCAAAGATGAAGTGCGCAAGACGCTCGGCTATCTTCCCCAAGATTTCGGCGTCTACCCCCGCGTCAATGCCGAGGAGATGCTCGATCAAATCGCCTTGCTTAAGGGCATGACGAATCGCAAGCAGCGGAAAGAAGCCGTGCACGACCTTCTGCATCGCGTGAACCTTTGGGATCACCGCCGCAAGCGGCTGACCGGGTTCTCCGGCGGCATGCGGCAGCGATTTGGCATCGCGCAGGCGCTGCTTGGCAATCCCCAGTTGCTCATCGTCGATGAGCCCACAGCGGGCCTTGACCCTGGCGAGCGCAATCGCTTCTACAATCTTCTTGCCGAAGTTGGCGACAACGTCATCGTCATTCTCTCCACGCACATCGTGGAAGACGTGATGGAACTCTGCAGCAACATGGCCATCATTCACCTCGGCAAGGTGCTCTTTGCCGGCGCGCCCGACCGCGCGGTGCAGACACTGGAAGGCAGAGTGTGGCGCAAGTCCATCGAGCGCGACGCGGTGAAGGCCTACTCCGATCGCATGCACGTGATCTCGAATAAATTGGTCGCAGGCCGTCCCCAGATCCATGTGCTTGCCGACGCGCAGCCTGAAGAAGGATTTGTCGCGGTTGCCCCCGATCTGGAAGATGTCTTCTTCACGAACCTTGCCGGCCTTAACTAACCGACCTGGAACAAGTGGACCGCGCCCCGGAGGGCAGGCATGCTGCATTTCTTCCTCTTTGAAATTCGCTATTGGCTGAAGTCGACCATGCTGTGGGTCTTTACGGCGATTGTGGCGCTCATGGTTCTGCTGGCTATGAGCACTGACCAACTGACCATCGGCGGCGCGATCGGGAACACGTATCGCAACGCCCCCTTCGTCGTGGAACAGTACTACTCGATTTTCTGGTTCATCACCTTGCTGATGGTGACTGCGTTTGTGAACTCGGCCGCGGCACGTGAGTTTGCTTACAACATGAACCAGATCATGTTTACCAAGCCCATCCGCAAAATGGATTTTTTGCTGGGGCGATTCTTCGGTTCGGTCGTCATTTCGACCATCCCCATGATCGGCGTTTCGATTGGAGCGCTGCTGGCAAAGCTGATGCCGTGGGCCGATGCCGATCGATTCGGCCCGGTGGTTGGGTCTGCGCACCTGATGGGCATTCTGGTCTTCGCGCTGCCCAATACCTTCTTTATTGCAGCGGTCATTTTTACCATCGCGGTGCTCACGCGCAGTACCATAATTTCGTTTCTGGGCGGGCTGATTCTGCTCGTTGCGGACATTGTCTCCAGCATCTTCGCGCAGAAGCTGGAGAACGAGAAGCTCGCTGCGATGATCGATCCATTCGGCAGCGATGCCTTCACCTACGTGACGAAGTACTGGACCGTCGCCGATCGAAATACGCACGCGCTTGGATTTGTTGGCCTGCTGCTTGTGAACCGCCTGGTCTGGATCGGCGTTGGCCTGTTGATCTTCGCATTTGGCTGCTGGCGCTTCAGTTTCGCTGAGCGATCGATCAGAAGCAAGAAACGCAAGGCTGGAAAGGGTGACCAGGAGGCGGTGGACTTGAAACCGCTTGTCCTCGGCGGCGTCACCCTGAACTATGGAGCGTCAGCCCGTTGGAAGCAATTGCTTGTCTCAATCAAGATTGAATTCCGCCGGTTATTAAAGACGGTCTCGTTCATCGTTATCACCTGCGCGGCCCTGATTAACTGCCTGCTTGCCCTGATCTTCAGCGCGCGCCAGGGTTTCGGCCTGACCACGCGACCGGTCACCTACGCCATGATCCAAATCATCACCAGCACTCTCTACCTGTTTCTCATCGCGCTCATCACGTTCTTTGCCGGAGTGCTGGTGTGGGAGGAGCGCGACGCTCGAACCGATGAAGTGAATGACACGCTGCCGGTGCCGGAGTGGCCGGGATTCCTCGCCAAGTTCATCGCGCTGATGACAGCAATTGTTTCCATTCAGACGCTGGTGATGGTCGTCGCCATCTGCGTGCAGGCCTATCACGGGTACACGCGATTCCAGCTCGGCGTGTACGTTGAGACGTTGTTGGGGCAGGACCTGCTGAGCTTTGCATTTTTTGCAGCGATGGCCTTCCTCATCCATGTCCTGTCGCCCAATAAATACGTTGGCTATTTCGCCTTCATCGGCCTGGTCGTGGCAAACTCGTTCATGTGGCGCCCGCTTCACGTGGGCACCCGCATGGTGCAATTCGGCAGCCTGCCGAATATGACGTATTCGGATTTCTTTGGCTACCAGCCGTGGATGGAGAGCTGGACCTGGTTCGCCATCTACTGGACTCTGTTCTCAATCCTGATTTCAATGGTCAGCATTCTGTTGTGGCAGCGCGGGAAGGATACGCGCGTGAGGGCGCGGCTGGCCAATGCGGCGCAACGTTTCCATGGCGGGGTGCGCATCTGGACCTTCGCCTCCGCGCTGGGGTTTGTGCTGGTGGGCGCGTGGGTTTTTTACAACACTGAAGTGGTGAACACAGTGGAAAGCCAGAACGACGGCCTGAAAAGGCAGGCTGACTACGAGAAAACCTATAAGCAATACGATCACCTGCCCCAGCCGCGTGTGATCGATGTGCACTACGACATCGCACTGTATCCGGCGACCCGCGAGCTGGTGATGAAGGGCCAGGAACAGATCAAGAACGAAACGGATAAGCCGATTGACACGCTCCACTTGACGCTGAGCCACGACTTGACGTCGAACATCGAGTTAGCCGGCGCCGAACTCGCGAAGGACGACAAGCGCCTTGACTACCGGATCTACAGGCTGACCACACCGCTTGCCCCCGGCGAAGTCAGGACGATGAACTTCGATGTTGAGTCGCACCCCAAGGGCTTCGAAGACCGGTTGACGATGACCGGCGTGGTCGAGAACGGAAGCTTTCTCAATTCGAGTGTCGTTCCGCAGATCGGCTATCAAAGCAACAATGAACTCACCGATCCCAATGATCGCCGGCGCTTCAAGCTCAAAGAAAAAGAGCTCATGCCGGCCCTCGAGACCAATTGTTCAACCGACTGCATGAACAACTACATCACCAACAATGCCGATTGGGTCGATGTGGATACGGTGATCAGCACCAGCAACGACCAGATCGCCATCGCCCCGGGGTCCCTGGTTCGCGAGTGGCAGCAGGACGGGCGCAACTATTACGAGTACAAGCTTGACCACTTTGCGCTGAACTTCTATTCGTTTCTTTCTGCGCGTTATCAGGTGGAGAGAACGAAGTGGAACGGTATGGATGTCGAGGTCTACTACCTCAAAGAGCATCCCTGGAATGTGCCCAAGATGGTGCGATCGGTGGAGAAGTCGTTCGAGTACTACACCACCAACTATGGGCCGTACTACAACAAGCAGGCGCGCATCATCGAGTTTCCCCGCGTAGCCAGCTTCGCGCAGGCGTTTCCCGGCACCATGCCTTATTCGGAGTCCATCGGATTCATTGCCGACATTGAGAAACCCGACGATATCGACATGGTCTATTACGTCGTAGCCCACGAAATGGGCCACCAGTGGTGGGCACATCAGGTGGTCGGCGCGGACATGCAGGGCGCAACCTCCCTTTCAGAGACCCTCGCGCAGTACTCCGCGCTGATGGTCATGGAAAAGGAGTACGGGCCAGACACGATGCGCAAGTTCATGCAGTACGAGATGGACAACTACCTGCGCTCGCGCGGAACCGAACGCCTCAAAGAACGGCCGCTGATGCGCGTCGAAGCGAGCCAAGGCTACATTCATTACCGCAAAGGCAGCGTCGTGATGTACTACCTGCGCCAAATGATCGGGGAGGATGCAGTCAACCGCGCCTTGCGCAAGGTGCTGGCGCAGTACAGGTATGCGCAGCCGCCCTATCCCACCTCGTGGGCCCTGGTGAATGCGCTGAAGGATGAGACACCACCCCAATATCAATACTTGCTGAAGGACCTGTTCGAAGACATTACGCTGTTTTCCAACCGCGTCCTGGAAGCAAAGGCGAAGAAGCGGCCCGACGGAGAATACGACGTGACCGTGCAGGTGGAAACACACAAGTACAAAGCCGACGACAAGGGCGCGGAAACTGAAGTGCCGGTCGATGACTGGATCGAAATCGGCGCCCTCGCCGCGCCCGAGAAGGGCAATCATTACGGCAAGGTTCTCACCCGCCAGATGATTCACATGACGGGGAAGGGCGGCACCTACACCTTCCAAACCGACTCCGTGCCCGACAAGGCCGGGATCGATCCATTGCTCTTGCTCATCGATCGTGTGCCCGATGACAATTTGCAAAAGGTCGATCTGGTTCAATAACCACGCCCGGTCCGCGCCCGCAGGGGTGCGAAAATAGCTCCGGACCACTGGGAAGCGCTGCCGGCACGCGACTGGAGGTTGCCTAAACCTGGGTCGGAGTCTATGTCCCGCAGAAGGTTTGCGCGACGGCCTCTTCGGGGCGCGCGGGCGTTGTGTATCGTTGCAACTCCGGCCGGTCTTCAAAGGGACGCGAGACCACATCCAGCAGCTCCTCGAATGGCTTGTAGTCCTGCTGATCGATTGCTGCATTCAATGCCGCTTCGACCCGATGGTTCCGGGGGATAAAGCTCGGATTCGCATTTCGCATTGCAATGAGCCTCTCCTCTTCTGATGCGGCGTCCTGTTCCATCCGACCTCTCCACCGCGCCGCCCAGGAGCCGTATGCGCCTGCATCGTCAATGAGCGCGCTCACGCCTTCATCGCCTTCCGGCCCGCGCGCGGCATCGCACAGTCGGCGGAACGTGAGCGTGAAGTCGGCGCGATGGGCAAACATCAGGCGCAGCAGATCCTCAATCAGTGCCGTGTCTTCTTCGTGCTCCGTCAACAGTCCGAGCTTGCGACGGAAGCGCGACAGGCGCGCGGTTTCATAGGCAGCAGCGAAGGCAGCCAGCGCCTCGTTGGCTGAGTCGAGTGCCGACTGCTCGTTTCCCGCTTCCTGTTCGAGAAGCGGCATCAGCGTCTCGGCCAGGCGAGCCAGATTCCAGAGAGCGATGCCTGGCTGGTTGCCGTAGGCATAGCGTCCATGCCGGTCAATCGAGCTGAAGACGGTGGCCGGATCATAGGCTTCCATGAAGGCGCAGGGACCGTAGTCGATCGTCTCGCCGGAGATCGAGGTGTTGTCAGTGTTCATCACGCCGTGGATAAAACCGATCGACATCCACTGCGCGATCAGCGAGGCATGACGCGCGATTACGCCGTCAAGAAAGGCCCGATACGGCAGCTTAGCGTCCTTTGCATCAGGGTAGTGCCGTGCAATCGCATAGCCCGTCAAGGTGCGGATTGCTTCAACATCTTGCCGCGCGGCGAAGTACTGAAACGTGCCGACGCGGATGTGGCTTGCAGCAACGCGGGTCAGCACGGCGCCCGGCAGCGCCCGCTCGCGCAGCACGCGATCCCCGGTCGTCACTGCGGCGAGCGCACGCGTAGTCGGCACGCCAAGAGCAGCCATGGCTTCACTCACAATGTACTCGCGCAGCACGGGGCCGACCGCCGCACGGCCATCGCCGCCGCGCGAGAACGGAGTGCGGCCCGGGCCTTTGAGCTGGATGTCGTAGCGCTTTCCGTCGCGCGCGATAACTTCACCAAGCAGAATCGCGCGTCCATCACCGAGTTGCGGGACAAAATGGCCGAACTGGTGCCCGGCATAGGCCTCAGCGATTGGCTCGGATCCGTCCGCGTCACGATTGCCGGCCAGGATCTCGATGCCTTCCTTGCTTCGCAATGCGTCCGGATCGAGAATCAAATGGCGCGCCAATTCAACATTCAGCTTGATGAGGTGTGGAGCGTTGACGGGCGTCGGATTGACACGCGCGAAGAACCGCTCGGGCAAACGCGCGTAGGTGTTGTCGAAATGAAATTGAACAGCCTGGGGTTCGCTGGAAATAGGCTCAGGCGCGGCTGCATCGATGGCGGACTTGTCGAGCGAACTCATAAGCCATTCTATCGTCGGGCCTCCTTCAAAGCCCTTTCCTGGCACGGTATTCACGCACCACGTCGGCCGGATCGCGATGCTGCCCGTCGATGGCCTCGTTCATCGCGCGCATGTCTTCCGCCGTGACTCTCCCGGCAAGTGCGTCGAGCGCATTGCGGATCTGCGGCCAGCGTGCCAGCGCCTCGTCGCGCACGAGGGGCACGGCCTGGTAGGGGGGGAAGTAGTGGCGATCGTCATCGAGCGCAGTGAGGCCTAACTCCTGAATAGGGCCGTCAGTGGAGTTGGCGGCAATGATATCGACCTGATGCGCGTTGAGTGCGCGATAGAGCAGGCCGAGGTCCATGGTCCTTGGCGCGCCGTTAAAGTGGAGCCCGTAGGCCGTGCTCAATCCTGGCAGACCATCGGGGCGTTGTTCAAACTCGTACCCGACGCCGAGCCGCCATTGGGATGCGAATTGCGCGGCCTGGCTCAACGTAGTCAGGTGCAGGCGGCGCGCGTCGTCACCGCGAATGACCATCGCGAATGTGTTTTCAAACCCGAGGGGCGGTCCGACGGTAACGTTGTAGCGCGACGCGTAGAGAGTGCGAATCGTGTTCAGAACTGCCGCAGGATCGCGATCTACGGGCTGCTTGAGGATGGCCGTCAGCGCGGTTCCGCTGTATTCGACATAAGCGTCGATGCGGCCCGCCACCAGCGCCTGCTGGCAGATGTAGCTTCCCGCCAGGTAGAAGCGTCGCTCCACTTTCAGGTGCGATTTGGCCTCAATCTCCTGCGCCAGCAACTCGCCGAGTACAACCTGTTCAGTAAAGTTCTTTGCTCCAATGACGGGGTGATCGGGACGAGGCGGCGAGCATGAGGTCAAAACGAAGCAGAGCAAATTGGCAACCGCAAAGACGGCCCGCCTCATAAGTTCGATGTCCTCGAAGAGGGTACTTTGAATCGCCGTTCGATCAGCCCGAGCAGCGCATCGGCAGCAAGCGCAAGCAGCGCCGCAGGAATCGCCCCGGCAAGCACCAGCCGGTCGTCGATGGAGGCTACCCCGCGAAAGATCAGTTCGCCCAGACCTCCCGCGCCCACTGCTGCAGCAATGGTTGCGATCCCGATGCAGGTGACGGTTGCTGTGCGCACGCCAGCCAAAATAAAGGACGCGGCGAGCGGCAGCTCAACCTTGAAGAGGCGCTGCGTGTTCGTCAGGCCCAATGCCCGGGCAACTTCGAGAATCGTTGGGTCGATGCCGCGAATACCCGCATAGGTGTTGCGCAAAATCGGCAGCAGGGCATACGCCGTCAGCGCGACGATGGCGATACGCGCGGCGCGCTCGCCAAGCCACGGGAGGGGAAGAAGGAAGCCGAACAGCGCCAGCGAGGGAATGGTCTGCAGGATATTTGCAATGCCAATGACCGGTTTCGCCCATCGCTCGGAGCGAGTGAGCCATATCCCCGCAGGGACAGCGATTGCGATCGCAAACAGCATGGCCGCACCGCTGAGCCACAGGTGCTCGAGCGTCAGATCTGCAATCTCGCTGCCGTAATGCGTCAAGAATCCGGTGCTCATGCAGGTCTCTCCTCAGTCGAACCTTCGCGGATGGCCGTTCTTTCTCCCCGATGAAAAGCGCGAATGTAAGCTGTAACGGCCGGTTCGCTCGATGCCATGAACTCCTGCGGCGCAAGGTTTGCAATGAGCTTCCCATCGCCCAGCAGCACGATGCGATCAGCCAAAAAAAGCGCTTCATCCAGATCATGGGTGACCAGCAAAACAGTCTTCTTCATCTGCTCCATCAAGCCCAGCAGCATGTCCTGCATTTCAACACGCGTGAGAGGGTCGAGCGCGCCAAAGGGCTCGTCCATCAGCAGAATGTCTGGTTCAGCTGCGAGAGCCCGCGCTAGCCCGGCGCGCTGCCGCTGGCCGCCGGAAAGCTGATGAGGATAGCGTGCCGCGAACGTCGACGCCGGCAGTCCGACAGCCTCAAGCAGTTCATGGCTGCGCCGTACCCGCAGCTCGCGCGCCTGACCTTCTGCCTCAGGAACAATGCCCACGTTGCGTTCGACATTGAAATGCGGAAACAGGCCCGTCTCCTGAATGACGTAGCCCATCTTGCGCCGCATCGCAATCATGTCGAGCGATCGAACGTTTTTCCCATGCACGAGAACTTCGCCGCTGGTCGCGTCGATCATGCGATTTACCGTGCGCAGCAGCGTCGTCTTACCCGATCCGCTGCGGCCCAGCACCGCCATGGTCGTTCCTTCTTCAAGGGTGAGCGAGATATCGTCGAGCAGCATGCGGCCCTGCGCCGTGGCGAACCCAACCCTCCGGAACTCGATCGCAGCGCTCATCTGTCCCATCAGTGTACTGACCGGCGCCCTTGTTTTTGCATGCGTTTAACGCTGGGGACTGCCCAGGCGTGGGGCCCCAAGTGTATGATTCCTGCGCCGCGGCCCCTTGGCGCTTTCCCGATTCCTAATTCCCAGTCCGAAATCGCACCCAAGCCCGCCCCGACACGCAACCCCCAAGGAGGAAGCAGACATGGCGACAGCAACCGCAACGCATCCCGGCCAGCTCGGCGAGAAGACGAGCTTTCGGCCTCGTTATGGCAACTATATTGGCGGCAAGTGGGTCGAGCCCGCGTCCGGCCAGTACTTCGAAAACGTCACCCCGGTGACCGGCAAGGTATTTTGCGAGATCCCGCGATCGAACGCGAAGGACATCGAGCTCGCGCTCGACGCGGCTCACGCCGCCAAGGACAAATGGGCGCACACCAGCCCCACGCAGCGCGCCATCATTTTGAACCAGATTGCCCAGCGCATGGAAGACAACCTCGACATCCTTGCGCAGGCTGAGACCTGGGACAACGGCAAGCCGATTCGCGAAACTACGGCTGCCGATCTGCCGCTGGCCATCGATCACTTCCGCTATTTTGCCGGCTGCATTCGCGCCCAGGAAGGTACGCTCTCTGAGATTGATTCCGACACCGTCGCGTACCACTTCCATGAGCCGCTTGGCGTGGTGGGTCAGATCATTCCGTGGAACTTTCCGATTCTGATGGCGACGTGGAAGCTCGCGCCGGCATTGGCTGCTGGCAATTGCGTGGTTCTCAAACCAGCCGAGCAAACTCCGGCCAGCATTCTGGTTTGGATTGATCTGGTGGGCGATCTTCTGCCTCCCGGTGTGCTTAACATTGTGAACGGTTTCGGCCTCGAGGCAGGCAAGCCACTCGCATCGAGCTCGCGTGTCGCCAAGATCGCCTTCACCGGCGAGACCACGACCGGCCGCCTGATCATGCAGTATGCCAGCCAGAACTTGATCCCGGTCACGCTGGAACTGGGTGGAAAGTCGCCAAACATTTTCTTCGCTGACGTTTGCCAGGAAGATGATGACTTCTTCGACAAGGCGATTGAAGGCTTCGTGATGTTTGCTTTGAATCAGGGCGAGGTTTGTACCTGTCCCAGCCGCGCTTTGATTCAGGAGAACATCTACGACAAGTTCATGGAGCGGGCGCTCAAGCGCGTTGCAGCCATCAAGCAGGCGAGCCCGCTTGAGAGCGACACCATGATCGGCGCGCAGGCTTCGAGCGAGCAGATGGAAAAAATCCTCAGCTACATCGACATCGGCCATAAAGAAGGAGCCGAACTGCTTTGCGGCGGCGAACGCGCGCACCTGGGCGGCGAACTCGAAGGCGGCTACTACGTGCAGCCGACCGTCTTCCGCGGCAACAATCGCATGCGCATCTTTCAGGAAGAGATCTTCGGACCCGTTGTTTCCGTCACCACCTTCAAGACAGAAGCCGACGCGCTGGAGATTGCCAACGACACGCTCTATGGCCTGGGCGCGGGCCTGTGGAGCCGCGACGCCAACAAGTGCTACCACATGGGCCGCGGTATCCAGGCCGGCCGCGTGTGGGTCAACTGCTATCACGCTTATCCGGCGCATGCAGCGTTCGGCGGATACAAACAATCAGGCATCGGGCGCGAGACACACAGCATGATGCTTGACCACTACCAGCAGACGAAGAACCTGCTGGTCAGCTACAGCCCCAAGAAGCTTGGGTTCTTTTAGGCTGTTTTGAACCGCGCAGCAAAAATCCCCCATTGCCAAACGGCGATGGGGGATTTTTTGCTGACGTTTTTTGAGCGAACCTATTGCGGGGGCGCGTGACCGATAAACTTGTCGGCCCACTGGATGAAGTACTTCATGTTGGGTGCGTCCGTGTGGCCTCCATCGTGTTGCCGCCACGCCAGGGTTCCGTCCAAATGCCCCTCATTCACTGGCGGCATCTTCGCGGTGTGATAGTCGCCCTCGATATCCAGTCCCTTCGCGCCCAGCAAAGTGAACACGCGATTGGCGTCGATCATGGCCATGAAGCTGCCATGGTGATCGAGCCAGCGGGCATCGCCTTTCTCCGGCACACCGTAGCTGATAAACGTGAGCCGTGGAGCGCACAGAGCAATCAGCTCGTTCGAGTCGACCGGAATGTCACCCGGGTTCATGCTGCCAAACGACGCCTCCGACGCGCCATACTTCATGAAGTTTCCGGCCATCCAGTAGTACTCGCCGCCTGTGAGGCTCTCGACCGCCTCGCCAAAATTCCGCCGCAGCAGTGTCGCTCCGCCCTTTCCGGAGGAGCCAACCAGGACCATCGCGAATCGCTGATCATAGGCCATGGTGACCAGCGCGGCCTTGCCGTAGCGGGAGACGCCTTCGATGCCCACATGCTTTGCGTCGACTGAAGGATCCGTTTCGAGGTAGTCGAGTCCGCGGCCCGCACCCCACGCCCATGCACGCAATGCGCCCCAGTCCTCAGGCTTGCGCGGCTGCCCGTGATTGACCAGGCCAATAATGCCGCGCGTGATGCCGGCGCCATCATCCGCCTGCACGCTGGCCGGATCGAAGAGCACAAAGCCCCAGCCCGCCGCGATCAACTGCCAGGTGTTGGGCGGATCGCCATCTTCGTTGGGAGGCGGGAACGCAAACGGCGTGTTGCGAATCGGCTCCCACGCGGGATGCTGCTTGAACACCTCCTCGAGCGATGGATCCTGCTTGATCAGGATCGCCTTGAACGCGTCATTCAGCCGGTCCATGTCATTGCCCATCGGCTCGTTGGGGTAAGGAAAGCCCGCGCGCCCGAACATCATCAGCACTGGCACCGGTCCTTTCGCATTGGCCGGTGTCACCAGCGTCATATGAATGCGGACATGGATGGCAGGGTCGGACGAGTTGTCTACCTCGCCGACGATGTCTTTGGCGATGACCGGCGTGAAGCCGAAGCGCTCATGATCGATCGTGTTCACGGTCCAGGTCACCTTCGGCACATTCGCCGGCACGCGGCCATAGACGTATTTGTCGAACCCCTCGACAATCTCGGGCCGGCGCTTGTTCCACCACATCGCGGCGGTCGTCACCTTCTGCCCGTCATTCAGAGTCAGAGGGTCAGGGATGTTGGGATAGGGGTTCGCGAGCGATTCGTCGTTATTGGCGTGGTTGGGGGCTTTCTCGTTGCCGCTCGGACCTGGACGCAGCGCCTTGATGCCCAACTGATCCATCATGTTCTGATGGTCCTGATCGGAAGTCATCTGCGCGGGCGCATTGTTTTGGGCGAGGGACGGGGTGATTGCGGAGACGGCAAAACTGCAGGCGATGCAAATGACGATGATGGGACGAGACACGCGAAACCCTCCGGGTGATATGCTTTTTGCGTTTTGAAAAAAGCGATTTACTTCGGGCGATTCATAGTAAACCTTCTCATGGTGAAGCAGACACTAAAATTTGTTGGCGTTATTGAGATGTGCTTTGCGCTCGCGCTGGCCCTGGTTCTGAGCCATCCGCGGGCAGAGGCGCAGGCCGGTGCACCTGTCTGGATCGCCAGTTGGGGCGCGTCCCAGCAGATCCCGGAGCCGCAGAACGCGCTGCCTGTCGACGACCTGCGCGATGCCACCGTGCGCCAGATCTTCCACCTGTCGGCCGGCGGATCAGCGCTTCGGGTGCACGTATCGAATGCCTTCGGAACCGAGGCGCTGCACCTGACTTCGGTCCACATTGCGCGGCCGGTGGCGCCCGATAGCTCCGCGATCGACCCAGCCACCGACCACGCGCTTGCATTTGCGGGCAACACAGATGTAATCATTTCGCCCGGCGCCGAGATCGTTTCCGATGCAGTGACGATGCCGGTGGCTGCGTTGTCCGACGTTGCCGTCAGCTACCACCTTGATGCGCCGCCTGCGCGCGAGACAGGCCATCCTGGATCTCGGGCTACATCGTATATCGTCCATGGCGATTTCACGGGAGCCGAAAAGCTCGTCGATCCCAAGCACGTCGACCACTGGTACGGAGTCTCCGCAATCGACGTCCAGTCTGCGCCGGGCGGCGGAACGATTGTCGTGCTGGGCGATTCCATTACAGACGGACATGGCGCGACGACCAACGGCAACGACCGCTGGACGGACGTGCTGGCGGCGCGGCTGCAAGCGTCGCCGGGAACTGCAAATATCGGCGTGTCGAACCAGGGAATCGGCGGTAATCATCTTCTCACCGACGGCCTTGGACCGAATGCGCTTGCGCGTTTCGATCGCGATGTGCTCGCGCCGGCGGGTGTTCGCTGGCTGATCGTGTTTGAGGGAGTCAACGACCTCGGAGGGCTCGCCCGCACCGGCGAAGTGAAACCGGTCGAGCACGCCGCCTTTGTCCAGCGCGTCCTCGCCGCTTATCGGCAGATCATCAACCGCGCGCATGCGCATGGGCTCAAAGTGATTGGCGCAACGATCACGCCCTATGTCGGGTCGGATTACTACCACCCGGGCCCCTTGAGCGAGGCGGATCGCGTCGCCGTGAATGCCTGGATCCGGGCCGCAGGCCACTTCGACGCCGTGGTCGATTTTGATGCTGTCGTTCGCGATCCCCAGCGACCGGACCATCTGCTGCCGGCTTACGATTGTGGCGACCATCTGCATCCGTCGCCCAAGGGCTATCGCGCCATGGGCGAAGCGATTCCGCTCTCGTTGTTTCGTTCGCTCCCTTGAGGCGATTCAATTAATTTTGCGCTTCAACTCCCGCCTCCCCGCTTGTCATCCATCATCGCGCTGGACTACAACTGCTTTGCAGGTGCCTTCATGCCGAACTTCCCTGAGCAAGTTCTCGCCACCGATCTGGCCATCCATCTGATCCGCGTTCTGCGCGAGAAACACGGTCCGCTTATGTTCCACCAGTCGGGCGGATGTTGCGACGGCAGTTCGCCCATGTGCTATCCGCGCGGCGAGTTCATGGTGGGCGATTCCGACGTGCAACTCGGCGAGGTAGATGGCGAGCCCTTCTATATGAGCAAGAGCCAGTTTGAATACTGGAAGCACACCCAACTGACTCTCGATGTCGTTCCCGGCCGGGGCGGCATGTTCTCGCTCGATAATGCCGAGGGCGTGCGCTTCCTTATCCGCTCGCGGGTGTTTGACGAGACTGAGATCGGCGAACTGCGCGCTGCAGGGCGCATCTGAAATTCCAGATCGCAGATGCGCCCTGGCGGCACTGCGCTGTTATTGCACGTAGCCGTCGTTGATTTGTGCGCAGTCCATCCGCAATGCGCCGTTGTCGTTGAAGACCAGGCCCGTGAATCGCATGATCCCGTTCACCGCCAGCGGAAGGCTGTTGAGCGTCTCAGTATTGCTGTCGACATAGACCGTCACAACGCGAGGGTTGGTTAGCAGGTTGTTCTGGTCCAGCTGAAACGCAAGGCTTGCCAGCGGGTCGTTGGTTGCAAGCCAGACCGTATACGCGGTGAAGTTGCCGTTTGGGTTGATTGCTGAGATCGTGCCGTCGATTGTCTGAGAGACAAGCGTCATGGTTGCGATCGGCGGAACGCCGTTTCCTGATGGATAGCTCGCCTGATGGAATGTGAGGTCAACATTTTGTCCGGGCACCATCGTGGAACTGTTGAAGACCGGCGTGAAGGGCAGGCTGCTCATGTTCGAAAACTCGCCGGAGACCTGGAACTTTGCCTGGCTCGAGTCGAACGGCGCGAGTTGGCCGCCGTAAACCGGACCAGCAAAGACTCGGCCCAGAGCAAACAGCGTCTTCGCGGAGCTATCGACTGAGAGGAGGGGACCGCTCCATACCGACAGGTTCGCCGTGTTGGTATCGAAAACAGCGATGCGCGTGGCCAGCAACGTCCCGTCAGCTTGCAGCGTCCCATCGAATTCGACAGGCATGCCCGCGGCCAGTCCCGAAAATGCGGAGACGCCCTGGTAGATGGTGCTGGCGTCGGTTTCGATCGTCCACGCCGGCGAAGGCGCAACATCGCTGCTGAACCCTTCAATGGAATTTGATGTGAAGCCGGTTGCACTCATCGAGCCCACAATTCCCTGTAGGGCATTGAGTTTCTGCGGGCTGGGATCGATGGGCTGCTGCAGGTTGCTGCCGGTGTAAATTTCAAATTGCTGGTCGCCGGCAATCGATCCGATGGAGCATGCCGAAGAAGAAACAAACTGCGCCAGAACAAGATTGAGAGTGATGTTCATGTTGTCGCCGCTCACGGTGATGGGATTGGGCAGGCTGATCGAAACGGTCGAGGGCTCCCCCACGCCAGAGAGTCCCTGGCCCTGCAATCCGCCCTGCGCACCAAGGCCTGTGCACAGGATGTTGTAGTCCCCCACAGTGATAGCTGCCGAGGTATAAACTCCTTGTGGCACCTGTGCGGTCGCGATGGGTTCGACAGGGCCATTCAGGTGAATGAATTCCGCTTGCACAGGCGAAGTGATGAGAGGTGCGACGGCTCCGGATTTTGAGACAAGCGAGAGGTTTTTGACGACCAGATCGTAAAATCCGACCGAATCATTCGTCGTGGTGGCCGCAAGAATAGAGACATTTGTGTTGGCGGTGGCAATAGGCTGAGTCGCGCCGCCTCCGGCGCAACCGGCTAACAAAACGACAGGCATTGAGGTCAGTGCGAGCAAAATCTGGCAGGTTTTTCTTGAGAGACGCGAAGAGGTTTCTGTGTCCATATTTCTCCTTCGGGCGCAGGGGCGCCTCAGATGCCGGATGGCACCGTTCGAAGCTCGCCGACTTGCGCTTGGAATGCCTTTTGGACGAAGGCAGTGAAGAAAAGTTGGCCGAAAGATAGCCACGAAGCGAAGTTTCCCCTTGAGCATCCAACTTGCTCATCAACATTCGGAGGTTGATGTGAACGAAGCAGTAATCGTCTCGGCTGTTCGCACGCCCGTCGGCAAGTTTCAGGGCGCGCTCAAAACCTTTACGGCGCCAAGGCTGGGCGCTCTGGCCGTTGCAGAGGCGGTGCTCCGCGCCGGCGTGGAACTCGCCCAGATCGATGAATGCATCATGGGTTGCGTTCTGCAGGCTGGGTTAGGGCAGAATCCGGCGCGGCAGGCGGCGATTCATGGCGGGATTCCGGCGACGGCCAGCGCGCTCACGGTGAATCAGGTATGCGGCTCTGGGTTGCGCGCTGTCGCCCTGGCTGCGCAGGCCGTCCAACTGGGCGACGCGGAATTTCTCGTCGCCGGTGGCATGGAGTCGATGACCAACGCACCTTACCTATTGCCCCAGGCGCGCGCCGGCTATCGAATGGGCAACGGCGCGCTGGTCGATGCAATGATCAACGACGGGCTATGGGAAGCTTACCGGGGCTTCCACATGGGCGTGGGCGCTGAGATGATCGCGGCCAAGTACGGCATCACGCGCGACGAACAGGATGCTTTTGCCGCGGAGTCGCATCGCCGGGCAGCCGCTGCTCAGGCCGCAGGTTTGTTCGCAGCGGAGATCATGGCCGTCGATATTCCCGCGGCGAAGAAGGGAACTCCTCCCACGCGTTTCGATGCGGATGAGAGCATTCGGCCGGAGACAACCGTCGAGGTTCTTTCGAAATTGAAGCCGGCCTTTCAAGAGGACGGCACAGTGACCGCAGGCAATGCGCCAGGCGTCAGTGACGGCGCTGCGGCGACCGTCGTGACCAGCCTGAAGCGCGCACAGGAGCTGGGATTGAAGGTCCATGCGGTCATCCGCGCACAGGCAACCGCCGGGCGCGAGCCGGAGTGGTTTGGCCTGGCTCCTATCGATGCGGTGCGCAAGGTAGCGAAGAAGGCGGGCTGGTCCCTTGCTGATGTCGACCTCTTCGAGCTGAACGAGGCGTTCAGCGTCCAGGCGCTTGCCGTGAATCGCGAGCTGGGCCTGGATGCCTTGAAGGTGAATATCCATGGCGGCGCGGTGGCCCTCGGGCATCCCATTGGGGCAAGCGGTGCGCGTTCGCTGGCCACGCTGCTCAGCGCATTGGAACAAACCAAAAAGAAGAAGGGAATTGCAGCGCTCTGCCTTGGCGGGGGCAATGCCGTGGCCCTGGCGGTGGAGCAAGTATGATGTCAGGAACTGTTCGCAATCGGACACCCCGGACGCGTTAACGGTCATTGCATCCAAAAAGCTCTCAGAACCGCTCCCCGCTAACTACTTTTATTTCAACCGCTACGGCCTAGCTCTCTTTGGCATGGCAAGTGCAATTCCATGGCGTGATGGATATTGCGCGCCCAGACTTATTGAAGAAGAGGAATCGCCGCTACGTGGTCTATGGCGGCGTTGCGGTGGTGGTGGTTGCCATTGCTGTGTTTGCGGTTTCGCGGCTCAAGCCGGCCGCGCCCACCGTCGACGGCTCGACCGTGTGGCCGGATACGGTCAAGCGAGGAAACATGATCCGCCAGGTTCGCGGATCCACGGGCTCCCTTGTTCCGCGCGAAGACTCGATCGAGTTGATCCCGGCCCAGACCGACGCCACCGTGGTTCGCATCATCGCTCTTCCCGGAACCAAGGTCACCCCGGATACAGTGGTGATGGATCTCACCGACCCCACGCTTGAGCAGGAGGTGCTGAGCGCGCAATCGTCTTTGAAAGGCGCGCAGGCCGACTACAAGAGCCTGCAGGCCACGCTGCAAAGCACCCTGATGGATAAGAAGATCGCCGCGGCACAGGTGAACGCCGCCTATACCCAGGATCAGCTCCAGGCCCAGACCGACGAATCTCTCTATAAGTTGGGCGTTGTCTCGGGCCTGGTGTCGAGCGCTTCGAAAAACACCGCTGAGCAACTCACTGCGCAGCACAAGCTCAGCCTTGAGCAGCTTGATGTGAACCAGAAAGCGATCGAGGTTCAACTGGCTTCCGCGCAGACCAAGATCGACCAGGCCAAGGCGCAGCTCGACCTCTACGAGAAGCAGTCCGCGGCGCTCCATGTGCGCGCCGGCATCTCCGGCGTCCTGGCGCAACTGCCCACGCCCCTGCAGGTGGGCCAACACGTCACTGCCGGTACCTCGGTTGCAAAGGTTATTCAGCTCGACAAATTGAAAGCCGCTCTGCAGATCGCCGAAACGCAAGCGCGCGACATCCAGATTGGCCAGCCCGCATCCATTGACACCCACAACGGCGTTATTCCGGGGCATGTTTCAAGAATTGATCCCTCAGTATTGAACGGAACGGTCACCGTTGACGTAGCTCTTGATGGGCCATTGCCAACCGGTGCGCGCCCTGACCTGAGCGTGGACGGAACCATTGACCTGGAAAGGATGACCGACGTGCTCTACGTGGGCCGGCCGGCATTGGGTAACGAGAACTCGACGTTGAGCCTGTTCAAGGTTGATCCGGACGGCAAAGGCGCAGTGCGCGTACCGGTCAAGGTTGGGCGCGCTTCGGTTAACAGCATTCAGGTGCTCGAAGGATTGAAAGAAGGCGATGTGGTGATTCTTTCCGACATGTCGCGCGAAGATAACGTGGACCGCATCCGGCTTGATCCTGCGCTGCCGGCGCATTGATCAATACAGAGAAACAGAGAAACAGCAGAAATTGGGAAACTGAAACGCGCTTCAGACACTCACGAGGGGGAAAAATGGGATCGAATGACAATTTGATTGAGATTGAAGACCTGACCAAAGTCTTCTACACGGACGAAGTGGAGACGCATGCGCTCTCCGGCATTCACCTCACCATCGCCCGCGGCGAGTATGTGGCCATGTCCGGCCCGTCCGGTTGCGGCAAGTCGACGCTGCTGTCGATTCTCGGCCTGCTCGACACGCCAACCGGCGGCAAGTATCTGCTCAACAACAAGCCGGTCGAAAACCTGAGCTTCGGCGACCGCTCCCGCATTCGCAACCAGGAGATTGGCTTCATCTTCCAGAGTTTTAACCTGATTGGCGATCTGACCGTGGAAGAAAACGTGGAGCTGCCCCTGACTTATCGCGCCGGCATGCCATCGCAGGAGCGCAAGGGGCGTGTGAAAGATGCCCTCGAGCGCGTCAACATGGCGCACCGCATGCGTCACTATCCCGCCCAGCTCTCTGGCGGTCAACAGCAGCGTGTGGCCGTGGCCCGCGCCCTGGCCGGTTCGCCTTCGATCCTGTTGGCGGACGAGCCCACAGGCAACCTGGACTCGAAGAATGGCGAAGCCGTAATGCATTTGCTCGCCGATTTGCACCGCGAGGGTTCCACCATCTGCATGGTGACGCACGATCCGCGCTTTGCCAAGCACGCGCAGCGTGAAGTGCATCTGTTCGACGGCAAGGTGGTCTCGGAGGACGAGCTCAAGAAGCTTACCGAAGAAGTGGAGGCGTAACGATGGCGCTCGGCAATTGGTTGCGCAACACAGTGCAGGACCTGCGCTTCGCTGTGCGCCAATTGCGGCGGACGCCGGGCTTCGCATTCACGCTTGTTCTGACGCTGGCGCTCAGTGTGGGCGTGGCGACGGCGGTTTTCTGCGTCATCGACGCCGTCATTCTGCGCCCGCTGCCCTACGTTCAGCCGGACCGGATTGCCTTTGTCCAGAATGTGACCCGCGGCGGGTTCCAGCACCCGGCGTCCTGGCCTGATTACAAGGACCAGGTGGCTCAACTCAAGACCTTTCAAACGCTCGCCGGCTATCTGGATTTCAGGAAAGTCACTATCGATACACCGTCCGATGGTCCGGTTTCTCTGGATGGTGTGCATGCAACAGGCAACTTCTTCGATGTTTTCGGTGTTCGCCCGTTGCTGGGACGCACATTTCGTGCCGGCGAAGAGCAGGATGGTCGAAACGATATAGCAGTGCTGAGCTTCGGCGCGTGGCAAAAGTACTTTGCCGCCGACCCCGGCGTAATTGGCAGAACTGTTCGCCTGGATGGCAGGACGGTCGAGATTGTTGGCGTCATGCCTGCAAGCTTCCGTTATCCCCTGAACTTGCGGAACGCGGTCTACTCGCCCCGCCTGATTACCGATACATGGATGCAAAATCGCGGCGCGCACTGGCTGCGGATTGTCGGCCGCCTCAAGGATGGGGTGACCCTGCAGCAGGCCCAGGCCGACCTGGTGCAGACTGCCGCCAATCTTGCGCGTGCTTATCCAGGCGCCGATCAGGATGAATCCGCGCAGATGGTGCCGCTGATCGACCGCGTCGACAGCAAGACTCGCGGGCCGCTCTGGACGTTGCTCTTCGCCGTCGTCGCTCTGCTTGCCATCGGCTGCGTCAACGTAGCTGGATTGCTGTTAGCTCGGGGCGTCAAACGCGAGCGTGAGATGGCCATGCGTGTGGCCATCGGCGCCGGCAGGCAGCGACTGTTCGCGCAAGTGCTGACTGAAAGCCTGCTCCTGGCCGCACTCGGCGCTCTCGCGGGCGTATTGTTAGCCAACCTGTTGCTGCAGGGTATGAAGACGTTCCTGGTCCACGCCCTCGACCGCGGCGCCGACATTCATATGAATGGTCTGGTCCTGGCTGCGGCAGTTATCGTGGCCGTGCTGACCAGCGTTGTCGCGTCACTCTACCCCGCATTGCACCTCTCCGCAGTCGATCCCAACCGTGCGCTCAAGACCGGAGGTGCGGCCGGATCGCAGCGTGCACAGATGCGCCTGCGCTCTGCCTTCGTCATTACTCAGGTCGCGCTCACCCTGGTGCTGCTGGCGGTCGCCGGGCTGCTGATGCGTTCAGTCATCCGTTATCGGGATACCGACCTGGGCTTCGAACCAGCGCACATTCTAACCGCCAAGCTGGAGTTATCGCGCACTCGTTATGAAGGCCGCGACATGCTGACCGCCTTCTATGCGCCGCTCGAAGAACGAGTCAAGCATTTGCCAGGTGTCGAGTCAGCCGGCCTCATCAACATGCTGCCCATCGATTCCTCAGGGAACAACTCGTATGTGCACATCGCCGGACAGCCGCACGGTCCGCAAGACGCCGGCATGCTCGCCGAGTCGCGCTATGTAACCCCCGGTTACTTCGAGACTATGGGCATCAACCTGCATCGCGGCCGCTGGCTCACGGCCTCTCTGGATCGGCCGGACAATAAAGCTGGCACCGTGCTTGTGAATGACGCCTTCGTCGCCAAATTCGTTCCCCCTGGCCTGGACCCCGTGACGGTACGCATGGACGAAAGTCCTAAAGAAGAGGAGTGGACGCGCTTAGTGGGCGTGACCGGCAGCGTGCGCCAGAGCATCTATGAGCCGCCTATGCCGGAGCGTGACTGGCTCATGGACGAGATTCCAACGCAATATAAAGCCGACCTGCTGAGCGAGATGTTTCTGGTTGTTCGCACTGGCAGCGATCCTCAGCAGTTGGTTCCAGCCATCCGCGCAATTGTGCACGATCTCGATCCCACCGTTCCGCTGGATGAGCCGCGGACCATGACCCAGGTGGTCTCAGAAACATTGGTCCTCGAGCGCATGGAAAGCTGGCTGTTCGGCATCTTCGCCAGTCTGGCGCTGGCCCTGGCGCTGGTTGGGCTTTACGGCTTGGTAAGCCATGAGGTCGAACAGGCGACGCGGGATATCGGCGTGCGCATGGCACTGGGCGCAACTCGTCGTCGCATCTTGAACATGGTCATGAGCCGTGTTGCATGGATGCTGGCTGCGGGAACCGTTTCCGGCCTCATTCTCACTTTCGCGGCGCGCAAACTGATTGGCATGGTTATCTATTTCGAGGCGCAGAAAGAGGCCGGCGGTTTCGTCGCGCTGGCCCTGCTCCTGGTGGTAGCCGGCCTGATGGCGGCATTGGTCCCCGCGGTCCGCGCTGCATCCATTGAGCCCATGCAAGCGCTGCGGTCCGAGTGATGCTCCGCATCTGAAGCGCCGAAAAACCCCAGCGACACCAGCCCGGGTCAGATTGCAATCGATCGCAAGGGAGAAACAAAGCAATGAGTACTCTGCTCCAGGATGTGAAATATTCGCTTCGCCAACTGCGCAAGTCGCCAGGATTTACGCTGACTGCGATCATCACGCTGGCGCTCGGGATCGGCGCCAACTCCGCGATCTTCACCCTGGTGCAGGGCATCCTGCTGCGTTCTCTTCCCGTAGGCGATCCGGCGCAACTCTACCGCATTGGCGATAACGACGATTGCTGCGTCGAAGGTGGATTTCCGGGCGACGCCAGCGAAAACGGCGACTTCAGCATCTTTTCGACCGATCTGTACCAATATCTTCGCGACCGTACGCCGGAGTTTCAACCGCTGGCTGCAGTGCAGGCAGGCCAGTGGCAATGGAGCATGCGCCGCGGCAATGCCATCCCGAAGAGCCTGCGGGGCGAGTTCGTCTCCGGCAACTACTTCTCCACGCTCGGCGTGGGTTCCACTGCGGGCCGCGTCTTTACTGACAACGACGACGCTCCTGCTGCATCGCCAACGGTCGTCATCAGCTACAGAATGTGGCAGGGCGAATTTGCTTCCGATCCCTCCATCGTCGGATCCACAATTTATATTCAAGCGCGCCCCTTCACCGTGATCGGCATCGCTCCTTCAGGATTTTTTGGCGACCGCGTCACCGACTCCCCGCCTGATTTCTGGATGCCTATTCAGACTGAGCCCTACGTGCGCGGCGACGGTTCGATCCTGCACCATGCTGACTCTCACTGGCTCTATCCCATCGGCAGGGTCAAGCCGGGAACCAACATTCCTGCGTTGCAAAACAAACTGACGGCTACCTTGCGCCAGTGGCTCTATACGCGCACGCAGTTATTAGAGAATGGCGGCGCGACTGTTGTGCCCAAGCAGCACGTGGTTCTGTCGCCCGCTGGCGGCGGCATTCAGAATCTGCAGCAGCAGACTGGCAAAGGCCTGAAGATGCTGATGATTCTTTCTTCAGTCGTGCTTCTCATCGCCTGCGCCAACATTGCCAACCTGATGCTGGCCCGCGCGACAACCCGGCGTTCCGAAATTGCGGTGCGTATGGCCATGGGCGCGGCGCGCAACCGCGTCGTCCGCCAGATTCTCACTGAAAGCGTGCTGCTCGGCTGCATCGGCGGCATCGCCGGCCTTGCGGTTGCTTACCTTGGATCGCGCGCCATCCTTGCGTTGGCGTTTCCTGAAGCAACCAACATGCCTATCCACGCCACCCCTTCGCCGTTGGTGCTCGGCTTCACGTTCCTCGTCTCGCTCATTACCGGGGTGCTGTTCGGAACCGGGCCGGCCTGGCTCTCGTCGCATGCGCAGCCCGCCGAAGTTCTGCGCGGCGCCACTCGGTCCACCCGGGATCGCGCATCGTTTCCTCAAAAGGCTCTGGTCGTCTTCCAGGCCGCGCTTTCGCTCGTGCTGCTCTGCGGCGCAATCTTGATGACCAAGACGCTGAACAACCTGGAGCATCAGAACTTCGGCATCGCCACCACCAATCGCTACGTGCTGCATTTCGATCCTGCCGGCGCCGGGTACACAGCCGATCGTTTGCCGGCCTTGAATCGCCAGCTCGAGGAGCGGTTCTCCGCGCTGCCTGGCGTCGCCGCTGTGGGACTGGGAATGTACAGCCCCCTCGAAGGCGACAACTGGGGCGAGTGCGTCATCCAGCAGGGTCACCCGGCGCCGCATCCAGGCGAGCGGTGCGGCTCAACCTGGGTCCGCGTAAGCACCCACTTTCTGCAATCGATCGGCGTGCCGATGGTGCGTGGTCGTGACTTCAGTGATCAGGACACAGCCACGTCGCCGCAGGTCGCAATCGTCAACGAAACTTTCGCCAAGCGCTTCTTCCCCAAAGAAGACGCTGTCGGCAAGCATTTTGGCATCGATCTACCCAAATACTCAGGGAGCTGGGAGATTGTGGGAGTCTTTGCGGATTTCAAGATGAACAATCCGCGCGATGAGATTCGACCTGTATTCCTGCGGCCCTTATCGCAGAAGTTCACGGGCTACACAGAACCCGAAATGATTGGCACTGAGGTGCAGTCCATGTTCATGAACGCCATGGTGATCAACTTCAACCGGCCGCAACAGAACGTCGACGCGCTGGTGCGCAGCACGCTGGCCGGCATCGATCCCAATCTGACGGTCATGGACCTGCGCAGCCTCGACTCACAGGTGGCCGGCAACTTTGACCAGGAGCGGCTCGTGGCCCGCCTGACCAGCCTTTTCGGTATCGTTTCGCTGATCCTCGCCTCAGTGGGCCTCTACGGCGTCATGTCCTACTTTGTCGCACGGCGCACTGGCGAGATCGGTATCCGCATGGCCCTCGGCGCCACACGCGGCAGCGTTGTCAGCCTGGTTTTGCGCGGCGCGCTTTGGCAGATTCTCATCGGTCTCGTGCTTGGAATCCCCGCCTCTCTCTACGCGGGGTACCTGATGAAGAGCCTGCTCTATGGAGTGGGAAGCTATGACCCGATGGCGCTGATCGGCGCGCCATTCATTCTGATCCTTTGCGCGACGGCCGCAGGCATTATTCCCGCGCGCCGTGCCGCTTCAATTGAGCCAATGCAAGCACTGCGCACAGATTGACGCTTGCGCGTGGAGTGAATCGTTGAAGGAGATTGCAGGATGAACAAGTTGATCCAGGACGTTCGATACGGGTTGCGTCAGTTGCGCAAGTCGCCAGCCTTTACGATCACCGTGATTGTCACGCTTGCCCTCGGCATCGGTGCAAACACGGCTGTTTTCACGCTCTTTGATCAGGTGCTGTTGCGCATGCTTCCCGTGGAACGGCCCCAAGAGCTTGTGCGGTTCCAATGGTCAGGTGATTTTTCCGGATCTGCATCCAGCTTCGGCGGAAGTTCCAACGACTTCTTCTCCTACCCCATGTATAAGGATCTGCGCGATCAGAACCAGGTCTTCGCCGGGCTCGTCGCAGCCGACAAGGCATCCCTTGGCATCTCTTGGCACAACCAGTCGGAGAGTGACGAAGCCGAATTGGTCAGCGGCAATTACTTCCAATTGCTCGGCCTGAGACCGGCACTGGGCCGCCTGTTCACGCAGCAGGACGACACGGCACGGAACTCGAATCCGGTTGTTGTCCTCAGCTACAACGCATGGAAGACCCGATTCGGCGCCGCTGGCGATATCGTCGGACAGACCATCCTAATCAATGGTCATGCCTTCAGCGTTATTGGGGTGGCGCCGCAGAATTTTGATTCTGCAATCGGCGGTTATCGCCCCAGCGCGTTTATCCCCATGAGCATGGTCGACATCGCAATGCCCTGGATGGCGCCGCGCGACGATCTCAACAGTCACAAATCAATCTGGCTCACTATGGTCGGTCGACTTAAGCCAGGAGTGACGCCCGCGCAGGCGCAGGCAAGTCTCGAGCCGCTTTGGCACGCGTTGCGCGCCGCGGAACTGGCTGGCTACAAGTCTCCCTCGCCGCGTTTTACCAAAGGCTTCCTCGACAACTCGCACCTCAAGGTGCTTGACGATTCGAAAGGATTCGATCCCAACCGGACAGAGATGCAGAAGCCGCTGATCATTCTGATGAGCATGGCTGGACTGCTGGTAGCGCTCTGCGTCATCAACGTGGCTACTCTTCTTTTGCTGCGCGCCGCGCGCCGCGCCAGAGAGATGTCGATGCGCTACGCCCTCGGCGCCAAGCGCGGACGCATCGTTGGGCAACTGCTTGTTGAAGGGGGATTGCTTGGCATCGGCGCCGCAGCCGCAGGCCTGGCATTAGCGCCCATGGTCGCCCTGGCGCTGGTTCGCCTCATGACAAGCTCCGATCCTGGACAAGAACCCTATTCGGCCAGCATCGATATCCGCACCCTGCTCTTCACGCTTAGCGTATCGCTGCTGGCCAGCATGCTCTTCAGCATCGCGCCGATCTTCCACTTTATGCGACCCGACCTTGCCAACTCGTTGCGGCAAAGTACGGGGACCGCCTCCAAAGGCTCACAGCTCTTTCGCAAGATCGCGGTCGGCGTCCAGATTGCGTTGAGTGTTTTGCTCCTGGGCGGCGCCGGCCTCTTTGTGCGCACTCTCGACAATCTGCGCCACCAATCGGTGGGATTTGAAACTTCAAACTTGGCCACCTTCTCCCTCGATCCAAGCTCCTCAGGCTATGGAGAAGAGCGGACCGCGCAGATTGTTTCGAGCGCCATCGACACGCTGAGCCGCATCCCCGGTGTCGTTTCGGTGGCCGCCACCAACGATCCCGAGCTCCAGGGCAATTCCGAAGGATCGTCGTTCAGCTTGCAGGACTACAAGACCAGCGAAGACGAAGTGCTCTCCTTTGAAGATGCGCGCGTGACCGGCAATTACTTCTCTACCTTGCGCCACCCCTTGCTCGTTGGCCGGGAGATCACAGCCGGCGATGCGGCTGGCCAGCAGCCGGTCGCCGTTGTCAATCTCGCTCTAGCGAAAAAGTATTACGGATCGGCCCAGAACGCGATTGGTCGGCTGATCTCAGAAGGCCGCGGCAAAGATACGAAATTTGATACCACGATCGTCGGCGTGGTTGGCGACTCGCGCCATACCGATTTGCGCACACCGCTCAAGCCCGCTGTCTACAGACCCTACGCACAGCAGAAGCATCCCGGCGGCGTCGAGGTCTACGTTCGTACAACCCAGGCCCCTGAAGCAATTGAGCCTGCCATTCGAGTGGCGATTCATCAGATGGACCCGACGCTGGTGGTGGACGAGCTGCGCACCATGCAGGAGCAGGTTGACCGCGCCGCCTCTGATGAGCGCGCGCTGGCTCTTCTGGCCATCGGCTTTTCCGCATTGGCTCTGATGCTCGCGGCTGTCGGCTTGTACGGCGTGCTCGCTTACTCCACCGCCCAGCGTACGCGTGAGATTGGCGTGCGTCTGGCGCTGGGCTCGCGGCGCATCGATGTTGTTCTCCTTGTGGTGCGCGAGATGGCATTGATCGCCGCAATTGCCACCGCCATTGCACTTCCATCGGTGGTTGCGGTTTCTCATTATTTCAGCAGCCAGTTGTATGGCGTTACCAATTTCGATCCACTCTCGCTGGGCGCTTCTGCGCTGCTGACCGCGTTTATGGTTACGCTTGCGGCCGCTTTGCCGGCGCGGCGCGCGGCGGCAATTGAACCCATGCAGGCTTTGCGAATCGAATAGCAGCACTAAGAAACAAGACGGAGGCCAGAATGCAGACAGTCCTTCAAAATCTTCGCTACGCGTTGCGGCAGCTCCGCAAGTCACCCGGCTTCACCATCACTGCCGTGCTCACATTGGCGCTTGGGATTGGCGTCAATACCGCGATATTTACCGTGGTCTACGCTACGTTACTTGCTCCCATGCCTTATCCCAAGCCCGATCAGCTCGTCATGGTGTGGTCAAAGATTCAGGGCTTCAACAACGGCATCGCGGCGCAGGATTTCGAAGACTGGAAACATCAGAACACCGTCTTCTCTGATTTAAATGCGTTCACGGGCGGAAGCTTCAATCTGGCCACGAAGGATCAACCTGAGTACCTGCAGGGGCAACAAACAACGCCCGGTTTTTATAAGATGATGGGCGTTAAATTCCTTTACGGACGAGATTTCCTTCCGGAAGAAGGCACGCTAGGCAAGGAACATGTTGTCATCCTTCTCAACAAACTCTGGAAGCGGCTCGGGTCCGATCCGAATATTGTAGGGAAACAGTTGACGATTGATGGTTCACCCTACACCGTGGTTGGCGTCATGGCTCCCGGCCAGCCTGATCGTCTTGATCAATGGCTCATCGTGCCGCTCGCGTTCAAGCCTGACCAACTCAACCATGACTTCCATTGGCTGTTGGCGATGGGACGCCTGAAAGACGGCGTAACCATCCAGCAAGCCCAGGCCAACATGGAGCAGGTGACCGCCAACATTGCTAAGGACAACCCGCGAAGCAATAAGGGCTGGGGCGCAGCGGTTGAGCCTCTGCACAACGATTTTCTGCCCAAAGAAGAGATCCAGATGTTGTGGATTCTTCTGGGAGCGGTCGGCTTCGTGTTGCTGATTGCCTGCGTCAATGTTGCCAACTTGCTGTTGGCCAAAGGCACGGCGCGCCAACGGGAGATTGCTGTTCGTGCTGCCCTCGGCGCATCGCGAAAAACCGTCTTTGTGCAGTTCCTGACGGAGAACCTTGTGCTCGCAATGCTCGGCGGGCTCACCGGCATCGGTCTGGGATGGGCCGCACTGCGAGGCCTTCAGATCATTATGCCGCGAGGCACTCTCCCCTCTGAGGCCGACCTCACCCTCAATCTCCCCATCCTCGCATTCACGCTCGCAGCCTCCACGCTGTCTGGCATTCTTTTTGGTTGTGCTCCCGCCTGGTACGCCACCAAGGTTGATCCGGCGGAGGCGCTCAAGGAAGGTGGCCGCTCCGGCACAGGCGCGGGCCGTCAACGCTTGCGCCGCTTGCTTGTGATTGCTGAGTTCGCTCTGGCTCTCACTTTGCTGACCGGCGCGGGTCTTGCTATTCACAGCTTTTGGAATCTCACCAACGTCGACCTGGGCGTGAACACAACCAATGTTCAAACCTTCTTCTTGCCGCTTCCCGATGCCCGCCCGAAAGACCCTGCATTGATTGCGAGTTACTATCGGCAATTGCTGGCAAGTATCCAGGCTGTGCCCGGCGTTCAAAGTGTGGCGGCGAGTACCGGCCTTCCCCTTGAAGGAGCGGGCTTTGGCATGCCGTTCACAGTCGCGGGTGAACCGGACCTTGCGGATCCGTCGAAACGACCAGCCGCGGGCTTCGGCATGGTGACGCCTGACTACTTCAAAACCTATGGCGTACAAATGGTCCGCGGACGGACGTTCACCGATCAGGACGCCGCCGAGTCCGTAAAGGTTGCAGTGGTCAACGAGAAGTTTGCGAACAAGTTCTTCAAAGGCAAAGATCCGCTCCAGCAACGCATTAACGTAGAACAACTCATTCCTGGGGTGACCAAGCTCGGACCGTACCAGACATGGCAGATTGTGGGCGTTTATCACAACGTTCGTGGTGGCGGCATGCGCGACGAACGGGAAGAGATTTTGATTCCGTTCTGGCAGATTCCGTGGCCCACCTCCTCGGTCGGAGTTCGCACTTCAGGTGATCCTGCAACCATGATGCACTCGATCGCTGCGGCCGTTCACGCTGTGGACCCGCAGATTGCGCTTGCAGAGCCTATGACACTCGACCAGGTGAAGTACCGCAACCTGGGGGGCGACCGCTTCATCATGACTCTCTTCCTGTCGTTCGCTGCCGTTGCGCTTTTGCTCGCAGCGGTGGGCATTTACGGAGTGATGGCCTTTACGGTTGCCCAGCGCGAGCATGAGATTGGCCTGCGCATGGCCTTGGGCGCCAGCCGCGGCAACGTCGTGCGCCTGATCCTCAAGGAAGCTTTGCTGCTTGCCGTCATCGGGCTTGGCATTGGATTGATCGGTGCGTACTTTGTGGGACGCGCCCTGAATGCATCCCTTTACGGCATCGGGTCGATGGACTACGGCGCCATTGCCGTCGTTTCGCTGGTGTTGCTTGCCGCATCGCTCCTCGCCAGTTGGCTGCCGGCGAATCGTGCCGCCTCTGTTCAACCAATGAAGGCTCTGCGGGCCGACTGATACGTGCTTGGCCTACGACAGTTTTTTTGAAATCGGAGTAAGAAGATGATCGAACTGAAGAATGTGGAACGCAGTTACAAAACAGGGCACACCGAAACATGGGTGTTGCGCAAGGTTGGGCTCACCATTCGCGAGGGCGAGTTCGTCACGGTGATGGGGCCTTCGGGGGCAGGGAAGTCGTCCCTGCTGAACGTGCTTGCTCTGCTCGATGACGGCTGGCTGGGTGAGTACTGGTTCGACGATACGCCGGCCCACAAGCTCAACCGCAAGCAGCGTGCCGACCTCGCTCGGCAGCGCATCGGCATGGTCTTCCAGAGCTATCACCTGCTCGACGACCTGACGGTTGCTGAGAATATCGATCTGCCGCTCTCCTACAAAAACATGCCGGCCAAAGAGAGGCAGGCCATGGTTGCCGACATTCTCGATCGATTTCAGATCGTGGCAAAAAAGGACCTCTATCCCAATCAGCTTTCCGGAGGCCAGCAACAACTTGTGGGCATCGCGCGCGCCGTGGTGCACGCGCCCTCGTTGTTGCTAGCCGACGAGCCCACCGGCAATCTCCACTCCACCCAGGCCCGCGAGATCATGGAGCTCTTTTGCCAGTTGAATAGCCAGGGAACCACGATTGTGCAGGTCACCCACTCAGAGGAGAATGCGCGCTACGGTAAACGCATTCTGGAATTGCGCGACGGCTGGTTGACGCGCGATGAGACATTTGCAGGCAAGACAGCGGAGGTCGGCGCGCAGTGAAACGTTCAATATCCATTTTCGTTCGAAACACACAGGTCGGTGCAGCTATTCTTCTCCTGCAGGTAAATCTTGCGCTCGCAGTGTCGCCCCAACAGGCCACGCCTGCCTCCACGCAGACACCCGCTGTCCAGCAGTCGACGCCCGAGGCCCCGGCACCCGCTGCGGCTCCCCCTGCCGCGACTCCGCCAACGATCGCCCAGCAGATGCAGCAGGCGCAACAAATGGCCGTGGCGCCACAGCGGCCCTTTCACATTGACGTGCCCCATTCGCATAATCCTTTGTCGCCGTACAGACCCAGTGAGGTGCCGCCGCTCGACCTGAACAACTCGCCTCGCCTTGAAAATCTTGTCCGCGACGGCAAGCTGTACATCTCGCTGCACGACGCCATTGCGCTCGCCATCGAGAACAATCTCGACCTTGCCTACTTCCGCTATAACTTCCCTATCGCGCAAACCGATATCCTGCGCACCAAGGCCGGCGGCAGCGCCAACGGCGTCAATACCGGCATCGTGCAATCCTCGACGCAGGGCGGATTTTCGGGCAGCAGCTCGGGCGGGGGCGGCGCGAGTTCCGGCTCGGCTGCGGCCGGCGCGGGCGGCATCGTCACCTCCACGCTCGGCGCGGGCTTCCAGGTCTCCTCCTTCGATCCTTATCTCAACTTCAAGGGATTTGACGACCATAATGTGACTCAGGAGGGGAACGTCTTCAGTTATGGCGTCGCGACCTTCAAGCAGAACACCATCGAAGGCCTCGCCAATTTTTCGCAGAACTTCCCCCTCGGCACAGGTGTCAACGTAGTCTACGAGGGCCAGCGGTTCGCCAATAACAGCCCATACGAGGCCATCAACCCCACGCTCTATTCGAACTTCCAATTGATCGTCTCGCAGCAGTTGCTCGCCGGTTTCGGCATCTCGACCAACGAGCGCTATATGCATATCGCCAAAAAGAACCTGCAGATCACCGACCTGGCCTTTCGCTCGCAGGTCATCGCCACCGTCACCCAGGTGGAAAACATCTACTGGGACCTCGTGGCTGCTTACCGGGACGAACAGGTGAAGGAACGCCTGTTCGCTTTCGCCCAACAAACTCTCTCTGATGACCAAAAGCAGCTCAACCTGCAGGCTATCCCTGCCATGCAAGTCACCAAAGATGAGTCCGACGTGGCCACCAGTGAAGGCGATCTTACCGTCGCGCGCGCCACTCTGCGTCTGAACGAGCTGCTCATCAAAAACGCGATCACCAAAACTGACGACCCAATCATCGATGAGATGGCTGTAGTCCCGCTCGATCAAGTCGGTGCCGCCGATCCCAATGCTGACAAGCCAATCGATGCGCTCATCGCTGAAGCGGAAAAAAACCGTCCCGACGTTACCCAGGACGAACTCGCGATGCAGATAGCACAGGAGAGTCTCAAATCCATCCGTAACGAATTGTTGCCCACCCTCAGCATGTATGGCCTCTACGCAGGCGCAGGCATCGCGGGTCCGATGAATCCAACCTGCGACCTGAACCCGCCCAGTGAGTGTTCCTCCCAGCTCCCCACCGGCTTCAGCAGCATGTTCGCCAACACCTTCAACTACTCCTCGCCCGAGTACCAGGTCGGCATGACCCTGTCTATCAACCTGCGCAACCGTGTTGCCAAGGCCGATCAATTCCGTGCTGCGCTTGAATTTCGCCAGAGGCAGATCACCTTCGAGGAGCAGAAAAAGAGCATTCGCTTCGACGTGCGCAACACGCAGTTCGCCCTGCAGCAGAAACAGGCCCTCGTCACATCCGCGCAAAAATCGCGCGATCTCGCGGAGCACACCTTCGAAGTTGTCCAACAGGAGCAGAAGCTTGGAGCCAAATCCTCCAGCGACACTCTAGCCGCGCAGCACGACCTTTCCATCGCCGAATCCGCGCTCTTCGCTGCACAGAATGCTTTCGAAAAAGCCAAGGTCGACCTCGACCGCGCCACGGGCGAAACCCTTGCGCAAACAGGCGTCTCCATTGACGACGCAAAAATGGGCGTGGTTTCACATGCGCCTTGACTGCTCTAGAATCGCAACAGCCCCGGCGACACTTTTGCCCGCACGGAGACTTGAACAGAACGCAGGAAGATCTTCGACATGACCGAGTCACGCAAGCAGGAAAAGATCCGAGTACTGGTCGCCGACGATCAACCCCACATCCTCGAAGCAGTCGAACTGCTCCTCTCGCCAAACGGCATTGCCGTGGATTGCGTGCGCTCGCCGCGCCTCTTGCTCGAAGCGCTCGCCGAGGGCGACTACGACGTCCTGCTTATCGACCTCAATTACACCCGCGACACAACCTCGGGCCAGGAAGGCCTCGAACTGCTGGCCCGCATTCAGGAGTTCGACGCGCGCCTGCCAGTCATCGTCATGACCGCCTGGGGTAACATCGACCTCGCCGTCGAGTCCATCAAGCGCGGCGCGCGCGACTTTATTCAGAAGCCATGGGAAAATGAGCGGCTGCTCTCCCTGGTCCGCGTCCACGCAGAGCTTCATCACGCCCTGCGCCGTGCCCGCCAGCTTGAGCTCGAAAACCGCCTGCTCCGCGCGGAAGGGATGCCGGAGTTTGTCGCCGGCGCACCCTCCATGCAGCCGGTGCTTGAACTGATTGCGCAAGTCGGGCCATCGGAGGCCAATGTCCTGATCACCGGCGAACATGGGACTGGTAAGGAGATTGTCGCCAAGCTCCTGCATGCCGCATCGCCGCGCAGCCGCATGGCGCTGGTCGCCGTCAACGCCGGTGGCCTTCCTGAAGGAACCTTCGAAAGCGAGATCTTCGGACACGTCAAAGGGGCCTTCACCGATGCGCGCACTGACCGAATTGGCCGCTTTGAACTTGCCAACGGCGGCACGCTTTTTCTGGACGAAATCGCGAACGTGCCGCTTCGCCAGCAAGCCAAACTGCTGCGAGTTCTTGAGACCGGCGAACTGGAGCGGGTCGGCTCTTCGCAAACTCGGCGCGTCGATGTCCGCGTCCTTTCTGCAACTAACGCTCAATTGCCCGAAGAAGCCAAAGCTGGAAACTTTCGCGAAGATCTGCTCTTCCGCATCAATACCGTGGAGATTCATCTTCCCGCGCTTCGCGACCGGCGTGAAGACATTCCCTTGCTTGCTGCTCATTTTCTCAACCGTAACAAGATGAAATATCGCAAGCAGGTGAACGCGTTTTCGCCAGCCGCCATGCAGCACATGATGCAGTATCCCTGGCCAGGCAACGTGCGCGAACTCGAGCATACTGTCGAGAGGGCAGTGCTCCTTTGCCGCGGCGATGAGATTGAACCCGCCAACCTGGCCATTGCGTCCGCGAAAGGCTCTTCACAGTCGTTCGAGAACATGAGTATCGATGAGGTCGAAGCGCTGCTGATCCGCAAGGTTCTGCGCCGCTGCGACGGCAACATCTCCCAGGCAGCCGAGTCGCTGGGGCTGAGCCGGGCCGCGCTCTATCGCCGCATTGAAAAATATGGTCTCTGAACGTCATCGCCGCAGGCGTCGCCGATCGACGGTACGACGAGCATGGATGTATTGCCTCTTGTTGTGCCTGCCTGCTCTGGCCTGTGTCGGCTTCTTCGTCTACCAGCAAAAAATCACTGTGGCTCCGGGACTGCTCCTCGTTGGGTGCTTGCTTCTTTACCTTCTGCTCGTCGCAGCCGCGCTGATTGAGAGCATGGTCCGGCCGCTGCAAACCCTCTCCAATGTCGTGTCCTCTTTGCGCGAAGGCGACTACTCCTTCCGCGCCCGCGGCGCCGGCGCACACGACGCCTACGGCGAGCTCGCCGCTGAGGTCAACGCACTTGCCGATCTGTTGCAGAAGCAGCGCGTCCGTTCGCTCGAGGCAACGGCCCTGCTGGCGCGCATTCTCGAAGTCATGCACGCGCCGCTGTTCGCTTTCGACCGCGAAGATCTTCTGCAACTGGTCAACAATGCCGGGGTCACGCTGCTCGGCATCCCTCACGCACGCGCCTTCGGGCATACCGCGCGCGAGCTTGGGCTCGATGAGCTGCTCGCCGCGCCCGACCAGAGTATCCACTCCTTCGGCTCCAAGCCAACGCGCTGGCTGCTGCGCAGAGCGGTGTTTCGGCAGGATGGCGCGCCGCATACGCTTCTGCTTCTGGCCGATGTCAGCGTGCCCCTGCAGGAAGAAGAACAGATCGCGTGGAAGAGACTCATCCGCGTCCTTGGTCACGAGCTTTCCAACTCGCTGGCCCCTATCAAGTCCATCGCCGGAAGCCTGCTCGCGCGCGTCGACAGCATGGAAGGCGAAGACGCGACCCTCAAGGATTTTCGACGCGGCCTAAGCGTGGTCGAGAGCCGCGCCGACGGCCTGCATCGCTTCGTGCAGTCTTACCGGCTGCTCGCTCAGTTGCCGCCGCCGCACAAGAAGCGCGTTCCGCTCGGTCCTCTGCTTGAGCGCGTGGTCCTGCTCGAACAGCGGCTGCCAATCCTGCTCGAACACGGCCCCGAGACGGTGCTCCACGCCGACCCTGATCAGCTGGAGCAGATGTTTATCAACCTGCTGGCCAACGCCGTTGACGCGTCGCTGGGCAATGGTTCGCATCCAGTACGAGCCGGATGGCGCGTGGCCGACGCTAACCTCTTCGTCACCATCGAAGATCGCGGGCTCGGCATCGCGAATCTTGAGAATCTGTTCGTGCCCTTCTACACTACCAAGCCCTCAGGCAGCGGCGTTGGCCTGGCGCTGGCACAGCAAATTGCTCGCGCCCACGGCGGCGAAATCACGCTGATGAATAAGGAAGACGGGGAAGGCGCAAGGGCTGTAGTGCGTTTGCCCGCCGGCGAACTCTAGAACCCTAGCGGCGCTGGTACTGCTGAGGCTCGATCACCGGCGTCGTTTCCACATCGCCGACCATCACGCAGTTGCGGCCGCTCGCCTTGGCGCGATACATGGCTGCATCGGCGGCCTGCAGCAGCGCATCGTAGTTCTGCGGAAAGCCGGAGGCAACGCCAAAGCTGGCCGTGATGCGGATATCGCGCTCGCCATCGAAGATGCATGTCTCCTCGACCGTCTTGCGCAACTGCTCCGCGCGCGAACGGGCGCCGGCAATCCCTGATCCGGGCAGGATCAGCAAAAACTCCTCGCCGCCAAAACGCCCCACCCAGTCATAGGACCGCGTCGAGCGCTGAAAGATGGAACCAATGCGCTTGAGAACTATATCGCCTGATGCGTGGCCGAAACTGTCGTTCACGGTCTTGAAGTGGTCGAGGTCCACCAGGATCAGGCTAAGCGGAGTGCTCTCTCGACGGGATCGGTCGACTTCCTGGTGAAGCCGCTCCACGATGATGCGATGGTTCCAGAGCCCAGTCAGGTCATCGTGCTCAGCGTGATGGCGCATCTGCTCCTGCGCTTCGGCGAGGCAGGCATTATCCGCTTCGAGAGTTTCGATCCGCTTCTGCGCGGCAAACAAGTCCTTTTTGCCCATCAGCACGATGCGTTGTGAAAGCAGGCGGAAAAGGAGAATCAGCGCAATCAGTCCGAGGAGACCAAATTCAAGTCCCAACACGGTCGGACTCGAGACGCGAGGGCCTGATGGTGACGATTGCGCAAAGCAGGGGACCGCCCCAAGAGCAAACGTCACAGGAGCCGTTCTCCAAAGCGCTCGACCAACCCGCAGATTGTTGAACGTAATCCGCAAGAAGATTCCTTCAAAGATTGTTTAGATCGAATATATATCGCGGCTGGATGTTTGCAAAAGAGTCAATTTCGCGGTGGGCATTACCGAGTTAACTGTCGGTGTGTCAGTTGGATGAGGTACCCATCAGTCGCAAATCAACTGCCCGTCGGGAAACGCCTGGCCCTCTTCACCCGCAAACTCGATGGGGAGAGTGGTCTGCGGGTAGAGTTGTACTTCGAAGAAGCGTTCCACTTCGGCCAGGACGGCGGGTCCGGTCCGGGCCTGGTAGATGGCCGCGCGCAGCTTTGCTCCGCCCGGGACGCCATGCGTAAACCAGGTCGCAAACTGCTTCATCTTGCCGGCCGTTTCGCCCAGGCGGGCGTCGCGCGGCAGGTCTTTGGTGGCCTCGGCTTCAGCCAGCAGCATTTCAAAGTAGGCGCGGATCATGCGATAGCGATCCTCGACTGTCGGGCGCTCATAGGCGCCGGTTGCGGTGTATTGCGCGATCTGCCGAAAGATCCACGGATTCGCGGGCGCGGCACGGCCAATCATCACCGCGTCGCAGCCAGTCTCGGCGATCATCGCGGCTGCATCCTCGGGGGTGCGAATGTCGCCATTGCCGATGACGGGGATGGTGACGGCTTCTTTGACGGCGGCGATCCACTGCCACTGCGCCTGGCCGCTGTATCCCTGCTCGCGTGTGCGGGCGTGCAGGGCCACGGAGTTCAGGCCCTCGGCCTCGGCCATGCGCGCCAGTTCCACGCACACAATCTGCTTGTCGTTCCAGCCCATGCGGAACTTGACGGTGAAGGGAATCGACACTGCCTTGCGCACGGCGCGAAAGATCTCGCCAATCTTGGGCAGATCGCGCAACAGGCCGGAGCCGCCGTTGCAGCCAACTACGCGCTTGGCCGGGCAGCCAAGATTCAGGTCAACTGTGTCAAAGCCGGTCTCTTCCACAATCTGCGCAGCGGCGGCGAGGGTCTCCGCATTCGAACCGAAGAGCTGCGCGCCGATGGGATGTTCGTCGTCGTAAAAAGTCAGGTACCTCTTCCGCTTCGACTCGCGCATGCGGGCCAGCCCATCGGCCGAGGTGAATTCGGTCATCAACAGGCCGCATCCCGATTGGGCATTCGTGACGGTCGATTCAATCCCGGCTGTGTCCGATCGGGAATCAAGGCTTTCCCAGGTGCCCAGAGGCGAGGCACCCGGGGCACCCTGGCTGTTGGCGGAACCCGCGGTGAAGAGACTCGCGTGGCGAATGAAGCGGCGGAACACCGTGTCCGTAACGCCGGCCATAGGAGCGAGAACCGTCGCAGGCGACACAAGAACCGAACCCAGGCGCACTTCTGCGGGTACCCGCGCTTCCGCGGGCATCTGGTGCTCCCTGGGGTTGTCCCAGTCCTTCTTCACGGTGAATCCCTTGCCTGCCATGCTTGCCCTTCAACCCTATCTAGCTCGGAAGCTCGGCCATTTCACACACGAACGGCTTGCCTCGCGATTCTGGATCCCAACCGGCCGCCATCGCCTCGCGAATATGCTCTGCGACCTTGTCGGCCGAGATCGGCAGGCGCAACGTCAATACCGGGCCTGACTCGCTGCCCGGCTTGCGCACTGCCGGATATTCAAGGTAAAGCTCGCGCCGCACAGGTCCCGGCACCCAGACGTGGATCGCCATCCCGGTTGGATTCTTGTCGGCGCTCCAGTTCTGCTCACGGTGCAGTTCCCAGACCATGAGGAAGCCGTCAATCGTCACCTCGGTCCGGATCGATCTTTTGGTGTTGCGCATTGCCATCGTATTCCTGCACTCGGTTTTGACTGCCGGCTGAAAGCTGCCTTTACGCAACTGGGCCTCCGCCGAAGCGGAGGCCCGATGGTCCTTCCGATTCGCCCAGGAGCTACTTCGCGGCTGGTGTCTCGCCGGCCTTGGCATACTTTCGGCGGAAGCGCTCGACGCGGCCTGCGGTATCGACCAGGCGCTGTTTGCCGGTGAAGTAGGGATGGCACGCCGAACAAATTTCCACGTGGATATCGCCCTTATGGGTCGAACGGGTTTCAAAGTTGTTGCCGCAGGCGCACAAAACGCGCACCGCAGTCGTAATTGGGGTGGATCTTTTCCTTGGGCATCTACTGAACCTTTCCTGCTACCTACCTCCCATCATTGTAGGGGCAATCGGGTTCATTAGCAACGGACAGAACAGGGACAGTGCGATCGGGGCGGCTTTTCCGCTCTTTTTGAGGACGCTCTTCCTTTGAAGATGGCGGAGTTAGCGGTGTTAGCGGGGTTAGCGGAGTTCGTTGCCTCGTCCCTTGGCGACGGCGGGAGCACCCGCAGGCTCGGCGCAACCCGGCGGGTTCCAGAATCTTGTGTTCCACATCACTCGTCGCTTTTTGGCTTCACCTGTTTTCAATGGGTTGCGGGAAACAAGGGGGGTGGGGGGCGTCTTTCTGGCGAAGGTTCGGAGTCAAATCAGGGGTGGTCCGTTCATTCCCAGGGCTCCTTTCAAGTTCTGGGGTCTGGTGGGTTTGTGGTTCGCGAGTTCGCCACGCTGGGCGTGGAGGCAAGTTGGCAGGTGACCTGTGCGAAGCCCAGGGTGGTTTGGGTTGGTCAATCAGCGAGTCAGCCACGCTGCGCGTAGCAGCGAGTCAGCAGGTCAGCGCTGCGGCAAGTCAACTCAGTACAAGGCTACGCGGCCGCAGGAAATAATATGCAAACTTGCGGAAAGAGTTTTGCCTTTGGAATGAGGGAGTTATGGGGAATCTAGGGGAGCGGGGGGCTTGACAGCAAAGAAGCCGCTCATCCGCCTGCCCATTTAGGTGTCCGTCGGCGTTTCAGCCCAGCGATTTCCTGGAGCGAAGCCGCACAGCCAATTGAATGCTTTGTGGCGCTCCCGGGCAATTGAAGTTAGCGAAAAGATCTGTTCCTCGTCGACGGCGCGGAAGGGCTTTCCGAAAACGGGGAAGTCATCGACGAGGGGCGCTGGAAAGACTCCGTCCTCGGCGGCGTTTACGGCGGTAAGACGGATGACCTCCATCATCGGGGTTCCATTCGGCAAGGCTGCTGGAATCTCGCCCGACCCGAGGAGCATGTGGGTGCGACAGCGCCAGTGCCAAAGTTCTGCCCAATCGCGTTGGCGGTCGATTTCGTCGGGGGCACGCAGTTGTGCGCGCTCGAGAAGGCTCGCGGCCCGCTCTCCTTTGGGGAAGGCGATCACTTCCTTGCCCGCCTGCTGGTCGTAGGGGGGCAGTTGCTTGAGATAGCCGAGGGCCCAGCAGAGGCAGGCGATCGACTCGATGACCCAACTGGCATCTATGCGCTGGCGCATCGACATGTCGAGAGCTCTCGTCTGCATGAAGGCCAATTCGCTGGCATCCAGGTGCTCCCAAAGCCCGGCGGCGCGCATCCGGCTGTGCTGCGTATCGTTGAGGGTCTGCATACCGGCGATGAATTTGGCTCGATCTTCTTCGGTCCATTTTTCAGAGAGCTGGGCGATGATCTCCTCGGGCGGCGTGGCAGCGGCCTTCACGTGAATGTGGGTGAGGATCATGGCGCGCCGCAGTGCATCCTGCGCGGAGGGCCGCTGCGCCTGCTCAACTTTGGAGGACATATGCGACCAGAATAGAAGGGTTCAGCAAGGGTGTGGCGCTGTTTTTTTCAAGGGAGGGTTAATTCAGAGTGGATCCGCAGGGAAAGCGGTTGCCCACTTGTTTCCTCCACAGCATTCAAGTCGAAATCCGCCCTTCGCGAGTTGGAGAAGCTTCGAGCGCCTGGAGGCCCTCGAGCAGCCGGTCAGGAGACCGGCGCTCCATTTCTCCAAGATGCGAGTTACGTGGCTGTCGGCGTGTCGGCCCATCGGTTGTCGGGGGAGTAGCCGCAGAGCCAGTTGAAAGCCTTGTGGCGTTCCTGGGCTATGGAGAGCAGCAAGAGAATCTGCTCCCGGTCGACAGCGCGATAGGATTTGCCGAAGACGGGGAAATCGTCGTCGATGGGCGCGTCAAACACGCCGTCTCCGGCGGCGCCGATGGCTGTAAGCCGGAGAATTTCAGTCAACCGCGCGCCACTGGGCAGACCAGGCGGGTTTTCGCCGGACATAAGATGCATTTGGGTGCGCGCGCGCCAGTGCCAAAGTTCGGCCCAGTCGCGCTGGCGGTCGATTTCGAAGAAGTGACGAAGTTGAGCGTTATCGAGCAAGGTTGCAGCGTCGTCGCCCTGGGGAAAGGCGATTACTTCTTTGCCTGATTGTTGATCGTAAGGAGGGATGCGCCGGAGAAAACTGAGCGTCCAGCAGAGGCAGCCAATCGACTCGATCACTCGACTGGACTCAATGCGCTGGCGCAACGTTACCTCCATTGCCCCCGTCTTCATGAATTCGAGTTCGCCATCCTCCATGGAATCCCAGAGGCCGGCATCGCGGACGCGGTTCTGCTGGGTTCTGAGAAGGGATTGCATGCTGGCGGCGAATTTCTCCCGATCTTCTTCTGCCCATTTTTGCGCCAGCCTGGAGAGAACCTCCTCAGGCGGGGAAGATGCACCCTTCAGGTGGATGTGTGTGAGAATCATCGCGCGCTGCACGACTTCTTGTGCGGAGGGGGGTCTCTGCTGTGCCGGCTCAACTGATGTGGAAAAGCTGGTGACAGGCCGAACCAAGGTGGACATATTGCAGAAGCATAGATGGAATTTGCAAAAAATGGTGTGGATCGTGAAGAAAAAATTAATTCAACTGCAACACTTTGCAGATATGTGCAAAACTCGGCAGACAGGTTGAGTTGGCGTGGGCCGGGAGGCCCACGGAACAGCCGGCCAGGAGGCCGGCGCTACCGTTCGCGGGCGTTGCTCAGTGCGCTGCTTTTAAGGCCTTCGCAATTCCGGCTTCGACCAGCGGGGTCATCACGGCATAGCCGGCCGGCAACGGATGAACGCCGTCGCCGCTCAGATTTTTGGGGAGCCCATCGCGGTCGTCTTTCATCGCTGTGTGGAAGTCGACATACACGTAGCCTTTGTCGGCGGCGTAGCTTTTCATCCACGTGTTGAGGGTGAGGATCTTGGGTGCGGGCGTGAGGCCGGGCTTCCACGGGTAGTCGAACGCGGGGAGGATGGAGCAGAGCACAACCTTGATGCGGTTGGCGTGGGCGAGGTCGGCCATCGAGGCGATGTTGCCCTCGATCTGCTCGAGCGTCTCAGGGCCGGTGTTGCCGGCGATGTCGTTGGTGCCGGCCAGAATCACGACGACCTTGGGGTTGAGATCGATCACGTCCTGGCGGAAGCGGACCAGCATCTGCGGAGTGGTCTGGCCGCTGATGCCGCGATTGACGTAGGGCTTGCCGTTGAAGGAGCCGGTGGGGCCGGTGAACTTCCAGGCCTCGGTGATGGAGTCGCCCATGAAGACGACGCGGTTCTCGCCGGCGGCGGGAACGCCGAGTTTCATGTCGTCCTCCTTGAAGCGGGCCAGCCAGCCGAAATCATTGAGAACCTGCTTGTCGTGCGCGGTCCAGTAGGCGTCGCGTGGCGGTGGTTGCGGTGCGGGCGCTTGATTGGCGGGCGGCGCGACCTGCGTGGGGGCGGGCGCTTTGGTTTCGGGCAGACTCGCGGGTTCCTGCGCGGTGAGGCGGATTGGGATGAGAAGTAAAAGGAAGGTTGCAGCAGTCAGGAGTGCGGCGCGCACGGGGAGTCGATTCAAGGAGGTATCTCCATTTCTGCGTGTATCACTTGAACAGCGCAGGAGCTTTGCGGTTTCGATTGTAGGGGATGGCGCGGGAGGGCGCGAAGCTTTTTCCACATTCCGTTCTGCGCAATGCACCGGCTTGCTGTTGAGACCGATTGCGCTAGGCTTGAAGGAGACGAGCAGGCGAGAGATGCGGATGAGTGGGCTGCGATGAGTGTGTGCGAAGTATGCAATGGGGTAGGACTGGTGCGGGTGATGGACGCGTCGGGGCGCTGGGTTTCAAGGGCCTGCGACTGCCAGGAGATGGTGCGCGAAGAGCGGCGGCTGGCGGCGGCGCGGATTCCTGAGCGGTATCGCGATTGCTCGCTGGATAGCTACCACGTTTATTCAGGCGCGCATCCTTCGCTGAGTGACGCGCTGCGCAAGGCGCGCAAGTTTGTGGACGCGTATCCCGTGGACACGGCGGGCAAGGGGCTGCTGTTCACCGGGCCGATGGGCGTGGGCAAGACGCATCTGGCGGTAGGGGTGCTGCAGCGGCTGGTGCGCGAGCGCGGCGTGCGCGGGCTGTTCTGCGATTATCGCGAGCTGCTCAAGAACATCCAGAACAGCTATAACGCGCAGGTGCATGTGACGGAACTGGAGCTGCTGAAGCCGGTGTTTGCGGCGGAGGTTCTGATTCTTGACGACCTGGGCGCACAGAAGCCGAACGAGTGGGTGTGGGATACGGTGGCGCTGATTTTGAACACGCGCTACAACGATCGGCAGTCGACGATTATCACGACGAACTATTCCGATATGGCAGCGGGCAAGGGCGCGAAGAGCGATGCGGAACGCGCGGCGCGGGAGCAGACGCTGGGTGACCGCATTGGCGATCGAATGCGGTCGCGGCTTTCGGAGATGTGTATTCGCGTGGACATGGATGGGCAGGATTGTCGGCAGTCGGAGATCAAGCGGGCGCGTTTTGGGTGAGAGGAATTCGCGGCGGAGCGGATGATGCTACGGAAGATGCTGGAAGGTGTCAGCGTGGGCGCACTGCTGGTGAATTTTGTGCTCACCTGGCTGGCTCTCAACTCTCCGTTCAGAGTCCCGGACCAAATTCCGATTCACTTCGATCTTGCGGGGCATCCTGATGCTTGGGGATCGCCGCTGTCGCTGTTGCTTCTGCCCATCATCGCGCTTTTTCTCTACGCAATCATCACGGCCGTATCGCGGTTTCCTTCGGCGTTCAATTATCCGACGCGGGTGACGGCGCAGAATCGGGAGCGGCTGCAGCAGATTGCGCTGAACATGATGGCGTGGATCAAGGCCGAACTCTGCTGCCTGTTCGCGGTCATTCAGTATGCGACGATCGACACGGCACGGCACGCGCGTAACGGGTTGTCACCGGTGCTGATGCCTGTAGCCCTTGTGATTGTGTTTGGGACGATTGTCGTGCACGTGATCGCCATGCGGCGTGCGTGACGTGGCTTCTGATTTAGAAGATCCACAGGCTGCCGAGCAGCAACAGGGCTGCGGCAACGGTGATGGCCTGGTAGGTCCGATCGGCGGCTTTGATCGAATGGCCGGGATGGGACGGAGTCTCCGGCAGTGCGGTGCATGCGGCTTGGGGGTACGACAGCATTGATAACCTGCCAATCTGGACTACGAGCAAAAGTACGGCGCTGCCCTGGTTTCGGTTCCCGGCGTCCGTCACCCTTTTAGACGCGAATGAGCGTTGCAGGATGCCTGGTTCCGCATTGAGGTTGCGCAAACATTGTTACGTGTGTCATCGCGAGACGCCATCCCGTAAAGGTGTGCGGCTATTAACAAGAACGAGGGATGAAGTGCGATCCCTTCTTGTTGGGGTGTAAAATCCGGTTCGTGAGCTCTGGACTGCAACTCGTGCCGACCCCTCCGCCGCAGGAACGCAACTGGCTGCCGCTGGCGATTGCCGCGGGGGTGGTGGTTGTGGTGGCGGCTGTTGCTTTCTTCGTCCTGGAACACGGCAAGCACGCCAACACGGTGACGCCGATCTCGGCGGCGCTCGACCCCTATGCGCAGAATTTAGTCCTCAGCAACCTGGCCATGAGCGAGTCAGCAAACCTTGCGGGCGGCAAAGTGACGTATCTCGATGGGCACATCGTCAACAATGGATCGAAGACGGTGACGGGCGTTTCGGTGCAGGTGCTGTTCAGGACCTTTGCCCATGAAGTTGCTCAGAACGAAACGCAGTCGATGAAGCTGATTCGGATGCGGACGCCGTATATCGACGTGGAGCCGATGTCGGCAGCGCCTCTGGCTCCGGGAGCCGAGGCGGATTTCAGGCTGATTTTCGATACGGTGACGCCCGATTGGGATGGGGCTTATCCGGAGCTGCGGGTGTTGAAGGTGGATGCGAAGTAGCGGGGGGATCGGGCACGTTGTCTTCTTGCGGGTTCAGTCCCGCTGGTCGCTCATTCAATATTCGTCCCGAAAAATGAGCATGTCGCCTAGATTCTGCTCGTGGTTGTCGGGGAACCCGCACTGTGGGGCGAATTCGTCGCTCTCGCGAAAAGTACCAAACAACCGGTCCCACCAGGTAATGTCCCCATAATTAAACCCGTGAACGTCCATTTGATGGTGGATTGAATGGTGCTCGGGTCTTTGCAGAAAGTACCCAACCCAATGCGGGGTGCGCAGGTTGCTGTGATAGAAATACTCCCCGAGCACGGCGAAGACGCTGAACCACGCGCCTGCAGATGGAGCGGCCCCTAACAGCGAGAACATCATTGCGCTCGCAATCACGGAGTCAGCGGCGATCTCGACGGGATGCTTATAGAATGCGGTCAAGATTTCAATTCTTGCGGGGCTATGGTGAATCTGATGGCAAACCCGCCAGAGAAACTTGAAGTCATGCCTCGCACGGTGCCACCAATAGAAGATGAACGTGCCAACGAACCACCCAAACAGCCCTTGCACAATTGGCGGCATCGATTCTGAAATGTGGAAGAGGGACCACGATTGCATCCACTGATTCCAGGTGACCCCTGCCAAGAGGACAAGGCCGACCTGGCAAAGATTGAGGAGTGCTGCGCGGACATACCACCCACGCGCTTCCGGCAACTCACGCCCGGGGAGAACCCGCTCGGCGGCGAAGAACAGCACAGTTGCTGCGAGAATGATCACGAAAGGCGTCATGTTTCCTCCTGGATCGCGTATTCGCGATTTTTTGAGCATAGGTTGAGAATGTCTCTAGCACTCCCTCGCAGGTGACAGTTTCGGAGACTGTCACACCATTGCGTCGCCACTTCGACTCTGAAGCGTTTTTCTCGGCATTTTTTGCCGTTTCGCCGGAAGGAAGAATTGAGACCCAAGCAACCTGACCACGCCCCATGAAGATTGTGCTAAGTAGGAAGAGCGATGTTCCTCTGCGACAACAGATCGCTGAGCAGATCGTGTTCCTCATCGCGACAGGCCAGCTTCAGGCAGGCGCAGAGCTCCCCAGCGTGCGTGCGCTCGCGAGACAAAGCAAGGTGCATCACAATACGGTAAGCGAGGCGTACCAGGATCTCGTACGCCGGGGTTGGCTCACGCGTCATCGCGGGAGCAAGCTGGTAGTGGGGACGCGTTCTGGCACCCCATTGGTTAAGCCGTATGACCTGGATGAGCTGATCAATGAGAGCATCCAACGTGCGAGAAACATGGGCTTTACGCTGCAGGCTCTAAGAAAACGTGTTCGCGAGCGCTTGCTGGTTCAGCCACCGGATCATCTTCTCGTCGTGGAGCAAGAACCGGCTCTACGCGAAACCATGCAAGCGGAGGTACGGGAGCGTTTGGGTTGGCGCGCTGAGGGTTGTTCGCTGGAAGAGTTTGTGAAAGAGCCAGGTTTGGCGATTGGCGCTCAAGTCCTGGTCGCGAATCATCTTATTGAAGGAATCAGGCCACTCGTTTCGCAAACCAGACCCGCAATCGGCATCGTCTATTCGCAAGCCTGCGAGCAGGTTGAGATGATCCGCAAGTTGCAGAACCCGTCGATTGTCACGGTTGTATCCGTGAGCCCGAGCCTGTTGAAGACAGCGCGAAGCCTTTTCGCGCCCGAGCTCGGGACCAGGCACACCTTGAATGAGATATTAGTCGTTCAAGATAGCCCAATCAGCGTGGGCGCGGCCGATTTGGTATTTTGCGACTCGATTACTGTCTCGATGGTTCGCTCGCGACGCAAAGTCCAGTACCACCTGATTGCCAACGAGTGCATTGAGCATATTGCCGCGGCCCTCACGGTCGATTGACTTCAGCAAATCTTAGAGGAGCAACCAACGACGTACGGTTATCGAGCATGGCGCGCCCTGGTCGCTGCGACGGCCTTCTCGAGAAGCGTTTCAAGAACTTTCAGGTCCACATCGGCAAGTTTCTTGATGTACAGGCAGCCTTTGCCGGTGGTGTGCTTGCCGAGTTTGGCGAGCAGAGCGGCGGAGCCATCAAAGCCAATGGCGCCATAGAGAACGGTTGCGGCTTTGCGCGGTGAAAAACCGACAACGAGCGTGTCACCCTCGCGGCCGCTCTCATAGATGTAGTGGTACTGGTCGAATCCGACGATGGACGTGCCCCACAGGACGGGCTTGTTCCCGGTGACCTTCTGCATCAGCCTGGTTAACGTTTTTGCGTCGGCTCGCCTGGCCTCGTCGCACGTTTCAAGAAAGGCTGCGACGCCGGCAGCTGTTGGTTGGGTCTTGTTCTCGGCCATCGACTCACCTCTGGAACGAACGCATCAACGAACGCATCAACGAACGCATCAACGAACGATTCAACGAACGCTTCAACGAACGCTTGAATGCGCGGAGATTCCGATTTCCAGAATTTTAAAGGATGGCGCGGGAGGCAAAGAGACAAACACTCTCGCCAGGGCGGCAAAGTGACGCGCCGGGACTGGGAGCCCCGGCGCACTTTTTTGGAACGATTTTAAGTTAACGGGCGACGGTGACGGAGAAGATGGTTCCGTCGGGCTTGGCGAGCACATAATTTCCGTCGATCAGACGGTAGTCGTAGCCGGCGGGGGGCTGTCTCAGGTGATGGGCATGCCAGTCAACCTGCTCACCACGGGACCAGTCTTCGTCCTTAATCCGGGCGCCTTTCTTCCACTCCTGATGTTTCACATACTTTTGGTGTTGGGCTTGCGCGTCAGGATGATCCTGGGCCAAAGCCAGATTGCCTGTCAAAGAAAAAGCAAGGGTCAGAGCCGAAGCTGCCAGGATTTTAGATATTGGTTTCATTCATTCACCTCCCAGATTTAGATGCGCATAACGCCGGATCGCGCTGTTTGGGGCATTGCGAATATTTCGCGCAATCCAATGGGGTGAAAACGAGTGAGTTGCATCACCTTTGCAGGGTGTAACTACCGGTAAAATCGAAGTCTATGGACGTAAACAAGCAAACACCAGAAGCTGCGGGAAAGATCGTGATCCCGGCTGACGACACCATTCTCGAGGGCAGCCGCTTTGTGCGGGCGTGCCTGCGCAAGCCGGTCGATCGCACGCCGGTTTGGTTTCTGCGCCAGGCGGGGCGCTACATGCAGGAGTATCGCGATGTGCGCAAGCACCACACGCTGGTGGAGATCTGCAAGCAGCCTGACACTGCGGCCGAAGTCACGATCACGGCGGCGGAAAAGCTGGGCGTGGACGCGGCCATCATCTTTGCCGATCTGCTGCTGCCCCTGGAGCCGATGGGGCTGCCGTTCGAGTTTCAAGCGGGCGAGGGGCCGGTGGTGCATCATCCGGTGCGGACGGCGGAAGATGTGCGGGCGCTGCGGACGGATCGCGCCGATGAACTGGCGTATGTGGCCAAGGCGATCCAGAAGGTGGCCAAGCATTTTCGCGACCGGCTGGGAATTATTGGCTTTTGCGGGGCGCCCTTTACGCTGGCCAGCTACATGATCGAGGGCGGGGGATCGAAGAACTACATCGAGACCAAGAAGATGATGTACCGCGACAACGCTGTCGTGGCGTTTGCTGCTGGATAAATTGGTCAAGGTGCTGGAAGAATACTGCCGGCTGCAGGTGCTGGCTGGGGCGGACGTCATACAGATTTTTGATAGCTGGGTTGGGTCGCTGTCGCTGGCCGATTATCGCGAGTACGCGTTTGACGCTTCGAAGCGGCTGGTGCGGTCGGTGCAGGCGATGGGTGTGCCGGTCATCTACTTTGGCGTGGAGACGGCGGGGTTGCTGACCGAGATGGCCTCGACGGGCGCTGATGTGATTGGGCTCGATTGGCGGCAACCGCTGGATGAGGGCTGGCGCGCGGTGGGGCATGGGCATGCGGTGCAGGGGAATCTTGATCCGATTACGCTGTTTGCGCCGCAAGAGGTGCTGGAGATGCGGGTGAAGGAGATTCTGCGCGCGGCCAATGGACGGCCGGGGCACATCTTCAATCTCGGCCACGGGATTGTTCCCACCACGCCGGTCGAGAATGTGCAGGCGGTGGTGCAAGATGGTGCGGGAATTCAAGCGGGAGACGGCGAATGGCTAAGCAGGCTGTTCTTCTGCTCGCTCACGGAACACCGGAGACGGTGGAGCAGATCCCCGAATATCTGCGCAACGTGGTGAGCGGACGGCCGCTGCCGCAGAGCGTGATCGAAGAGATTCAGCATCGCTACTCGCTGATCGGACGCAGCCCGCTGACCGAGATCACTCTGGAGCAGGGACGTCTCGTCGGCGAAGAACTGGCTGCGGCGGGCAAGCCTGTTCCGGTTTATGTGGGCATGCGCAACTGGAAGCCTTATATCCCCGATGTGGTGCGGCAGATGCGCGCCGATGGGATTGAAGAGGCTGCCGTGATCTGCATGGCGCCGCAGAATTCGCGCACCAGCGTTGGCTTGTATCGGCGAGCGGTTGAGGCAGAGGCTGGAACGGCGCTGCGCATTGACTTCACGGAAGGCTGGGCGCAGCACCCGTTGCTGGCCGAGGCTTTTGCCGAACGGTTACGTCCGTTGCAGGCGAGTCTGTCGGCCGAGGTTGGCACGGCGGTTCCGGTGCTGTTCACCGCGCACAGCGTGCCCACGCGGACGGTTCAGCCGCCTGATCCAGCTTCAAACGCGCCGAGGCTGTGGCCGGGGACCGGGGCCGATCCGTATGAGGACGAGGCGAGGCACACGGCGGCGATGGTGGCGGAGCGGGTCAGCGGGATTCCTCAATGGTGGTTTGCCTTTCAGAGCCAGGGGGCGAGCGGTGGACCGTGGATTGGGCCGAGTGTTGAGGAGACAGTGGATTCGATTGCGGCGCAAGGCGTGAAGACGCTGATTCTGCAGCCCATCGGCTTCCTGTGCGACCACGTTGAGATTCTGTATGACGTGGACATCTTGTTCAGCGGCTACGCCAAGGAACGCGGCATCCGTCTGGAAAGACCGCAGTCGCTGAACGATTCGCGTTTGCTTGCCGAGGCCGTCGCTGATCTTGCCGGCGAGGCGCTGGAACGGATGAAGAACTGAGGGGGCTTGCTGCTCGCAGGGGAAGTGCGCAAAAGATGGAACAGGGCCGGTCTTCCACAGGTTCGATCGTTTCTGTCTCGCGATCAAACAATTCTTCAGATAATATTCATCTAAGGTCTGCCCGAGCAGTGAGGACTTCGGGAAAGGGATGCCATGATTTGCACGCGATGCGGAAGCAATATGCGCCGGCTATCCCGAAAAGGATTCCTGCAAAGGAAGATTTACTCCTTGTTTGGCTACTATCCCTGGGAATGCCCGGTGTGCCGCAATCCGCTTCTGCTCAAGAAGAAGCATCAGCAGCACCAGCCGAAAAACGCTTCAATTCGCTAATCGAATGGGGCTTAATCTGGGATCCCGAAACTAAGATGCGTTTGGGTGTCCGTCGAAAGTGGTCTTGTCTGGTCTTTGCGACTGAGTGGCCAAATGTGGAGGAGCGCCCATTTCGCCCCTACGGGGCTGCGGCTTAACCAGACGCTTTCCCAGGACGGCGCTTCGCTTGTCCTGGGCTAATGTCCGCCGTCCCTCCGGGACGAGAATGCGGGCACCTTACCGCGCGTTTCAAACTCAGGTTGCTACGAGCGGAAGAAGTTTCGGGCGAGGAAGATGACGTTGGCGGGCCGCTCGGCGAGGCGGCGCATGAAGTAGGGGTACCACTCGCGGCCGAAGGGCACGTACACGCGCACGTTGTAGCCCTCTTTCACCAGGCTCCGCTGTAGATCGCGCCGCACGCCATAGAGCATCTGGAATTCAAATTTGGAGCGGTCGATTCCCCTGGCCGCGACGTAAGCCTTGGCGGCGTTGATCATGTTTTCGTCGTGAGTTGCCAGGCCGTGGTACACGCCGCTGTCGAGCAGTTTCTTGCTCAGCTTGATGTAGTTGTCATCGACATCTTTTTTGCTGGGGAAGGCGACCTCGGGGGGTTCCTTGTAGGCTCCCTTGCAGAGGCGAATGCGGATTTTTTCGGCGAGCAGTTGTTCGATGTCTGCTTCAGAGCGGTAGAGGTAGCTCTGGATGACGATGCCGATGGAGCCGCGCAGCTTGGGGTGTGCGTGGATGCGGAAGACGATGTCGAGCGTGATCTGGGTGAGCGACGAGTCTTCCATGTCGATGCGCAGAAAGTTGCCGGTGGCGGCGGCATGCTCGGCCAGGCTGAGGGCGATGCGCTCGGCGAGCGCGGGGTCAAGCTCGAGGCCCATCTGCGTGAGCTTGACGCTGATGTTGGCGTTGAGCTTTTGCGCGGCGATCCAGTCGAGGAGCTGGTGGTAGATTTCAGCGGCGCGATGGGCTTCATTTTCTGAGGAGACGCTCTCGCCCAGGGAATCGAGCGTGACGGCGGCGCCCAGGTGGTTGATCAGGGCTGAAACGCGGAGGGCGTCGCCCAGTTCCATGCCGGCCACGAAACGCTCGCTCATGCGCCTGCCGATGGTGGAGCTCTCAAAAAACTTGCGAAGGGGCCGATTTTTCGAGAGGGCAATAAAGGCCGAGCGTAAGACAGGCATGATTCGATCCATCCGGCCAGGACAAGCTTTTCCGCACTGTGCCGATGCTCCAGTTTCGCATAGCCACGCGGGAAATGAGGAGCAGATCCATCACAGGGCGGGACGGCTTGAGCGCGCTGGTAACTCGGTGGGGCGAACGCCGACAAAAATGGCCAAAGCATGCCATCATTGGGGGATGCGGCCACGAACAAGACGCAGGCTGTTCTCCATGAAAATGCGATTGACGTGGGTGGTTTTGTTTTTGTCGGGCAGCGCTGTCTGGGCCACGTCGCAGGGTCTTCCGGAAACGGCGGGTGAGTCTCTATCGGGGCATGCGGTGGTGTTGGCGCAGGCGGTGCGGGGACACGCTTCGCTGATTATCGGCAGTTTCAGCAAAGTGGCGGGTTCGGGGTGCGAAGAGTGGTCGAAGCAGGTGCATGCCGATGCGGCGATGAGCTCAGTGACCGTCTACCAGATGGCTGAGCTGGAGCAGGCGCCGGGGTTCATTCGCGGCATGGTGAAGAGCGCTTTGCGCAAGCAGGTTCCTGCGGCGTGGCAGGATGATTTTGTGGTGCTGACGCAGGATGGGCAACTTTGGCGGGATTTTTTTGGCGTGACCACCGATAAGGATCCGTGGGTTGTTTTGCTGGATGCAAATGGGAAGGTGCTGTGGCACGGGCATGGGCAGGCGTCGACGCTGGAGGCGCTGGTGCGGGCGGCGCTGAAGTAGCGGAAGATTCAAGAGCAACCGCAGATCCTTCGACTCACCACCGCCAAACTGAAAAATGTTTGGGGCCCCGTTCGCTCAGGATGACAGCCGTTGTATTTCTATGAACCTTTGAAACGGGCGCAGGCGTCAGTATTCGATTTTGAAAAGAGCGGAGCCGTGCGCGGGTAGTGTGATTTCTGCTGGTACGGAGCCTTTCAGAACGCTGCCGTCCCACAAGTTGCGGACGGATTTCACATGGTCGTTCCTAACTCTGCAATAGCCGAATTGATCCCATTTGAAGTGGATTTGCGTGGGCTGATCGGCAAGGTTGAAGAACGCGAAGTAAAGCGGGGCGCAGTCGGTTGCAGGCTCCGCCGCCTCCCACACCCGAATGTTCTCGAAGCCCACGGGGAGCTTGGTGACTGGTCTGTTGCCCATGGAGTTCTGGTCGATCTGCAAAAGCTCTTTGTTGGTCATCAGCGAGCGCGTGAAATCATCCAGCTTGGTCAGATTGCCGCCGAAGATGAGCGGCGACCTTGAGATCGCCCACAGGGTGAATTCAGTCTGCTGCTCGTCGCGCGTATAACGCGATTGCCGGGGTTCGCCCCAACCAGGATGCGGACCGAGATAGCCCTCGGGCAGCATGTCGGCGTCGGGATAGGTGCCTGGTTTCTTAGCGGCAGAAGCCCACGCGGCGAGGCGGTCAAACTCATCGCGAACGCCGAAGGGAAACTCGCCGTTGCCGGGGGTATGCGGCGAGGCCCAGACGTCCCAGTGATCGTCGCTGATGCGCCAGAGCTGGGCGTACTTCTCCACTTCAGCGGCGTGTTCGATTGCGGTAGGTCCGGGCGAAAGGCTGAGCACGATGGTGCGGCCGGTCTTGCGAATAGCTTCGGCGATCTGCTTGATCTCGGTGGGGCGATAGGGGCGGTCGCTGATGCAATCGACCTTGATGTAGTCCAGGCCCCAACTGGCGTAGAGCTTGAGCACGGAGTCGTAGTAGGCCTGGCCGGCGGCATTGTCCTTGACGCCCCAGTTGCCCTCATCCCACGGGCACGGCGAGGACTCGTCGGCGGCGTCGGCGGCGTGATAGCTGGTTCCCGCGATGGGCGTGTTTGCCTCGACCACCTGCCGCGGAATGCCGCGGACGATGTGGATGCCGAACTTGAGGCCCTGCGCGTGCACCCAGTCGGCGATCGGCTTGAATCCAGCGCCGTTGGCCGACGAGGGAAAACGGCTCACCACCGGGATCAGAATGCCGTTCGCGTCCCAGAGATATTTGCGCTCGAGCAGGTGGTTGCCGAAGGGGTTCTCCATGTACCACCCCTCGTCGATCACCGAGTAGGTCCAGCCGTACTGCTTCATCCCGGCCAAAACCGCTGTGTTGGCCTTGTAATCCTCTTCATTGATGGTGAGGCCGTAAGCGTCCCAGCTGTTCCAGCCCATGGGCGGGGTGGGCGCGATGAGTTTGTCGTGCATGGGAGGGGCCTGAGAAAAAGCGGGCAGCGTGAGGCAAAGAAGAGCGAGCGCAAAAAGCAGTCTGCGAGGCATGCGAAAACGTATACCACAGACCACCTGCGGTGGGGCCAACTCGCGCTTGCGCGCGCCTTGATGTTGGCGACCAGGGAAACAATTTAAGCTGATGCGGGGGTATTGCGATGCGTCTTCGGGCCCTTGGCCACTGGTTTTCTGTTGCTTTGCTGTTTGCGCTGAATCTGAGCCTGGCGGGGCGTCTCGCGGGGCAGGAGGCGATTCCGGTCGCGGTTGCGCCGGCGCCGCAGGTCATCCATGTCGACAACGGGCCAAACTCGGCGCAGGCCCAGGCGCAGCACTACGTGGTGCTGGTTTCGCTCGATGGTTTTCGCTGGGACTATGCGAAGCGGGACGGCGCGAAGCATCTGCTGGCGATCGGGAAGGAAGGCGTGTGGGCTCCCGAAGGCATGCTGCCCAGCTACCCGTCGCTGACCTTTCCCAATCACTTCACGATTGTGACGGGACTTTATCCAGAGCATCACGGGCTGGTGGCCAACGGCTTTTTGGATCAGGACAAGCAGGCGCGCTACGCAATCTCAGACAATGCCGCGGTGACGGATGGGAGCTGGTATAGCGGGACACCGCTGTGGTCGCTGGCGGAGAGCCAGGGCATGCGCTCGGCGTGTTTTTTCTGGCCGGGCAGCGAGGCGAAGATCGCGGGATTTCAGCCCACGTATTACTTGAAGTTCGACGATAAGGTGGACAATGACGCGCGCATCGAGCAGGTAATTGCGTGGCTCAAGCTGCCGGAGGCGGATCGGCCGCATTTCATCACGCTCTACTATGCGGAGCCGGATCACGAGGGCCATCAGTACGGTCCTGATGCGCCGGAGACCAAGGCTGCCGTGCTGAAGGTCGACGGGCTGATCGGCAAGCTGAAGCAGGAACTCGACGCGACCAAGTTGCCGATCGACCTGGTGGTGGTGAGCGATCACGGCATGGTCAAGACCGAGGGACCATGGATCACTCTCGACACGTTTGCGGACCTGACGGGATTTGATTCGGCGGGCTGGCTGCTGTACGGCAAGACGGAGGAGGATCGGGCGCGCGTCTACAACCAGTTGAAGCACGCGTCGCCGCAGTTTGTTGTGTATCGGCGGAAAGATGTTCCCGCCGATTTGAATTACAACAGCAATCCGCGCGAGGGCGATCCGGTGGTGATTGCGACAGGGCCGTATGCGATTCGTGCGCACGGGCCGCCGCCGGGGAAGGAAGATCGCGCGCCGACGGTGGGCATGCATGGGCTGGATCCGCACAAGATTTCGCAGATGAAGGCGAGTTTTTTTGCTGTCGGGCCGGACATTGTGGCGGGCAAAACGGTGGCGCCGTTTGAAAACGTAAATCTGTATCCGTGGATCGCGCACATGCTGGGATTGACCGCGCCAAAGACGGATGGAAGTCTTGGTGTGCTGGCGGGAACGCTGAAGGATCGCGGGGCCGAGCCGGAAAAATAGGACGTTCTGATTCGCAAGGAGAAGGCATGGATGTGGTGTTGGGGGTGGATGGGGGCGGGACGCGCACGCGCGCTTCGCTTGTGGCGGGCGATACGGTGCTGGCGCATGCGGAGAGTGGGTCGATCAAGAGATTGCGCGTGGGCGCTGAGGCGGCCGAGAAAAATCTGCGGACTTTGTTGACGGATGTGTACAAAAAGGCCGGCGTGAGCGGCGTTGCGGCCGGATCGGTGGGCGTGGCCAGTTGCAGTCTGCCGGGAACGGTGGAGTGGATCACCGCGGTGCTTGACGATTTTCGCGTGAAGCGCATCGATGTGGTGGGCGATGAGGTGATCGCGCTGGATGCGGCGTTTCATGGCGGGCCGGGGATTCTGCAGATTGCCGGGACGGGATCGAACACGATTGGGCGGGCGGCGGATGGGAGTCGCGAGTCGGCGGGCGGGTACAGCTCGCGTCTCGGCGATCAGGGGTCGGGATATTGGATCGGGCTGCATTCAATTCGGCATGCGTTGTGGGCGCATGATCGGGGCGAGCCGACCGAGGTGCTGACGCGCGTGGGCGAAATTTGGGGCACGCCGACTCTTGAAGACCTGGTCAACTACGGCGACAGCACGCCTGGTCCGGATTTCGCGGCGCTGGCGCCTGCGATGAACGAACTGGCCGAGGCGGGCGATGCCGTTGCGGTCGAAGTGCTGCGCCAGGCGGGTAAGGATCTTGTCGAGTTTGTGCTGCTGGTGCGCTCGAAGTTGAAACGCAATCACAACATCGAGGGGGAAGTGCCGGTGGCGTGGACGGGCGGCGTGGTGGAGAAGATGAAGATCGTGCGCGAGGAGTTTTTTGCGGGCCTGAAGGCAGGGGCTCCGGCGATGCCGGTTCTCCCCGAAGGCGTCGTCTCGCTGGAGGGCGCTGTGTGGCGCGCGAAGCGATTGCTGACGAAGTAGTTCGGGCTGATGTTTGATGGGTTCGCGGTATCCCACCCATCCACGATGCGGCTGTGGATGGATGAGGCACACGGATTCTTTGACCCTGTTGGGAATTCCAAGGACATGACACTCGACGTCAGTGTTCGACCACGCTCAACGTGATGCTTGAGGGATACGCAGTCGAGTGGTGGATCTGGTTGTGCGCGACAACGCCCTTTGCTTCGTCGTAGTTGTTGCCGCCGGTGTTCAGGTTGCGGTCAAAGCGTGGAAAGTCGCTGCTGCTGACCTCAATGCGCAACTGATGGCCGGGAGGGAAGTAGAGGCTGGTCTGGATGGGCTGCAGGGTGACCTTGTAGACCTTGCCGGCTTCCATCCAAACGGGAGGTCTTTCGTAGCCTTCGCGATAGCGCACGCGCTGAATGTTGTCGTCGATGTTGAAGGCGGTGCCATCGGGAAACACATCGACCAGCTTGACGGTGACATCGGTATCTTTGGCGTCGCTTGAGAGATAGAGAGTGACATCGACGGGCCCGCTGACTTCAAGGCCTTTGTCGAGTGGACCAGTGCTGTAGACGAGGACGTCGTCGCGCGCTTCAATGCTGCGCTGATCGATCGCGCCCGGCTTCAGGTCGGCGCCCATGCAGCAGAATCCGCCGCCATGGGTGGGTACGGGATTCATGGGGTCGTAGGTGAAGGCGTCGGGAGAGTCTTTCGGGGGCGCGGCAGTCGCAAGAGATCCATTGCCGTTCAGTGAGTTTGCACGGCCGGCGCTTGCCAGGTAATACGTCACGGGATGGGCGTTGGCGGGCGGCCAAACATCGGAGGACTGCCACTTGTTCAAACCCATGGTGTAGTACTGCACTTTGGGCGTCTTGGCCAGTGCGCCGCCGCTCTCGCCTTTGAGGAAGCGGTCGAACCAACCCCATGTGAGCGCGTCGTAATCGAGGCGGGCGTCGCCCATGTCGCGATCGCCAACCATGGTGTGTTCGCTCGCGCGCTTGTAGCTGCAGTGCGGGACGGGGGCGATGACGGCGTACTGCTCGTCTGCGATGGCCGGGTCGGCGGTTTGGCGGACGCGGTTGTAGGCGGCGAGGTTGGGGCCGACGCTGATGTCGTACCAGGTCATGAACCAGAGCCCAGGGATATTGATGCGCATGTTGTCATCCCAGAGGCCGCCTTTGTACCAGGCCGGATCGTTGGGGGTGCGCTCGATCAGGCCGGGTTGACCGGCAGGATTTTTGTCCGCAAAGATGCCGTGTGGAGCGCCGAGAGAAGCAAGGATGTCGCTTTCCGGCAGGTGCTGGTAGGCCTTCGACCAGTCCACGGTGGGAGGATGCGCGGATAGGTCCCAGGCCTTTGCCGCCGTCACCAAAGCCTGCTGCGAAGTGCCGGCGGGGAAGTTCGGCTTGGCGTCGTTGGTCTGGAGGCCGTAGTCGTAGAGCCAGCTCATAAAGAGCATCTGCACGGCGCCGCCGCGATACAAATTGCCCTGCTCATAATAGGGCGCGACGCGGCCGACGCCGGCGCCAAAGCTTTCCGGGATGATGGCGGCGAGCGCCTTGTTGCCGCGCGAGGCCACATTGAGCTGCCACTCTGCGGTCGAGGAGCAGCCGATGAGGCCCACCTTGCCCGTCGTCCAGGGCTGCGCGCTCATCCAGTCGAACTCGTCGTCGGAGTCGGTGAGCGGAACGCCCAGGATGTCGTAGTCGCCCTCTGAAAAATAGCGGCCGCGTTCGTTCATCTCGATGTAGATGTAACCGCGTTTGACTGCCTCGAGCGGGCCTGACATGTCGCGCGGCGCGCCGAGTTCGACGTCCCAGTAATTGAAGTTGTACGGGGTGCGGGAGAGGATGATCGGGTACTTCTTCGACTCGTCTTTGGGCCGGTAGATGTCGGCTTGCATCCGTTTTCCATCGCGCATGGGGATCATGACTTTGCGGTCGATGATGGCAATCGACTCGAGCTCTTTTTCGGTTGCATTGCGGCGGGCGATCAGAGCCGGGTCCGGCGTGCGCGCCTGGGCATGCGCGAGAGACGGCTGGAGAAGGGCGCCTCCGCAGCAAAGCGCAAGGATCGAAATCGACTTTGTGGCTTGATTCATGGGACCTCGCGAAGGGAGGAGGATCTTTTCGTGCCTCTTATATTACCTGCCGAACGCGGCGCGCCTCAGAGTGCGCGATGGCCATTGACGAACGATGCGACGAGGGCGCCGGATGGGTCGACGGCGACAAGATCGGCGGCCTGGCCGACGGCGAGGGTTGATGCGAAGCCCGTCATCGCGGCCGGGTTGGCGGTGAGCAGAGGGAGACCCTGCTCGACGGTTGCATCGGTGAAATGGATGAAGTTGGCGAGGGCGCGGTCGAGGGTGAGCACGCTGCCGGCGAGGACGCCGTTGGCGGTTGCTCTTCCGTCGGCGACCTCTACGGCAAAGCCGCCCAGATGGTAGGTTCCGTTGGGCATGCCGGCGGCGCTCATGGCGTCAGTGATGAGGATGGCGCGGTCCTGGCCTTTCGACTTCCACCAGATGCGGACCAGTTCGGGCGCGTTGTGAATGCCGTCGCAGATGAGCTCGGCAAACAGGGAATCGGTGGAGAGGGTGACGCCGAGGATGCCGGGTTCGCGGTGATCGAGCGGGCGCATGGCATTGAAGGTGTGCGTGGCGCTGACGGCTCCGGCGGCAATGGTGGCGCGGGTTTCAGCGGCTGTAGCGTTGGAGTGGCCGACGGAGACGCGAACTCCGCGCGCAGTCGCATGGGCAGCAAGTTCGACGGCGCCGGGCAGTTCGGGGGCGAGGGTCATGAGGCGGACGTGGCCCTCCGCGGCGTCAAACATGCGGTCGAAGATTGCGATGTCGGGCGCAAGAAGGAGATCGGGCGGATGGACGCCGCGCTTGGCGTGAGAGAGAAACGGTCCTTCAAGATGAATGCCGATGGGCTTGGCGGCGGGGCTGTTTGAGGATGCGGAGTCCTCGATCAGCTTTGCCAGGCCTGAGAGTGAAATGAGCGTGGCATCGAGGTCGGCGGTGACGGTGGTGGCGAGAAAGCTGCCGGTACCGTGCGCGGCGAGAAAGCGGCCCATGCGGTCGAGAGCCTCGGGGGTTGCTTCCATCACGTCGTGGCCGGCGGCGCCATGGATGTGGACGTCGAGGAAAGACGGCGAGAGCGTGGCGGCGGGGAAGTTGAGGCGCAGGCCGTCGCCGACTTCTTTTTCGCTTTGCGCGGAGAGAGAAGCGATGCGGCCGTCTTCGACGGCGATGACCGGGTTGTTGAGGAAGGCGGCTCCGTTCCAGAGCCTCGCCGCTGTGATGACCGTGCGCATGACTCCAGATTATTGCAGGAGCATGCGGCGGCTGAAGCCTGAAGTTGAGGTTCGAGGTATCCCACCCACCCACGATGAGGCTGTGGATGGATGAGGCACCCGATCATCCTTCGGGATCTGAACGTCAACATTCTCCCCAGCCCAAAAATGTCACAGGGCGGTAAAGCGAAACGGCCGCTGTTTTTGTTACTGTTTTGGCATGATGATGCGGGTCTCCCCAAGGGTCTGTTTCTTTTTTGTTCTGTTTCCAGTGTTTCTCAGCGCCCAGTCCGTCGATCTGCCAACCAGCAAGCAGCTAATTGGCGAGGCGCCCGGCCATCCGCAGCGGTTGAACAGCCTGCCCATGTCGACTGCGGTCTCGCCGGATGGCCGCTATGTGCTGACGATCAATGCGGGCTATGGGACGTTCGAGTCGGAGTACAAGCAGTCGATTGCGGTGCTGGATACGCAGACCGGGACGCTGGCGGATTTTCCCGATGCGCGGACGCCTGGCGCGGACAGCGCAGCAGACGTTGTATTCGGGGCTGGCGTTCAGCAGAGATGGAAGTCATGTCTTCGCGAGCATCGGGTCTGAGACCGATCCGACCGGATCGACCAAAGGCGACACGGGCAGCGGCATTCTTGTCTACAGCTTTGCGGGCGGCAAGATTACGCCGGAGCGGATGATCGCGCTTCCCTCTGGAGCCGCTGGCCGCGGGGCGCAAGACGCTGCTGCTGGGCGATCAGGAGGGCGACAAGGGCGTGCCGCTTCCCGGCGGCGATTGCGGTGCTGGGGAATGCGGGCGCAGAGAAGCTCCTGGTGGCCGACAACCTGTCGGACGTGGTTCTGATCGTGGACGCGGCGAGCGGCGCGATTGAGAAGCGGTTCGACTTGTCCGAGAGCAACGCGGTGCCGGGCACGTATCCGGTTGCGCTGGCTGTGACGAAGAGTGGGCGCGCGCGCGTTTGTGGCGCTTTGGAATGCGTCGGAGATTGTGGAGCTCGACCTTGTGAAGGGAACAGTGGGACGCAAGCTGCCCCTGCTGAAGCCATCGAGCGCGGTGGCTTCCGGGACGCATCCATGTAGTTTTGTCTTTGCGCCGGATGAGAAAACGCTCTACGTCGCGTTGGCGAATCGCGATGCGGTGGCCGCGGTGAATGTGGGCGCGGGGCAATTTTCGGTGAAAGGCTATTTCGATACGCGGCTGCCGGGGCAGAGCTACTTTGGGGCGGAGCCCGTGGCTATTGCTGTGAACGGGAGCGGATCGCGCCTCTATGTCGGCAACATGGCGAGCGATGCGGTTGCGGTGATCGATACGAAGAAGCTGACGGGCAAGGCTGTCGCGGCAGGGGATGGTCGAGCCTGACGGATTCATTCCGACGGAGTGGCTGCCGATGTGCCTCACATTTTTGCCGTCCTCACAGGGCGGCAAATTGTATGTGGTGACGGCCAAGGGCAAGGGCACGGGGCCGAACAATTTTCCGCAGCGGGAATCTGAAAACGCGAAGGCGCACAACTACAAGGGCGCGTCGACGTATATCGCGACGCTGCTCTACGGATCGCTTGCGACGCTGGATGAAGCGGAGATCGAAAAGAATCTGCCGGAGTGGACATCGATCGTGGTCGAGTCGAACCGCATGAAGGCTGCGCAGGAGAAGATTGCGTTTGCCGGCGGCGGCGATCGCATCCAGCACGTCATCTACATCATTAAAGAGAATCGCACCTACGACCAGATTCTTGGCGATTTGAAGAAAGACGGCAAGCCGGTTGGCAATGGCGACCCGCGGCTGACGATGTATGGGGAATCGATCACGCCGAATGAGCACAAGCTGGCGCTTCAGTTTGGAGTGCTCGACAACTTCTTCGATTCCGGCGAAGTGTCGGGCGACGGACATGTTTGGTCAACGGCGGCGATTGGGTCCGATTATCTGGAGAAGACGTGGCAGCAGAGCTATCGCGGCAGCGAGCGCACCTACGACTACGAGGGCGTGGTTGCTGAAGGCTACCCGCTGCTGCAGAAGATTCCCGATGTGAACGAGCCGGGGAGCGGGTATTTGTGGGGCGATCTGGCGGCACATGGAAAGACGTATTATCACTTTGGCGAGTTCATCTCATCCACTTTCTGCAACCAGGAGAAGGTTGCCGACCCGCGGCTGGGGCCCATGCTCGCAGGCAAGCCGTGCGCGAAGAAAGAGTACGCGCCGGGAGAAAGATTGCCCGATGCCTGGGGCGGCGAAACTAACCGCTGGCCGTGGGCGATTCCCGTGCTCGCAACCAACATTGCCACCAAGCCCGAGCTGGTTGGGCACTTTGCTGAAGAGGCGCCGGACTTTGAACTCGCGATTCCGGACCAGATTCGCGTGAATGTTTTCGAGCGGCATTTGAAGGGGTGGATTGCCGATCGTGCGCAGGGCAAAGACACGATGCCGAACTTTGTGCTGATGCGCCTGGGCAACGATCACACGGCAGGCACGCGGCCGGGTGGGCCGACGCCGAAGGCTTCAGTCGCTGACAATGATTTAGCCGTGGGTCGCGTTGTGGAGGCGATTTCGCATTCACCGTTCTGGGACAATACGGCGCTGTTCATCCTGGAAGATGACGCGCAGAATGGGGCGGACCATGTGGACGCGCATCGCAGCGTGGCGTTGGTGATCAGCAAATACGCTCCGCATGGGCGGGGTGGCGCGCCGGCGGTCGACAGCCATTTCTATTCAACGGTCAGCGTGGTGCGGACCATGGAATCGCTTCTGGGACTGCCTCCGATGAACAATAACGATGCGTTTAGTTCGCTCGTCGCGTCGGAGTTTGCGGGGCCGGGCGACCAGCCTGCGTACGATGCGGATACATCGAATCGCGACAACGGGCTGATCTATACGGCCAACAAAAAGACAGCGGCGGGCGCGGACGACAGCATGAAGATGGATTTCACCCACGCTGACCGTGCGGATGCGCAGAAGCTCAACGTCATCCTCTGGAAAGATGCGATGGGCAATGCGCCGGTCCCGGCGATGATCCGGGAGCGGCAGAAGAAGACGAGCAAAGATGACGACGATTAGGGATGGCGACGATTAAACTGGCGGAATGAGCAAGCGTATTGGAGTGCACCTGGGGACGCCGGGCGGAGCGGCGAATTCGGTTGAGCGGGCGCGGGAGATTGGCGCCAATACCTTCCAGTTCTTTTCATCGAGTCCGCGGATGTGGCGTGCGCCGAAGGTCGATCCGGCGCAGGCGGAGCGGATGCGGGCCTTACGCGCGAAGCTAGACGTCAATCCATTGGTCATCCACACCAGCTATCTGGTGAACGTTTGCAGCCAGACCGAAAGTGTTCGCAAGAACAGTATTGACGCGTTTCGCGGAGAAGTAGAGCGCGCGCTGACCTGGGGCGCCGAATATCTGGTGCTGCATCCGGGATCGTGGAAGGGGCTCACGCGCAACGAGGGATTGAAACTGGCTGCGGAGTCGATCAAGCGGGCCGTCGATGGATTGCCGTGGCAGGGCACGGGCTTTCACATCCTGATCGAGAACACGGCGGGGGCGGAGTTTTCGCTGGGGGGCAGCTTTGAGCAAGTGGGCGAACTGGTGACGCTGCTGCAGGCATGCGCTCCTGTGGCCGTTTGCCTGGATACGTGCCATACCCATGTCGCGGGCTATGATCTGGTGACGGAAGAGGGCTACGCAGAGACCATGCAGCAAATCGCCTGGACGGTAACCTTCGACGCAGTGCGAGTGTGGCACTGCAATGACGCGAAGGCGCCGCGGGGGTCGAAGCTCGATCGGCATGAGCACATCGGGCAGGGAACGATGGGGATTGAGCCGTTCCGGCGGTTGCTGAACGACGAGCGGTTTGCGCACGCTGCGTTTATCGCAGAGACGCCTGTGGATGAGGAAGGCGACGAGGAGCGCAATGTGCGCGTGCTGAAGAGCCTGGTGGACTCCTAATTGCGAGATCGCTGTGGGATTTTGTCGACGCTGTTCGTGAGAATTCCGGTTGCTTTCCCATCCGATCAGCGTCAGACTGAGTGCGCACGTTTTTTCCCAGCTCATTCCGGCTTCAATCTTTACTTCACTTCGCTCGGGGGAGGAACTATGCTTTCCCTTTACTCTCGCCCGTCGTTGCTGGCGACCTCACTCGGCCTGGCGCTGGTTGCCGCATATTGCATTGGGCAGACCGCTCTGGTCCGTCCTCACCAGAAACCGCCCCAGCCGTACACGGCCGAATTCAAGATCACCTCGGTGCATACTCTGGCGAATGGGACAACGATAACCCGAGATTTGACCGAAATTGATGCAGTTGACCAAAGCGGCCGGACGTTGACCGTGACCAAAGACCTCACGGGTTCTCCCGATCGTCCAACGATAACGCGGGCGCGGGTGCACGACCCGGTGGAAGGGACTGACACGAGTTGGGACTCGCTGCGTACCAAGACCACGATCGTGAAGGGCCCTCCAGCCGATCAGCACCAGGGTTGCTGGGCAACCGAGGCGGGGCTGGTACGTTGGCAGTTTGGCAAGCCTGCAACGAGTGAGGCGGCAACGAAGAGCGCGGTGGCTGCACCGCCCAAGGTCAGAACGGGTCTTGTGCCCGTTGACCTTGGAGACACGACAATCGAGGGTGTCGTGGCGCATGGCACCAGGCACACCTGGACAACACCGGTTGGCGAGATCGGCAACGATGCGCCGCTGGTGCGGACGGAAGAAAACTGGTACGCATCGAGTATTAGCTTGCTTCTTCGCAGCGTGAGCGACGACCCGCAAACGGGCAAACGTACCCGCGAACTGGTGAGCATGAGCCTGACAGAACCAGACCCCGCCCTGTTCCAACCGCCGGAAGGGTACGAAGTGGTCACGGAGACAGCCCATCCCGTGCCCTGCCCCTAAGAACGCGAGGAAGGGCGGCACGCACGAAATTTCGGATTTTCAGGAGAGGCCGAATGAGGATTTTGGGAAAAGCAACACTGGTCTTGATGGCTGCCTGTTTGGCGACGGGCGCGGTGTCCGCGCAAACAACACCTGCAAATAACGCTCCACCCAAGCCACCGAACGGCCCTTCGAAGGTGCTGCTCGACAACTGGAACGACAACGGCCGCAAGCTGATCGCGATGGCGGAAGACTTTCCCGAAGACAAGTACGATTTCAAGCCGAACCCGGCGCAGCGCAGCTTTGCCGAACAGCTTCTGCATGCGGCGGGCGGGAATTATTACTTCATCAATGCGGCCAAGGGATTGCCGGCGCCGACGGGCGATCCGAAGCGGGCCGACTACAAAACCAAGGCAGACGTGGTGGCCTTTGTGAAGAAGTCGTTTGCCGATGGCGCGGCGATCATCCAGGCCAAGGGCGATGGCGGAATGAATGACCTGGTGAAGAGCCCGTTTGCCAACCAGCAGGATCGAATTTCCGATTTGGCGTGGGAGTTCGTTGAGCACTCGGGCGAGCACTACGGGCAGTTGGTGGTCTATTACCGCGTGGCGGGGATGGTTCCGCCGGAATCCCGGCCGAAGAAGTGAGGCGGAGAACGCGACTTCTGATTGCTTTGCTTCCGTCCGGTTGTCCTTGAAGCGTTGGTAGCATTTTGCTACTATTGCTTCATGCCCCAGCCCGTGAAACTCTCGGATGAACTTGTTCTCAACGCTCGGCTGGCTGGGGAATCTCTGCAACGCTCGATTGCCGGCCAGGTGGAATACTGGGCCACTCTCGGCCGATCTGTTGAGCGACTCTTCGATGGCCGCCAGATCGCTGCATTGCAGAACGCTGAAGCAGAGCCGTCCATTGGCGAGCTGCTTGAGGTAGTGGACACACCTGAGGGGCGAGGGATGGTCAGCGCCTATCTCGCGAGCGAGCCGTTCCCGCATTATCGATCGTACCCGGGCGGTAGCGGGTTATTGATTCGGACGGACGAGAATGGGGCCGAGACGGTGGGCCGGTTCGTCAATCGACAATTTGTCGCCGAGAGAGCCAGGCGAAAGCGATCCGCGGCTGAATGAACGAACTGTTGAACCGCCGTCCAATCGTGATAGCGCTGGCAGGACCCAATGGCGCCGGCAAGTCATCGTTTTATCGCATCTATCTTGAAAAATCGCGTCTTCCCTTCATCAACGCGGACGTCCTGGCGCTGCGAACGGGCGTGGACGCATATCGGGCCGCCGAGCTGGCTGAAGACATTCGACGGGCCCTTCTTGCGCGTCGCCAGAGCTTCATTTTTGAAACAGTCTTTTCTGATCCTGTCGGCGCAAAACTCCAATCGCTGAAGCAAGCGGAGGCCGCGGGATACACGGTGCTTTTGGTCTTCATCGGCGTTGACAGCCCTGAGACCTCAGCAGTTCGCGTCGATATGCGGGTTTCAAAAGGCGGTCATGACGTACCTCTTGATAAAATCCTGGGCCGATTTGGGCGAGTTATGCGCAATCTTGAGCGCGCACTGACAGAACTTGAGAATGTGCGCGTCTATGACAACACCGACCTCGCAATGCCGTATCGCATGGTTGCCTCACGAGACAAGGGACAAAATGTTGTTGTGCACGATCCCATCCCCGCATGGCTGAAACCGCTTCTGCCGCGCAGATGATGTCTTCACATTTACACTGAAAACATAATGGCGGAAGAGAACGAACGACGATACGATCCGGCGGCAATTGAGTTGAAATGGCAGCAGCGGTGGGCGGCTGACCCTGGCCTGTACGCGGCCGAGCCCCCAAACTGCGGCAAGCCGAAGTACTACGTGCTGGAGATGCTGCCCTACCCGAGCGGCCAACTGCACATGGGACACGTGCGCAATTATGCCATCGGCGATGCGCTGGCGCGGCACATGTGGATGCGCGGGTATAACGTGCTGCACCCCATGGGGTGGGATGCGTTCGGTCTGCCGGCAGAGAACGCCGCGCTCAAAAACAATACGCCGCCGCGCGCCTGGACGCTTGGCAACATCGCCGCCATGAAGCGGCAGATGAATCGGCTCGGCCTGGGATACGACTGGGCGACGGAAGTGACGACCTGCCTGCCCGACTACTACCGCTGGAACCAGTGGTTCTTTCTGCGCATGTACGAAAAGGGCTTGGCGTATCGCAAGAAGAGCAAGGTGAACTGGTGTCCTGAATGCGCGACCGTGCTGGCGAATGAGCAGGTGATTGACGGCCGCTGCTGGCGGCATGAAGACACGATCGTGGAGCAGCGCGATTTGGTGCAGTGGTTCTTCCGCATCACCGCATACGCCGATGAGTTGCTCAAGGGACTCGATACGCTGGACGGCTGGCCGGAAAAGGTCAAGACCATGCAGCGGAACTGGATTGGACGGAGCGAAGGCACGGAAGTCGATTTCTTTCTGGATGAGGGGGCGGGGAACGGCGATCGGGTGTCGGAATTCGACGACCCTATCCTGAAGATGGCGCTGGGTGGGCTGGAGGACGGCGATGACGTCCCGACGAAGCGCCGCGCGCACATCCGCGTGTTCACCACGCGCGTGGACACGATCTTTGGCGCAACCAGCGTTCAGTTGGCGCCGGAGCACGCGCTGGTGACCAGGTTTGCGGCGGAAGATCGAGCGTTGAAGGCGCAGGTGGACGAGCTGATCGACCAGCAGAAGAAGGCGCGTGAAGCCGGCGACCTGGGAGCGATCGAAAAGCATGGCGTGCCGACGGGGCGCTTCGCGATCAATCCCTATAGCGGCGAGCGCGTGCCGATCTGGGTGGCGAACTACATCCTCGCCGACTACGGTACTGGCGCGATCATGAGCGTCCCTGCGCACGATGAGCGGGACTTCGAGTTTGCGACCAAGTACGGATTGCCGATTGTCGAGGTGATTCGTCCGGCGCAGGGGGCGAAGGAACAACGAGCTTGCCGTTTGTTGCAGAAGACGGCGTGCTCGTGAATTCGGGCCCATACAACGGGTTGAGTTGTGCCAAGGCCCAGGTAGAGCTGCAGCAGGTGGCCGAGGGCGGTGGTTTCGGTGAGGCCAAGGTGACGTTCCGGTTGAAGGACTGGGGCGTGAGCCGGCAGCGCTACTGGGGTACGCCGATCCCGATGGTTTACTGCCAGTCCCAGTGCGAGAACGACGGGCTGGTCCCGGTGCCGGAAGATCAGTTGCCGGTTTTGTTGCCGGAGCAGATCGAGATCACGCAGCAGGGCGGATCGCCGCTTGGCCGCGTGCCGGAGTTTGTGAACACGACTTGTCCGAAATGCGGCGGCCCGGCCAAGCGCGAGACCGACACGATGGATACGTTTGTCGATTCGAGCTGGTATTTCTATCGCTATACGGACGCGAAAAATGCGCAGGCGCCGTTTGATAAGTCGGTCGCAGGGTATTGGTTCCCGATCGATCAATACATCGGCGGTGTCGAACATGCCATTCTGCACCTGATTTATTCGCGGTTCTGGACGCGGGTGATGCGCGATCTGGGATTGGTCACGAATGACGAGCCGGTGCATCGCCTATTCACGCAGGGGATGGTGATCAAAGACGGGGCCAAGATGTCGAAGTCGAAGGGCAACGTGGTTTCGCCCGACGACATGATTGCGCGCTATGGCGCGGACTCGGCGCGCATGTATTCGCTTTTTGCCGCGCCGCCGGATCGCGATCTCGATTGGCAGGAAGATGGTGTTGCGGGCGTCAGTCGCTTCTTGAGTCGTGTGTACCGGCTGGTGATGAAGCATGCGGCGGTTGCGCGTTTGGCCGAGGGTCCGGTGGCGGCCTCAACTGCCGAGTCGGTCAAGCTGTTGCGCAAGCTGCATCAGACCATTGCGAAGGTGACGCACGACTTTGAAGGGCGCTGGCACTTTAATACTTCGGTGGCCGCGATCATGGAGTTGGTGAACGAACTTCAGGCAGCGGATGGCCATCTGACGAACGGAGCCGTGCCCGCATCGGAAGTCCGCGAACTGCTGCGGTCGCTAGTGTTGATGCTGGCGCCGTTTGCTCCGCACCTTGCCGCTGAGATGTGGGAGGAACTGGGCGAGAAGGGGGCGGTGTTGCGTGCTCCGTGGCCGGTGAGCGATCCCGCGCTCGCCAAAGAAGACGAGCTCGAGATCCCCGTCCAGGTGAACGGCAAGCTGGTCACCGTTGTGCGCGTGGCTGCCGATGCCGATGCGAAGGCCATCGAGGCGGCTGCGCTCGCAGACGAAAAGGTGCAAGCACGAATCGCGGGGAAGACCATCGCCAAAATCATTGTGGTTCCCGGCAAGCTGGTTAACCTGGTGGTGAAGTGAGCCGCTGGTGGGCGATGGCCGCGGAGTTGGCATGAGTGGTCCCCGGGCGGTTGAGAAAATACGCGGCACGCAGACGATGGTCGGTCACATGGGCTGGGTGTTCGACCGGCCGTGGCTGACGGCGCGCGAGGTGGCGTGGCGCTGGATCTTCGGCATTCCCATGCTGGCACTCTGCGGCGTGCAGGTCGTCAGTATCCTTGAGAAGGTCTCATTGGAGTCGAGCGGGCTTGCGAGCCTTAATCCGCAGAACCCGTGGCAGGCAGCGGGGCAGATTGCCCACGCGTGGGCGATGTATCGGCCGCTTGCTGGTGCGACGGTGCGGTGGCTTGTCCCCGCCGCGGCGCTTGCGTGGATCGTAATCTCCGGTGTGGGGCGCAGCGTGGTGTGGCGGCATCTGGAGCCCTCCGCGCGGATGAGAGTCTTCTCCATGATGGTGCTGCAGGCGCTCTGGCTTCTGTTGCTGGGCTGCGTGCTGTGGGGATGGTATCAATCGATCGCGTGGATCGGCGCCATGGACATTCCCGCTTCTGGCGAACCTGACCTGGTCGGATTCGCAATGGGATTTATCTTCTTCTCGCTGGGCTTTTTCACATCGTGGGCGCTGGTGAGTTGGCCGCTTACGATCGCTCCCGTGGTGATGCTGATGGAGGAATGCGGCCCCTTGCAGGCGGTAGGGCGGAGCCTGCGCCTGGGGAAGACCTTCATCGGCAAGCTGATTGAAGTCAATTTGGTGATGGGCATCGTGGCCTTGGCGCTGATTGTGCTCTCGATGGTGCTATCGGCCGCACCGCTGCCTTTCAGCGATGAACTGGGCCCGGGCGCGCTCCATGTTTTGTGGGTACTTGCGACGATCTTCTATTTTTTAGCGAGTGATTATTTTCAGGTGGTGCGCTTGAAGGGATTCGTCGAGTTTTGGAAAAAGTTTCGTGGTCCGGATGCTGTTGCCCCACTTCGGCCGGCGCGCTAAATCCTATTTGGCATCGGCGGATGCTGCTTCTTCCTTAACGTAAGCCTGGCTTAGCGTGCCCTTCTCTTGGGCAACGGGCAAAAGCGTCGGATAGAACTGGACAAACGTCGTATCCACAGCTCCATGATCTGCGTGGCACCGATAGCACGACGCCGTCTGGGGAATCAATGTGCCCTTGCCGGCGGGCGAGTCAAAATCAAAGAACGCCCAGTTTCCGGGGAATCGAGCGTCCTTGACGTGCACTTCGAAGCCCGTCACGGCGGTGCCTTGATAATGCCCGCGCTGGTTGATTGAGCCCTTGTTGCGCGCCTCGCGCCCTTCAAGAACGATCATCGTTTTGTCAGGCCATGTGCCGGTTGCGAGAAAGCTCCGATACGCCGCAGGATCGACGAAGACATTATCGAACGTCGAGTGGTCGGGCATGCCGTTGGCTTTGGCGTCGTAGCTCATGTCGATGCCGGTGCTGAGATAGATCCATTCGCGATAATTTGCTGGCGCTATCATGTCGCCATTGGCCGCGTAGGTTGGCCCCGCTGCGGACGCGCTGACAACACGCGGCTGTCGAATGGCAACAAAGCAAGCGATGGCGCAAAGGCCGACGGACAAGGCGGGGAGAACGGCTTTCAAGGGGATTCAGACCTCTGCATGGGTGTACGCAGGGTTGGGCTGAGAAGTTCCGACTGGGCTCAGTGGGGCGGCCAAAGTCGGAGAAGCTATGTCATAAATGCCCCGGAAGCATGAAAACCATGCCTAAGGGGCTAAAGCCCATCGCTTTTGGCCGTGTATTGGCACGACTGAAAGTCGTGCCCTGTTACAAAGCACGACTAGAAAACTTTGAGTTGAATGACGAGGTACTTCTTTGGGTTTTCGCGCATACCCTTGACCAGTTGATGCGCTTCATCCAGCGTGTTGTCCAGGTGGTCGTAGACGGCACGGTTCTCGAAGAGCTGCCCAACCGTCCCCTTGCCCTCATTGATATTGGTCAGGATTGCATCGAGGCGCGTGACTGTATCGTCAAGCTTCTTTGAAAAGGCCGGATCTTTGGCGAGCAGGCCGATGGACCCCTTGCCTGCGTTGATCTCGGCGACCAACTGGTTGGTATTCGCGACGGTCGCATTTAGGTTCTTATAAAGCGTGTCGTCCTTCAGCAGTTTTCCGGCGCTGCCTTTGCCCTGGTCCAGGTCCGTGACAATGTTGTTGACGCGATCGATCGCCGAACTGGCCCGGGTGTACAAGGTATCGTCGGTCAGAAGTTTGCCCAGCGAGCCATTGCCTTTGGAGATGCTGCCGGTGATGGTTTCGAGATTGTCGGCGATGCGCGAGATCTTGTTATAGAGCGCCGGATCGTTGAGGAACTCGCCGGCCGTGCCCTTCTTTGAGTTGAGGGTGTCGACCAGGATCTCAACTTTTTTCATGAGCACGTTGATGTTTTCGATGGAGGTCTGGCTGGTACGGATAACGTCCTGAATGCTGGGAGCGCCGGTGATTTTGAGCTCAGTGTTGGTGGGCGGCGGCGGGCCTTTGGCTAGTTCGGAGTCGATGTCGATATAGCTGTCGCCAAGGACGCCGGCCTGGGCGATGGAGGCGGTGGAGTCCATGTGCAGCCCTTTCTGGTACTCTTCGCCAACCTGCATGATCACTTCAACCGGCGTGGGGTTGCGTGCCGGGACGACCCCGACGTGAATGACGTTGCCGATGGTGACGCCCTCAAGGGTGACGGGCGCTCCGTCTTTAAGTCCTGCGGCATTCGCGAAGTAGGCGCGAAGTTTAATCTTTCGCGCGAAGAGTCCGCCCGTCGAGCCAGACATGAGGAAGATGAGGCCCACGAGCACGGCCATGGCCACCAGGACCAGTGCGCCCACCCTCAACTGTGACCATTGAATATCTTTTCGGGTTGGCACGTGACTCCTCTTGCTGGGAATGAGCAGGCGGGGACGCCTTGAGGATAACAGATGGCCCGCCGGAAGGCATTTTCAAAAACTGGGCCGTTCGGGTGGAGCTAAATCCAAGCAGGGATTGGGATAATTGAACGCCGTGGCACCCTGCGTCTGGGGGGACCGGAGTCAACCTACACTTTCGAGCAGCACGCTGGCCATGGCCATGTCGGCGGTGTGCGTGATGGAGATGGAGGCCTGAGCCACGCCGAGCTGGGCGGCGATCTCGGCTGCGCGGCCGTGAAACGCGAGGGTGGGTTGGCCGCTTGGTTTTCGGATAACCTCGATCTCGAGCCAATTCACGCCAAAGCTGATGCCGGTGCCGAGCGCCTTGGCTCCCGCTTCTTTGGCGGCGAAGCGGCCGGCGAAGCTTTCAGCCGAGCGGCGCTTACGCAGGCAATATTCTTGTTCGGCTGGGGTGTAAATGCGATCGAGAAAGCGCGCGCCGTATCGGTCGATGGCGCGCTCGATGCGTCCGATTTCTGCCAGATCGATACCGGAACCGACGATCATCCTGTCTCTCAAGCTACAACATTTGGATCGGAGATTGGGTTGAGATGTTTCAAAGAAGGGCAGAGTCCGTTCAACTCCGGAACATTGTTATCCTGCGCGGTGCTTATCCGATAAGAGCGTCGTGAGGCAGATGATGCAGGAGCGCGACGAACGAAGGGCCATTGGCATTCCATGGGCCTTGGAGATGAGGGCGCTTTCCGCCGAGGATCCATCGCGGCTGGTGCAATCGCTGACCGGAGCCATCTTGAGCTGTGGGGGTTGGGTGCTGAGCCGCGGCGCCAACGACAGCGGCCTGGTGAGCATGCTGTTCGAGTTCGAGCGGCAATCGTGCGTCGACATCTACAGTGTTCTCATTGCGGCGGGGTTGGAGTTGAGCCAGACCGGGCACGTTCGCTTCACCGAGCTTTGCCAGTGCACGCGGCATCACCAGAAGGATTGCGGCACCGATATCGCGAGTATTGATTTGGAAATTGAGACTTATTCAGTCGATCAATCGTATGACGGTCTCGTGCGGAGACGAGTTGAGTGAGGCGAGGGACTAAGGGACTGAGAGACTGAGCGACGGCTGTGATCGGCGGAACGGTCTATCCGGCTTCGACAAGGCCATAGCGGCGTTGCCAGGCTTCTTTGAGGCGGGCCCACACGCGGGCGCGCTCGGCCTCAGTGGGGCCTTCTGGATGTGCCGAATCGGCCGCGGGCGGGTTTGCGAAGCGCGCTGCTTCAGCTTTGGCGAGCTCAAGCAGTTCGCGATCGCGGACGAGATTCGCAACGCGAAAATCAGGGAGGCCGGCCTGGCGGGTTCCGAAGAATTCGCCGGGGCCGCGCATGGTCAAGTCCAGTTCCGCGAGTTCGAAGCCATCCTGGGTGCGGACCATTGCGTTGAGGCGCTCTTCGCCTTCTGGCGAGACGCGCGACCCGGTCATGAGGATGCAATAGCTTTTCGCTGCGCCGCGACCGACGCGACCGCGCAACTGGTGGAGCTGGGCGAGACCGAAACGCTCCGCCTGCTCGACCACCATGACCGTGGCGTTGGGAACATCGACGCCCACTTCGACGACAGTCGTGGCGACCAGAATGTCGATCTCGCCGCGATGGAAGCGACGCATGATGATCTCTTTCTCATCGGCATCGAGGCGGCCATGCAAGAGACCCACGCGCAGGCCGGAGAGCGGCCCGGAGCGGAGCTTTTGGTGCATGTCGACGGCTGACTTGAGTCCCGCCTTCGCCGGCGGCGCCGCCTCCGATTCGGCCTTGGGAAATAACTCCGCTGTCTTGCCATTCCTGCGGGATTTGGGTGCAGGCCCAGGGTCGGGCACAGGATTCTCGTCCTGCGGGAAGTCAAGCTCGGGCTGGTCGTCGTTCGCCCCTTCAATCACGGGGTAAACGATGTAAGCCTGGCGGCCAAGGGCGACCTGCTTGCGGACGAACTCCCAGACCTCGTCGGCGCGTTCTCCTGCGACTCTGCGGGTGACGATCGGTGTTCGTCCGGGCGGAAGCTCGTCGAGAACGCTGACGTCGAGGTCGCCATAGAGCGAGAGCGCGAGGGTGCGCGGGATCGGGGTTGCGGTCATCACCAATACGTCGGGCTCGGCCTGGTTGGGTTTCTTCATCAGCTTGAAGCGCTGCATGACGCCGAAGCGATGCTGCTCGTCGACGACGACCAGGCCAAGACGATCGAACTCGACCTTCTCTTCAATGAGCGCGTGGGTGCCGATGACCAAGCTGCGCTTCGCCGCGATTGATGAGGCCGCGGGTGTGGCGCTTGCGGTCGTTGTCGAGGGAACCGGTGAGCAGGACAATGCGCGGCTTGCGGCTGGAGCGCTCAAGCAGCTTGCGCGCGGCGAGGAAGTGCTGCGTGGCGAGGATCTCGGTGGGCGCCATGAGCGCGGCCTGGTAGCCGTTCTCCATGGCGACCAGCATGGCTTGCAGGGCCACGATGGTTTTGCCGGAGCCCACGTCGCCCTGCAGCAGACGGCGCATGGGGCTTGGCTGGCGCATGTCGGCGACGATTTCGCCCAGTGCGCGTTTCTGCGCGGCGGTGGGATGGAAGGGCAGCACTTCGCGGATGGCTTCGCGGACGTTGTCGCCCGTGGAGAAGGCGATGCCGGCGCGCTCGCGCATGCGGCGGCGCTTCAATTCAAGACCGAGTTCGAGGAAAAAAAGCTCCTCGAAGATGAGGCGGCGATGCGGCGGTGTGGCTGAGGCCTGCAATTGGGCGAGCGAGGTTCCTTCCGGCGGATAATGCACTTCGCGCAGCGCGGTTTCGCGGTCGGGCAGGCCGAGCCTCGAGAGCATTTCGCGCGGCAGGCACTCAGGCACTGAGCCGCGCATGCCTTCGAGCAGATGAAAGATCACCTTGCGCTGCCAGCGCGAGGCCAGCCGGCTTCCGCCAAGCGACTCATAGACAGGCGTGATGCGACCCACTTCAAGCAGGCGCGTTTCAGCATCGTCGGCGTCGTCGGGCAGCAGCTCGAACTGCGGTTGAATCATCTTGAAGTTGCTGCTGGAACGCGAGGGCTCGATTTTGCCGTAGACGGCGATCGTCTGGCCGGCGTGGAATTTTCCATTGAGATAGCTGCCGTTAAACCAGATACATTTCAGCGCGCAGCGGCCCTGGCCAACTGTCAATTCAAATAGCGGGGCCTTGCGGGTGCGAAGCAGAAGCGATCCGCGTACTTCGGCGATCACGCTGGCGGTCTCGCCCGGCTTCAGCTCGTCGAGGCTACGCGGATGCTGGCGATCTTCGTAGCGAAAAGGGAGATGGTAGAGCAGGTCCTCGGCGGTCTGGATACCTTTGGCCACGAGCATCTCCGCGAGGCGCGGGCCAACGCCGCGCACGTACATGATGGGAGTATCGAGGCCGGGCACATTCTGAATGCTACAGGGGGCGTCGAGGCGGGGACAACCACCTGCGGTGGGCCAAACCACCTGCGGTGGGGCCAACTGGCGCTTGCGCGCCTTTAGGTTCGTGGATTCCCACCCATCCACGATGAGGCTGCGGATGGATGGGGCCACCTGCGGTGGGGCCAACTGGCGCTTGCGCGCCTTGGGGTTCGTGGATTCCCACCCATCCACGATGAAGCCGTGGATGGATGGGGCACCCTGCGCGTCAAGGGGCACGAGCTGCGGCGCTTGCGGGTCGGCTGCGGCGTGTATGGTTGTAGGCGGTGAGAAAATCATCGCGCAGGAGGAACAGTTGTGAGCGAGCTCAATCGCAGGAATTTCATGAGGGTGGCTGGATCGGCTTCTGCGGCGACGCTTCTCGCTGGCAAAGTGCATGCGTTGGGATGGGCGCAGGAAACCGCTGTAAAGCCGGTTGCCGCCAACGACAATATCCAGATCGCGCTGATCGGGGCGGGCGGCCAGGGGCAGGGCGATACCAAGACCGCGGTGCAGGTTCCGGGCGTGAAGCTTGTCGCCGTGGCCGATTGCTACAACGGGCGGCTCGATCGGAGCAAAGAGCTGTGGGGCAACGACATCTTCACGACGCGCGACTACAACGAGATTCTCGCGCGCAAGGATATTGATGCGGTCATCATTGGCACGCCCGACCACTGGCACATGCGGGCCTCAGTCGACGCGATGAAGGCTGGAAAAGACGTCTATTGCGAGAAGCCGATGATTCATCTCTACAGTGATGGGCCAGAGATGATCAATACCGCGAAATCTACGGGAAGAATTTTGCAGGTGGGCAGCCAGCGCGTCAGCTCATTGATCTACGCCAAGGCCAAGGAACTGCTTGCAGCGGGAACCATTGGCAAGCTCAACATGGTGACGGCTCGCTGGGACCGCAATTCGGCGATGGGGGCGTGGAGCTACACAGTGCCGCCTGATGCCTCGACGGAGACATGCGACTGGCCACGCTTTCTTGGGACAGCTCCCAAGATCCCATTCAATGCCGAGCATTTTTTCCAATGGCGCAAGTGGAAGGCTTATGGGAGCGGAGTGGCCGGCGACCTCTTCGTCCACCTCTTCAGCGGGACCCATTTCATCACTGGATCGCACGGGCCGGTCCGCGGCATGGCGACGGGCGGCTTGCGCTTCTGGAAAGATGGCAGGGACGTTCCCGACGTGATGCTGGGGCTGTTCGATTATCGCGAAGACTTCAACCTCAGCCTGCGCGTGAACTTTGTCGACGGCGGCGAAGAAAGCGAAGGGCTCATCTTCACCGGTTCAGAAGGGACGCTGGAGATCGATTGGGGCGGAGTGACTGTAACGCGGGTTCCGCGCAGCAAGGCTCCGGGTTACACCGTGGACACTTTCCCCGAAGCGATGCAAAAGGTCATTATTGACGATTACAAGCAGAAGTATCCGCGTGAGCGTGGCGTTGAGGCTTCGCTGGGAGGCACTGAGAAATTTTCTGCACCCAAGGGATACAGCGACAGCTTCGACCACTTCTCGAACTTCTTCGAGGCGGTAAGGACGCGCAAGCCGGTCGTGGAAGACGGTGTCTTTGGATTCCGCGCGGCGGGGGCCGCACTACTCAGCAATCTGAGCATGGAGCGCGGCGCGATTGTCGGCTGGAATCCGGACACGATGACGCTGGCTTAAGGCACAAAGAGAACGGTATTCTGCGTGAAGACTTCTTCGCAGAATGCCGGTTTGCCTTGCGGATTCTAAGAGGCTATGCCGGCGGCAGGAAGTAGGCTTCAATCGCGCGCTTTGCAGTCGTGTGATCTACGATGGGGCGCACTCCTTCATACCGCGCTGACCAGAGAATCTGATTGACGATGTCGCGTGGGTAGCACGAGCGCAGCTCCTGCTTGAGCGAGTTGCGGATGTAGTCGATCAGGAATTTGACTACGTCAGGATCATTGTCAATGTGATGCTCCTGCGTCACACGGCGGAAGATCTCGGCAAACTGCTCGTCTGTGACAGCGCCCAATTTGATCTTGGTCTGGATGCGGCGCAGGAAGGCCTCATCGCCGAGCATGGCCGGGTCCATATTGGATGCGAAGACGACCAGCATCTCAAACGGGATTTCGATCTTCTTGCCGCCGGCCAGCGTGAGAAAGTCGATGCGGCGATCCAGAGGAACGACCCAGCGATTCAGCAACTCCTCGGGGCGCAGCCGCTGGCGGCCAAAGTCGTCAATGACGAGCACGCCGTTGTTGGCTTTCATCTGCAGCGGTCCCACATAAAATTTCGTCGTGGTGTTGAACTGCAGATCGAGCATTTCGGCGGTGAGTTCGCCGCCCACCAGCACGGTGGGACGCTTGCACAGAACCCAGCGCTCGTCGCGGTTGACCGGCTCCTCATCGGTGATCCGATGATGAATTGCTGGGTCGTAGATCGTGATCACCTGGCCATCGATATCGATTGCATAGGGAAGCCACACGTTGTCTTCAGCAAGCACGCGCGCCATGGCCTCAGCCATCGTGGTCTTACCAACTCCAGGGGGGCCGTAAAGGAACATGGATGAGCCGGAGTTCAGAGCGGTACCGAACTTGTCGAGAGTCTTGCGGTCGACGACAAGGTGCGCGAAGGCGCGCTCAACATCTTCATAGTGGACCTCAAATTTCTTGACGCTCTGCTTCCGAGTCTGGTCCACATAGCTTTCCAAAGTTACCGGGGCAGCCCCGACATAGTGACTCTGCGAGAGCAGCTCAAGCGCGCGCGAGCGGCCCTGCGACGTGATCGCGATCTGCGGAATATTGCCCGTCATTCCCGTGACGTGGCAATGTAACTCGGCGCGCAGGCGGAAAAACAACTCATGCGCAATTTCATAGCTCAGCCGTGTCTTTTCGGCGAGGTCCAACACTGTGATTGAACCGGAGAGATAAAGCGTCTTCAGGGCCAGATCTTCGAGCACTCCCTGACGGACATCAATCTCTGAGATTGACTGGGGCCGCTTCGCAGGCCCGGTGACGGGAGCAGCTTTAAGGAAATCTCGCGGTGTTAGATACGTTTCCATTTATCCGTCCTGACCCTGTTACTTTACTTGGGTTAGGTGCCGGAGTCACCCCCTCTTTGGTGCCACGCAGGTAATCTTGTTTTACTTTTGTAATGAAAAGGGTACGCTTTCGTTCTCTCAGGTAACACAAATGGGGTCACCTTCGGTGCCGCGGAAAACCCTGTCAGACAGGTGTCCTTGAAGACGTGGTTCGTTGCGCGGAATCGCTTTGCTACACTTCAAGTGGCTCAGGCAATGAGATTGTTAGCAGGGCGGCGGGTGAATGCATGGCGGTGGTCGAGCTCCTCGAAGTAACCAAGGCCTACGAATCCAAAATTGCCGTGAATCGCTTGAATCTGTCGATTGACGCGGGGCAAATGTTTGGTCTTCTGGGGCCAAACGGAGCAGGAAAGACGAGCTCCATCCGGATGATCATGGGCATAACAATCCCGGATTCCGGAGTGGTCAAGCTGTTTGGCAAGCCCTTTGAGCGCAAGAGCCTTGAGCGCGTCGGATATCTTCCCGAAGAGCGCGGTCTCTATAAAAAGATGAAGGTCATCGACCAGTTGGTTTTCTTTGGGTGCCTGCACGGGCTCGAGGCCGATGAGGCACGCAAGCGCGGAATCGAGTGGGCCAAACGGATGGAGATCGACGAGTCGCTCAACAAGAAAACCGAAGAGCTATCGAAGGGCATGCAGCAGAAGATTCAGCTTATCGCTTCGCTGCTGCACGATCCCGACTTGATCATTATGGATGAGCCATTCAGCGGGCTCGATCCGGTGAACGCGGTGCTGGTGGAGAAGACGCTGCTCGAGCTGAAAGACCAGGGCAAAGCGATAGTGTTTTCGACCCATCGCATGGACCAGGTGGAGAAACTTTGCGACACAATCTGCCTGATCGACAACGGCAAAGCGGTGCTTGCCGGAAAAGTGCGCGATATCAAGGCGGGCTATGAGCGCAATCGCGTGGTGGTGGAGTTTGAGGGAAGTGCGGAGTTTTTGAACAGCGACCAGATTCTCGATGCCAAGAACTATTCAGGCCACGCCGAGATCCGGCTCAAGGACAATGGCGACGCACAGAAGCTCTTGCACGAAGCAACTTCGGTAGCGAAGATCTATCGGTTCGAACTGGTCGAGCCATCTCTTGAAGAGATTTTTATCCAGACCGTGGGAGGCACACCCAATGCGTAATGTTTTTTTGATCGCCAAACGCGAGTATCTGGAGCAGATTCGCGGCCGGGCGTTCCGCATGACCACGGTTGGATTGCCGGCGATCTTCGCGTTGGTCATCGGCGTTGGATACCTGTCGAGCCTGGGGCTCGGGTCGCATAAGCACTTGGCCGTTGCCGCGCCCGATCCGGCCATAGCCAACAGCATTCGCGCGCAACTGCTGGGGGAGAAATCCGCAAAAGCGAAAGTAGATGTGGTGGCGCCCGCGAGTGCGAGCGACCGCGCCGCCCTGATGGACGAGGTCAAGAACAAGACCATCGACGGTTTTTTGTGGATCGATGCGCCGGCAGGCCACGTGCCCACAGCATCGTACGTCTCGGAATCCGCAGGCGACTTCATGACGTCGAGCCGGCTGAAAGATGCGCTGAACGATGGAATCGTGGATGCGCATCTGCTCACTGGAGGAATGGACAAAGCCAGCGCCGATGCGGTCGTAAAGGGCATCTCCATTGACACCTACCAGGTGAAGAAGGATGGATCGATCGTCAAGAGCAACGCGCAGGCATCGTTCTGGAAGGGCTACGTGATGGCCTTCCTGCTGTCGATGACCACGATGATCTACGGAATGAATGTGGCGCGATCGATCATCCAGGAAAAGACGTCGAGGATTTTTGAGGTCATGCTGGCAACTGCCGAGCCGAGCGATTTGTTGGCCGGCAAACTCATCGGCGTGGCAGCGGTGGGGTTGACGCAGATTGCAATCTGGCTGGCTGCGGGGACGGCGATTTTCGCTTCGCCCTTTGCCGCTGCCATGATGACGGGCGACTTTGAAGTGCATTTCTCCTGGGCCGAAGGGATTTTGTTCCCGGTGTATTTTTTGCTGGGCTACCTGCTCTACAGTTCGCTGTTTGCGGGCCTCGCGGCGACCTGCGAGACGGAGCAGGAGCTGCAAATGTACATGCCGCTGGCGGCTGCGCCCACATGGCTCAGCTTCTCGATGATCCTGCTCATCATCAACGATTCCAATTCGGTTTGGTCCATTGCGGCGTCGCTGTTTCCGCCCACCGCGCCAATCGTGATGTTTTTGCGCATGGCGTCGGAGATCCCACCGCTGTGGCAGTTTGCCGTGTCGATTGGGTTGATGTTGTTGAGCATCTGGTTCACGGTCTGGTTCTCGTCGCGGCTCTATCGAATCGGGATTCTGATGTATGGAAAGCGCGCCACCCTGCCGGAGATTCTGCGCTGGGTGCGCTACAGCTAACCAGCCTTCTAGAATGAAAGACAAGTGAACAACGAATCCAGCCCCAGGTTTTCTGTGGGCCAGCGTCTAACGCTGGCTGTGATTCCGCGCCTGGTGTGGGCAATGCTCTGGGTTGTCGGATGGACCTGGCGCTTTGAGACCATCGCGGAAGAAGGCGCGACTCCGTTGCCATGGGGTGAAGGCGCAGGCGCGCAGATCTTCTGTTTCTGGCACCAATGCGTTCTGCCTTGCGCCATTTATTTCCGGCGGACAGGCGCGACCATCCTGATCAGTCGAAGTTTCGATGGGGAGCTGATCACGCGCATCCTCGGCATGTTCGGTTTTCGTGCGGTGCGCGGATCGAGTTCGCGAGGCGCGCGCGAAGGCCTTCTGGGATTGAAGGATGTGATCGACGGCGGAGGGCCGGCGATCTTTACGGCCGATGGACCGCGCGGACCGATCTATCAGACGAAAATGGGGCCCATCAAGCTGGCGCAGATGACGGGCGCGCGCATCGGCGCGTTTCATCTGGAGCCGGAGCGGGCGTGGGTGATGGGCTCGTGGGATCGGTTCCTGGTTCCCAAGCCATTTACGCGGATTGTGGTGAGCTGGGCGCGCTGGACGGAGGTTCCTCGAGATCTGCCTCCCGAAGAGTTTGAGGCGTATCGCCAGAGATTGAATGCCGCCATTGAGCGCGCGCGGCTGCATGCGCTTGCTCATTTCAGAAAGACCGCGCAATGACGGACGGGCTGCGGGTTGCGGATTTTGATTTCGATTTGCCCGAAGAGCTGATTGCTCAGCAACCGCCCACCGAACGCGGACAAAGCCGCATGCTGCGTATGGATCGAGCAACGGGTGCGGTGGCTGACTCGCGATTTGCCGACCTACCCTCGTTGTTGCGCGCCGGCGATCTGTTGGTGATGAACGACTCGCGCGTCATCCCTGCAAGGTTGTTTGCGAAACGAATGCTGGTGCGCGATCGAGAGGAACCGAGCGGCCTGGTGCAGGTTTTACTGACTGAGCCGGTTGGAGAAAATGAATGGCGCTCGCTGGTGAGGCCGGGGAAGAAAGTTGCGGTGGGGGAGAGGCTCGTTTTTCCTTCGGCGTCAGGCGCAACAGAACTCGAAGCGGAAGTCATCGCGCGCGGTGAGTTTGGCGAACGGACGCTGCGATTCGCTGCGGTTGACGACTTCTTCGGCGTGCTTGAGAAGATTGGGCACATGCCGCTGCCACCCTACATCCGCAGGCCCGATGCGATCAGCGACAAGGAGCGCTACCAGACGGTGTTTGCGCGCGAACGCGGCTCGGTGGCTGCTCCAACCGCGGGGCTGCACTTTAGCCCAGAGATTCTTTCGGCGCTAGGGGAAAACGGCATCGAGACGGCACGCGTGACACTGCACGTAGGGCTGGGTACGTTTGCTCCGTTGCGCGTCGAGGAGGTTGCCGCGATTCGCCTGCACCGCGAGCGGTACTCGATCAGCGAGGCGGCCGCTGAGTCGGTGAATCGCGCGAAACGGGAAGGCAGGCGCGTGATTGCCGTGGGAACGACGACCGTGCGCACGCTGGAATCGGCCGCAGGCAATTCGGGTTCGGGTCAGATCGCGGCGCATTCCGGCTCGACCGATATTTTTATCGCTCCGGGTTACGAATTTCGATTTGTCGACGGGCTGATCACGAATTTCCATCTACCGCAATCGAGCCTGTTGATGCTGGTTTGCGCCTTTGCGGGGCGTGAGCCGGTGCTGGCCGCCTACCGGCACGCTGTCGAGAACAAATACCGCTTCTTCAGCTACGGCGACTGCATGTTTCTCGCCTGACGCGACGCTGCGCCAGCGATTTCTGGGTCCCAGTGTTCAGAGCGAATGGCCTCAAGTCGACGCGACCAACAGGGAGTCGGCGACCTTGTAGCGATTCCAAAAGAGCACTCTAACCCAGGAATTGCTTTAGACTTGGAATTCGTGGCCGACCAAGTCAATCCGCCGGTATTTCTCCTTGACGCGATGGGGTTCATCTTTCGCGCCTATCACGCCATGCAGCGCAGCCGTCCGATGTCGAATCGCGAGGGCCTTCCGACTGCGGCGACGTATGTTTTCGTGAACATGATCAAGAAGCTGCGGCAGGATTTTGCGCCGCGGTACTTTGCTGCTGTGTTCGATGTGAGCGGAGAGGTATTTCGCGACGCGCGCGCGCGCGACCTGACCACTCTGCGCAAGTGGAACAGCAAGACCCAGGCCTTCGAAGACGCGAACTATGCAGGATACAAAGCCCATCGCGAGGCCATGCCCGAGGATTTGCGCCGGCAGGTTCCGTATATCCGCCGGGCGCTCGAGGCGTTGCGAATCCCGATCATCGAAGCGGAGAGCTTTGAGGCCGACGACGTGATTGGAACACTGGCGCGCCTTGCCTCCGAGCAGCACCACGAGGTCTTTGTCGTCTCCGGCGATAAGGACATGATGCAGCTTGTCACCTCGCACGTGAAAATGCTCAATCCGCAAAAAGACAACCTGATTCTCGATCCAGCCAAGGTGAAGGAGGTGCTCGGCGTGCCACCGGAGCGCGTGGTGGACGTGATGGCGCTGCGCGGCGACACGGTCGATAACATTCCCGGCGCGCCCGGTATTGGCGACAAGGGCAGCGTGGATTTGATTGTCGAGTTCGGCAGCGTGGAAGCGGTGCTGGATCGCGCGGCTGATGTGAAGCGCAAGAGCTATCGCGAGTCGCTCGAGCAGAATCGTGACGCGGTGCTTCTGTCGAAAGAGCTCGTGACGATCGATTGCCATGTGCCTCTCGAACTTGACCTGGCCGCGATGGAAACCCAGGAGCCCGATCTCGAGGCGTGCCGCGTGCTGTTTACCGAACTTGAGTTCACATCGATGCTCAAGGAACTTGCGCCTTCCGCCACGGCGGCGCCGGTTGAGTTGATCGAAGAGCCGACTGCTGAACAGATCAAGGAATTCTATGAGGCCGCGCGCAAGGGTGGATTTGCCTTTACGCTGGCTGCCGAAGAGCCCGTCGTCGCAGAGACCGAGGATGAAGTGCCGCAGACCATGTCGCTGCTCGCCGTGGTGGAAGAGGCGGAGCGGAAGACGCAGTGCAACATCGGGGTCAGCGCTGAAGCAGCAAAAGGACTGCGCCTGGAGTTGACTCCTGAACTGCGCGCGCTGCTGGAGGATCCGCTTGTTCCCAAACGCGTGCATGACTGGAAGCTGGTTCTCCATGTCCTGAGCGGGCTTGGCGTTGACCTGCGCGGGCCCATCGACGATGCGATGCTGCTGTCGTACGCCTTGAATCCTACGCACGCGACGCAGACGCTCGCCGATGTGTCTGCGCGCCATGGGCAGGCTGCGCCGGCGACGCTTGCCGCGGGTGCAGTGGTGGTGCAGGCGCTCGTTCCCGATCTGAAGGTGGAGGCGGAGAAGGGCGGGATCGCGAAAGTCTACACGGACATCGACCTTCCGCTGGCGCCGGTGTTGTATCGCATGGAAAAGGCGGGGGTGCGCATCGATACCGCCGTCCTCGACGGGCTGTCCAAACGATTTGCTCTCGAGTTGGATCGCGTGGGCGAGAAGATTTTCGAGTTGGCTGGGCGCCGGTTCAATGTCAATTCCCCCAAGCAGCTCGGCGAAGTTCTTTTCAAGCATATGGGCCTGCCGGCGCCGGTGGCTTACGGCAAAGGCAAGACCATCTCGACGGCGCAGGATGTGCTCGAAGAAGCTTGCGGAGCACAACGATGTGCCGCGCCTGGTGCTGGAATATCGCCATCTCTCCAAGCTGAAATCGAATTACATCGATGCGCTGCCCTTGCTGGCCGATCAGGAATCGCGCGTACATACAACGTTTCAGGCCGCGGCCACAACGACGGGGCGGCTGTCGTCGGTCAATCCAAATCTGCAGAATATTCCTATCCGCACGGAGCTGGGCCGCGAGATCCGCGCTGCGTTTATTGCCGCGCCGGGAACGCAGTTGCTCTCCGCGGATTACTCGCAGATTGAGCTTCGGCTGCTGGCGCACTTCAGCGGCGATCCGCTGCTGGTGCGCGCCTATCGGACCAACGAAGACATCCATACGCTGACGGCGAGCGAGGTGTTTGGTGTGGCCGCGGAGGGCATGGACAAGGAGACGCGCAACCGGGCCAAGGCGGTGAACTTCGGCATCGTGTATGGCATTTCGCCGTTTGGGCTGGCGGCGCAGTTGGGCATTCCGCAGCAGGAAGCGAAGGCGTATATCGAGCGGTATTTCGCGCGCTACCAGGGCGTGCAGCAGTTCATCGAGAAGACGCTGGCGGAGACGCGCAAGACGGGCAGCGTGCGCACGCTTGTTCGGGCGGGTGCGGCCCATCCCGGATATCGAGAGCCGCAATCCGAACCAGCGTGGATTTGCCGAGCGGACGGCGGTCAACACGCCTCTGCAGGGGACGGCCGCGGACCTGATCAAGCTCGCCATGATCGCGCTCGACCGCAAGATTGCGGACCGAAAATTGAAGTCACGCATGATGCTGCAGGTGCACGACGAGCTGGTATTTGAAGTGCCCGATGGCGAAAGGGCGGAGATGGAAGAGCTGGTGCGCGCCGAGATGGAAGGCGTGGTGCAGCTCGATGTGCCGCTGGTGGCGGATGTTTCATTTGGTCCCAACTGGCGGGATCTGTAGGGAAACAGAGAAACAGGGGAACAGAGAAGCAGTGAAGCAGTGAAACAGAGAAGCAGAGAAACAGAGAAGCAGAGAAACAGAGAAGCAGTAATCGCTTACTGGCCGGCTGCGGGGGCGGAATCTGGTTCGTGCAGCAGGTTTAGGTAGACTTCGCGGGGCAAATTGGTTTGCCAGTGGCCGGTGAAGCGGGCGTAGAGCGTGATGCTCAAAAAGATGCTGAGTGCGATGGCGGCGACTGTGGCCGGATGAAGGCGGCGGCCTTTCCAGCGCGAGACGGGGGCGAGCCCTTTGCGCGGGGCAAGAGAAAATTGCAGAGCATCGGCTGCGGGACAAACGGCGATGCATGACAGACAGCCCGTGCATTCTGCGGATCGAATCGTGATCAGCTTATCGACGGGCAGAGCGGAAGGGCATACCTTGGCGCACTTGGCGCAGTCAATGCAGGCTGCGGTGTCCCGGCGAATCTTGACGGGGCTGAGGAGCGACAGAAGCCCCATGAGCGCGCCGTAGGGGCAAAGATAGCGGCACCAGAAATTTTGCACGATCATCGAGAAGAAGACGAGCAGCAGGATGATCAGCGCGGCGGTAAAGCTCATGGTGCGGAAAAAATTGAGCATCTTGATGTCGGCGAGAAGGCCCATGGGCGTCTGCATAAAATCATGGAGCTGATCGGCGGACATGATTCCGATGAAGATAAGGAAAAAGCCGAACAAAAGATATTTCAGCGAACGAAGCGGCAGATCGAGCCATTTTGGAAGTCGCACGTTGCGCGTGAACAGCCTGCGGCCCACGATCCAGAGCGCCTCAGAGAATGTGCCTACAGGGCAGATCCAGGAGCAGAAGGCTTTTTTGAGGACGAGGCTGATGGCGCAGAAGGCGATGAAGAGAAACAGCGCTGCGGGATGAATCGCCGGGACTTGGCCGGTGGTCGCGAAGAGCTTGAAATTCATCAGCCCGGCGATGGGCAGCCAGCCTTCGGCACCGGGCGGGCGGGATATCGATGTGGTTGCCTCGCCGCGCTCGAGGGATCGGACCCAGAGAAAGAATTGCACGGCGAGCCAGAGGTTGAGCAGGACGAAGAAGCCCTGGATCAGGCGCCGTGTGCGTTGGGATCGATCGGGAACCAGGCGCCGGACCAGTTTGACGCGCGCGGACGTTGGGGAGGCGGCCATGTCTTTTCTGCAGGTTATCGGAGGTTGAGTGTCCTTGGAGGTGATCTGGATCACGTGAACGGTGATGGTGAGGATGGGTGCGCGTTGAGGTTCGTGGTATCCCAGGTGCCCACGTGCGAGGCACCTGGGGCACCCCACGGACGAAGACCCGTCCGCGGGGACCCCGGCCTCCACCCCACGAACGAAGACCCGTCCGTGGGGACCCCGGTCTCCACCCCTCGGACGAACACCTATCCGCGGGGACCCCGGCCTGAGACATTCGGCGCGTCGAGGTTTGTGGTTCGTGGTATCCCAGGTGCCCAAATGCGAGGCACCTGGGGCACCCAGCAGCTGGGCACCCCGGCGGGAACCCCGGTCTGGAGCACCCGGCACCCGATGGTCCATTCCGTAAAAAAAATAGAACGTCTCTGTAAAGAAGTTCTTTCGTTTCAGTGGTTTGCGCGTCGTCGATCGCTGTAAGAATTTGAAACGAAAGGACTTCCATACAAGAATTAGATTTCAAAGGGGTTATGGATGACTCCAGAGTGCACGGATTGAGCCGCATCGAGTCTTCTCGGACTCATGGTTCCAATTGTCGGCTTTTCGGAGAAATAATATGCAAAAGTTGAGAAACTTTATTTCGTTTCGAATGAGGTGGTTGCGGAAAAAGATTGAGGTGGGGGGCTTGACAGGAATTTGGGGTACGGACCGGGGACATGTCTGACTGATTGAACTGGGGACATATCTGACACTCGTTGGGGGTTCAGCACGGAAACGCGGGCTCATGCCTGGAAGACGAGCAGCGCACGAGGGGACCGGGACACCCAACAATCCTGATCTGGATCACGTAAACGGTGATGGTGAGGATGAGGATTGGTGCGCATGAGGTTCGTGTATCCCAGGTGCCCAAGTGCGAGGCACCTGGGGCACCCGGCGATCCTGATGATGTGTGCGGAAAAGCCTGTGAGCCCGGTTTAGACCCCAAGCTCAGCGCGGATGGCGTCGGCGATGGCTTGGGAGTGGCGCTGCATGGCTTCGTCGCTTTCGGCTTCGATCATGACGCGGGCCAGGGCTTCGGTGCCGCTGTAGCGGATGACGACGCGGCCGGAGTCTTTCAGCTCATCCTCAGCGGCGCGTAATTGCCGCGGCTACGGTGGGAATCGTTTCGAGCGGCTTTTTCTCGCGCACCTTGACGTTGACGATGACCTGGGGGAAGACCTTCAGGTCGGCGGTTAGCTCGTCGATGGTTTTGCCGGTGCGGGCGATGAGGTCGAGGACGACGAGGGCGGTCAGCAAGCCATCGCCGGTGGTGGCGAGATGGGGTAGCAGGATGTGGCCGGACTGCTCGCCGCCGAGCGCGGCATCGTGCGCCTGCATCTGCTCGAGCACGTAGCGGTCGCCGACGGGGGCGCGCAGCATGCGGATGCCGCTGCGCTTGAGGGCGGCTTCAAGGCCCATGTTGGACATGGTGGTGGCGACGACGAGGTTGCCGGTGAGCAGGCCGCGGGCCTTCAGGTCGCGCGCGGCGATGAGCAGGATGGCGTCGCCATTGATGACGTTGCCGTGGGGGCCGGCGAGCATGCAGCGGTCGGCATCGCCGTCGAAGGTGACGCCGAGATCGGCGGAGCGGGCGGCTACTTCAGCAGCGACAAATTTGGGATGAAGGGCGCCGCAATTGTCGTTGATGTTGCGGCCATCGGGCGTGGTGTTCAGCAGCGATGATCTTGCCGGAGAGATCGCCTTTGAGACGATTGAAGAGCTCGGGAGCGATGGCGGCGAGCCGCTCCGTTGGCGCAGTCGGCGACGATGCTGAGGCCGGCGAGGGAGAGGCCGGGCACGCAATCGCAGAGGAACTGGATGTAGTCGGCTTGCAGGGCTGCATTGTCTTCGACGGGCGGCAGAGAGGCGGGATCGGGTGCGGTGATCTTTGGCGGCGTGATGGAGGATCTCGTCTTCCATGGCCAGTTCGAGGGCATCGGGTAGCTTGAAGCCGTCTCCGCCAAAGAGCTTGATGCCGTTGTCGCGCCAGGGATTGTGCGAGGCGGAGATCACCACTCCTGCCTGGAAGCCATGGGTGCGGGCGAGGAACGCGACGGCAGGTGTGGGCACGATGCCGGCGCTCTCGACGCGGACACCGGTCTCGCGCAACGCGGCGGCGAGGGTGGCGGCGATCCAGGGGCTCGACTCGCGGGTGTCGCGTCCGAGAAGGACGGCGGGCTCTGCGCCTGCGCGAGGGAGGGAGTGGCCAAGGGCCAGACCGACGGCGTAGACGGTGGTTGGGTCGAGAGGAGACTCGCCTGCGACGGCACGGATGCCGTCTGTTCCGAAGAGTTTGCGCACTGCTGTCTGGGTCATGATCTAGGTCTGATTCTATCTTGTAGAAGGCTATTTGGCGGGTTTGGTGGACTGCACCTTGCTTACAAAAGTGCCATCGGCAAGGCGGGTGGTGAGTTCATCGGCCTTGGCGATCTGTGCGGTTGAGCGGATCAGCGTTCCGTCGGCGTTGAGCACGAGGGCGTAGCCGCGATCGAGAACGGCGAGGGGCGAGAGGGAGTGGAGGCGCGCGTCGAGAGCGGCAAGCGATGCTTGAGAGGTTTGGAGGTGGCGCTCGATGGCGCGATGCAGATGGATGCGATTGGATTGCAGTCGCTGGCTGGCCTGCGCGAGCTGGCGTCGGGGATCGTGATGAAGCACGGCGGCACACAGCTCGGCGACCCGGCTTTGCAAGTTGCGGAGTCGATCGAGGAAGGCGCTTTGCTCGCGCGCCGACAGATCGTCGAGTCGCTGCGCGGTTCGGCGAAGCTGGGAGGCAATGCGCGCCTCAAGACGGCTGGACGGCAATTGCCCGAGTTGCTGCCGGGCGCCCAGGAGTTGAAAGCGCGTTGCGCGGTCGAGCCTCTGCACAAGGGTGGCGAGGTAGTCAGCGATTTTGTGCTGCGCTTCGGTGATGAGTTCAGCGGCTGCCGATGGGGTGGGGGCGCGCAGGTCGGCCACGAAATCGGCGATGGTGAAGTCGGTCTCATGGCCGATGGCGGAAACAACCGGCAGTCGCGACGCGGCAATGGCGCGGGCTACGCGCTCGCTGTTGAAGGCGGCCAGGTCTTCAAGCGATCCTCCCCCGCGGGCCAGGACGAGAACGTCAGCGAGGCCGGCTTTGTTCAGCGCCGAGAGAGCAGCTTCGATCTCCGCCGGCGCCTGGTCTCCCTGGACCGAGACTGGAAACAGCAACACATTCAAGCCGGAGTGACGGCGGGCGATGATGTTCAGAAAGTCGCGGATGACGGCGCCGGTGGGAGAGGTGATGATGGCGACGGTGCGCGGAAAGGCGGGCAGGGGCTGCTTGCGGTCAGCATCGAAGAGGCCTTCGATCTTCAGGCGTTCCTTTAATTGTTCGAAGGCAAGTTGCAGAGACCCGGCGCCGACTGGCTCCATGGTTTCGGCGACAAGCTGCATCTGGCCGCGCTGCTCATAGATGCTGATGCGGCCGCGGACGAGGACGTGGAGGCCGTCTTCGGGGCGGAAGCGAAGCAAGAGGGCCTGTTTGCGGAAGAGCACGATGGGGAGCTGGCCGCCGGCATCCTTGAGGGTGAAGTAGAGATGCCCTGAGGGTGCGGGTCGGTAGTTGGAGATTTCGCCCTCGACCCAGACGTCGGCGAATTTCTGTTCAACCAGTTCGCGCACCTGCGCGACCAGTTCGCTCACCGGCCAGATGTGGCGGGTGGACTGGGCCGCTTCGAAGGTGAAGTCGAGCTGGGTGTTGATGGGGTCGGGATGGGGCATGGCTGTGAGCCAGTTTAAATGGAGGGGAGCCGAGGCCGGTTTTGCGGTACGTGTATCGAACCCCGGTCCCCAGGTGCGAGGGACCGGGGGCACCCGCCTGCGCTATTCGGAGCGCAGGGCGTTCATGGGGTCCACGGTCGCCGCGCGCCGGGAGGGCAGGTAGCACGCGAGGGCGGCAGTGGCCAGCATGATTGCTGTGATTCCGATGTAGGTAAGCGGATCGACGGGGCTGATGGAAAAAAGGATGGACCGCATGAGACGCATGGTGGCAAAGGCCAGCACCAGGCCGCAGGCAGCGCCGATGGCGGTGAGGATCATCCCCTGGCGCACGAACAGCGCGGTCAGTTCATTGCGTTGTGCACCCAGCGCCATGCGAATGCCGATCTCGCGGGTGCGCTGCGAGATGGTGTAAGCGATGACGCCGTAGAGCCCCAGAACGCCGAGCAGCAGCGCCATGGCCCCTGCAATCGAGAGCAGGATGAGGGTGAAGACGGTTCGAGCGAGCGAATGGGAATAGAGTTGGCCCACTGTGGTGGGATCAGCCAGCGGTACCTCGCCGCTGACCGACCAGACCTGCTGCTGGACCTCTTTGAAAAAGGCCTGCGAGCCGGCGCGCGGGCTGCGAATGACGAAGGCTACGCCGCGATCGACGCGGTGTTTTTCACCTTCGAAGTTGGCCATCATGAAGGGCCAATAGATGGTGGCGGCAACGGGTTGATCAGCGCCATCATAGTGCATGTCGTGCACCACGCCCACGATTTCGCGCCAGTCATCTGTGGTGGCCACGCGAATCTTCTTGCCCAGAGCAGCCTCTGCGGTGCCCCAGTTTTCCCGCGCGAAGCCTTCGGAGACGAGGGCGACTGGTCGCCTGGAGTATTCGTCTGCCCAGGTGTAGTCGCGGCCGGCAACCAGGTGCGCGCCAATGGTCGACAAGAAGCCAGGGGCGATGTTCTTGAAGCGGCGGACGGGTGGGATCTGGCCTTCGGGCAGAATATGGTCCTGCGTAAAGAGCACGTCATTGTTGTCGTAGCCGTCCATGGGAACACCGCTGGCGAAGCTGGCCGATTGAACGCCGGGCAGCGCGGCCAGTTTGTTGGCGATCTCCTGATCCTGTTGCAGCAGCTTGTCGGCCTGGTCGTCGGGAATCTGCGATTGGGGAATGAAGCAGCGGAAAGTCAGCAGCGTATCCGGGTCGGTGAAGCCGAGGTCGACGTGCGTGAGTGCCTGAAAGGTGCGAATCATTAGGCCGGAGCAGATGAGAAGCACCAGGGCAAGAGCGACCTGGACGACGACCAGAGTTTTGCGTGCGCGGTGGCGTTCGCGGCTCTGGCTCAGGGCACGGCCGCCTTCACGCAGGCCACTGGTGGCCCGCGCGCCCGCATACTTCAAGACGGGAATGGCGCCGATCAGCAGGCTGGTGAGGATGGCCAGACCGAAGGTGAAAAGCAATGCCAATCCATCGAGATTGATTTCGTGGATACGCGGCAGGCCGTTGGGCGCCGCAGCGATCAAGGCGCGCAGAGCAACGCTGGCCAGGCCAAGCCCAAACAGGCTGCCAGCGACACCCAACACCAGGCTCTCGAGCAGCAGTTCGCCGGCGATGCGGCCCCATGGCGCTCCCAGGGCGGCGCGAATCGCCAGCTCCTGGCGGCGACCTTCTACCCGCACCAGCAGCAGGTTGGCAACATTGGCGCAAGCCACCAGAAGCACCAGCGCGATGGATCCCATGAGCACCCAGAGCACGCTGCCTACGTCGCCCACCACATCCTGTTTCAGAGGGCGAAGATTGGGGCCAATCTTTGCCTGCGTAAACAAATCGGCGCTGAATCCGTCGGGGGCAGGGAAGCTCCGGATCACAACCGGCAGAAGGCGGCCCATGTCGGTGCTTGCCTGCTGCAGGGTGACGCCGGGCTTGAGCCGTGCAATGGCCTGATAGCTGAAGTTGCCGAGCTTGGTCTTGCTGCGATCCCATTGCATGGGGATCACGATGGACGCATCGGGGTTGTCGAGGAGATGGAAACCTTTGGGCAAGACGCCGATGATCTGGCGTGCCTTGCCGTCCAGCGTGATGGTCGAGCCGATCACCGACGTGGCTCCGCCGAATTTCTTTTGCCAGTACGCGTAGGAAAGCAGCGCGGTCTGGGGAGCGCTGGGGGAATCGTCGGTGCGCGTGAAGAGGCGACCGGCCGCGGGCTGGGCGCCGAGCATGGGAAGCACGCCGTCGGTTACGTCGAGGCCGCGCACATGCTCCGGTTCTCCGCTGCCGGTTACGCTGAACGAGTCGCCATTGAAGGCGCCCACGTCTTCGAGCGTGGTGCTCTGCTCGCGGTCAATGAAGTAGACCGACGGGGCGATGGTCAGATCGGTGATGTTGATGCCGGGAGCGGTGTACCAGAGGCCGATGAGGCGGTCGGCATTGGGATAAGGCAGAGGCTTGAGGAGCACCGCCTCGACCACACTGAAGATGACCGTATTGGCGCCTACGCCGATGGCGAGGGTCAGGAGCGTGATCGCTGTGAAGAGCGGCGCGCGCGCCAATCGGCGCACAATTTGCGCAAGAGACCGAAAAAGATCTGTCATGATGCCATCCTCGTGGTGACTCGAGACGCCCTTCCGCGTAAGAAGGATTACGCGTGGAAGAGCACGTCCGGTTCCAAAGACCGGAGAGCAAGGCCTTCAGAATGGTGATCTCTTGGGAAGTCTCCTGGCGATCCTCGTCCGGAATCAGGAAAAACTGTGCGATTTCGGACAGGAGCCGCTTTAGGGGACTCGCCCGCATCGCCCCTACGAGGCTTGCGCGGGGAGGGGGGGCGCGTTCCCAGGACGGCGCTTCGCTTGTCCCGGGCTACTTTCCGCCGTCCCCCGGGGACGAACTGATCTCAGCCACAGGGCACTAGCGGCGGAAGGTAATGAGCAGATTCAGTTCGCCGGCGTTGTCTACGAGGCGCTGTCCGAATGCGGCGTGAGGGCCGGTCTCCATGGAGTAGAGCATCTCCAGTTCCCGCGCCAGCATGGTGCCCCGTCGCAGCCCGAAGGTGCCCAGCACGCCCGCCAGCTTATGGGCGTTGTCGCGCGCTTCGATGCGCTGTTCATCGGAGAGCTGACCGGCATTGAACTGCTGGGCGGAGAAGGCGAGCACTTCAACGCGCTCCAGCATCTGCGGCAGGAACTTGGCCCACATCTTTTCCAGGGCTGCTTTCAACTCGGGCTGTTCGCTGGATTCCATGCGCGGCCTTTGTGAAGTTTCCTAGGTCCAGCCCAGGGCGCCTGCTATCTGGCTGGAGAGGGTGAGTGGGTCAAAGGGCTTGAAGAGGATGGCTTCGACGCCCAGGTCGGCAAAGCGGCGCTGATCGGTGCTTTGCACTTTCGCGGTCAGCAGGAGCACCGGTATCTTCTGGGTGGCGGGATTCTTGCGCAGCTCGCGAAACGTTGTCGGGCCGTCCATTCCCGGCATCATCACGTCGAGCAGGATCGCGTCCGGCTGGTGTTCAATGGCGCGAGCCAAACCTTGTGCCCCGGAGTTGGCGGTCATCACTTGCCAACCGGCCACCGTTTCAAGGCTGAGAGCAGCCACTTCGCGGATGTCGTCTTCATCGTCAATGATCAAAACGCGATGCTGCATTGGGGTTAACCTCTTGTCTGGTTCGCACTCATTGGCCTTAAAGGCCATTTTGGTCTGTTTCAGCCCCTCTGTCGAGCATCGAGAGGATTTTCAGCTCACATCTTGAATTCTCATTGCGACGATCAGGTCTGTTCTGTCTGGCGCAGATCAGGGATTTTGAAGCGAGGACTCAGAGGAAGCGACCTCCTCAGCCTGGCGCGAACTGCGCAGCATGGTGAGCACCAGGGCCTCAAGCTGCTGGGGCTGCAAGCGGGCTTTGGTCAGGAACTGTACTGGTCCGGAGATCGATCCCGCGTCCGCGACGGACAGATCGCGTCCCGAGTAAACAGCAATTGGAGAGCGGGCAAGATTTTCGTGTTGCCGCAGCCAGTCCACCAGGTTAAAGCTGTCGCCCTCAGGGAGGCCGATATCCAGCACCAGCATATGCGGCTGGAAGCTGAAGCAGGCGTCGAATGCCTGCTGCAGCGTGTTGGCCATGCGAACCTCAATGGTTTCGAGCGAGAACACTTCCATGATCATCTCAGCGATCTCGGGGTCGTCTTCCACCACCAGCACCCGCGCATTTTCGCCGGGACCGCACAGGGCGCGGCTAACGTCGGCAAGCAGCCCATCTTCGCGAGGCGTTTTGTGCGAACCGTTGGATCCATTCACTGAAGCGATGTTGACGACGCCATTGGGAAGCTCATCGAGATCGGGGCGGCTATCGATGCTCATCAGCAGGATTGGGATGCGGGCGTCGGGCTCGAGCCGGCGCAGCAGCGGCAGAATCTCCCAGCCGTTCATTCCTTCCGCCGAAGTGTCGAGCAGAATGGCGTTGACGCCGTCGTTCGCTGCTGCCAGTGTCTCCTCGACCGAGGTTGCTTCAACCACCTTGTAGCCGTGACGGGCAAGCTGCGCAGCGGTCTTGGGCCTTGAGGCTGGATTCGGCGTCCGCCAGCAGAATTGTGCCTCTGCCTGCCTCGGGGTCGAAGAGATTGTCGAGCGGCTCAACCGGAGCGGGCTGATAGGGCAGGAACACGCGGAAAGTCGATCCGCGCACCGGATTGCGTTCCGCCCAGATGCGGCCTGAATGCTGTTGCACGATGGTGCGGCAGATGGCGAGTCCCAGGCCGCTGCCGCCCTTTTGGCGGGAGTCCGAGGCATCCACCTGCTGGAAGCGGCCGAAGATGGCTTCAAGTTTGTCGGCGGGAATGCCGCGGCCATGATCGATCACCGAGAGGGTCACGCCGCTCGTGCCGGGGCGCATCATGATCGAGATGGTCGAGTTGGGCGGCGAGAACTTGACGGCGTTCGAAAGCAGATTGGTGAGCACCTGGAGCAGGCGGTCGGGATCGGCGGCGATCTCCACCTGGGTGGTGTCGTGAATGAGCTGCACGCCGGCCGCCTCGGCCACGGGCTGCATGCCGTCGATGGCCTGGCGCACAATCTGCGCCAACTGCACGGGGCGGAAGGCGAGCGGCTCGCGTCCGCTCTGGATGCGCTCCAGATCGAGAATGTCGTTGATCAGCCGGACCAGCCGATCGGAGTTGGTGAGCGCGATGCGCAGCAGGTTCGCCGCTTTGTCGTTGACCTCGCCGAGAATGCCGGAGGAGAGCAGGCCCAGCGCGCCGCGAATGGAGGTGAGCGGGGTGCGCAGCTCGTGGCTGACGGTGGAGATGAACTCGTCCTTGAGGCGGTCGAGGGCATAGCGCTGGCTGATGTCGCGGAAGCTGAGAACCGAGCCGGAGAACCGGCCCTGATCGGTGATGGGCGTGAGCACATACTCGGCCGGGAAGGGCGTGCCGTCTCCACGAAAGATGGTGTCTTCGCCGGCAGCAGCCTTGGGACGGCCGGAGGCGCGCCGCAGCGGGCAGTCTTCGCCGCAACGCCGGCTCGCCGGGCGCTGATCCATGCAGAAGCTCGTGAATGGGCTTGCCGGTGAGGATGGCCGCCTCCGCGCCCAGCAAGCGCGCGGCAGCGGGATTGGCAAAGCTGACGTGACCGCGGCGATCGATGCCGCAGATGCCGTCGGCGACGGAATCAAGAAGAATCTCCTGGCGGCGAGAGAGCTCTTCGGCGCGGCCCTGTTCCTGCGAGCGCGCCAGCATCTGGCCCAGCGAAGCGGCAACGGTCTCAATGGACGCCAGCGCTTCGCGATCCTCGCGGAGCAGGAAGTGGGAATAGAACTCGAGAACGGCGAGGACCCGGTTGCCTACGCGAACCGGAACGGCCCAGCCGGAAACCATCTCGTGGCGCAGTGCAGATTCGATGCGGGGGCTGGCGGGCACGGCAGCCAGTTCCGCAATCCAGACCGGACGGCCATCCTGCCACGCGCGCCCGGGGAGGTCGGCTCCGCGTGCAAGGGTGAGGCCCATGCTTTCCTGAATCAGAGTTTCTGCGCGACGTCCCGGGGCTCCCCACGCGGAACGGAATTCAAGCCGCTTTTCTTCAGGATTGACGCCCCATTTCACGGCCAAATCCCAGCCCTGCGATACGCACAAAGCTTCAAGAATGCGCATGGCCGCGACTTCGGGGGAAGCGTTCTCTCCGACAATCTGGCTGACGATCAGCTGCAGCGCAAGACGGTGTTCCCGTTGCCGCTGCTGGGTTACATCGCGCAGCAGGCAACGAACGGCGAGGGGATTTCCCGCCTTCTGGCGCTGGCTGAGGCTCATCTCCAACTCGAGAATGCGGCCATCGGGCGTGTGATGCCGAAGCGGCTCGCGGTCGACTACGTCGCCATCCAGGGCGCGCCTGAACAGCGACGCCACTTCGCCGCGGGTGTTTGTCGCAAAGAGCTCTTCAAATGATTCCAGCTTCAGCAAATCGTCCGGCTCTTTGTCGAAGCATCGCTTCCAGGCCGGATTGGAATAGAGAAACTGTCCAGCGGGGCTCAGCGTGGCAATCATTTCGCTTGAGCTCTCGAACAGATCGCGATAGCGCTCCTGCGACTCGTGCTGGGCCTGATCCTGGCGCATGGACGCGCTCTGATCCACGGCTACGGCGACCACCCCGTTCACCACACCATTTGCATCGCGCTGGGCGGAGAGATGCAGCATGACGGGAATCACCGCGCCGTCTTTGCGCCGGACCTGCACTTCGAAGCTCGGGATACGGCTCGGGGGGAGCGATCGGATGCATTCGAAGTACCTGGCAAGATGCGCGGCGCCAGTGGCTTCAGGATCTCGGGCGATCCCGAAAATCTTCTCCATCTCCGCCATGAGCCGCAGGGCCTCGCCAGGCGCCAGAAGCGGCAAAGTCTTCCAATTTTCTTGAAGTTCGCCGGCGTGATATCCGAGCAGACGCTCGGCGGCGGGGTTCACGTAGAACGGTTGCCCGTCGAGATCGATGGCTCCAACCGCTGGGCCGGCCGAGTCAATCATCTCGCGCATGGGGTCGGCGACCACCACATCGGGTTCCGGCGCGGGTTGCTCCCGGGCCATCATGCGAACCGCGAGAACGGCGATGCAGAGTCCAGCCGCAAAAACCAGGGTGCCGTCAAAGCGGGGGCCGGCGGCCAGGCGAGCCACAATTGCGGCCGCGGCAAAGATCGCGGTCAAGCCGGCGACGGGAGGCCAGAACTGAGGGATTCCGGCGCGATGCGGCGCCGTTTCCCCTGTTGTTCCAGCCAATTTCACATTGACGCCGTCCTGCATGCTCCTCCCAGAGCGCATCCCCAACGTCGAGGTCCTTGCCCGGTGGCTCCGATTCTGACCGAAGCCTAAACCCTTCGAAACCAAGAAATCTAGCGGTGGATATGCCAACCTATAAAATTCAACACGTTACGATTGTGCGGCTAGTATAAGCGTTTGATTCCTGAGACTCTATCCAAATCGGCACGCCACGTGCCTGAACGAAACGCACAAGTAACCGACCGATTCGGCTCCTTTTCGGCGCGGGCAGGACTCCCCGCGGCGCCTTTCATCTCAGGAAAGCTCAAAGTCGTGCTTTACCGTTCCTCGACCCAGGCGCCCCAACACGTGTCCGCGGCCCGGGCCCCCGTATACTGGCCCCATGTTTTTCGATTTCTTTTCCCCGCGAACTTTGCCTTCCCCCCAAAAGCTGGCCGCGCTTACGGCTGCCCTGGTTCTGTCGATCCAAGGCCCGGCCGCTTATGCCTGGGGCAATGAAGGGCACCGGATGATCAACAAGCTGGCGGCGAGCACCCTGCCCGCCGATGTGCCGGCTTTCCTTCGATCTGAAGCAGCAATTCGGGAGATCGAATACCTGGGCCCGGAGCCGGATCGCTGGCGAATGCCCGCCGAGCCGGAGCTGAACGCTGTGCAGGCGCCCGAGCACTTTATCGACCTGGAGCCCGCCGATGCACTGGGGCCCCTGCCGCACCGCAGGCTGGACTTTGAGGCCCTGGTCTTCGCAGCCGGACAGCGGCCGGAAAAGATCGGACTGCAACCCTGGGAGGCGAACGAGGTCTGGGAGCGGCTGAAGGCTGCCTTGCGGGCGTATCGAAACTTGACCGCAGCCGGCCAGGACGCACACGGAGCGGAAGAGGCCGCGCTCTTTTACGCTGGCTGGTTGGGTCACTATGTCGGCGACGCCTCGCAGCCCCTGCACACGACGATCCAATACAACGGCTGGACGGGGCCTAATCCGAACGGGTACACCACGGCGCACCAGATCCACTGGCAGTTTGAAGGGCCGTTTGTCGGGGCGAATATCCATGAAAACGAGGTGCGCCCCCGGATGACTGCGCCCAAAGCGATTGAAGGCGACATCTTCGATCAATACGTCAGCTACCTGCGGCAATCGCATACTTATGTCGAGAAGGTCTACCAGCTTGAGAAGGCGGGTGGCTTCGTCGACAAGGGGACGCAGGAGTCGCGGGATTTCACTGCCGATCGGCTGGCCGCGGGCGCAAGCATGCTGCGGGATATGATCTACACCGCATGGGTTGAGAGCGGCCAGCCAGTGGCCGATCCGTACGCTGGGAAATGAAGCGGTAGGGGTTAGTTGTAGGGGGTTAGTCGCCGGCTTCGGCCGCGGCAAGCACTGGCACGCGGCGCAGAAGCAGCGTGAGCGCGAAGGTCATCATTAGCACCGCGGGAACAGCAATCACGAGCCAGGCCAGCAGCGCCTGCCCCGCAAATCCACCCATCTGCGCGAGCGCGCCCATGGCTGTGTTGTGCAGCAGCGGCGCACCGGCAGCCTTGCCGGAGCTGGACAAAAGCCATCCGCCCAGCTTGATGAAGGGAACGATCAGGATCAATTGCAGCGGCATTGCGACGTAATTTGCCGCCTGAATGGCGGGTAGATTCAGCCGCAGGGTCAGGGCCAGGGCCGCGCACACCAGCGTGGGAATCCCGATCACCGGAATACAGCCCACGGCGAGCCCCAGGGCCAGAGTGAGCGCAAGCCGGCGCGGCGACATGCCCTGCCGCAACCAGCGGGCGATGTTTTGCCGGACGGACTGAGTGACCGCGCTCATCTTCACTGAGATGCTCATTTCATCCCCACCATAGCGTTACGCACGACACGGCTTGATGGATTGCACGTGAAACCTTCTGAAAAGTACCAACACAGGCAGCAGAAGTAAGTTTCTGTCTCACACTGTGATCTGGATGTGATGGAGAACACCGGCAGAGTGACAAGCAGAACGATATCGGCTCAGCTTGAATGCGCGAGAAGGCCGCGCGTGCGCATTTCGTTCAGCACCCGCTCGACCTTCCAGTCGAGCGCGCCGGTTCCATCGACGATCAGGTCGGCATTAGCGGCTGAGGGGCGCACGAAGGCGATGCTTGCGGGACGGACGGTTGCTTCGTATTGAATGCGAACTGATTCGGGCGTGCGGCCTCGCTCCTGCACGTCGCGCCGGACGCGGCGTTCGAAGCAGACGTCGTCCGGGGTATCAACGTACACGCGCAAGCTGTAGAGGGGCAAGAGGTCGGGGTAGTAGAGCGCGAAGAGCCCCTCCACGAAAAGAAAGGGCGCGGGGTTGAAGGTCTCGGTTCGATGGGGAACGCGGGTGTAGCTGGCGAAGTCGTAGACGGGCCGCTCGATGCTCTTGCCTGCGGCCAGCGATGCGACTTGCGCAACCAGCAGTGGGCTCTCGATCAGAGCGGGGTCGTCGAAGTTCTGGCGGACGCGCTCTTCAAAGGGCAGGTGGCTCAGGTCAAGGTAATAGTCGTCAAAATGAAAGTGCGCGCCGCCCAGGGTGCGGGCCAGCTCGGCTGCCAGCGTTGTTTTGCCGCTGCCAGAACAGCCGGCAATCGCGAGAACTACGGGAGAAGGTGGAAGGGCTAGGGTTGCAACCGCCTTCGCCGAACCCCTGCTCACGATGCCGTCTCCGGTTCCATTTTTTGAGGCCGAGCTGCGATTTGCGCCAGCAGCCGCTTGAACAGGGCGGCGAGGCGATGCTCAACCTGGCGACCGGCTTCGAAGACTTCCTGGTGCGAGAGTTGGGTCGCGCTCAGACCGGCGGCCAGATTGGTGACGCAGGAGATGCCGAGCACTTCGAGGCCCATGTGCCGCGCGACGATGGTCTCAGGAACCGTGGACATGCCCACCAGCGTGGCGCCCAGGGTGCGAAAGGCGCGAATCTCGGCAGGCGTTTCAAAGCTGGGGCCGGACACTGCGAGATAGATCCCTTCGTCCATCGTGAAGCCTTCGGCCGCGGCGGCTTGCTGCGCGAGAGTGCGAAGCTGTTTCGAGTACGCTTCAGTCATGTCGAAGAAGCGAAGGCCGGCGTTGGGTTTGAAGGCAAAGCGCGGCTCGTTGGGGCCGACCAGCGGATTGAATCCAAGAAAATTGATGTGGTCGGCAAGAACCAGCAACTGACCGATGCGATAGCCGTCTTTGATGCCGCCGGCAGCATTGGTGAGGATCACCGTCCGCACACCGAGCGCGCCCAGCACGCGCATGGGGAAGGTGACCTGTTGCGGCGTGTAGCCCTCATAGAAATGCACGCGGCCCTGCATCACGAGGACGGGAACGCCGCCGAGCAGACCGGCGACGATGCGGCCTGAGTGTCCTTCGACCGTTGATTGCGGGAAGTGGGGAATCTCCGCGTAGGAGACGAGGATGGGATCGAGGACGGCGTCGGCCACGGCACCCAGGCCCGAGCCGAGAACGATGCCGATCTTCGGCGCAACCGCGCCAAGCCTGGTCCGCAAAAATGCGACCGCCTCTTGAACATCTTCAAACGTACTCATGCGTGGACCTGGAAAGATTGGATCTGGAGAACAGCTTTCAAGAGATTCTACAGGGCCATTCGCCGACGTCGCCTATTTCGAGCCGCTCGTAGGGGCGGCCGCGGCCTGTGCAGCAGCCGCAACGCGCCTATCGGTGTTCTTGGCGCGCGGATGCGCTGCCGGCAGACGGCACACGCTGGGGACGTTGGCCATCTGCCTGGCGAACACCGGATAGCTGTAGCCGCCGGGACGCAGCGTTGACCAGTAGCTGGACCTGGTCACCAACGGACGTTTCTGTGCGATGAGCTGATTGGTGAGGATGCTGACGCCGCAGGTGAGATTGTTCTTTGGCTGCAAAATCGTCTTCGCAGGATCATGCTCGGGAAGCTTGCGGTCGTTGTCCCAGTCGAAGTCGCATCCGTAGCGATCAGCATCTTCGTAGGTCAATTGCAACAGCCCTTCGCTGCGCACCATGCGATGGGTGACGCCGTCGACGACGGCAACTTCAGGCTCGGTGTGCCGCACGTTCGCAGTTGGCTTTAGTCCAGCTTCGGCTCCTGCGAGGGCTTGAAAGAAATATGCCCAGAAAGCTTTTCGATCCAGGTCGCTCATGTTTTTGAAATTCGGACAGAAGGGGTGCACGTCACTCGCAACCTGGTTCGAGAGCAACTCATTGGGAAGATCATCTTCGACAATCTTGTCCCACGCGGGATTCCAGGTGTCTCCGCCAAGCGCCGCTTTTTGAAGCGCGATTGGGGTGGGTGGGGCGGTCTTGGTGAGTGGCGGCCCGGGTGGCGCAATGGAGGATGGATGCGGATTGTTGCCGCAGCTTTCAACCAGCAGCACGAGCCCTGCGCAGAGCGCAATCCAGATTCGCATTGTCGATCGCATACGCACCTTCCTTGTTCTGAGATGCGCGTTGCCTGGGGATTGAAAGACGGGCTCGAGAATTATTGCAATCGTTTGAATTCAGAGGGTTTTAGTCGCGCTTCATGAAGGAATTCAGGGATTGGCCGAGTTGTATTTGGGGACCTTGGGGGTCAGATGCCGGATGACAAATTCCTGCAGAAGGTCGCCCACTGCGGCCTCCGCTGTGCCGATTGCCGAGTCCTCAAAGGTCATGGCCCAACCGCTTCGATTGGCAGCGGGATAGTAGAGGTTCGAAATGCCGCCGGAAGCCAGGCCGCCGAGAATCGCCGAGTAATTAAATTGCCAACGTCCGTTGTCGCCCTTGCACAGCACCGAGCTGGCGATGGCATGAAGCGCACGCGAGCGTACCGTGCCGGTTCCCTGGTAGAAGTAGCGTGGGTCTTGCTTGAAGAGCGAAGCGAGCGCCACTGCTCCAATCATGTCGCTGGTGACTCCATCGGCGTAGTTCGCTCCGAAGCGTTTCGCGTAACCGGCCGCGCCCTGGCCATATCCTGGAAAGCTGTTCTGCGCTTGCTCAACGCCGGCGAAGACGCCGGTAAGAGCGAAGGTGACGGGGTCGATCGAGGTCTTAAAGGCCAGTTGAAATTTTTGTTTGGGCGTGAGCGGGGCTGCGTTGGGGTCATAGGCGACGTAAAAGTTCGGAATGGCGCCAAGCACGCGCTGCTGCTCCTCCACGTGGAGTTGCTCCTGGGCAATCTCGACGGTGGTTGCGCTCACCTGCACTTCACTCGACACGCTCGAGAGTAAGCGTGACCGAGTGCACATCGTCGTCCTCGCCCGGCGCCAGGGTGCCTTCAAGAGTCTTGATCGCGAAGCCGACCGAAGTAAACGTCAGCTTGAAAGGGCCCGGTGCAATGCCGGTGAAAGCGAAACTGCCGTTGCTGTCGGAGATTTGGATCGAGGGTGCCTGTACGGCCTGCCCAGGTCGTGTGAGCGCGATCTGAACGCCCTGGCAGAGCGCCCCATCGGCGTTCACAACCGTACCGTGCAGGCTCGCAGGATCGCTGGAAGGCGCTGGGTTCGAGGCAGTCAGCGTCTGCTGGCCATGCGCCATTGAAAGGATCAGAGCGAATGGGAACAGGAGAGTGGTCCGGAAGAGAATCCGGAGTTTGCGGCAGCGGGGGCCCGGGCGGTGCGAGGCTTTGCCTGGATGTGTTTCGATACGGCTCAGAGCCACTCCTCGATTCCGCAGTCCTTTTTTCAACGTCGATTGAAAGGTTGGTTTGGGCAGCGAAGTTCTTTTAATCTTAGACGCGCAAACGTCCTTCCCGGGTGGCCGGGGCAACTCTCTGGCACCACAGTAACGGGCGCGTGAGCGATGATGGAGGTGCTGGTTTTAGAGGATGGGAGGTTGCCGCGATGTGTCGCAATATCAAAATGCTTTTCAATTTCGATCCACCGGTGACGCCGGAGGAGATTCGCGCCGCGTCGCTGCAATACGTTCGCAAGGTGAGCGGGTTTGCGAAGCCATCCAAGGCGAATGAGGCTGCGTTTCTCACCGCCGTGGACGAGGTCGCCGCGGCGTCATCTCGGCTTCTGGCCAGTCTCGAAACCAATGCTCCCCCACGCAGCCGCGAAGAAGAGGCCGCCAAGGCAAAGGCACGCAATGCGGTTCGCTTCGGGGATGGGAGACGCGCAGGATGACCGCGCTGTTCGACTGGCTTTTCGGACTGGGCCTGGGCTGCAACGCACTGCTATTTGTCCCGCAGGTGCTGGCGGTTTGGCGGAAGAAAAGCGACGAGGGGATTTCGCTTATTACGTTCGGCGGATTCAGCGTGCTGCAGGCCATCGGCATTGTGCACGGGGTCAACCATACCGACTGGTCGCTGATTTTGGGAATGAGCGCGAGCCTGCTGACTTGCGGGAGCGTGGCTGCGCTGACGGTCTTCTATCGAGTGAAGCGGATGCGCGCCGCGGTTTGATTGTTCGGGACCGGGATAAGCCTGATCTTATTTTGTGGGCGCGCTCCCGTTGGTCGAAGCTGCAGGCGTTCCCGGTGCGGTCGTAGCGGGTGGGGTCACTTTCTTCCTCGGCTTCTTGACTGGCGCTGGTTTCGCTGCCGTGCAGGGCGTGGCGGCCGGGGGCGTCTGTGCGGCATGCAGAGCAACAGTCTGGGTTTGAACGGTCTTGCGCAGGTCCCCAATCTGCTTCTCTTGCAATTGAGCCAGAGTCACCATCCGGTCTCCCAGGGCGAGACGGGCCTTCTCAAGGCTCGCCAGAGATTGCTGGAGCGCTGCGACCTGCTCGGGAGGCGCCGAGACCCTGGAACCCTCTTCGACATGGACGAGCACGTCATACAGGGCGCCGACGTGTTGCAGGAGCGGCAACACGCCCGAGATGTTTCCCTGCGCGGCGTCGGCGGTTTTCATCAGGGAGGGCACCTTGTCTTTGAGGTCGCGCTGGATGGAACTGACGTCGGCGCCGGCCTCATCCCGGATGGTTCCGCGCTTCCATTTGTCGATATTCAGGGAGGCAACGGTTTTCTGCACCTCATCCAGCGACGGCTGAAGAATCGACGACGGCGTCAGCGGGTCCGAGGACGCATCGGTCATGGGCGCCGCGGTGGGCGGGGCTTGGGCCATCGAGAAAGAGGAGATCAGGCAGAAAACTGTCGAGGTAAATAATTTTTGAGCAATACGCATCTATGTTGTCTCCCAAACTCTATTAGATGGGCTTTAAATGGGATGCGCAACGTCCCATTCGAAATTTCCTTCGAACAAATCTAATTTTTTGGCCGCTCTCATCCCAGAAACATTCCGGCAATCGATGCACTGATCAGGTTGGCCATGGTGCCGGCGAGCATGGCGCGCACGCCCAGCCTGGCGAGGTCGTTACGCCGCTCGGGGACGAGGGCTCCGATGCCGCCGATCTGCATGCCGATCGATCCAAGGTTCGCGAAACCGCACAACGCAAACGTGGCGATGGTGAAGGAGCGCGGATCGAGCTGCGCTTTTTGCGCGCCGAGAGCAATGTAGGCGATCACTTCATTCAATGCCATGCGCGTGCCGAGCAGATTGCCGATGGCCATGCAGTCGTGCCACGGAACTCCGATGAGCCAGGCGACGGGCGCGAACACATAGCCGAGAATCTGGCCGAGCGAGCCGGGCACCCAGGGAAGGCCGCCATGAACCCAGAGCAGAATGCTGTCGAGCAGCGCCACCAGGGCGAGAAAGCTGATGAGCATGATGGCGACGTTGAAAGCCAGCTTGCCGCCGTCGATGGTGCCACGCGCGATGGCGCCGATCAGATTCTCATCCTTATGCAATTCGTCTTTGGGGATGACGACCCTGCCTTCGGTGGCGGGGACCTCGGTCTCAGGCACCAGCATCTTGGCCATCAAGATGGTCCCCGGCGAAGTCATGATCACGGCCGAGAGAAGATGCGACGCGTCGATGCCCTGTGAAATGTACATGGCCATGATGCCGCCGGAGACGTGGGCCATGCCGCTGGTCATGATCGTCATCAGCTCTGAGCGCGTTGCGCCTTTGAGAAAGGGGCGGATGGTGAGCGGTGCCTCGGTCTGTCCCATGAAAATGCTTGCCGCCACATTCATGCTTTCCGCGCCGGAGATGCGCATGGTCTTGAGCATCACCCACGCCAGCCCGCGAATGATCACCTGCATCACGCCGATGTGGTAAAGCATCGCAAAAAACGCTGAGATGAAGATGATGGTGGGCAATACCTGGAAGGCAAAGACGGAGCCCGATGCGGGAGAGATGACTTTGCCAAAAGCGCCGCCGTTGGGCAGTCCAAGTTCGCCGAACAGCACGCGCGTCCCCGCAAACGTGGCCGAGAGCATGTTATTGACGACGTTGCCTGCGGTTGCCATTGCCTTCTGGCCGTAGTCGAAACGCAGAACCAGGAAGGCGAAGGTGACCTGCAGGCCCAAGCCCCACGCGACGGTGCGCCAGCGAATCTGCCGCCGGTTGGTGGATCCAAGCCACGCCGCCGCCAGGACGGCGAGAATGCCAAGTATGCCGGTGAATCGACCCAAGGGCTGCTCCGGGAAACAGTGAACAGTGAACGGTGAACAGTGGACAGAGAAACAGAGACAGAGAAACAGAGAAAAACATGAAACAGAAAAGGCGGCGGTTGTGACTACCTTATAGCATTCTCGAGGTAGGCTTCGGCTTTTTCGCGGGTCAATATTTGGGAGACTAACGGCTCGCCCGGCCGCGGCTCGGGCGAGATGGTGATTGACTCAGCAAGCAGCGCGATCGCCTCGGGCAGAAGCGCCGGAGTGGTTGCATAGAGAATGGCGATGGGGTCGCCTTTCTCAACACGCACGCCGCGGCGGGCGAAGAACTCGATACCGGCATGGGGATCGACGGGCTCTCCGGCTTTCTCGCGGCCCGCGCCGGTTCGCTGCACTGCCCAGCCGATCTTCGTTGTGTCCATGGCCGAGATAAACCCGCTCTCCCAGGCGGTGAGTTCCTGCGTCGCGCCGGGACGATGGAACGCATCGGTGTCGTCGAACGCAGTGACGTCTCCGCCCTGCGCGTCGATCATGCGGAAGAAGATTCCCAGCGCTGAGCCATCGTCGAGCGATGCCTCAGCAAGCTGGTAGCCGGCCTTTGGCGTTTCGGCTTTGCCGCCGAGGTGAATCATCCACCCGGCAAGGATCAGCGAGAGCTCGCGCAGATCTTCGCTGTCTGTCGGGCGCTGGCCGCGCAACAGTTCCACACACTCCGCGAGTTCGATCCAGTTGCCGGCGGCTCGGCCGAGCGGTTGGTCCATATCGGTAAGCAGGGCAACGGTGCGTGTGCCGGCTGCCTCGGCTGTAGCGACCATCAGGGCGGCCAGGTACTCCGCCTCCGCGCGATCGCGCAGAAAGGCGCCCGAACCTGTCTTGACGTCGAGGACCAAAGCATCCAGTCCAGCAGCAAGCTTTTTGCTCAGGATGGAGGCGCAGATCAGGCCGGGACTCTCCACCGTTCCGGTGCGATCGCGCAAAGCATATAGCACGCGATCGGCGGGAACCAGGGCCGGGGTCTGGCTGACGATCGAGGCGCCGCATTTTTGCAGGACTGTCTCAAATTCAGACAGAGTGAGCGCGGTTCTGAAGCCCGGGATCGACTCTAATTTGTCCAGGGTACCGCCGGTGTGCCCCAGGGCGCGGCCGCTGATCATGGGGACAGCGAGACCGCATGCAGCGGCGATGGGCGCGACGAGAAAGCTGGTCTTGTCGCCGACGCCGCCGGTTGAGTGCTTGTCGACGGCAACTTTGCCCAGGCGGGTGGGAGAGAACTTCTCGCCCGAGTCGCGCATGGCGAGGGTGAGGGCGCGGGTTTCCTCGAGGGAGAGCCCTCGGATGCGGGCCGCCATGAGCCATGCCGCAAGCTGCTCGATGGGGATGGATCCGTTGGCCGCTCCGGTGGCGAGATATTCGAGCTCGTGCGGCTGGTTCGCGCCGCCGTCCCGCTTGGCGCGGATCAGGTCAATGATATGCAGAGGGAGAGAGTGGGCCTGGGCATATGGAGCGGAGACGTGTGCGATTCGTTGGGCATCGGGTTGGCGCCTATTTCAATTTCATGTCGAAGGCCAGCGGCAGAAGCGCGGAGAAGGGCATGGTGCGCATTCCGTCGGCAGCGGGAAAGGTGACCGGTGCATCGGGAACAATAAACTCGGCCAGCACCTGGCGGCAGGCTCCGCAGGGCGGGCTGGCGCGCATCGTTCAGGTTGACCACGGCGACGGCTTCAATGCGGATTGCACGGGCCGAAGCGTGCGACGGCGCTTACCAGCGCGGAGCGTTCCGCGCAGATGGTCAGGCCATAGCTCACGTTTTCAACATTGGCGCCGGTGACGATGGCGCCGTTGGTCAGCTTGAGCGCGGCGCCGACGCGGAACCCCGAGTAGGGCGCGTAGGCGCAAAGGGCAACTCGCTTTGCCTCATCGATCAAGTCCTGCATGGAAGGCGCAATCACCTCGCTGGGATTTTTATGCGCTGGCTGCATGAAGTTTGAGGCTACTGCATTTGGCGGCTTGCGTCCATGATCCTGCAAGCCTGCGGCCAGTCCAAGCGCGATCTCCCCTCACGTTCTGCCTCCGTACTTCCGATAAGGAACTTGATCCCGCAGCTTGCCAGCCTCCGAGTCTGCTGGAGCGTTGAGTGAGTCGGGGATTTGAGTCGACCGGGCCTTTGGTGATGGATGAGAGCGAATGAAATGGATGAATTGAGATGGATGAATTGACCAGGGAGTTCCTCATCGAGAGCCAGGAAGGTCTCGACCGGATGGAACGCTGTATGACCGAACTCGAAGAGCGTCCACAGGATGCGGGATTGCTGGCGGAGATCTTTCGCGCCGTGCATACCATCAAGGGGACGACGGGGTTTCTTGGCTTCCGGCGTCTGGAAAAGCTGGCTCATGCGGGTGAAAATCTGCTCGGTCTCTTGCGCGAAGGCAAGTTAGCCGCCGATGGGCCTACAGTGAGCGGACTGCTCGCGCTGCTCGACGGATTGCGCTCGATTCTCAAGTCGATCGAGAGCGATGGAAATGAAGGAGAAGGCGAGGATGCCGTCTTGATCGGCCGGCTTGAGGAGCTTCAGTCGCCGGCGACCACGAAGGCTGGAAAAAAGACAGCCGCCTCGCAGTCCAGCGCCGTCCAAGTTGAAACACCGAAAGTGGAAAGGATCGTCCTGCCCGCCATCGAATCCCAGCCCGAGGAGGTCGGCTCCTGGCGAACGCTCCCTAAAAAACCCGTCCGCGACTTAGACCCTGAAGCAGCCAAGCCGCGAACAACAGCCGCGACAGCCGTCGAGAGTACCCTGCGCGTTGATGTCACCTTGCTGAACAAGATGATGAATCTGGTGGGCGAGCTGGTGCTCACGAGGAATCAGGTGTTGCAGGCAACCGCCTCCGATCCGAATCTCACCCTGCTTTCACGCCGCCTCGACATGGTCACCGCGGACCTGCGCGAATCGGTCATGAAGGCCCGGATGCAGCCTGTGTCCAACGTTTTCTCCAAAATGCCGCGCATCGTGCGGGACCTGTCGCAATCGCTCGGCAAGCGCGTCCAGATGCAGATTGAGGGGCAGGAGACCGAGCTTGACAAGAGCCTGCTTGAAGCGATCAAGGATCCAATCATTCATGCAGTCCGAAACTCGCTTGATCACGGCATCGAGCTGCCCGAGGAGCGCAGTGCGACGGGAAAGAGTCCGGAGGGAACGCTGCGTCTGCGTGCCATGCAGGAAGGCAGCCATGTGGTGATTGAGATTTCGGACGACGGCGCCGGCATCGCAGTGGAGAAGGTGCGCAGCAAAGCGATCGAGCGTGGGCTGATCTCGGCCGATCGGGCTGAATTACTGCCGGAGCGCGAACTGCTGCAATTGATTTTTCTGCCTGGCTTTTCGACGGCTGCCGCTGTCACCAATGTCAGCGGGCGCGGCGTCGGGATGGACGTGGTGCGCACTAACGTGGAAAAGATCGGCGGCAAGGTCGAGATCGATTCCCGGGTCGGCAAAGGAACAACGCTGCGGTTACGGATTCCGCTAACGCTGGCGATTATTCCGGCGCTGATTGTGCGCAGCGTCGGCCAGAGCTTCGCGCTGCCCCAGGGAGCGCTGTCGGAGCTGGTGCATGTGCCTGCGGAACAGGCCGCGACTTCGATCGAATGGATTGAAGACGCGCCGCTCTACCGCCTGCGCGGGAATCTTCTGCCGCTGGTGTTTCTCGATCGGTTGCTGATGCCTGCAGAGTCGCATGGAGCCGCGACGGAAAGGGACAACTTTATCGCCGTCTTGAACGCCGATGGACGCCGCTTCGGCCTGGTCGTCGATGGGCTCGCCGATCCTGAAGAGATTGTCGTCAAGCCTCTCTCGCCGGTGCTCAAGAGCATCGGCCTCTACTCGGGAGCGACGGTGCTGGGCAATGCCGATCTAGCGCTGATTCTCGATCCCGGGTCGATTGCTCTGCGAGCCGGCGTGAGCATGAACGGCGACAGCCGACTCTGCGGGCACGACGGGTGAGGCCGAAGGCGAGTCTGCGAAAGGGCCGCAGTATCTGCTGGTCGAAGCGGCGGGGCGCAAGGCGGCGATTCCGCTCGCGGACGTGCTGCGCATCGAGCAATTGAAGATCGCGCGCATTGAATACCTCGGTCATCGACCGGTCTTGAACTTTGACGGACAGCTTCTGCCTGTGGAGGATTCGGGCGGTGTGCTGGCCAACCTGCAAGGGGATGTTGACGCGGAGATCATCGTGGTTGTGTGCCGCGAGGGCAACCGCGATGTGGGGATCGTCGTCTCTGAAGTGCTCGACGTGGCACTGGGCAGCACCCTGTTCGAGTCCGGCACCAGCCGGGAAGCGGATGGGGTGACGTTGTTGAAGAGCCGCGTGAGCAATACGTAGGCTGACCAGTAGAGGACAAGGGCAC
>CAWBSV010000032.1:0-137673 GCA_963791505.1 uncultured Acidobacteriaceae bacterium
TAGGGTCGCACCGAACAGGACCAGGCCAAAGGCGACGGACAGACGCTGCAACTTGCTGCGACGACGCGTCTTCATGACGAACCTCCAGGCAAATCCGTTGGCCGGACCTCCGGCGCCACAGCCCCGAATCGGGGCGACGTGGGTCGGTAATCACGAGACACGACACGCGGTCTCGTAGCGTGCAGAGACGAAGTCAGCACCCCAACAGGATCGGCACGCGGCTCAATAGCTTGAGCGCGCGAGCGGCTCGGGCTGGCGTTTCTCATCTGGCGCTCGTCGTCGTTTTCGGGCGCGCGGTCACGCCGAGGCCGGCGAGCCGGCGAAGCCACCCCGGTTGCAGGGTCGGGATGCATCCGGGATACAACCTCTCTCTGAGGCCTACCGGGTGAGCTGACGGGCTCGCGCAGAAAGAGCAGCGCTACCGGCGGGATCCGCAGGATTCGCCCCAACAACTTGGGTCCCCGGCTTCCTGGCGCTGGGCCCGGAACTCGGCTATTGACGGCGCAACCTACAGCCCGCGCGATGCCTCAGGACTACATAACCGAAGTTATTTGCGCAAACAGCGGGATCTTCCGATTAGAACGCGCGTCCGGGCTAGGTCCACTGAACGCCGGGTCCTCCCACGAAGGGCGGCGAGCACATTGCGGGGCACCCACCTGCGGTGGCCGGCTCCCCGAGCGACAGATCGAGGCCGGCCCGACCACACGGGATCCGGAGCCCGTACGCAGATCCGTGCGCGCCTCCGCCCCGTCTGCCGCAGTGGACGTGACACGTCGGTACTCCCAACCGCGACAGAGCGGCCAGCACGATGCCCCTCCGCGCACCTCCGCGCCTCCCGAAGCGCGCGCAGCGAGCGACCGGAAGCGTCGCCGGGTCGTGCCGACACGGTTGTGGCCTCGACCCGCTCAGGTCGGACGGCGGTCGCCCATCCGACCGCGACGGCAGACCGGGCCGCCGTCGGCCATCGCCCGGGCTACGTGGGCTTGAACGTGTAGGTCGCGGGCTTCTTCGAGGTGCCGCCCGCCCCGACGGCCAGGACGTAGAACTTGAAGTGCCCGGGCTTCAGATGCCTGTAGGTCTTGACGCGGCCGCATTTGGCATAGCGAATCTTCGGTGCCTTGGCGCCCTTGCGGGTGGGCTCGCGCACGAGAGCGCAGCGGAAACCGGTCGCCTTGCCGCTCGACCCGAGGTGGAACGTCGCGGTGCGCTTGTGGGAGTTGATCCGCGCCGTCAGCACCTTGGCGGTGGGCCGGGCATGACCCGCAGACGCCGTAATCGTTGCCGTTGGCGCCGAGACGGCGGGAGCTCCGTTGCCTGCAGCGTTGGCGGCGGTCTCGGTCACGCGAATCGTCGAGTTGACGTCGCCGGAACTCAGCTCGTAGGTCTGGGCGGTCGCGCCGGCAATCGGCTTGCAGCCGTTGGCGGCGGCATTGCAGCGCTCCCACTGGTAGACGTAGCCCGTCGGAGCGTTCGACCACGTCCCGTGGGATTCGTTGAGCGTGTCTCCGACGACGTCGGCGCCCGCGATCGTCGGGAGCGCACTGCTGACCGGCACGCCCGACGAACCCCCACCGCCCGAGGCGATGCTGGGTCCGGTACCAACGGTCACGCTACTCGTGATATCGACGGCGACGCACAGCGATGTCGACGGGCACGACACGCCGTCAATCGTGGTCTCGCCGCCGATCGGCGTGACGGTCCAGCCCGCCGGGTTCGCGGGATCGCCCGCGGCGATGTTGCCGTACTGATCGACCGCTGCGCACTCGTTGGTCGCCGGGCAGGAGATGCCGAGGAGGAACAGGCTGCCGTCGACGTGCGCCGGAGCTTTGGTGACCTGGTTCGTCAGCGGGTTGTAGCTGACGATCTGACCCTCGTTGTCGCCGCCGATGCACACCGTCGTCGATGTGCACGCGACCGAATAGAACGGCCAGACTCCGTCGATCCTCGTGGTCGCGCCGATGGCTGCTCCCGTCAGCGGGTTATACGCCGCCTCCTGGCCGTCGCCGTCAACCGCCGCGCACTCGGTGCTCGTCGGGCAGGAAACCGAATACAGGGCGTTGCCGGGGTCGATCACGGTCGGACCGGAGGCGTTGAGCAACACCTATTGATACGTGCAGAGAAGGAAATCCTCGAGAGCACTCTAATGGGCAGCATCAAGGTGCTGGCCGATTTTCTAAACGTTGCCAATCCAGAGGCGTTTGGGCGATCAGTGAGAATTGCTCGTTATGTTCGTCATGTTTCCAGGAAATTCAAGCTTGAGTTTCCTTGGCGGCTGGACGCTGCGGCAACGCTCTCTCAACTCGGTTGCATCACACTTGATTCAGATGTCATCCAAAGAGCTTTTGTTGGCATCGAGCTGCCCGTCGAGGATCAGGCTCGCTTCGACGCACATCCGGAGACGGCAATGCGCATGCTTTCGGGGATTCCGAGACTTGAGGCTGTTGCATGGATGATAGGTCAACAACTGAAGCGCAAGATCCCACCGGAAGTGCCGAACTTACCAGCTTCAGGTCTCAAGGAGACGCTGCTTGGGGCGAAGATACTGAAAATCGCCGTTGCATTCGATGGTCTTTGGATGAAGCCAGTTTCCGAGGAGGAGGCAATTCGGCGCCTTCGAGCCAGGAGAGATGAGTTCGAAAGTGAGATGGTTGACGCCCTGGAAGGAATTGTATTTGGAGGCGGCAGGATGGAGAATCGCCGCGTGGCAACCCGGAAGCTGGCGACAGGCATGGTGCTTGATCAAGAGATTCGTAACAGTCAGGGTATGTTGATCGCCGCGAAAGGTCAGGAAATTACCCGCACGGTATTGATCAAACTCGAAAACTTCTTCCATGCCGGGCTAATTGACCGCGAGGTTGCGGTGTTGGCTCCAGCGAGCGAGTGAATTAGATGATCGCCAAGTACCGACCCACACAAAAGCCGGTCGCTCTCCCGTCGCCGCTTCGTGAGCTTAGACTGCTTCGGCCGCGTTGATCTTCGTAGTGATGTTAAAGCTCATCCATTCTGGATCCGGCGGGAATCGATCTTTGGCGACCTTCGGTAGCTGATTAATGGCCTCGGTAAACGGAACGACCGCACATCCCTCAAACGCGGGGAAGCCTAACGAGTCGGCAATCATGCAACTCATCTTGATCAGGGCGGTCATTGACGACAGATCATTCGGATCGACCGGCTGATGATGCTTTTCAGCGACGGGGAAAAACTGATCAGGTAACTTCCAATCCTTCGCAAGTTGGCCACCGATCTGGCAGTGGTCGTAGCCAAATAACTCCCTTTCGCAGATCATGAGGCTCGACGCCGATCCGATGTGCGATTGCACCAGGTCGCAGTATTCTTTTGGTCGGATGATCACCAAAGCCAGCCGACCTATGTCGTGCAGGATTCCCGACGTATACGCAACTGCCGAGTCCAGGTGGCTTGAAGTCGCAATCTGCTCGGCAATCAGAGCCGTCGCCAGGTTATGGCGCCAAATAGCGTGCATGGCCGCTTGATTGAGCAGCTTGCCCATGTAGGTCCTAACGCCGACGGTCAGGCAGATCGCGTTCAGCCTGGTCGCGCCCAGGACTGCAATGGCATGCATGATGTTTGTCACTGGGAAGCGAGGGGCGAAGAGGCAGGAGTTAGCGATTGCCAGCACTTCACTGCAAAAAGCCGCATCCGCTGAGATCACTGAACTGAGATGCCCCAGGGGCACATTGGCATCATTGACAAGCCGAAGAACCCGCATCGCTGCTTGAGGAAAAGGAGGGAGTCTCAGGTGCTCCAGTTGAATCGTCAGGTTGGTCTCGTACGAAGATTTCAGAGGGACTTTCTTTGCCTTGTATAGCATGTGCGCGACCCACCTCAGCCTGAAGTCTCTTCAGGCGCATTTGCCAACCTTAAGATCGGAAGAACCGCATTAGAATTCGAGGGTTCGGTGTAGATTTCGTCCCGCGGTCATCGCTTTTCTTCAGGACAGGGGAATCCAGCGTTTATCCGAGGGCAATTGATCAGCCTTGGATGTGGTCGTGAATGCAGCTCTCTGATCCAAAAGATTCCGCCGGCTAATCGGCGACACATCCAGGTGTTGCAGGAAAGCTGCTTCTGAGCAACCGATAGGCTTCATTGATCGTGGCCATCCATGCTTTGGAGCGCTCACAATCTTCGCCCGTCGGATCTGATCGAAGATCGGGATGGTGGATTTTTGCCAGCCGTCTGTAAGCAGTTTTGATCTGCCTATTTGTGCAAGTACTCGTCACTCCGAGCAGCCGGCATGCAACCTCCATCGTCAAAGGACAAGTTGGCGGCATGCAGCCATCGCGGCCAGTAATGTCGGCTGTGTTCGCGCGCGCTGTGTCTCGCGCTTCTCGTGAAACCCGGATCTCGCCATACAGCTGCTGACTGCAGGTCGTCCAGTAGGCGCCCGCAAAGGCCTGGCAATCGCGGTCAGGAAGGGCATTGGCATCGTGTTCGACCAACTCCATGATTGAGAACTTCGTGAAATCGTCCAGTTCACGGAAGGCCTTTGAACGGCGTTCCCGATCTTTTTGAGGCCTATGTCGTTCGAGTAGATTTTCAGTGGCGGCGGCGGCGCTGATCGTCCAGCTCTCGACAAAGAAAGACGCATCCGGTTCAAAGTCTCCTCCCAGACTATCTCTCAAATGGTCGAAAAGATCCCTCGGCTGTTCCGGTTTACCCCAATCGGCATCCGCATCGACATCGGAACCTTGTCGGAAATTCGCCCTGCTTCCTTGGAAACTGCCAGCCAAATGTCACCTTCAAATCCGATTTGCAAGTCGGAGTCGGCTACCGGCGACCTCACAAAGCATCCCCTGGGCTCACTGCATGTATCGGCAATTTGCGGATTTGTTTCTGCGTATGCGCGAAAAAAGCGAAGCACGTGGCCAACTTGAGTCCCAATTCGTTTTTGGGGCAAAAGAACCTGCGGCAAAAAAGCGACGTCGTCCGGTGAATCAGTTCTCAGCCAGCATCTGGTCAGCCCACAGAATGGCGGTCGCCAAGCACTTTTCGAATAGACTTCCCTCAAATCCACGCGACAGGGCGAATTCATCGCACTGAGCAAAATCTCCGCGCTCGTGGCTCTCAAGCCAGGTGAGGGGAGACCTTAGGTCGCATTCAGCTCCGAGTAGAGCTTCACGAATTGGTTCCGCGAGCGAGAGCGGCGCAATAGCATTCTCCATCGTCATCTGGAACATCGCATCCAGAAGACTGAAAAGGCCGAGGAGATACTGCTCGGTTGACTTCAGATTGAGAAGGGGCGCCACAAGTTCGCAGAATCGCGCCCGAATAAGAGCGACGCGTAAAATCTCCGGGGAGCTTCCGGAATTCAGCTCCACCGCGACAGCAAGCGTCGCCATTCGTCGAAACTGATCGTCTCCAACGGCGAGCAAAGCATTCTTGATCGAAGTCATGCCCGGCCGCATGCTGAATCCCGCAGAGTTCACGAAACGAAGCAGCCTGTATGCCAGAGAAGGTTCCGACTTCACGATGCCGGCAATCTCGATCAAATCAAGCGGCTCGGCCTGCATCGTCCTCAGCAGGTGCAGATGGACCAGTCGATTCGGCGGTACGGATCTTCGCCTGAGCAATGCCGGCTTGAAGAAGTAGAATCCCTGAAAAAGATCGAATCCCTCTTCCTTTGCTGTTGCGTATTCCTCGAGGGTCTCAACTTTCTCTGCTAAATAGGTGCCCTTGAACGTGTTGAGCGTTGAAATCAGTTCTCGTCTTTGTGCGAAAGAGGTGCTCCGAAAAATTATTTTGATAAAGTCCGCGATTTCAATCAACGGGCCAAGAGATCGTGAGTCAATAAAGTCATCCAGCGCAATTCTGAACCCTTTGCGGCGCAGACCGACACAGTCAGAGATAACCTCCCGAGTCGGTCGAACGGTTTCAAGCACCTCGAGAACGGTCAGAGATGGGGGAAGCAGTCCGAGATAGCTGCTCGAAAGCGTCTCCGCGGTGCAGTTGATGAATGCCGGCAACCCGGCCGTTAGCTTACCGAGTCCATACATCAGCATGTTGTCGACCATGGTCTGGCTGGCCAACTCACCCGGTCCGTCGAATTCGGACGCGACGCCAGTCCTGAACAGAAGCTCATAGGCAACCACGCGACCCTTCGCGTCGAGGATCGGCTGTCTGGCGAGCGAGCGCCCCGCTTCAGGAGCCGGGGCGTGGAGAGTGTAAACATATCGATGGGAACTGCACAGGGTCGTCGGCACGTGCCTCTATCGGCATCTCTCGATCGATGCTTCAATAAGCTCCCGAACTTCTGTTCACCCTGATTCTTTCTCGAGCCGGCCAGTAACCTCAGTTGTGCGATCGGGCATGGCAGAGTGGAGGGAATTCAATTGAGGGGCTCGCCGTGCATACGCTTCTTGTCCGTGTACATCGCGACATCGGCCTTCGCGAGTACCTGCTCGATCGTCTCGCCAGGTTCCCATCCAGCCAGTCCGACGGCTGCATCCACATAAATTGGACTGTAGAAATCGTCCTGTCCGTGGATCATGTAGCGCGTGCACACCTTCTGCTTCAGCCTCGAAATCTGGGGACGCGCTTTCTCCTCTTCACCCGACAAGACAAGAACAAACTCGTCTCCCCCCATGCGCCCAACCAAGTCCGAAGCGCGGCAGTTCTCCGCCAATATTCGAGCGAACTGTTTTAAGACGTCATCGCCGGCAACATGTCCGAAGTTGTCGTTGATTGCCTTGAAAAGGTTGAGATCGAAGATCGCAATGCAGAACGGCTTCCCGTGATCGATGTTGCTGTGCATCCTTTCTTCGAGACTTCGCCGGTTGGCAACGCCTGTCAAGCCGTCTTTCAGGGCCAAGTCTTCGATTGACTTCAGTTTGGTCTCGTAGCTTGTCACCTTGTTCTCTAGGTCGGCCACAATCTGTTTGCTCTCGTTGTTCATCTGCTCAACGCTTGAGCGCAGTTGATCGACGTGTCCAAGGAGGCTCATTCGGATCTGACGGATGTCATTCAGGTCGCCCACTTTTGCAATCCGACCCGTCAGGGTACTTATATTTGATACGTGCCTCTCGTTGCGATTCCCGATTGCCTCCCCGGTCTTCGCCAAAGCGAGCAGTAGCTCTTTTACCTCGTCGGCTTCGACCTTCGCCTTGACCGCGGACCGCTTCCCCCAAACGTCAAGAATCATTTCGAGTTCATACCTCGACTCGTGGACGATAGACTGCGATGGTTTGGCTTGGATGCGGCGCGCGAGACCATGTAAGTGGTTGGCGACTTCCTCTCCGTGAGCCGAACCATCCCGGATAATGCTCTTTGCCAAAGCTGCCAAAGCAAGACGGAAGTCCTCAATTACCGACATGGCTTGAGGCTCTTCGGGAACGAATTCCTTGACGGAATGCTTTCCACGCTCATCGATGAACTTCTTAATGGAAATCAAGGAGCCCCCCCTCAAATTGAGACATTAATCAATGGCCATTATGAATATCGGGAGGAAACGATGTGTCTTCTAACGAAATTTGAAGGAAATCTTTTAAGAATCTGCAATTTGAGGCATTCGTGTCCGATTTGAGGCTAATCTTTCGTCCACCGAAACGGCGCCGGCGGCAGCGAGTTCGAAACTCCGATACTTTGCCCAAACGATAGTTTGGTTATTTTTCGCGGGGGCCTGCACGAACGCGCGAAGCCGCCGATAGACACGTATCCACCGAGCCGCAAGGGATCGACGACGTGGATCAGAAGGAATATGCCATGGCTCAATACGCGCACCGAGGACAAGCCGACCTAGAGGTAAGCTATTGCTGCGCCTATAACGAGACAAGGCGACGATTTCTTTCCTCTGAAGTTGAATACGGAGATTTCTCGCCACTCATTCTGGATGACCGTCTCGCCGCAATGGCGCCGGGATCGAACTTAGGTCTATGGTTGATTCCATTTCGAAGCATTTCTCCCACAAGTGTTCGCATACCGTTTGACCTTATCTACCTCGATCAGAACAATACTGTGATCGACGTGAATGAGTCTTTTCCCCTCTCGCCGGCTTCAGAACTTCGCAAGCCGGCTGCGAGCGCGCTCGTTCTCCCGGCAAACAGCATCGCGTTTTCTGGGACACGGCCTCGGGATCGCCTAATGCTGTGCGCGCCGGAAGAGATGAAGGAGCACTTGGCACGTCTTGCCGCCCTCCCTGCCGACCAAAATGCGCATTCAGATCTGCCCCCGACCTCTCGGAAAGGAAAGGGGAACGTCATTCAATGGAAAGACCCCGCACCCGAAAAAGACCAGCCGTTCCCGTCAGGAAAACAACAAGAGTCAATTGCGGCGCCTATGCCGGCACTCCAGCCTCTACCGTCGCGCGTAACGCGCGTTGCGCCCGCCGATTGGTCCCCAGTTCGGAGAAATTGGCTGAGTCGCCTGCTGTTTGGCCATCCGCCAAACGCGCGAAAAGCGCCGCGCAGGTCGATACCAAACCTGTTTGCCTACTTTTACACAGGCGGAGTGTCAGAGGCTCATCCGATTTTGAACATCAGCCGAAACGGAATGTATCTCCTCACAAGCGAACGCTGGTATCCGGATACGGTGTTGCGCATGATCTTGACCGACCGTCGCAATCCGTCCTTTGAACGGACGCTTATGCTCAATGCCAGGGTGGTCCGGTGGGGAAACGACGGAGTCGGCTTCCAATTCGTGGTCACCCCGAAAAAGGGCTCGCGCGAGGACGCGAGAAACTCGCTGAACGGCCTTGCCAGTGGCGTGAGCGTCGAGATGATTGACAGGTTTCTCGGCTAAAGGCAATTCAGTGTGCCGAAGAAAATCGGACTTGCCAGGTCCCCTGATCGCGAACAGGGCTTAATCAGGCATGCTTCTCAAGATTGATATGCCTGAAAAACCAGATCTGCCCCAGTTGGTTTCCTTCCTGATTACGAAGGCACTTTGAATGGATTTCGATTGCTCGACTGTCTTTCAGGGTTATTTCGAAATGGGCGTCTTCGTTGAGGTTAGATCGACGTTCAAGAATCCTCTGTGTCAATGCCTGCGAATTCTCAACCGAGTCAATCACTTTGGAGAGGAGTGGATGCTCGACTGCCACGATTTTCTCACTGCACCTGTCGTCAACCTGGATGGTCCCGGAGGGATCCCAGATCTCCTGAAATCGCTTGTTGATTGAGACGATGAATCCTTGGTCATCAATGACAAGAATGCCTTCAAGCGTTTCATCATAAATGGAATGGAGCAGGGAAGCCCCGAATTGGGGGGCCAGTTCGGCAAGCCGGATGTTCGCGATGCGCTCGGTCTCCTTACCTGGTCTGACATTGGGTTGTTGCTTGATCAGGTCGTCGACATGAATGACGAAGCGTGGAGTGAGGGATTCACCGCTCCTCATGATTGAGATCCTCATGTGAACGGGGATCGACCTGCCACCGAGATGAACCAGGCGAGTTTGAATTCTGCAGTTGCCGGCTTCCCGCTTGAGAAGGTCTTTGAAGGTGATGGTCAGGAGTTCTCGGTCCTCGGGATGAATGAGTTCGGAAAGCGGTTTTTGTTGGAGTTGAAAGCCGGTATATCCAAGGAGGCCGCAGAATTGGTAATTGACCTCAAGAAGCCGACCCGTTTCGTTGACGGTGCACATACTGATCGGTGCATCTTTGAAAATCTGACGAAAGTCTTCGTCTTGTTGGGTCGCCGCTAAATCAAGGTCAGGCGTAGCGTTTGTCATTGAGATCAGAGACTAAGTCACTTTCTTTAGCGTTCATTTGGCGAATTGTCTGAAAAATCAAATTAGTGGGTCACCGATGAGCCAACAACCACAAGGTCGACCCGTCTGTTCATGCTCCGACCGTCGGGAGTTGTGTTGGTCGCAATCGGCCGATACTGACCATAACCTGCGACGGAGATTCGGGCTGGATCGACACCAGCGTCGTTGACAAGGAGCAGGAGCACGGTCATGGCACGAGAAGTGGAGAGCTCCCAATTCGAGCGAAACTGCTCAGTGTGGATCGGCATATCGTCTGAGTGGCCCTCGATGCGAAGATACAGCTTGTGCTGAGCCAGAACCCTCGCGATCCGGGCGATCTTTTCTGCCCCTCCTGGCCGCAGTTCGGCTTCACCGCTACTGAAAAAGCCGAGGTCCTTGAGACTAATCACAAAACCCTCCGGCGTTACGCGAACGTCGACTTCGTGATTTCGGATCTCCTGTCCCATCGCTTCCTCAAGTTGCTTTTTAAGGCCTGTAATATCGACTCCCAAGTGTGCGGAAGCGGTGGGATCCCTAGGGGATGATTGTTGAGCGATCGGAGTGCCCCTGGTGAGATCGTCGGCGAAACCAGCGTACGAGTCGGTACTCGGGTCTTCAGAGAACGTGCCCAGCGATTGAAATCCAACGTGGATAGCCTTCGAGAGCTTTTTGATGGCCTGGTTATCGCGGAATGAGCTTGCAAAGAGCACAACGAAAAGAGCAAACAGCAGAGTCATGAAGTCTGAGTAGGATAGGAGCCAGCGCTCGTGATTGCTCGGTTCTTCCAGCTCTGAAGTTCTTCTCACAGGTTGACCACTTTCTTTAAGCCGCTGTGAGGGGGAATCGCCAAGTAACTCGAGAGTTGGAATTCGAGGGTGCGTACATTGATGCCATCACGAATTGAGAGGACGGCTTCAAGAATCATTTCTTGGATGACCTGCTTCTCACGCATTCGTATTCTGAGTTTTCCCGCCCAGGGAAGGAAGACAAGATTTGCCAGTCCCACGCCGTAGATCGTCGCCACGAAAGCCACTGCGATTCCCTTGCCGACCTCGTTGATGTCTTGAAGCCGCTGCATAGTTTGAATCAGTCCAAGAATTGCGCCGATGATCCCGATGGTGGGCGCAAAGCCTCCGGCGGAGTCAAAAACCTTCGGGATCCTCGCATCTTTCTCGTTTTGATAATCGAGCTGCAGCTCCATTCTTTTGCGCAGCTCATCGGCGCTTACTCCGTCGATGGCCAGCATGAGGCTCTCTTTCAAGAACGGGTCCTGGATTTTGGAAAGTTCGGAGTCAAGCGAAAGAAGACCGTCCTTCCTTGATTTATAGGCAAGGCGCAGGAGAGTCTGAACGAGCTCGATCGAGTCGGGCTCTGTGCTTAAGAAGATGTTTTTGATGTGGGTGAGTGCCTGGATAACGATCTTCATGGGAAACTGAATGAGGACGGCGCCGATGGTGCCGCCAATCACAATCAATGCGGCGGTCGGCTGCAGCACTTGCGAAAGCTTTCCGCCATCAAGAGCGAGACCGCCCCCAATCCCGAGAAGCGTTACCACAATTCCAGAGAGGGTGCCCCTATCCAAAGCGCTCTTCACCAGGCTCGTGTTTCGGTTTGCTCGTGAGCGGTTTCCTAATTGCACAGCCCCTCTGGAGCTCATCGCGTGCGCGCCCGTCGGGACTTGCGGAGGACGGGTATCATGATCCGCTGAGAGTCCAATCGAGTCTTGCCGCTTTGTGTGAGCGAAGGTGACTATCGGCATTTTGGCCATCATGTTTCAAACAATCGCTGCGAAGTATGGGGTCGTCTCGATTTGGTTGTTAGATTTGAACGCTAATGCCGCAGGCGTTGGTAATCATCGGACTGCCGGAGGCGTCGGCGGTGAAGCTGTTCCGCAGGGATTGATAGGCCCGCCAGGCAAGTTTCGACGCGCTCTGCTGATTTTCGGTAGCTACCAGGCTAGGGCTTGGTCTGGACGAAGCTGGGGAAGTGCAGGAGGCGCCAGTTGGGCTGTTCGTCGATTGTGAATTGGAGAAAAGACTGGACGGAAGGCTGGTAAAGTCGCCTTGCGCAGCAACCAGATTGCCTTTCATTAAATCCTGGCCCAGCTGATTCATCGTCGACAAAAAAGACGATGACCCGTTCCCCGCTCCGGCAGCGGAGTTCGGGCCGGCTGAGTTGTTTGACGGCGCCGTCGCTGCGGTTTTCATAGCGAGCTGCAAGATCTGGCTCAGCGGGCCGGCGGAATTTGAGAAAAGGATACCGGGTATGCTCCCCAATGCGGACATAATTGCTCTCACCTCTTAAAATTCCAGGGCAAATCACAATTGGAGACACCCCGATTTCACCAGAAGGGTTGCATGCCTAAGGCCATTTGCGACCTAGGAGCGATGCATAGCTAAAGTTTAGAAAACAAAAGCTTAAATAAGTTAGGCGCTTTTGAAATCGACCGCCATAAGTAGGCAAATTATTCCCACTCGGCAAGATGTACGGTGCGTTTCCTGGTCAGCGGGAAGGCCAGACGGCCTCTTTCCTTTCCTGCGAAATATCATGACGCTATGCCCATGGAATTTTGAGACGAATTGCCGATGAAGCGGGATGCTCGCAAAACGGCTGGCAAGCGCATTCTCTGCGAATGACGATTCGGAGAACGAAGTTCAACTCCCGTCTATCGAAAAGGGCCTTGAAAAACTTCCGGTAGCATCGTCGGAGTCGCGGCAGCTTTTTCGCGAACGTCGTCGCACTCAACCCGTTCGGACCAAGTGGCATGATGCCCTGGAGGTTCTGGACAACCTGCTCGCGAGCTACGAAAACATCAATCGACAGATCAGCGACTCTGAAGAAAAGTATCGTCTGCTCTTTGAAGATGCGTTGGTCGGAATCTTCCAGGTAGCTCCCGATGGCCGGATCATCACATTGAATCGCAAGATGGCAACGCTTTGCGGTTACGATTCTCCGAAACAATTCCTCAGCGAGATTTCCAATGTCCGGCAGCTCATTGATCCTGTGCAGGTGCCCGGTTGGGAAATCGGCGTCGAGTCCGCAGGAATTGCATCGGGGATCTGCGTTGAACTGAACTGCCGTGACGGTGCTAAGAAATGGGTGTCTCTCAATGTTCGCGCGGTGAATGAGTGTGACGGACAGGTGGAGCGGTTCGAAGGAACCGCCGAAGACATCAAAGACCTGAAAGACGCGGCGGAACGCACGCATGCCCTTGCTTACTACGACACTCTCACCGGTCTTCCGAATCGCACATTGTTCAACATACAGTTGGATGAAGTCCTCGCCACCGCTCGGCAGATGAATGGCATGGCAGTGCTTCTACTCTTCGAGATAGATCGATTCAGAATCATCAACGACTCGTTCGGAAAGTCGTTTGGGGATCGGCTCCTGCAGGAGAATGCGGAACGAATCAAGGGTTGCGCGGGAAACGGTGCGATCGTTGCCAGGCTCGGGGGTGGCGAGTTTGCCGTTCTATCGACGGACATCAACGACGATTCAGATGTCGGAACCATCGCGGACCGAATCACTTCGGTGCTGTCAACCGAATTCTCGATTCCAGGACATGCATTGAAGGTTTACTTTAACGCGGGGATCAGTGTTTTCCCAGAGAGCGGCCTGGAAGGTGCGGAGTTACTTCAGAACGCTGAGGTTGCCCTATTTGCTTCAAAAGAAGATGGTCCGAATCGAATTCGAGTTTTCACGGGGGAGATGAATGCCAGGATTGTGGACCAGCTTCGCCTCGAGCGTGAGCTGAGATTCGCAGTTGCAAAAAACCAGCTTTACCTCCTCTATCAGCCGCAGGTAAATATTGAGAAATGCGCAGTTACGGGTCTCGAAGCGTTGCTCCGGTGGCAGCATCCGGATCTGGGCTTGGTTCCCCCGGATAAGTTCATTGGAGTAGCGGAAAGCAGCGGCCTGATTGTGTCGATTGGAGAATGGGTTCTGCGAACCGCATGTTCACAGGCAAAGAAGTGGCAAGATTCTGGATTTGAGGCAATACCCATTGCGGTGAATGTATCTGCCATTCAGATCAGGCAACAGGGCTTCGTGGAATTGATCCAAAATGTGCTTGATGACACTGGCCTCGACCCGAGCTGCCTCGAACTTGAAGTCACGGAGAGCCTTTTGTTAACCAATGCAGACGTCATACTCTCGATTCTCGAGGAGTTACGAGCGATGGGCGTACGGCTGGCCATTGATGACTTCGGCACCGGCTACTCGAGCCTGAGCTATCTACGCCAGTTCCATGTCAATCGACTGAAGATCGACCGCTCATTTATTCGAGATGTGGCTATCAATCGAGACGATGCTGCGATCACCACGGCAATCATTGGGATGGCAAAGGCTCTAAATCTCGAGGTACTTGCAGAAGGTGTGGAGACAGAAGAGCAACTGTCCTTCCTTCGAGCGCAAAAGTGTTGCGAAATTCAGGGCTATTACTTCAGCAGGCCGGTGTCAGTGGACCAGATTGGGATCTACTTGCGGCACGCGTCGACATTAGCGCCCGACGCGTTGCCAATCATGGGGCCGAGCGGCCCGATCGGGAGGGTACCAGGCCTGGTCCGGACTGCCTGATATCAATTCGAGCGATGGTCGCAGAGCAAAAGGCTTCAACTGTGCGTGGCCCTGGAAGCGACTGTGCCCTCTAGCTGCCGAGTTGATGACACAAATCATAGAGCAAGTGAGTTGAGTCCCGAGCACTGGACTTCTCTAGAAATCCTGAACCAGTTGCCGATAGAAAGTTGACTCTTTGTGCGGCAGGCTCAAGTCACCTCCTCGCATGGGTCGAAATCCAGGGCATCTGCCACAAAGCGAGGATTATGTTTTCCATCATCGGAATCGTTATGGTATTTGCGGCCATTGTTGGTGGTTTCCTGATGGAGAAAGGGAAGCTGCTCGTCCTGCTGCAGCCATCGGAGTTCATCATCATTGGCGGGGCTGCGTTAGGCGCAATGCTTGCCGGAAACCCTCTGCACATTCTTAAGAAGATCGCGGGCGGTCTCCCCAGAATTCTTACTGGCTCGAAGTTTACGAAGGCGCGCTATTTGGATGGGCTCAAGATGATGTTCAACCTTTTCAATAAGGCGCGCCGCGACGGCCTGGTCGCGATTGAAGCAGATATTGAGGATCCAGCTAAGAGCCCCCTGTTTTCGAAATACCCTGAGTTCCTCAAGGATCATCACATTCGCGATTTTGTCTGTGACACGATGCGAATGGCGATTACCGGGGGAGCTAGCGCTTTTGATGTCGACCAGATGATGGAGTTGGATATGGAAGTCCACCATGCAAGTGCAAGCGGCCCGGCCGCGGCACTCACCACCATGGCCGATTCATTGCCTGGGATGGGCATTGTCGCGGCAGTCCTAGGGGTCGTCGTAACCATGGGAGCGCTTGGAGGGCCACCGGAAGAGATCGGAAAAAAAGTCGCTTCAGCGCTGGTTGGAACATTTCTTGGCATTCTGCTTTGCTATGGCGTCGTGGGACCGCTCGCGTCAAGTCTGACGAAACTGGTGGAGGACGAGCACGCTTACTACCACGTCATGCGGGTTGTGATGATGGCGTTTATCAAAGGCATGTCGCCGATTCTAGCGGTCGAGATGGGCAGACGCGCAATTCCTGAGCATGTTCGCCCCAGCTTCCAGGAGGTCGAGAAAGGATGCCGGCAGAAAGACGAAGTTGCTGCGCAGGCAGCATAGTCGTTTTGCTCGATATCAAATGACTCGTGGCAGACGGACGTGTGGTCCGGTCAAGGGGGCCTGCCAGATTTGCGGTTGATGTGATTCATATTTAGGAACGAGGTCAGCATCATGGCGGAAGCAGAGATCGTCATCATAAGGAAGAAATCGGGGCACGGCGGGGCGCATCACGGCGGCGCTTGGAAGGTTGCCTATGCCGACTTCGTCACGGCCATGATGGCGTTGTTTATTGTTCTTTGGCTCTTGAGTTCTAGTAAAGAGGTTCAGGTGGCCGTGGGCGGCTACTTCCGCGATCCTCAGGGGTCCGGGAAACTGGTGGGAACAAACAACAATGGAACCGCCGACTTTGTCGCATTAAAAAAAGAAGATATGGAAAAACTGAAGGAGGAGTTGCTGAAATCGATCCATCATGTCGATCCACAGAACAAACTCAAGGGCCAGATCGAAATCTCGATCACAGCTGAAGGCTTGCGAATTGAGTTGATGGAATCAGCAAAAGGAACTTTTTTCGAGCTTGGAAGCGCGGAACCGACGGTCGCTCTTCGAGAACTGCTGAACGTTCTAGCAGGTCAACTCGGCAAGCTGCCCAACAAGGTATCAATCGAGGGCCACACGGACTCGACACCTTACTCAGGAAAGAAGGCTTACGACAACTGGGACCTTTCCGCGGAGCGTGCAAATGCCGCGCGAAGACTAATGCAAACTTCGGGTCTTTCCGAGGGACAGCTCTCGCAAGTTAGAGGCTTTGCGGACCAGCAACTTCGCCTCCCGAAACAACCTACAGATCCCTCGAATAGAAGGATCTCGGTGATTGTGCAGCATCTCGTCAAGGAGGGTTCAGAAATCCCTCTGCCCAGCGAAGTCACAAAAAATCCCGGGGCCTGAGACGTGGCGGCGCGACAGTGGCTATTGATGAGACTATCGCAGAAGGACCGGGCGGTGGCCGGACTGGCGCGCTATCATACTGGCGACGAGGCGGGCTACATCAGTTTTTTGGACATCGGAGTCAAACACGAAGACGAGCCCGCCCATCTTTCCATCGGTGCGCGCTACACGGACTTGCACTTCGATGGATTGGTCTCGATGGCTTAATGTGATGAACCCTGAAGAATTGCGCTCGATCGGCTCCTGAAACTCTACCATCATTCCCTCATGACTGATTTTCCGGCCGCGCGCGGCAACAGTCGCATCCGCGATCTTAATCTGCAACGGAAGATCAATCGAAAAGCGAGGGCTTCGATAGTGAAATTTCTGAAGGGTCATTGCGCCTTTCCGAAAGCATCGAGCTAGTGTGAGCCTGTTCTGGAGCAAGACTTCAGGCTCGTTCCAAGATTGTATTCGTATTCTCAATGGTTTGCGGATGCATTTTGGTTTATGACTCCCGCAAAGGTGGTATGACTCGATGCTCCTTTAGTGGAATCATCGTTTCCTCTCAGTATTGTTTATGAAATAGCCTCGTCGAGTGATGCCTGTCACTGAGGTTTGTATCTAAAGGCTGGACAATTTTCTTCTAACATGCGACTTTCGTAACTGCCGGTTCGAATCGGGGAAATAATGTGCGGGATTCTTTCCTGGGCTGGGGTTTCATCCGATAAGAAGAAGTCGTTTGGTTTGCGGTCTAGAATCAAGGAGGAATTACGTCAATCTCAGGTAACACTTCCCCTTCAACCGTGAGGAAACCAAGCTTCGAAAAGGCAAAGACCGATCGCCCCGAAGTTCGGGCGACCCGATCAATCCTTGTTGCAGAAGATGATCCACCGCTGGCGGGCCTTATTGGCGAGCAACTTGAAGGCAAGTCATTCACGGTGGATCTGGTTCACGACGGGATTCACGCATCTAGTCTGCTTGAATGCCGAAATCAGTTCGATTTGCTCATTCTGGATCTTAATCTCCCCAAGCTTGATGGAATTGGCGTGCTGCAGCGAGTGAGGCCGAATATGCCGCGTCTCCCGGTGCTGGTGCTATCGGGCCGGACCGGCATCGAGGACAAGGTCAGGGCGTTCCAAAGCGGCGCAGATGACTACCTAGTAAAACCGTTTTCGCTAACTGAACTCGTCGTTCGGGTCCAAGCTTTGTTGCGGCGCAATACAGGGGGCGCTTCAAATAAGCTGCAGGTCGGAGACTTAACTTTGTACCCACAGGAGCACAAAGTTGAACGCAACGGTCGCCGTATCGAACTGACACCAAGGGAGTTCGCCATCCTAGATTACATGATGCGCAATGCCAGGCGCCCAATCCCGCGCATGACACTTTTCGAAGAAGTATGGAAAGCGCCCTACGATTCCTCGACGAATGTCGTGGATGTTTATATGAAATATGTCCGTGACAAGGTTGATTTGCCTGGTGAGCGTCCGCTGACTCATACAATTCGAGGGATTGGCTATGAGCTTAGCGACGAATAAGCGTGAGGACTCGGGAGGCGAGCCTGGAGAACTCGGTGCCTTTCGCTCGGACGAGTCCGCTCGCGACCTGACGGTTGTTGCAGATCGTGACAGCGTCGCTCCAGACGCCTTGGTGAACCGGGGCATCCCAGCCCTCCGCCAAGAGGATCGACCGTCCATCGATGTCTTTGTTGTGACGTCGCAAACAAGGTTGAGTCAGATTGTTGAGGAGAAGCTGAGCGGCCCTCCATGGCGGGTGTACCATGCCGCGAGTGGAGCCCAGGCGTTGAAGCTGCTTTCCAACCAGGCGGCGGACGAAGGCATTATGTTGCTGGATGAGGTCCTTTCGGATCTCGAACCGAATGAGTTTCGCGCAATGGTTCGCGAACGGTTTCAGAATCTTCAGATTTTGACGCTGAATACCGATGCTGGCCAGCTTTTTGTCGGAAGTGCTTCGCCGACGGCGCTGGCAAAGAGGCTAGTTGAGTTGATTAACAGTTGCAAAGCGACCAGCGTTCTCCCTGCGGCAGCGATAGCTTCGAAACCATTTCGCCGAGATTCAGAAGGAACCCCAAGCTTGCGGGGTATGATTGGCTCCGCAGAGTCGATGTTGCGCATCTTCACGTTGACCCGGATGGTTGCGCAGCGAGACACAACGGTCTTGGTTACGGGAGAGAGTGGAACCGGAAAAGATCTGATTGCACAGGAAATCCATGAGATAAGTAACCGTCGCAAGCAACCGTTTGTCATCGTGAATTGCTCAGCTATTCCCGAGACCTTGCTGGAGGCAGAACTGTTCGGTTACACCAAAGGATCGTTTACTGGGGCGGTACAATCACGGATCGGGCGGGTTCATGCGGCGCATGGCGGAACGCTATTTCTGGATGAGATCGGAGACATGCCCTTGTCGCTGCAAAGCAAGATTCTGCGATTCCTGGAGCAAGGCGAAGTGCAACGAATCGGTGGCAACGATAGCTTCAAGGTCGACGTCCGCGTGGTTGCCGCGACGAATGCCGATCTTAAGAAGCTGGCCGCGACGCAACAATTCCGGGAGGATTTGTACTACCGGCTTGCGGTTTTCCCGATTCATCTACCACCCCTGCGCGAAAGAATGGACGATCTGGAAGCGCTGGTTTCAGTCTTCGCGGCGAAATTCATGCCTGGAGTGACCATCAGTCGGGAAGCAATGCAAATTCTGGCGCAACACACATGGCCGGGAAATGTCCGCGAATTGCGGAATGCAATAGAGCGTTCAACCATTTTAGTGGGTGCCGGCTCGGAGATTCGTCCAGAACACGTCTATTTATAGGATATAAGTTGACACCCATTTTTCTTGTTGCTTGTGCGCCGATGGTCCGGTGCAGAACGGGCTGGCCCGGGTGGAACTCCTCAACTAGTGGCCCTTTTCAATTCTCCGCCTCCTGCTGATGAGGGAATTCGCTAGGCGTAGATCGAGAGACTTCCAACAGAAAGCGGGGAGTTGGCCTTCGCGGCTGCTACGGCCGGCGAAGCAGGCTTTTGGGTCGGGGCAGACGGCGTTACAACCGTTACATTTGCGGATGCAGCGGCAGCAAGCTTGGAGACTGTGGTCGAGACCCCAAGGTCGTTTTCGACTTCACCAATGGGGAGACCGGTGATACCGGCGATCGCGGAGGCGCTTTCGCCCTGTGCGGCCAAACCTATGACTTGCACGAGGTCGGAAATCTGCACTGTGTCCGCAGTCTGCGTGCTGGTTTCAGATGGCTGAACGGACTTCTGTTGAGGCGAGGATTGAGCGAATCTCTGCTGAACGAGAGCATCAGAGTACGAGGTGCTGATGCTGATCGGCGTGGAGGTCATTGTGTCTTCCTTTTTGGCAGCATGTAGTACAACGAAAGTTGCAGCGACGAGATCACAATCGGCAGATAAACGAAAAGTTCTAGTACCTGAAGAAAATTTTATTGGCGACACGGAAATGTGCGATAGATTGCGGTATTCGGCTTTTGAGTCCAGATCCAATCTCCTCGCGTGGGGGAGAGTCTCTGCGAATGTTTGGCTACACCTTTCGTGTAACCGATCCCCTTTTGGGTGTCATTGCCGATTAGTGAACTGAAGCCTTACGTTATTTCCATCCAGTGAAATGCGGGGGCGGGGTTGTGTGACGATCTTAGTTTGCAGATCTCCCCTCGCCAGTTGAATTGTTCTAGTGGCGCAAAAGACGCTCAATACGGAAATAAATTTCTCAGCGATATAGATTCGAGCGCTTCCGCCGAAAGCATGTATCTGTATGGCGACTTCGGCCCTGATAAACGGCTACCACGACTGCCGACTGGTAGTGCTAGCGGTTTTGGTAGCCATCCTTGCCGCTTATGTCGCTCTTGAACTCGCCGAAAGTATGACGACTTCGCGCGGACACACGCGGCTGCCTTGGCTCTGGGGCGCTACGGTTGCCATGGGCAATGTCATCTGGGCGACGCACTACATCTGCATGGCCGCCGTAGGGAATGTACGAATGCCTTGGGTCGATGGCAGTCTGGCTCGTCCCGTAAGCTTGTCCAGCATCGGAGTTGCCGGCATCAGCATCGTGCCCCCGACGATCCTACTGGCCGTATTCATTTCCACGGCGATTAGTCGTCATATGTCGAGAAATGTTGTGTCTCTGGTCGAGAAGAGGTTGCAGCTCGAGGTTATCTTCGACACAATGACGGAGGCCATTGTCATTGTCGATTGTGAACGAGGCATCGCGGAACCTAATCGCGCGGCGTGCGACCTCTTTGGCCTTACCAGTCCAACGATGTCCGTTCAGGATATTGCTAAGGATTTTGACGTCTTCTCCGCGACCGGCGCAAAGCTTGGTGAAAACGAATGGCCTCTTGTTCGTGCCATGAACGGAGATTTTTGCAGGGATGAGGAAGTGATTCTCCGAAGAAGAGATGCGGGGACTGATGTGACCCTCGAGATCAGCGCCGTTCCCCTCGCAACCCAGGGCGGAAGCAAGAAAATCATCGTCAGCTTCCGCGATATTACGGAACGCAAAGGGGCAGCGACCGCACTGAAGAAAAGTGAACTGCTTTATCACGGACTGTTCACTTCAATGAATGAAGGCTTCTGCGTCATCGAAATGATCTATGACCCGAAGGGAAGGCCGATCGACTTTTGGTTTGTCGAGGTGAACCCCGCATTTGAAAAGCAGACCGGACTCCATGGAGCAATAGGCAAGCGAATGCGCGAGATTGCCCCGTCCTTAGAGTCGTATTGGTTCGACTTTTATAGCACGGTCGCGCTTACTGGAGAGCCGGCGCGTTTCGTGAACGAGGCCAAAGCCATCAACGGGTTCTACGAGGTTCATGCTTATCGAATTGGCGAGCCAGAACTCAGGCGGGTAGCAGTCGTTTTTTCCGAAATCGGTGAGCGAGTACGGTCGGAGAAGGCACTGCGGGAACAGGCTGCACTCCTCGACCTGGCACGCGATGCAATCATGGTTCGCGGCGTGGACGGGACGATTAACTTTTGGAGCCATGGCGCGGAGGAGATGTACGGATACACCAAGCAGCAAGCGATGGGGAGAGTCTCGCATGAGCTGCTCGGCACTCAGTTTCCGCAGTCGCTGGTAGAGATCGAAGAGCTCGCTCGAGTTCACGGACGCTGGGATGGCGAACTGGTGCATACGACGAAGGGCGGAGCGCGTATTGATGTTGCCAGTCAATGGGTCCTTCAGCATGACAGTGACGGCCATGCCTCTGGCGTGCTTGAGATCAACAACGACATCAGTGTGCGCAAGCGAATGGATGAAGCGCGCAACCGCCTAGCCGCCATTGTTGAGTCTTCAGAAGATGCGATCATCGGCAAGAGCGAGACGGGGATTGTCACCAGTTGGAACAGCGGCGCCGAAAAGCTTTTCGGATACACCGCCGCGGAGATGGTGGGCCGCCCCATCCAGTTGCTTCTTCCTGCGGACAAACTATACGAAGAGGACGAAATTCTGAGCCGCATCAAGAAAGGAGAGACTGTAGATCATTTCGAGACGGTTCGCGCAAAGAAAAATGGCAACTTTGTCCAAGTCTCACTCACAATATCGCCGATTAGAGACACAAATGGAAAGATCATTGGGGCCTCAAAGATAGCTCGGAATATTACCGATAAGAAGCGCATGGAGCGACAGTTGCTACAAAGCCAGAAGATGGAGGCAATCGGTCAGCTCACAGGCGGAATCGCTCACGACTTCAATAACCTTCTCGCTGTCATACTCGGTAATCTCGATTTGCTGGAGCCTCACATTGCCGGAAACGAAGCAGCTCTGAGACGTGTGAATGCCGCGCAAAAAGCGACTGCGCGCGGCGCGGATCTGACTCGTCGCCTCCTTGCCTTCTGCAGCATCGTGGAATTGAAACCTTCACCCATCGACTTACATCAATCGGTCCGCAACGTGATCGAATTGTCTCGCGCGCTTGGCCCCGATATCAAGATTGCAACCCACTTCGACACCTCGATACCCCTGGTACACGTAGATGCCGCGGAGCTGGAGAATGCGCTTCTAAACCTGGCAGTCAATTCCCGGGATGCAATGCCGAATGGGGGCACCATTACTATCACCACGCAGCTGAGTACCCTGGAAGAGAGCTATACGCCTGTGCAGGCCGGGGAGTTGAAGGCTGGCACCTACGCATGCATCTCAGTATCAGATTCGGGATTTGGCATGTCGAAGGAAACGCTTGCGCGAGCCTTCGAGCCCTTTTTCACCACCAAACCGCGTGGCAAAGGAACTGGCCTTGGTCTTGCGATGGTTTATGGTTTCGTCAAGCAGTCCGGCGGTACCATCCGCCTTTACAGCGAATCCGGTCTCGGTACAACAATCACCTTCTATCTTCCACTGGCCGAGCCTGACGCCAGATCGCGGTATGTCGCAGCCCCCATGCGATCATTCTTAAGAACGAGTGGCAAAGTGCTCATCGTAGATGATGAGCCTGATTTGCTCGAAACTGCGACGATTTATCTGAACGAGATGGGTTATGCGACCTGTCAAGCACACGATGGCGCGAGCGCCTTGGAGGTGATCAAACGGAATATAGACCTCGACTTGATCGTCACCGACATTGTCATGCCTGGAGGAATGAACGGAGCGGAGCTCGCGCAAAAGGTCCGTCAACTTCTCCCTAACGTGAAGCTTATCTACTCCTCCGGATATCCTGCGGATGCACTCACGGACAGGACCTTGAAGTTGGCCGATGCCCCTCTGCTGCAAAAACCCTATGAAAGAGCGGAGTTCCGGGCGGTTGTCAGCGCCGCGATGGAGGGGTAATGATGCCAGTTAGCATTTTGGCCGTCGATGACGACCCCGAATTTGGCGACTAGACTAGCGGCACCGCGGAAGCTGAGGGACTAACCTGGACTGGGGAGAAAAGGCCCGATCAACTCCTTGTCGCGCTCATCCGCTCACCCAGCTGGACCGGATCGATCTGATGATGCCGGGATGGACGGCATTGAGTTATTGCGCAGGACGGGCGAACGGCACTGCAAAGCGGGTTGCGAAATGAAATGAAGGGATCGAGGACCGTAGTTGGTCCCGGGTCTGAGACTCGCCCCGAACATGTCTATTTATATCCTGAATCCCATTTTGAATTCCTATGTTTCAGTTTGGCACTCTTCGTGCAATGACATAGGCAAATGCTGCCCAGTTCTCATCCAGTTCAAATAAACCCCTCGTCCGCTGCCGCCGCCAAAAGTCAGGCGATCCTGGCGGACGCTTTTTCCGATTTCATCTCTGCGTCGTCGCAGCTGGAAGCTTCGTATCGCGATCTTCAACATGAGGTCGCTTATCTCGGCGTTGAGCTAGGGCAGCGCAACGCTGCATTGAAGGCGAGCCTCGATGAAAACGACCGAATTCGAATAGCCTTACAGCAGATCATCGCTTCGATGCCTTGCGGCGTACTGGTGACCGATTCAGATGAGGCCGTGGTGATTATCAACCCGGAAGGGCGCAGACTATTGGAACTCCAGGAAGTAGCCGTGGGGACACTAAGGGATCTCTTCGAGGCTACAAAGGTTGACTTTGATTCGCTTGCCCTGAGGTTGGACAAAAAATCAGAAGATGAGATCTGTCTCGCTACCGGGCAGACAAAGCGATGGATAGAAGTACGCCACCGCGAGTTATCGTGTGCATTCTCCGGAAAACAGGAGGGGCAGCAGAAATCGTCTCTGCAAAGCGTGTGGATTCTGAGAGATGTTACAGCCCGCAAGCAAGACGAGGAGGCACGGGAACGAGGCCGAAATTGTATGGCTTTGGCCGAGACGGCCTCCATCCTGGCTCATGAAATTAGAAATCCGTTAGCAAGCCTGGAATTGTTCGCCGGTCTGATCAGCGAAGATCCAGATCACGCGGCCCAGTGGGTATCCAACCTGCGTGCTGGAATCCGTCAGCTCTCGGGAACTGTCAACAATGTTCTCAATCTAGAGTCGGGTGCTGAGCCACAGCAAACGGTTATTCATCTGGGTGATAGCGTCGCGCGCGCCGTAGAATTTGCCAAGCCAATCGCTGAGCAGGCGGGCGTGCTCCTGTCGTACTTGGGCGGGGATCCAAGTTTGGTGATTCTTGGCAACGAAAGCATGCTGAGTCAAATCATCCTCAATCTCATCGGCAATTCCATTCGCCATACCCCGGCCAGCGGCGCAATCTGCGTGTCAGTGTATTCCGGCGCTGGCGGAGGAACAGTCCCGGGCATTGTCGATATCACCGATACCGGCTGTGGGATTCCGAAGCAGGACATGGAGCGGATCTTCGATGCCGGCTTCAGTGCCAGTGGTGATACGCCCGGACTTGGCCTAGCAGTCTGCAGAAAGTTCATGTCTTTGCTTGGCGGATCAATTGGGGTATCAAGTGAAGTCGACCGCGGCACTACCTTTCGATTGGAGTTCCCGACTTTATGAACAACATTCATGTGCGCTCGGTAATGATCGTAGATGACGACTCAGGAATTCGAACGGCGCTTCGCGCAAATTTTCTACGTCATGGATGGCAGGTTGAGTTAGCTACCGGTGTCCGAGAAGCCATCCATCAGATGGAAGGCAAGGAGTTTGATCTGATTGTTACCGACATGCGCATGCCCGACGGCAGCGGTGTCGAGGTCATGCGTTCCGCGCGCGAGTTATCTCCCACAACGGCGATCATCTTGTTGACTGCCTACGGATCGGTGCCTGACGCAGTTAGAGCGATGCGTGATGGGGCGCTCGATTATCTCACCAAGCCTGTCTCCTTTGATCAGTTACAGGTTGTCGCGGCAAAGGTCATGACCCAGAGCAGAGATCTTCGTGCGGATATGCCCGGCCCGGAGTGTGCGATTGTCGGCCGGGCGCCAAACCTGCTACGGGCAATCCAGCGCGCTCGTTCGGCGGCAAGCACCGGCGCTGATGTGCTCATCGAAGCAGAAAGCGGAACCGGGAAGGAACTGCTGGCGCGATTCATTCATCAATCCAGCAATCGAAGCCTAAAGCCCTTTATCGCTGTGAACTGTGCTGCAGTGCCCGAGTCTCTTCTGGAGAGCGAGTTGTTTGGCCACGGCCGCGGAGCCTTTACCGGAGCGGTAGCTGCCAAACCGGGCAAGTTCGAACTCGCGGACGGTGGAACGATCTTACTGGATGAGATCGGTGAGATGCCTCTTCATCTGCAGCCCAAGCTTCTTCGTGCACTTCAGGAGCGAGAGTTCGAGAGGCTTGGTGAGGCGAAGGCGGTTCATGTCAATATCAGGGTTATCGCGACAACCAACGTGTCCTTGAATGCCATGGTCGAGCGCGGGCAATTCCGCGGCGATCTTTACTACCGTTTGAATGTGATTCCCCTCTCTCTTCCGCCGCTTCGCGAACGTCGGGAAGACATCCCAATTCTTGCCCAACACTTTGCCAGGGAGTTTTCGGCATTGCTGGGGAGCCCATTCCCGAAACTCCACATCGAGTTTCTCGACTGTCTACAGTCTCAAACCTGGCCCGGAAATGTGCGGGAGTTGTCCAACTTTATCCGACGTGTCCTTACCTTGAACGGAAACGCCGAGATCGACGCTGCGTGCTTTGAGCGAGAGTTCCAGGGCAGCAATGCATCCCTGGCGGTGCCGATCTCGCCCTTGCCGCAGTCCACACTGCTTGCAGGCACTCCTTTCCGCCAGATTGAGCGGCAGCATTTGGAAAGCACACTCGCATTGACTGATGGGAACAGAACACACGCAGCCGAGATGTTGGGCATCAGCCTGAGAACTTTGAGAAACAAAATCAAAGCGTATGGTTTGCCACCAAGGAGCTACGCATAATATGGCCGATCCTCTATCAATCGATGCCCTGCAGGGCTATTTGAAGGTTGTATCAGACCGCCAACAGTTGGTGGTTGGCAACATGGCGAACATCGACACGCCTGGATATCATACGCACGACTTGGACTTTCAATCCGCAATGCGGCAAGTGATGGACGGGGAGCGAACGATGCAACTGGAGCCCGCCTCGCGTCAAGTGCAAGGACTGCCCGAACGTCCAGACGGGAACAACGTCAACATTGACCGGGAGAGTCTGCTTCTGTCGCAAACACAACTTCAATTCCAGTTGGGCGTGCAACTGGTGAAGAGCAAGTTCCACCAGTTATTGACCGCCATCAAGGAGGGGAGTTAGCCGTGGGGCTCTTCGATCAGCTCTCGATAAGTGCCTCCGCGTTGAGCGCGGAGCGGCAGCGCGCGGAAGTGACCGCAGCCAACCTCGCCAACGCCGAAACGACCCATACTGATGACGGAGGGCCGTACACGCGCAAAGAAGTGGTCTTCAGCGCAGTGAATGGGTCGCCGTTTCGCACCGTATTTAACCATATCGGCCGTTTTGCCCAGGACCCCGCCGGGTCTGTGAAATTGACGCAGGTTGTGGACGACACAACGCCGCCATTGCAGCGATACGAGCCTGGCAATCCGGACGCAGATGCGGCCGGCTACGTTGAATATCCGGCAATCGATCCAACCACCGAAATGGTGGATTTGATGGGCGCTGTGCGTTCTTACCAGCTCAATGCATCCGCGGTAAGTGCGGCAAAGCAAATGATCCAGGAATCGATCGACATTCTGAAATCTTCGTAAGGTGGTGAGCAACGATGAGCAATGTGAGTCTTGGTTCGATCCCAAATTCGTATTTGCCGAATACTGCGAGTGCCCTCGATTCGGGTTTGGATAGCGAAGGGGTGAACTTCGGAGATGTTCTCAAGAGTGCTGTGCAAGGCGTGAACCAACTGAATGACTCGGCTGCTTCGCAGGTGAGCAACCTGCTGCAGAACGGAAGCGGCGATGTGAATAGTGTGATGATCGCAGTGGAAAAGGCGGATGTGTCGTTCCAGTTGATGATGCAGGTCCGTAACAAGATTGTTAGTGCGTATCAGGACATCGAGAAGATGCAGTTCTAAGACTGAGGGGCCATGGCGGGATACAACGATGTACGAAACCAGGCGATGCAGTTCTGGGCATCGCGCAACTCGAAGCAGAGGACCCTCCTTTTGGCGGGGGTTGCGGTGACGGCCGTACTCCTCGCACTGTTCGTGAAACTAATGAGCGATCCTGACTATAAGCCCTTGTTCACGGGGCTGGAAAGCGCAGACGCTCAGACCCTCACGGCGCAACTCGATGCGGAGGGAATTCCACATCAGGCCAGCAGCGACGGGAAGACCATCAGTGTTCCTTCGAATAAACTCGACGCCGCTCGCCTGAGCGCAACATCCAAGGGATCTCCACACAGCGGGCGGATGGGTTTCGAGTTGTTTGACAAAATGTCCTGGGGACAGACTGAATTCGATCAGAAGGTCGCCTATCAGCGTGCCATGGAAGGCGAGTTGGAGAAAACAATCGAAACGATCGGCGATATCGAGAGCGCGCGCGTGCATCTCGTGATGGCGACCGATTCTGTTTTCCTGGATAGGCAGCGAGCCGCAAAGGCGTCTGTGACCGTCAAACTGCGTGGCAAGGGACTTCCTAAGTCGGCCGTGCTGGCCATTGCGCGGCTTGTTTCATCGGCCGTAGACGGCATGAATCCAGAGAACGTATCGATTGTTGATGCTGATTCGGCGAGGTCATTGGGGCTGCATCGAGACGAAGAAGGTAATGAAGACGGAGTTGACTCTGTCCTGGTTCAGCGCCTGGTAAGCACGCTCGAGCCGATTGTTGGCGTGAACAGAGTCAAGGCTACTGTCAATGTTGATCAGAATATCGGGACGAGGGAAGAGAGTGAGGAGAAGTACGATCCCACGCAGAGTGCCTTACTAAATGTTCAACGGTCGGAGGATTCGGCGGGCGGTGCGGAAGCTGCAGGAGGAGTTCCGGGGACAAGCAGTAACGTGCCAACTTCGAAGCAAACCAAGCAGGCGTCCCCCATGTCGACGCAGGGGGCGACTCAGTCGTCGAAAACAGAATCGGCACAGTACGGTGTGAATAAAACCGTTGTCCATACGATGATGCCAGCAGGGCAAGTGGAACGCATATCAGCAGCGATCCTGGTGGATGACAACCTGATGCAAACAACACAAAACGGAAAGACGATCACGACGAAGCAGAAACGATCGGCAGATGACCTGGCAAAAATCCGCGAAATCGCCGCGGCGGCGATCGGGTTTGACGCCAAGCGGGGCGACACCCTGAGCGTTGAGAATATGTCATTTGATTCCGACTCTTCAATTGCCGAGCTTACGCCGCCGACTTGGATGGAGAAGGCACAAAAGGGCGTGTCAGACTACTCGTCAATCTTCAGGCCAGTCTCACTTCTCATACTATTCGCTCTTGCTTACATGTTTGTTGTCCGGCCCATTCAGAAGCAGGCCCTGGCGCCGGGGCAGCTTAGCGCTGGTGGCCAGGTGGCTATCCAAGCAAGTCAGGCCGGCGAACTGGCGTCCGTCAACGCGGCTGAGCTCGAAAATGGATTGAAGAGGGCAGCTCAGCTCAAGTCACATACAGCGGATCTTGTACGACAGAAGCCTGCGAACACGACTCAAGCATTGCAAGCCTGGATGCATGAGGGGCAATCGTAATGCCGGCCGAGACGATGAATCTGACCGGAACGCGAAAAGCTGCGATCCTCATTACGTTGCTTGGAGATGAGTCTGCAGCGACGATACTTCGCAACCTTCCCGAGGGAGATCTACAGCGAATCACCGACGAGGTCGCGAATATGCCGCGGGTATCTCTCGACGTGTCCCTTGCGGTGCTTGAAGAATTCCAGCAGGTTATGAGCAATCAGGAGTTTGTCGCGGTAGGCGGGCCTGAGATGACCACGCGCCTTCTCATCAAGGCGTTCGGTGAAAACGGCGCGAAAGGCTTGGTTCAGCGCCTTGCCCGAGCCGATGAGCAAAAAGCCCAGAGCATCGAATCGCTGCGTAAGGTCGATCCGCAACAGTTGGCACGTTTGTTGACGGGGGAGCATTCACAGACAAAGGCTTTGGTTCTCGGCCATCTTGAACCACGACAAGCTTCGGCCGTATTGATGAAGCTGGACCCGGAGGTGCGCGCTGACTGCGTCTACAGGCTCGCGAATCTTGGTCAATTCACTCCAGAGGCGGCAGCAAGAGTGTCCGGCGTGTTGAACCGCAAACTGAAGTCGGTCGGCGAACAAAGCAAGCAGAAGGACCCCGGGTTCAAGAATGTCGCCGAGCTGATGAATTGCCTCGATGCGACGACCGCAACGGAAATCCTTGAGCGGATCGAGGATGTCGAGCCAGACCTGGTCGTGAATATTCGCGACCTGATGTTCACGTTTAATGATTTCCATAACGTTCCGGAGCAAGAGCTTCGCGAGCTAATGAGTTCCATTGACAAAAAGACTTTGATGGTCGCACTGAAGGGTGCGAGCGAGGATCTGAGAAATCATTTTTATCGAACCATGTCCTCCCGGGCCGTCGAGATGATGAAAGAAGACGCCGATATGATGGGTCCGGTGCGCAGCAAGGACGTCGCGAAGGCTCACGCAGAAATAGTGGCCATCGCGAGGAAGCTCGAGTCGGAAGGAAAGATCGTATTGAAGAGTCAGGGAGAAGACGAGTATGTCCTCTAGCGCGGAGTCCAGTGGGTTGTTTACAGTTCCTTTTGTCTCACTCGAGTACCGAGATCTGGCGGATCCTCTGTTATCGCAAATCGCGGCCGCACCGGAGTCGGGAAAGCGCGAGGCGGGTAAAGCGAAATCGCATAGTGATTCGAGCCTGTCTGGCGAGGAGCTCGTCGAACGAATCAAATTCGAGCGCGCAGACGCTGCAATGCAGGTTGGCCAAAGGCTGGAAAGAGAGTACGAACAGAAGCTCCAGTCGGAAGTAGCCGCTCTCGCCTCGGCGCTCGTAGCATTCGAGGCAGAGAGAATCGACTACTATGCGCGCGTAGAAGCCGAGATCGTTCAGCTTGCGTTAGCAATCGCCGCGAAGATCCTGCACCGCGAGGCTCAGGTCGATCCAATGCTTGTCGCCGCGTTGGTCCGAATTGCCGTGGAGCGAATGAGTGAGGGTTCGAACGTGACAATTCGGGTAAACCCAGGCCGGGCGAAACTGTGGAGAGAGTACTTTACAATGCAAGTGAGTGTCCAGCGCGTTGTAGTCATAGAGGATGCGGAAGTCAGTAATTTGGATTGCATTGTGGAGACCGAACTTGGCACGAGTAACTTCGGGCTTGATACCCAACTCAAGGAGGTTGGGCAGGGATTCTTCGACCTTCTGGCATTGAAACCGGTGAGTCGATGAGTCGCTCGCTCCTGACCCCCTATTTCCATTTTTTGAAGACGGGTTCAAGCCTTCGCTGGACGGGCCGCGTCGACCAGGTGGTTGGCAACTTAATCGAGTCGGAAGGGCCATTCTGCTCAATTGGTGAATCCTGCGAGATCAGCGGCGTAAGCGGCCGGAGCTATGCAGGCGAGATCATTGGCTTCCGCGGCTCGAAGATGCTTTCAATGTCGGCTGACCATCCGCAAGGGATTCGCTTCGGCGATCGGATTGCGACGTGGGGTGCCCATCCTTCCGTGCGTGTCGGTCCCGGTTTGCTTGGCCGGGTGATCGATACCACCGGAAACCCGCTGGATGGAAAAGGTGATTATCGTGCCACGCACTCGGTCAGCATTGACGACTCGGCGCCGATGCCGTTTGAACGGGTTGCGATCCGAGAGCCGCTCGGATGCGGGATTCGGGCAATCGATGGGTTTCTCACCTGTGGTAGAGGTCAGCGCCTGGGCATCTTTGGCGGGAGTGGAGTGGGAAAGAGCACGCTCATTGGCATGATGGCTCGCGGAACTGCTGCGGACATGACAGTCCTTGCCCTGGTGGGAGAACGCGGAAGAGAAGTTGGGGACTTTCTCGAAGTGTTAGGCGATGAAGGTTTACGGCGTGCCGTCGTTATGGTATCGACATCCGACCAATCGCCTCTCCTTCGTCTTCGGGCAGCACTTGCGGCGACTGCTGTTGCGGAGTATTTCGCAAGTCACGGAAAAAACGTGTTACTCATTGTGGATTCGCTCACACGCTTCGCCATGGCTCAACGTGAAATTGGATTGGCTGCTGGCGAACCGCCGACCGCAAAGGGTTACACGCCATCTGTACTGAATAAACTGGCCAGGCTTCTGGAGCGAGCAGGCAATTTCTCGCAAGGCAGTATTACTGCCTTCTACACAGTGTTGATGGAAGGTGATGATCAACAGGATCCGGTTGTCGATACGGTTCGTTCTTTGTTGGATGGACATATCGTCCTGGACAGAAACTTGGCAATGCGCAATCACTTTCCCGCAATTTCCGTCCTGGATAGTCTGAGCCGCCTGATGCCGAGCGTTGTCTCCGAGGCGCATTCCTCGAAGGCCTATGACTTGCGAAAATTATTGGCCGCATACGCCCGCTCTGAAGACTTGATCCGCATCGGTGCCTATCAGAAGAATTCCGATCCGACTCTGGACAAAGCGATCCAGATCCTACCCGCACTAAACGAGTTCCTTCAGCAAAGGCAAGGGACCCTGAACAATCTCAACGAAGTGATTCGAATGCTTGGGGAACTGCCGAGCTAGGGAATAGTGGTTGTGCTTAAGGCGTAGTGAAGAAGTGAAGTTAGATTTCTTTGCAAGGGAGAAGCATCAAATCATGGCATTCCGCTTCTCACTTGCGAGTGTTCTCCGTCTTCGAGAGTCGATCGAGAAGATGGAAGAGCAGTCTCTCCAGAAAATCGACATGGAGATAGCCAAAGTACTTCATGTGATTGATGAGTTAGACGAGAAGACAGTGAAGTTGCGCTCCGCGCGGGACAGGGCACTGGAGCATCCCGTTGCTGCAATCGAGATCCTCTCCTTCCAGTGGCGATGCGAAGAGACCTTGTTGGATAAAGATCGCTTCCTGCATGATCTGAAGAGCTTGAAGCAGCAGCGGAGTCGACAAGTCGATATTTATAGGTCCGCCCACCGTAACCACGAAACACTAAGGGTCCTGTCTGACAAGGCACGCGAAGTGTACGACCTGGAATTGGCCCGCCTCCAGCAGAAGATCCTTGACGACATGGTTCTAGCGCGTCGCCGGCGAATCTGATTCGTACTCACACGGCCCAGCCCTCCACGCGTCGTTTCACGCACTGATGGTGCGTGGCTGTTGCGGGTCTAGGTGTCCCACTGGGAAGAGATTGCCTAGCCTGCACGGCAAGGTTTGCCGGTGGGCAGCATGGCGCCGACTGGCCTGTCCACAGCAGGCTCTGTAAGTGGCAGGAAAATAGGTAATTAGGATTGAGTCGTAAAGCGCAGGTGATCTATTTAGGTGGAGTGCAACGTGCATCAAGTCAGGCGTGCGAACAGCGCCATCATCAACGGCTTCCCGCTCCGGATCCTTAGCAGGCTTCCGGACAGCTCCTCTTGCTGCGCCGTTCGAGCTTGTGCTGCTGAAATCTGCGCAAAGCAGTTCCACGCTGGATAACGGATTGGCAGGAAATACGGAGACTCAACCGGCAAAGCGACCTAACGGTCCTGATTGCTTGGCGAGCGGTGGGGATCAGCAGGGAACGAACGCGCTTCAAGCGGCGGCGCTGTCTATCCTCAACCTGAAATTGTCTGCAGTCGATCATGCTAACGAAACCAAGACGAAGAATGTTCAAACCGAGGCCCCGGTCCGGTGGTTGAATCAAGGTCAGGCTTCGGTTGCAAGCGAATCCGGTACATCGAACCAGACACAGGCCGCACCGCTTTTGCCACCGACTTCTTGGGTGCAAGTTTGTCCAGCGCCTCCTGATCTGGTCGAGCCTACTGGAGCGAGTCGATCCAACTCAGAAGCACCGGCGCGTGCGGTGCCTGTATCAGGAATGTCGAACCTCGAGTCAACGGCTCGTTCGTCGCAGCCCGAACCGCTTGCGCTTCGCTCGGCGAGCTCACGGACGGCCAATCGGAACTTAATGGTTGACTCGATTGCACGCTCGAAATCAGGAAACGATACTTCAGAGCACTCGCTCTCAGTCGACACAGCATCGCGCAGTAGCTCAGGAACTTCGAATCTCGAGTTAACGGTTCGTTCTTTGCAGCCCGAACCGGCCACGCTTGGGTCGGCGAGCCTACAGACGGACGATCGGACTTCAATGGTTGACTCGATTGCACGCTTGCAATCGGGAAGCGATACTCCAGCGTACTCGGATCAAGTCGAACCAGGCTCGCGCGGCGGCTCAGGAAGCTCGTATGCGGAGACAACGGTTCGTTCAGCACAGCCCGAGGCGGCAACCTATCTTCGATCGGCGAGTCCAGGAACGACTAATCCTTCTCCGAATGCGCGCTTGCAATCATGGGATAACACTTTTGTGCTTGATGCGGCGGAAGCGCATTCGGTGGTTCTGCCCACTGCAGACTCTGCGGAGAATAATCAGAGCGACGACGGCCTACGTTCTGCCGATTCGAACAACCCGGTAGCTCCAACTGGGATGCAATCCTTGGATGGTGGTCCATCGAATGTGGAAACAAGTGCGACGCGCGCGCTCCGTTTTTTGATCTCAGATGCGGGACTCACCTCCGAGGCCTACGCGCAAGCGATCAAAGCGACTGAAGCGAATCCTACTGGCGAGCTGATCAAACCGGAGTTCCTCCTCGTGCCGCGACCGGACTTGAATTCATCTGCGCAGGCTCATTCCTGGGCAAGTTCCGCGGAGGCAATCGTTGACGGCTCATCTGCGATTGTGACTGGGGCGAAAAGGTCGACTTTGGACGCCAGAAACTTGAGCGCGGATAACTTCACGAGCATCGCGACCATGAAGCCTTCTTCGACGGTAACAGGCGGCCGGGGTGCTGGCTCTCACTCGCCACAGCAAGAGAACCTGCCGCAACAAGCAGCACTGGGAGGTAATTCACAATCGACCTCGGTCACAGCGGCCACGCCACTCCGTACTGCGGAGCCGCAAATGATGATCGCTCCGCCTGTTTCAAATGCCGTCCCCGCGCGGAGCGTCGGCACCGCCCCTGGGTCGACTCATCTAGTGGACACGCCCGAAATGCGGGATTCCATCCCGTCTGAGAAGTCCGACATTCTGGTAGCCATGCCCAGCATCAATGCGGCGAAGATGATCCAAACCATGAGTGAATCGGAGATGCGCGTTGGGATGTACTCGAATGAGTTCGGAACAATTTCCATTCGTACGTCGGTTTCTCAACAGCAGATGTTTGCCCAGATATCACTTGACCATAGCGACTTGAGCCATGTTCTGACGTCTCAACTGTCCGCTCTTCAGGCCAAGATAGGTGACGAGCACGGGCTTAGGGCATCGATCGAGGTCAACAATCATGGAACCTCATCGGACTCGGGCTTTGGACAGGCATCGCAGAACGGTCGTAACAGCGGTTCAAATTCCTCTCGTAACTCAAAATCGGATGTCGTAATTCAGTCCGATCCGGCAACTGATTCATCGAAGCAAAATCCAGTCGGGAGCAATCACGATCTGGACGTTGTGGCTTGAGAGCCCAGTGTAAGGAAAGGAAACGTTATGAACATCCAGGGGTTGACGCCGGGAATCACCGCACCAATAGCAGCAAACAGTACGACTGCCGCGATGTCGTCCGCACAGTCGAGCAGCTCATCGAACGCAAGTAATGGTACATCTCCTGCCAGCCTTGAGGAGACCTTCCTGAACCTGCTTGCTACTGAGTTGCAGAACCAGGATCCAACCTCGCCCGTCGATCCAACGCAAATGGTCGGCCAGCTCGTATCTCTTAACCAGCTAGACCAACTGATTTCAATCAACTCGACGCTTTCGAGTCTGACATCCACGCCATCAACTGTGGCGACTTCAGCCACCAATCCCACGCAAGGGGGAACGAATGCGGTCTCATCGCGTTCGAACGCAGTCTTGGCCGCCGCTGCGGCTCTGAATCAACTTCAACCGGCAAGTTCCGGCAGTTCGCCAACAGGATCGTTAATGAATCTATATGGCAACGCTGGAGCCTCGCCGCAAAACGCAAGTACTCAAGGAGGATGGTAAATGGCAGCCTTTGATATTCCACTCTCAGGTCTGGAGGCCAATTCTTCATGGCTCAGTGTAATCTCCAACAATCTGGCGAACCTCAACACCGATGGCTATAAGGACGAGAGCGTCGGATTCGGCGACATATTCAATGAAATGCAGGGAACCTCAGGAAGTGGCGATCCCATTCAGATTGGCAACGGTGTTGAGGTTGGAAGCACGAGTTCAAATTTTTCCGACGGCAACGTGAGCTCGACCGGGACCTCTTCCAACATGGCGATCCAGGGAAATGGATTCTTTGTCACCCAGAGCCCAGGTGGTCAGGTCAGTTATACCCGCGACGGCGACTTCACCGTCAATGCCGAAGGACAACTGATCACGGCCCAGGGACAGTTGGTTCAGGGCTACCAGGCAGTCAATGGAGTGATCTCGTCAGGCACCGCGCTGGCTCCAATCTCGGTTTCTCCTTCAGGTACGATTCCTGGCAATGCCACCACCACGTTCACGACGGACACGAACCTGGATTCGAGTTCGGGCGTAGGTGCCACTTTCAATACACCCATCACCGTGTATGACTCGCTTGGTGCCCCGCAGACGCTCACCGTCCAGTACACAAACACCGGCACCAACGCGTGGAGCTACACCATCACACTCCCAGCCGCCGCCACAGGTAGTGCGACCGCTACCACGGTGGGTTCCGGAACCATGACCTTCGATTCATCGGGAAAACTTACAGCTCCGAGCGGGTCCGTCACGGGTATCGACATCAATGGTCTTACCGATGGCGCGGCGGAGATGAAGCTGACCTGGAATCTGAACAATGCAGCGGGAAATCCGACCATCACGCAATTGGATTCAACGAGTGCCACAAACTCGACAACTCAGGATGGATTCGGCGTTGGGACATTGACAGGGTATACGGTGGATTCAAGTGGCACGATTGAGGGCCAGTTCAGCAACAATCAGACACAGGCATTGGGACAAGTTGCCCTCGCAAGTTTTGGAAACGTCCAGGGCCTTGTACAGACGAGCAATGGTAACTACCAGCCCACCGTTGCCTCAGGCGCGGCGCTACTCGGCCAAGCCGGGGCAGGTGGCAATGGCACGATCGAGGGGGCAGCTGTTGAAGATTCCAACGTCGACCTATCGACCGAATTTGCGAACCTTATCGTTGCTCAGCAAGGATATGAAGCCAATGCGAAGGCTCTCACCGCGTTCGATCAGGTCTCGCAGGCAACCATTCAGCTGATCAGCTAATAAGACTCGATTTGCGGAGTTCTTAACTTCTGATTAGAAGCTTCCGCCGGGCAGCATCTCTGCTTGGCGGAGGGGCTTCGTCCGGAGCTCGTTTTCTCATGCCGATCTCACCGCCGCACGCGCCGTTAAGGCGATCGAAGGGATGGTCCCAAGCGTCGATGTAACAATAACCTAGGGGGTAAAACTCATCGAAGGTTTCCCCAGCCCCTCATAAAGAGCGTTCGGCCCTTGGATTGCATTCTCTCAGTTAATTGCCCCATCGCGAACTAAGAAGGCTGCGCGGCCGTTCTATGGCCGGTGCCTGATAGTCGGGGCAACTTGCGGGTGGGGTCGATGAGCACTGCAGTTCAGAATTTCATCAAAAATCCTGTCGAGTTGGTTCACCCCGCCTTACCGCCGGACGGAGCGGATCCCCTTGACAGCATGCTATGGCTTCCGTGCACTCTGAGTCTCGAGGTACCAGTCGTCAAATTTACAGTTGGCGATTTGCTTGTCTTGGCAAAAGGACAGATCGTCGAGACGGCGTGTTATAAGACAAGCGACATTCCACTTCGTGTGAATCGGCTTCTGATCGGCTGGACCGAGTTTGAGGTCATCGGCGATCGTCTTGCTGCCCGCGTGACGGAGCAGGCATGAGTTCGCTTAGCCCCAAACGCATTACCCCTTGGATGGATGACCCTTCTAAGGACAGGGTGCGCCCTCCCCGGGTACAACTACTCTCACAATCTGACTTTCGGGAGACTCTAAGGAAGAACTGCGAACAAGCACGGGTCCAAAATCCATCGATCTCCAGGCGTCTTCAACCGGGTGTCGGGTTGCCACTGCCGCTCACCTCGGAAAAGCGGCTGCCCGTCGCAATCCGTGCTGCAGGATGGATTCGGTCGCAATTCAAGGCGATCAAAGATCGTCGGACCGCCCTCAACAGCGCGGCGATTGCTGGACCTGCTTCGGGGTTCCGCAATGTAGACAGAGCGTCTGAGCTGCCCGGAGGGGGCGTCCTTCAAACTATTTGGAAAACGATCCGCTCAAAGTACATGACCGCGGGCGCCAAGCGGTTGCGAGTCGGTGAAATAACTTCGCTTGGGGAAAAAAGATTTGTAGCTCTTATTAGCGTGGAAGGGCGCGAATTCCTCATTGGGGGAGGCACGGCAGGAGTTTCGTTATTGACTCCCCTGGATTCAGAGCATCAGCCAAATGCGATAACCCGGAAACTGGCGGATGCGACAGGAGAGCCGGAATGAGGCAATGTCGCGTTCCTCTTTTCGCCGCAATCGCACTCGTGCTCATTTCCGGGCCTGGTCGAGTTATCGCACAAGGCCACTCTCACATTGACGTCCCCGCAAGTGCAAGTTCGGTGAGCAGTGGGGCCAATGGTGCGGAGCATGCGCTCAGCGATCTATATAACACGCGATCAGTACAACAGCATGATCGGCAGGTTCAACATCCCTTCAACCCTTCGCAGGGAGGGAATCTGCTTATTCCGGGGCAAGCCGGCCAGTCTGTACCGTGGTCAATTGTCATTCTCCTCACGACTCTGACCCTCATTCCTACGATCTTGCTATGCATGACCCCGTTCGCGAGACTGCTTATCGTCTTCCACTTCTTGCGACAGGCTTTAGGGCTTCAGACCACGCCAACCAACCAGACCCTCGTTGGGCTGTCGCTGATTCTTACCTTCTTCCTAATGCAGCCAACGGCATCGAAAATATACGACGTCGCAATCGTGCCGGTGCAGCAAGGCAAGATAACCCCGATGGAAGCGATCGGTCGCGCCGAAGAGCCCATGCGCGCCTTCATGGTGCACTATGTTCGCGAAAAAGACGTCGCCATGTTTGTTGAGTTGGCGAAAGAGCCACGCCCGGCTTCCGAAAACGATGTGTCGATGCGAGTCCTCCTTCCCGCTTACATCCTGTCTGAACTCAAAGCCGGCTTCCAGATAGGCACCGTTCTATTTCTCCCATTCTTGATTGTAGATATCGTTGTTGCGTCGATTACGACCTCGGTGGGTATGCTTCAGCTTCCGCCTGTCGTTATTTCGACCCCCCTCAAGCTGCTTCTTTTTTTGATGGTTGACGGTTGGCACCTGTTGATCGGATCGCTAATGAGGAGCTTTCAATAGCTATGGGACTTGATCAAATTGTTCTCCTCGGAAGATCGATGCTGCAGGAAGTGGTAATCCTGGTCGGTCCAATTCTGGCCGTAGCTGTGGCTGTCAGTCTTGTCGTCAGTATTGTCCAGGTGCTTACGTCAATGCAGGACAACACAATCTCAACCGCGGCGCGACTCCTGGCGACAGGGGCCACTCTATTCTTGATGATGCCGTGGATGTGGCGCCACCTAACTAACTACACAGAAGCTCTCCTCGCAGACTTTCACGGATATCTCAGATGACTGAAACCACCCTCATGACAATCATCGGCGGTCTTCTGACAATCAGTGTGCGACTGACGGGCATGATGCTGTTTGCTCCGTTTTTCGGCAGTTCCGCAATCCCGGTTCGGTTCAAGGCCGGTGTCGTGATTGCCCTTACGCTGTTACTGTATCCCGCCGTCGGAAGAGGAATGCCAGTTCATCCGTTGAGCGAGTGGCCGCTCATCGTCATTTCCGAATGTCTGATTGGCGTAGGCATGGGGCTGGCTACAAATGTTGTTTTCGAGGGCGTGCTGCTGGCTGGTTCGCTCCTAAGTGTTCAGATGGGCTATTCACTCGCCAACATACTCGATCCGCAAACACAGGTCGACACCACTGTGGTCCCTCTTTTTTATCAAAGCATCGTCATGTTGCTCTTTCTCGGTATGGACGTTCATTACTGGATTCTTCGAGCGATCAGCAAAAGTTTTGTCTATATGCCGGCAGGTACAACCCACCTGAATGCCCTGTTTACGATTTCGGTCCTCGCAATAGGCGGTCGGCTGTTTGAGTTGGGAGTTCAAATTGCGGCTCCAGTATTGTCCGCAACATTGGTGGCGGATATCGTTCTGGGGCTGTTAGGCAAGGCGGCGACGCAGGTCCCAATCATGTTGATCGGACCTGCAATCAAGTCCCTTTTAGGCTTTGCGATCCTGATTGCGACCCTTAAGTATTGGCCTGACCTATTCCACAACTTGTTTCTTGCGTCGCTCAAGAAAGGCGAGCGCCTGCTTCACCTTGCACATTAGACAAAATGGCGGATTCCAGCAAAACAGAAAATGCCACACCGCAGCACAGGCAAAAAGCCCGTAAGCGGGGTCAGATCACTCGCTCCCGTGAATTGACTGGAGCATTGACTTTGTTTGCCGTCGTGGGTGCAGTTGGTGGCATGGCCAAAGTGGGCGCTGGTCAATGGGCGGAATTCTTTCGAGAGACGCTCGATTCGGCGAATACTGAGGCAATCTCGCCCGCAGGCCCGATCCTCTTCTGGACCGGGATTGAAGCTCTGCGCTGGGTCGCCCCGATCATGGCGTGCGCCTTGTTGGTGTCCATCGTTGGCGGCTTCGCCCAGGGAGGATTTGTTCTGGCGCCTGAGTCGCTTGCGTTCAATGCGCAACGGATAAGTCCGGCAGCGAAATTCAAGCAAATGTTTTCATGGGCAGGGTTGAGTCAGGTGTTGAAATCCATCATCCCATTTGCGGCGATTGGATGGATCGGCTTCGCTTGTATCGAGAGTCATTGGGTCCAGATTCTTACCAGTTGCTACGGCAATCCCAAGGTGTTTGTCAGCCTAGTCGGAAGCATGCTGTTCGAGGTGAGCCTGAAATCTGGAATCGTTATGCTCGCCTGGGCAGGCTTCGACTATTTGCTTCTCTGGCTGAAAAGCGAGGGCGATCTAAAGATGAGCCGGCAAGAGATCAAGGAGGAAATGAAGGATACCGACGGCAACCCTCAAAACAAGGCGAGAATTCGCAGGATCCAGCGGCAAACGCGCCGTAAGCAGATGATGAAGGCTACTGAAACCGCCACAGTAGTCGTCACGAACCCAACCCATTATGCCGTTGCACTGCGCTTCGAAGCGACTATGGCAGCGCCCGTTGTGGTGGCAAAGGGGCTTGATCTACTTGCCGCAAAAATCAAGGAAATTGCACGGGATCGGGAAATACCGATCATGGAGAACCGTCCCCTGGCACAGGCTCTCTACAAGAGCGTTGAAGTTGGAGATGTAATTCCATCTGCGTTGTATCATGCCGTCGCAGAGATCCTTGTTATGGTCTTTAGGGCTCAGGAGGAAGTGAAGCGCCGCGATGCGCAACGGAAAGCTTCAACAAAGTCGTCCAATGAAACGAGGCCCTGGTGAACAAAAAGCCTGGATTGCTTGCTTCTCTACGTGCCTCTTCCGATTGGTTCATTCCAACCGGTGCTGTGGCGCTCGTCTTTGTGATGTTGGTGCCGCTGCCGAGTATGGTATTGGACCTTCTGCTCACCTTTAGCATCACGGCTTCTGTTCTGGTACTTCTTACTGCGATTCAAATCTTGCGGCCGGTTCAGTTCTCCGTATTCCCAAGTCTTATCCTCCTGTTGACCTTGATGCGACTATCGCTTGATCTGGCGAGTACGCGACGGATTCTGCTGCACGGAAATGAGGGAGCCTCTGCCGCTGGAAAGGTGATCGAGGCCTTTGGGCAATTTGTCGTAGGGGGAAACTACATTGTCGGATTCGTCATTTTCATCGCATTGATTGCGATCCAATATCTGGTAGTAAGTCATGGAGCCGTCAGAACGGCCGAGGTCAGTGCTCGTTTCACACTGGATGCGATGCCGGGAAAGCAGATGGCAATTGACTCCGACCTCAACACAGGATTGATCACCGCGGATCAAGCTCGTCAGCGCCGCGAGGATGTAGCAAGGGAAGCCGAATTCTGTGGATCTATGGATGGCGCCGCGCGCTTCAGCCAGCGGGATTCCCTGGCCACCATCCTCATCATGGCGATCAATATCATTGCTGGATTTTTGATCGGCGTGTTTCAGCAGGGTATCCCTTTTCAACAGGCGTTGAAGACGTATACGATCCTCACGGTGGGCGACGGCCTTGTTGCCATTATCCCTTCGCTTCTGGTCTCTGTCGCCGGGGGCATCGTCGTGACGAGGGCTGGGTCCGACCTGTCTCTGGGCGCAGATATCGGAAAGCAGATGTTCAAATCGTCGCGTCCATTGTGGATTGTGAGCGGTGTACTGGTGGCTCTTGCGTTCATCCCGGGAATGCCGAAGGTGTCGTTCATCGCCACTGGCGGCGCACTGATGTTTATAGCCTCAAGAATTAAACCTTCAGAAGAAGCCGAGCTACAGACCGGAGCAAAGGGAGCAAAGCAAAAGGCAGCGGTTGCCGGGACCGCCACTATCGATCCGATGGAGTCGGCTTTACGAATCGATGAGTTGACGCTGGAGGTGGGCATAGGTCTGGTGCCGCTCGTAGACATCAAGCAGGGGGGCCAGCTACTCGCGCGTGTGAAGTCGCTCAGAAAGAACCTCGCGCAGCAACTTGGCTTCATTGTCCCGTCGATTCACATTACAGACAATCTCGCCTTGAAGGAAAGAGAATATGTAATTTATCTCCGAGGAGTGGAAATTGCGCGGTGGGAGATGATGCGTGATCGGTTACTGGCGGTGAGTTCGAGCCCCCCAAAGAATGACGTTCAAGGGGTAGACACCCGCGAGCCTGCGTTCAACTCACCTGCGAAATGGATCACCCCGAACCTCCAGCCGCAGGCAATATCTCTGGGGTATGCCGTTGTGGACCATACTTCCATTTTGGCCGCGCATCTTGTCGAAGTTATCAAGTCCAATGCCCATGAACTCCTCACCCGCCACGAAACGAAGCGGCTTCTCGACCGACTTGCGGACTCTCACCCGAAGTTGTTGGATGAGCTGATGCCTAAGTTGATGACCCTTGGAGAGATTCAAAAGATCCTGCAGCAATTGTTACGAGAGCAGGTCTCGATACGCGATATGGGTACGATCCTTGAAGCTCTGGTTGAGAACTCGGGCTTCAGTAAGTCTCCGGTTGGGCTGGTTGAGGCCGTGCGCCACTCGCTTGGGCGTGCGCTGGTGCGCCCATTGCTTAATGACCTGGGACAACTCAAAGTGGTCACGCTGGATAGCACAATTGAGGAGGAGTGTGCACGAGTTCCTTCCCAAGGGTCGCAGCCGATGAATGGCGGAGCTCTCCAGATCTCAGTCGCTCACAGGGTGTTGGATGGTCTCCGCGCGTTGCTTGGTGATCAGGTCACAGCAGCGCCGCCCGTGTTGCTCTGTTCCTCCCCTGGTCGTTTTTATCTGAGAAGACTTCTTGAGCCGTTCATACCCAAAATTGTCGTAATTTCACCATCGGAAATTCCGCCCATGACACAGGTTCAGTCGTTGGGGTCGGTCCGGTAACAGAGAGCAATCAGCAATTGATGAGGTGGGAAAGATGTCGCTAGCAGAGCAGGCCTACAAGACGTTCACAGACGGGGAAGATGGTCGGAATTCGCTCGTGATGGAGGAATTGGAGCAGGTTTATTACATCGCGACGCGAATTCGCGAGCGTTTGCCCAAACAGATCGAATTGGAAGATCTCGTCAACGCTGGCGTGATCGGCTTGTTGGAGGCCAGTCGCAGCTTTGATAGCTCGAAGAATACGCAGTTTCGCTCATTCGCGAAATTCCGTATCCGGGGCGCGATCATGGACAGCTTGCGCGAATCGGATTGGGGCTCACGATCGTTGCGCCGCCGGGCACGTGAGATTGCGGAGGTGACGTCGGTGCTTTCATCCCGGCTCGGTCGCACTCCAGCCGAGTCTGAGATTGCCGCCGAAATGAATTTGACTACTGAGCATCTTCAGAAGATCACGGCTCAGCTCAATGGGCTCAATGTTGCAGGCCAGGAAGCCTTTGTGGCTCATAACGCGGAGGATAGCCTTGATCTGATTGAATCAGCCCCAAGCATCGACGACCCTGATCCGTTCGACCTGCTTCTTCGGCAAGAGCGGAAGGCTCATCTCGCCGACGCGATCTCGAAGTTATCAGAAAGAGAGCAGCTGATTTTGTCTCTCTACTACAAAGAGGAGCTCACTCTGAAAGAGATCGGTGAAGTTGTGGGAATAGCGCTCTCACGTGTCTCTCAAATTCGCCAAGCCGCAGTTCTCAAATTGAGAAAACTACTTGGGCATCTGGAAGATCAGCCAGTGCGGCGGAGCGTCCCAATGGGAGGATATTTTGAGCGTGCATAAAAGCAAGGCTGCGGCTCGGCGATCCATCCAATTGTGCGACTTCAAATCCGCGGGTAAACTATCCAACGAGAATGCACGCGCCCTGACATCCCTGATGGAGACGTTCGGGCGCCACCTCGCAGACGAGTTGGGCAATTCGCTAGGGACTGCGTTGGGTGTCACGTTGAAATCGCTTGATCAGGTTCCGGTCAAAGAGCATGTTGCCTCCAATCCAGTGCTTTCGTTTATGGTTCCGCTCACCATGAACGCTTCGCAAGCTACATTGATTGCTGACCTGGATGTCAATCTTGTGTTTCCAATGATCGAAGTGCTTCTCGGAGGAATCGGAACGCCGCTTACCGAGCCGAGGGAACTGTCTGAGATCGAAGAAGAGATTATGCAGGGAATGGCCGTAATGTTGGCTCGTCAGGCCGAGCAATCATGGGGTTTGGATTTCATGTCGCTTGTGCCAGGACGCAGGATCAAGTCTTCGTCGCTCTCGCAATACTGCGCTGTTCACGAAAAGCTTACGATCGCAACCTTTGAAATTGAAATAGCGGGAGCCTCGGAAAGACTGAGACTGTTGTGCCCCGGAACTTTTCTGAATGTGCTGCTCGATCGAATCAAGCTCGACGGACCTCAGAAACTGGGAAACGTCCGGAAGTTTCCGCAGGCCACCATTCGCGAGCGCATTGTGGATTGCGACTTTGAAGCAGCTCTCTGTCTTTCAGACATGAAGATGGCCGTTCGGGATCTTATTTCACTTCGGCCCGGCGCACTGTTAAAGCTCCGAGCTCCGATCCGCACCCCTGGCAGGCTGACGATTGAGGGAGCTGATGTAGCTGAAGCAACGCCTGTGAGGAGTGGCTCGCAGAAAGCCGCGCAGATTGGAAGATTGGTTAATCGAATGAGCCCGGGAGGAGTTTAAGCGTCATGCAGAAATCTACCGTCCAAGTTGAAAACTTGAAGGCCCTGGCTGGGTCTGTTGCCGAGGCCCTTGCGCAATCGTTGGCCCACCAGACTGGAAGGCCGTGGGAAGTCAAAGCACTGAAGGATCAAGATTCGCTCGTAGAAGAGGCGGAGCGTGTTCTTTTTAGGGTAGCTTTCGATCCCCAGTCCCAGGGCGACTGCTACTTGGAGTTTGAGCAATCGGCCCTCGATGAGATCGCCTCGAGACGTCCCCCGAAAGAATCCGTGGACACTGGCAGGGGAAGTGTTGACATCGTGGCAGAGGTTCTGTCGAAGGCCATGACAGGATTGAGTATTGCCTTGTCCGCAGAATATGGGACGGTTGAAGCCACTGCAACGAAGGTTGATTGCATCAGGGCAACCGGGCTGAATTCTTTTGCCGTGACGATCTCAGACGGCGAGGACGCCCAGGTGCGATTTATCCTTCACCTGAGCGCGGACTTTGTTTCGGAGTTATCACGACGGGCTGAGGGTACAGCCTCATCAGGCGATAGCCAGGTCGATCTGGCAAATCTCAAGCTCGTGATGGATGTCGAGCTGAATGTGTCTCTTCGGTTTGGCCAGTGCCAATTGCCCCTGCGAGAGGTGATTGGACTTACTAGCGGCTCGGTCATCGAACTCGACCGCCATGTTGACGACTATGTGGAACTTCTTCTTGATGGCCGGGTCATCGCAAAGGGCGAAGCCGTCATCGTCGATGGTAATTACGGCTTGCGAGTGACTGAGATTCCGCAACCAATTTCGGCCCGCATGATTGGTCTTTAAGGATTCGAGTGCTCTGTTTACGCGACGCCATGGCAGGTTGAGGGTCAAGACTACCTGAAGCTGAACCCTGAATCTGCCTCATTTCGCCACTTGAAGAGAACGACTGCTTTTTACGGTGAAAGCTTCCGGTTGACCTGCCGATAGTCTTGGAAGGCGGTAACGCAATGTCCAAGGCACCCGGGTTCGGGAACGAAGCACGCTTAACGCTGGTCGATTCGTCAAGCGCACAAAATGAACGGCTTTCACCATTGTTTGAGGTTCCTGTTCTAGCAGAGACGCTCTTACGGCTTCATCTTGAATCTCAAGAACGGTCGGTTGATCTCCGAAAGGTCTCTGACTTGGTGCTTGGCGATCTGGGAGCCACTATCCAGGTCCTTCGCTTAGCGAATCGTGAGTCGAGCGGAGCCGGCGGTCCAATGCGGATTGAGGACTGTATCGCCGACATTGGCATTCATCAGTGTTTGCGCGAGATGTCCGTTGGAACCGCGCTGCTTGACAGGCAGCGCGAGGTGACCGCTAAGCTGTGGAAGCACTCGAAGGCAATCGGAACGTATTCCAAGTTGATTGCAGAACAGATGTCCGATATGTATCCGGAACACGCCTACCTGGTTGGCCTGCTCCATGCCATCCGTTGGCTACCTGCGATTCTCGGATGGCGCTCCCGGGTACCGCTCGGGCCTTTAGGCGAGTCAGCTCAGTTACATATCGCTAAGCTGCTTTCCCTTCCGGGGACGGTCTTGGAACTGTTAAGTGAGGATCGCCCCGGTGGTTCTCGTGTTCGATGGTCGGATATCTTGAAAATGGCGCATCAACTCGCGATCGCCCTGCCACTGGACAGCGTTGAAGAGGATAGCGGTTCGCTTACGCTGCGAGAGCGCTTTCCCGACAGTCTCTCGTTGGGATTTGAACTCGCTTCTCTATTCGAGGGTAACGTCATTCATTAAGAGGCAGACCCCGAATTGCAGTTGGATGAGAAAGACAAACCAAAGATAGACTCCTTTGCGAGAACTTTCCAGGGTCTCTCATCAATCGCTCATCAAGCACGACATAATAAGGTTCGAAAGTGCTCTTTTACGGGGCAAAACCTGCCTGATCGATTGGCACGCCAAGTGCATTCATTCCTGTCGAGAGGGCCTCGAATGGACAGCGGATACTATGCGGCGTGTACGGCTTTGGTCGCTCGGACCCAGGCTCTGGACTCGATAGCCAATAACCTGGCTAACGCCAGCACGACCGGATTTCGCGCCGAGCGGAACGTCTTCACCTCGATTCTCGCGAGCGCCCGGTCTTCATCTCTCACGCCCTTGAATCAGGCAATCAACAGCTTCGGAGTCTTGGGTGGCACAACTCTTGATCTTGCCCAGGGTGCGATCCAAAAGACGGGCAACGACCTCGACCTTGCGATTCAAGGCCCTGGATTCTTTGCGGTTCAAACGGCGAATGGGCCCATGTATACGCGAGACGGAAGCTTCCGAGTCTCCGCCAAAGGGGAATTGGTGACAGCTTCGGGTGACTCTATCCTGGGCGACAAAGGAGCTATTTCAATATTGCCCGGACAAGTGTCGATCAGTTCCGACGGAACAATTTCGTCGAATGGAGCGATCGCCGGCAAGTTGAAGGTTGTCAAATTCGCTCCCGGGACGGCTCTGGCAAGTGCGGGGAATAACTACTATTCGGCTCCCGCAAAAAGTGAAAGGCCGGATACGGATTCGTCTGTTCAGCAGGGCGCTCTCGAAAGTTCCAATGTGAATCCCATGTCGAGCATGGTTGAGTTGATCTCCGCTCAGCGTTCTGCGGAGATGATGCAGCGCGCGCTCTCAATGTTTAATTCAGAAATCGACAAGACAGCAACACAAGATCTGCCCAAGATCGGGTGAGGGAGTTCATCGAATGATGCATGCGCTTTACACAGCGGCCAGCGGTATGACGGCTCAACAAATCAACCTCGATAACATCGCCAATAACCTCGCGAACTCCAGTACTTCGGGCTTTCAGGCGCGTCGTGTCCAATTCTCCGATCTGCTCTACCAGAGCCAAATCATGCCGGGTGCGGCGGCAACACAGCAGACCACGGTATCTTCCGGCTTGCAGATTGGACTTGGTACGCGACCCGGGAACACAGAGATTATCCAGACCCAGGGCGACTTGAGCAGCACGGGCAATCCGCTGGATCTGGCTATTCAAGGCGTAGGCTTCTTTCAGGTTCTCTTACCCAATAATCAAATTGGTTATACAAGGGCGGGAAATTTTCAAACCGATGCCCAGGGAAATCTCGTCACGGCCAATGGTGACGCATTTCAACCCGCTATCACGATTCCCCCCAATGCCACCAATGTAACCATCGGCAGCGATGGAACAGTTAGCGTAACGTTGCCCGGGCAAATGCAGTCGGCCCAGGTTGGTGTGATCCAATTGGCGAGCTTCGCTAACCCGGGCGGTCTGAACGCAATCGGTAACAACATCTACCTGGCGACCACCGCTTCCGGCGATCCCGTCGTTGGGACACCGGGGGGAACAGATGGCCTGGGTACGATTCAGCAGGGAATGCTAGAGCAGGCAAATGTGAATATCGTCGATGAATTCGTGAGTATGATCTTGGCACAACGATCCTATGAATCGAACTCGCGCGTCATCAAGGCTGCTGATGAGATGCTCCAGGGACTGAATCAACTCGCTCAATAGGAGATAGGTGACCGTGCGATCTCGATCCATCCTCTTGGCCATCGTTGCGGGCGGTATGACGTTGCTATACGCTCAAGCCACACAAACTGGGACAGCAATTACTCCTGCACAGATTGCTCGAGCCATCAGCAGCCCTGGCGAGCAGGTCTCGCCGAATCAAGTCATCCTTCTAAGTGACGTGAGCGCTTCAACAGGCGATCCAGAACTCAAGGTACTGTCTGTCGAACCCTGGGGCGTCCATCAGAAGCGGGTTCGCTTAGGATGCGCGACCCTCAAAGAATGCCTGCCTTTTTTTGTGGGCGTGAATATCGACCAATATGGAGTGGATGGAATGTCGATCCTGCGGGATGTCCCGATGACTTCGAGTCGTCATAAGGCCGATCGCGGTTCGCTTGCCATTCGGAATGGATCCCCGGCGACTCTGGTGATCGACGATGGAAGGGTCCACATCCGATTGCGGGTTATCTGCCAGGAAGGTGGTGCGATCGGGCAATCCATTCATGTGGTGGACAAGAGCAGCAAGAAAAGCTACATGGCCCTGGTTGTCAATGAGTCGGAAGTGAGAGGCACGCTGTGAACGAAGCAGGAGCAAAGACGCGGCGCTTACAAAATCTGTGTGCTGGAGTGTTATTCCTGGCGGCGATGGTGCCGAACGCGGAGGGCGTCGGGCTAAAGAAGGCGAAGAACGCCTCACAGCTGAGATCAGAGTATCTGGCACGCATTCAAGAGAAAGACGTCCAAGTGGCAGATCTGCACACGATGGGAAGTCTCTGGGCGCCTGGCTCAACCCTGAGCGACATGTCCACCGATTACAAGGCACAAAAACTGAACGATCCGATCGTCATTGTCGTCTCGGTCCAAACCACGGCATCTCAATCGGGAAACTCCAACTATCAACGAGCCTTCACCACCAGTTCCGGCATTACAGGATTGCCTGGAAATTTGAAGACGACAGGCGTGAATCCGCTTTTTGACGCAAACTCCTCGACATCACTGAAGGGACAGGGAGCTACGGACTCAAACACAACGTTTTCAACCAGCCTGACAGGTCAGGTTATTGCTGTAATGCCGAGCGGCAACCTCGTCGTCGAAGCGCAGCGGAAGATCTTCATGAACAATCAGCATGAGGACGTCACCGTACGTGGTGTGGTGCGTCCTGCAGATATCGGGTCGAACAACACGATTCCGTCCGCATCGTTGATCAATCTTGAGATCGAGATGAAGGGGAAGGGCATAATCAGCGACAGCACGCGACCGTTGAACCCCATCACAAAGGCAATTCTCTGGCTGTTTGGATTCTGACGATGAGACGCATATTGAACTTTTTGACCTCGACGCGACGGCCGGTTCTTGTTCGGACGCTGGCGGTTTGCGTTCTTGGCTCGATGCTCATGCAAAGTGGCTTCTCTTCTGGGTCGAATCGCCAAGTAATGATACGCGACATCACAAGTGTTCAAGGCGTTCGAGAGAACATGCTGATCGGGTATGGCCTTGTGGTTGGCTTGAGCGGCACTGGAGATCGGCAGCAGACTGTGTTTACGGTGCAAACGTTGGCGAATGCCATGCAAAAGATGGGCGTCCTGATCTCTCCGAGTACGGTGGTGGTGAAGAATGTCGCTGCCGTCTTTGTGACGGCGTCCCTTCCACCGTTTGCACGTCCTGGAACGAAAGTGGATGTGACGGTTTCTTCGATTGGTGATGCCAAGAGCCTTGAAGGCGGCGTGCTCCTGATGAGTTCGCTGCGCGGGCCCGATGGGCTGGTTTACGCGGAAGCGCAAGGGCCGCTCGTTCTCGGCGGCTACGCGGCCGGAAGCGGTGCAAACGGCAAGCAGGTCAACGCTACGACCGTCGGACTGATTCCGCAGGGAGGGCTGGTCGAGCGGGACACTAATGTCAATTTGAGCGGTTTCAAGACTGTTTCGCTTTTGCTTCGTAACCCTGACTTCACCACCGCCGGCACGATTGCGGAAGCGATCAATGCTGAGTTTAATAAGCCGGTCGCCACGGCAACGGATAACGGTCGGGTGGACATTAGCGTCGCGGATGCCTCGGCCGCGTCGGTCCCCAAGTTAATTGCGCGGGTGCAGAATCTGCTGGTCAAAGTGCAGACGCCGGCAAAGATCGTCATCAACGAGCGGACCGGCACGATTGTGATGGGCGGAGACGTCAAGCTTTCCCCGGTTTCGGTTATCCATGGCAGCTTGTCTATCCAGGTGGCAACCACCTATGCCGTTTCGCAGCCCGTTGCGCCACGATCGAAGGAAGCGGCTGGCGGGGAAACTGTGGTTGTGCCGCAAACGACATTGAATGTCAATGATGCTCCGGCTCAGTCCATTCGGTTGGATGAGGGAGCGAATGTTGAAGAGCTGGTGAATGGGCTTCACGCGATCGGCACAACAGCGCGCGATGTGGTGGCCATCCTGCAGGCAATTCGCGACGAAGGTGGCATGCAGGCCGAGTTGGAGGTAGAGTGATGGCAACTACTTTTGGAAGTGCTTCGCTGGGCAGCCAGGCAAACCTGCTGCAGTCAAAAGAAAATACAGCGATGCAAGCCGTGCAGAACTCCGCGGGAAACCGGGACGACGCCAAGATTCTGAAGAGCTCGACTGAATTTGAGTCCATCCTTATGAGTAACTGGCTTCAGCAGGCCGAGAAATCGTTCGGAACTGTGCCGGGAGCGGGCGACGACGATGACGCGGCGCAGCGGGATCAGGTAATGAGTTTTGGCACTCAAATACTCGGTTCTTCCCTGGCTGCCCGCGGGGGTATCGGAATCGGTAAAATGGTCGCGAAAGCTCTTCATGCGAAAGACGTTGGGCCACAAATGGATACTGAACCGAAGGTAATCAATTCGGGAATCAAGAGTGTGCACGAAAAGATGACCGGAATTCGCTGAAATCGGGGCTGAAAGGTGCCGATGAAAGATGGAGTCTAGACCAAGGAGCTGTCATGAGAGTTGATTTATCGAATTCTGCAGCCGCAAACCTTGCGAGCGAACTTAGCTCTCAGCAGGTTGCTGCAAACCGCCAGACAGAGGCGAACCAAGCGAGCGAAGAAGACCGGGCCACACTTAGCGCCGACTCCACGTCAGTGGGTGCGCTGGTGAGCAAGGCACTTGAGTCGCCGGCGGTTCGCCAGGATAAGGTGAGCAGCCTGCGGGATGCAGTCAACAGTGGGCAGTACAAAATTGACCCGAACGCGATCGCTTGCTCGATAGTGGATGAGAGCGCGTAGTTCGAAGAGCGTCCAGGCCGTAGATGGTCGGTACAACGAATAAAGAGTGCAACGAATGAACGAAGCCCGCGCTCAGGATCGGAATCAGATGGCCGCCGAATATCTCGGCCTGCTGAACTCTCTTGCTATGGAGATGGAGCGAGCAATGGAGGCCATCACGCAAAATCGTCTCTCCGACTTGGAGGAGAGCGTTGCCCTGCAGCAAGTTATGAGCGGGAAGTTGAGCACACTGGTTGACGAGTTATGCGGCCCCCTTCAGGCAGACGCTCGCATTCCCGGGTCCGGGCTGGGAATAGGACAGCAGTTGGAGATTCTTCTGGCTTCAAAAGGGCTGCATAGCTTGAACCAGCGCTATGCGGCTTTGCTCCGGCACTCGACGCGTTCCGTCGCGTTGATGGCCTCTTTTCTTGGCTCACTGAAGGGACAAATGCAGGAGGCTTCTGGCCCCAGGTTGAAACATCAAACCTGGTCCTGCCAGATGTAATGCCCATGGGTGGTTTAAGTACATCTCTAAACATTGGTATTGAGGCCTTGGAGGCAACCCAGAGCGCACTCAATACGACGAGCAACAATATTTCAAACGCCAACACAACCGGATACACACGCGAGGTTCCGGAATTCACTGAGAACTCAGAGACGCTTTCCGGCGGTCAGGTTGTTGGCGGCGGAGTTACCCTAGATTCCATTCAGAGCATCCGGGACGAGTTGCTCAATCTGCAGATCCAGCAGCAAACCTCTGCGCAAAGCAGCGCCGATACACAATCGGCCAGTCTGCAGCAGATTCAAAGCTACTTTTCGACCTCCTCGGGCAATGACATCAGTACAGAGCTGGCCGCATTTTCAAGCAGCCTTGACCAACTCTCCGCGAATCCAACGAGTTCAGCCGCCCAGCAGGCGGTCCTTTCCGATGGTCAGGATCTGGCGCAGTCCTTCAACTCTACGGCCCAAGGATTGTCCAGCGCGCAGACTTCCGCTAATTCCCAGGTGACAAGTACAGTTGCTCAAATCAATTCGTTGACGACGCAGATCGCGCAATTCAATGGTCAGGTTGCGCAGCTAACTGAGGCGGGGCAGGACGGCGGAACCACAGAGGACCAACGCGATGCGCTTGTGCAGCAGCTGTCCTCGCTCACCGGCGTCTCGATCACTCAGAGCAGCGATGGAGAGACCATTACTACAGCAAATGGCTCGCCGCTGGTGATGGGTTCACAGAGTTTTTCACTCCAGACAACTACAGGGAGCGATGGATTCCAGCAGGTTCTCGACTCGAACGGGAATGACATCACGAGTTCTATCCAGGGCGGTCAGCTCGGCGGAGCGATCGCAGTTCGCGACCAGACAATACCCGCCTTGATGACCCAACTCAACACATTTGCGAGTCAGTTTGCGACTGCCTTTAACGCCGCCCAGGGCAAGGGATACGATTCGAATGGAGACGCAGGTCAAAACTTCTTTTCGATCCCGACGAACGCTTCAGATGCTGCGGTGGGAATCAAAGTAGCGATTACAGACCCTTCGCAGATTGCCGTCAGCTCTGATGGATCCTCGGGCAGTAACGGCAATGTCGCCAACCTCTCGGCGGCTTTGACCAACGCACTTCCTTCAGGAGAGACGCCGGCGAATGCCTATGCAAGCCTTGTCTTCCAGGTGGGTGACGCCGCTTCGAATGCGAGTTCTGAATCCACTGCGATCGGACTCAATCTGACGCAGCTTCAAAATCAGCAGGGCTCGGTCTCCGGGGTCAGTGTGGACGAGGAGACAACGAACCTCATTCGCTATCAAACCGCGTACGAAGCTGCGGCCCGTGTCATCGACGTGGTTCAGCAACTAAGCACCGATACGCTCAACCTTGGTATTCAAGCCTCTTTCTGACTGACATGCGCATTAACCCCAATAACGTTCCTGACATCCTCGCTGACATCAATCAGAGCCAGCAAGCCCTCAACACGGCTTTGCAGCAGGTGTCGACTGGCAAGAGCGTCAACCTGCCTTCTGATAACCCATTTGCCGCGGCTTCCATGGTGCAGAACACAATCGAGACTGGAGAGGTAGACCAGTACACACAGAACGTCAGCTCAGTCGTTGCTACTCTGCAAACAGCAGATTCAACTCTAAGTTCGGTTGTATCGTCACTTACCAGCGCGGTGTCGCTCGGAACAGAAGGCGCGAACGGAACAACCTCGGCTGCCAACCGCCAGGCCATCGTCACGCAGGTCCAGGCGATCCTCTCCTCCGTCGTCGCGGACGCAAATACTACTTATGCCGGTTCGTTCCTGTTTGGTGGCACGAGCACGGCGACTCCTTACACTGCTGATTCGACATCTGCGACGGGTTACACCTATAACGGCAACGACGACGTCAACATGGTGGCCATTGGCGACAACCTGAGCGTGCAAGGCAATCTACCGGGAAGCCAGATATTTACCGATCCGAGCAACAACGTACTCGGGTCCCTCAGCTCTCTGGCAACTGCGCTGCAGAGTGGGTCAACCATGGACATCAGCAATGCGGTGAGTGCGGTCACTTCCGCGATCTCTTTTATTGGCCAGCAGAGGGCGGTCTATTCAAACTCTGAAAGTCAGGCAAATTCACAGGAAACCGCGCTGAAGCAGGATACCGTCACCCTGGCGTCCCAGGAGAACAACCTGATCGGCGTGGATGAAGCGACGGCCGCCGTGAACCTTAGCCAGGCCGAGACCGACAACAGCGCGGCGCTGGCGGCCGCAGCGAAGGTGCTTCCCAACAGTCTGCTCAATTATCTGTCGTCGCCGAGTTAACCTGACTCGAGGTTAAATCCCGAGAAGGCATTTGGCGCCGGACTTGGAGGCGCTTGTCGCGGCCTTGTATATGCAGGTTATTGTCAATTTTAAGAATGCAGAGATGCCCCGCTCCTCGCGAGACATTGGCGAGTTTAAGCCCACCACCTCGTCATTGGAGGTTCAGAACTCGCCGGTGCGTTCCCGCGAAATCCCTTGGACTCAACCCATGGGAGAAGCTCTTGAGACGGTGCGCTGCCCCTCTCCATTTCATCGGCACCACGGCTTCCAGTCTCCTGCCAGGATCGCCGCACATCTAAAACGAACATCATCTGTTCTTCGAAGATCTGCGGTGATCGCTTGACTTGAGCTTCGATCATCTTGCTTCTAAGCGATGAGTAGAAGGCGGTCAGGGTCCGGGCCAATTGGCCGCCACTTCCGCGGTTCACCCATTCTTCGAGATGGGCTACGACCAGCAGCGCGTGATTCACTGATTCGCAGCGTTTTTCGATGTCGCCGCTTCGCTCGGCTTCCGAAGCACGCCGAAGGTCGCCGGCAAGTGTGTCGTACAGCGCAATCAGCAAGTCAAGGCCAGTTGCACCGTTAGCTGCTGCTTTCCGATAGAGCAATTCCGTCGCAATCATGTAATTTCCCGTTAACCGTTGGAGTTGCTGTTGTTAATGCCAAGTTCGGCGTTGACGTCCTTGATTTCTCCAGGTAACTGCTGCAAGGCGATTTCCGCTTGGCTGAACTCGGCCTGCAATTGCGTTTGGAGTGGAGCGATGATGTTCGTCTGAAAGTTGGTAATGTCATCCTGTAGTTCCGTATTCTGGCTGCTCAGGCTTTGTAGATCCACTGTGAACGCGCCATTAGCCGGACTGAGGAAGCTGGTCAGTTGCTGGTCGAGCGAGTTGGCGAACCCGTTCAGACTTGATCCCTGGAAGAAGTTCTGCACGTCGCTGTAATTGTTCTGGAGCGCGCTGTTCAATGTTGATGTATTCAGGCTCAGAGTACCGTCGCTGTTCACTGAGATTCCTAGCGATGGAAGGCCCGTGACCGTGGTTGATGCTGCACCAGGCGCGGCAGAACCCGTGTAGTCAAGAGATTGCAGTAACTCACTCTGCAAAGTCTGCAAGGTAGGGTCGCTCGCCAGCACGCCCTCGCCTGAACCCGTGTCGGTGAATTGAGTGTTCACAGCGTTGATGAGAGTGTTGTAGTCCGTAACGAATTGGCTGATGGCCGTTGATGCCTGAGAGGTATCCGCCGCGACATTGACGGTCACCTCCGTATTGGGATTTGCGCTTTGAAGATTAAGTGTTATTCCGGGTATTGCGCCGGTGACCGTGTTTGAAGCGCTGGCAATACTAATCCCATTCACCGTCAGCGACGCGTTGTTGCCGGCTTCGGCCTGGGTGAAAGCGAAGGTTGTTCCTGAAGAAGTCACGGAGAAGTTTCCGGCGCTCCCGGAGCTGTTGCTGGTGAGCGCCAGACGGGAGCCATTTGCGTCCGTGATAACGCTGGCACTCACACCAAGGCCCTCGCCGTTAATCGCGCTTTCCAGTTGACCCAGGGTGTCAATCCCATTTCCCGTCGTGATTGTTGCTGTGCTGCCGCTTGCGGTCGTGATCACGAATGTTTCGGGAGGAAGATTCGTTGATTGGTTCTGAACGGATGTCGAAGTCCACGACGCGGTGGTCGCCAGGTTATTTACGACCACGACATTGTTACTGGCGGTTGCCCCCGAAGCTGCAGACCCGGAGATGATGCTGGTGTTGGATGAACTGACCGTGGCTGCCGAAAACGGGCCGGTCAAGCTGTTAAGTGACTGCATGTCGTTATCAAGACTCGTCGCGTAGGACTCAAGCTGGTCGAGGGCCGACGCCTGGTTTTGCAACGCGGTCTGCTGGTTTTCCCAGCTCGTTTCAGGAGCCTGCGCGGCAGTTACTGCTGCATTTACGGCTTCAGTGACATCGATGCCCGACGAGGACGATCCGGTCGCAGCCTGAAGAATGGCGCTGAGGTCAATTCCCGACGATGAGGACGATGAAGAGAGAAGGGAATCCAAAGCCGAAAGAGAGCTCATGAAGTTTTACCGATCCTTTTCTCGGAAGGGGCGATTTCTTCCTTCCGTGACCAAGTCAATTCAGGCCACAGAACAATATCGGCAGATTGGGGCTCCGTTTTCAGCTTAAAAAGATGGCGCCCCGAGAGGCGCCATCAAGGGTTGCAGGTGGAGGGTTACTGGATCAGCTTCAGAACGTTTTGCTGGGCCTGGTTCGACTGCGAGATTGCGTCGAAGCCGGTCTGCTCAAGGATGTTGTACTGGCTCAGGTTAGACGTGACGCTCGCGATGTTCGCGTTCTGTACGCTGTTTTGCGCACTGGTCAGGTTCTGGACCTCAGTGTTTTCAACGTTGGTGTCGGCGGTCAGTTGGTTGACGCTCGCGCCGATGCTCCCGCGTTGTGCAGCGATTGTGCTGATTGCGCTGGTGATGAGGGTCAGAGTGGATGCCGCGTTCGCCGTCGAGTTCAGATTGACAGTCGCGCCCGTCAGGCCAAGTGCGGCGGCAGAAAGGGCATTGATTGTGGTGGTCAGGGTTGCCGCGCCGCCGGTGGTGCCGTCGCTCGTAAACGTGACTGCGGAACTTCCCGTAGGGTTGGTGGCGTTGAAGGGTCCAAGAACCGCATCGGTGCTTGAGACCGTCAGGTGGTCGCTTGTGTCGGAGACGATGGCGTTGCCGCCGGCGCTGAACGACAGAGCCGCTCCGGCGCCCAGCGTTGTGCCGGCAGCGCCCGCGATAGCTGCCTGCAATGTGGCGATCGTATTGCCAGCCGCCGCCGTGAACTTGAACACGCCGCCGGTCTGGGCGTCGGTAATGGTCGTAACCGAGCCCGCCGTCAGAGCCGTGGTGGTCGCCAGGTTGGCCTGGGTAGAGGTCAACGAGTTCGTGGCGTTGCCACTGAAGACCGAGTTGCCATTGAAGTTTGTGGTCGAGCCGATCTGGTTGATTTCGCTCAAGATTGATGCGAACTCAGTCTGCAGAGCGGTGGACTGGTTGGCGGTGAGGCCGCCGTTGGCTGCTTCAGTTGCGATGGTAACCGCGCGGTTGAGCTGCGTCGTGACCTGCGACAGAGCGCCATCGGCGGTCTGCAGGAGACCAACACCGTTGGAGGCGTTCTGGCTGGACTGGGTGAGGGCTGAGATGTTGGCGCCGAGACCTTCCGCGATTGAAAGGCCGGCTGCGTCATCGGATCCGGAGTTGATCTTGAGTCCGGTCGACAATTGCTGAAGTGTGCTCTGCAGGCTGGACTGCGTGTTCGATACCGCGTTCTCCGCGATCAGCGAGGAGATGTTGTTGAGGACGCTAATGCTCATTGGTGTTGCTCCTATCATCAATTTCCGCCTGCACCGAACCCGTTCTGTTTTTTCCACAGTCCAGAATCGATGATTGGAGCAGGTGGTGGTTGTTACGGGCAATCTATCGGCACCTGTCTTTGAGGATTCTAGACATCGACTCAAAATTCTTGTTCGCGAGTATCGGCCATGAATAATCAAGCGACTCGGTGTGATCGAACCTCTTCTATATATGGAATGTGTATTCATGCAGAACACGGCAGAAACATTCAACCGGTCTTAATGATTGCGCAAGTGTGTTATTTGCTTGATATACAGCAATATTCATTACCTTTACGAGTTGATCTTTGTCGGCCTTGACAAGCCTGCGTCCTGCCTTTCAGGCGTTATTTACGGAGGAGCCATTCCTAAGTCGCAATCAATATACATTGAGTCCTCGCGGCCCATTGTAAGCGGGGCGTATCCCTCGGAAGTATTACTTCCTCGACCCGGGTCGATACTCATTCTCCCGGAATTCTCCATCACTTGATGTCGAAACACTATGAGTGTAATGGTCCCCCAGCGGGTTCAATCCGTGCCAAGCAGGATAGTGACCTCAATCGATGCGTGGTTAGAACAGGAATTGAAAAACCCCGTTCTTCCTGCCGATGAAGCTACTGGGGCTCGGTCAATGAACCGGCCGATCAGATTGGGAATACGGGAGCAAAAGTTCTATGGCAACAGAGACGAAAACAGTCGATGAAGACGTCCAAACGGGTTTGTCGATTGCGGTTATTGGGCCCGATCTTGAACGCTGGAGCATGTTGGTTGAGGCGCTACGGGACACAAGAGCCCAAAAACTACAGCGCTTCGCTTGCTATCTCGACGACGAAGAAGATGCAAGAGCGCTCCATGACTCCGGATTCGATGCGGTCTTTGTTGATCTTGACAGCAATCCGGATCTTGCATTGTCCATGATCGAAAGGCTCTGCGCGATGGGACCCCTCCCTGTGATCATTTATGCGGAAACAAAGGATCCGGAACTCCTCGTACATTGCATGAGAACAGGGGTCCGTGAATTCCTGGCTGTGCCCTTCGACGCCAGGACCGTCACCGCAGCGCTGACTCAAGCCGTTGCGCGTCACGTCCCGATTCCGCCAAGGAAGAAAATCAATTGCGAGATGTTCGTGTTTTTTGGATCCAAAGGGGGGGCAGGCGTTACGACGATCGCATGTAACTTCGCCGTGTCTATGGCCCAGAATCGGAGTAAACGAACGCTGTTGATTGACTTGGATCTACCCCTGGGAGACGCGGCGCTGGTTCTAGGGATGAACGCCAAGCTATCCACCGTTGATGCCCTGCGGAACGCCGATCAGCTCAGCCCGGACTCCCTCGCACGCTTTCTGTCCAGACACGAATCAGGCCTTTGGGTGCTTGGTGCCCCTGGCAGCTTTCCCCAGGTCAAGTTCGAGGGCCAGTCCATTGATCAACTGCTCTCTGTAGCCCGACTCGACTTCGACTACGTTGTCGTGGACGCTGGCTCGCAACTCGATCTGACTGAAGTCGCGTTATTTGAAAGAGCAGCAAAACTCTTTATGGTGACGGAAGTTGGTATACCGGAGCTTCGAAATTCGAACCGCTTGATCACCGCTTGTCCGTCGCAATGGTTATCGAAACTCGAGATCGTACTCAACCGTTATTCCACGCGGACGCTGGGCATCGGAGAAGCAGCCATCGAGAAAGCTTTGACGAAGCGGCCCAGATGGCGTATTCCTAGCGACTATCACGCGGTGCAAAGATCGCATCGCAATTCGAGCGCTCTGGTCCTGGAAGAATCCCCGATCTCAGAGGTCATCTGCAAAATGGCGACAGCCTCGGCGGGTGCGATCGGCGTGGCCGAAACCCCGAAGAATAAACTTGCTGACCTCTTTCGCTGACGCAGAGTTTGAAAGATTGTCATGCGCCGATCCTTTCAGTCGCACGGATTCGTTGAGGCAGCTTCTTCGCTGGAATTGGTTCCTAGTATCATTTTGGTAAACAACAGAGTTACGGCGGATCTTGGAATGTCAACTGTTGAAAGCCGATAGCGTCCTTGCTGGAGTCCATCCTGCGACTGACCCGGCAACAGAGAGGCGACAAATGTTCGAAGACTTCCAGGGCTCCACGAGGGACGCATTCCTGTTCGGGATTCCATCAATACCGTTGTTGTTGATGTATGTATTCCGGTTAGACCAGATCTTCGCAAAGCCTAGGTTTACCGTTGCCCGCAGGCGAGCCCGGCGAGCGCTTGTTGAAGCACACGAGCCTACCCTCTCTGATCCGGACGGCAGAATCGTTCTGCAGCGTCATCGGAAGGAAGCCCGAATCGATGGAAACTCATCGGGCGTGAAGGCAATCGCGGCAGAACCTCAACTGTCAGCCCTCAGAAAAACCATGTCATAACTAAGCGCTCAATCTCCCAACATCAACCCCGAACGAGCTCGATAGGCGTCTCGATGTCCGGGTGAAGGCTCTTTTTCACTGGACAGATGTCCGCTGCGTTTTCTAGCCGTTGCCGATTCTCAGGGCTCGTTGTCCGGGGAACTCGAATCGCAATGGCAAAGAGGTTGATTTTCCCGGGGAGAGCTGCTCATTTCCTTGTCAACCGTCGCCGAGGCTCCGGTGAGGTCAAAATCTAGGGTTTTGGCGACGATGCCCATAGTGGTCAACCTCGCGTCCCGTATTCGGCGGGTAAAGGACGTCAAGAACCTGGGAGTTCGCCTTGGTAATTGGCTAACGGCCGACAAGGTGATGCGCACGCCGCTTTCCAAGCAGCGCAACAAGCATCTTCAGCGGACCTTGGTCGAGGCTGCAAAGCTGGCGCCCAGACAGTGCCTCGAACTTGCTGTGGTCTACGAGAATGAAAAGCAGCGACGGAACGGCAACCTGGCCACACTCGCCGTGGTACGCAAGATGGTCGCCTATATGCTCGCGGGGGAACGGAGGAAACAGGATTTCGTAGCTGCGGAAGAATTCGCAGCCACAGCGGCAGCGTAAAAACCTTTCCACTATGGAAAGAACAAAAACATCAGGATTATTCGATGCGCAGGCTGCCAGGTCCCGCCGTTGATCAAACTCCAGAGACTCTCTTCGAATTGCTTCGGGACTTGCGGAGAACACAAACTCAATCTTCTGTGCGGACTCTTCGGAGTCTTAGACAGCGAATGGATGTCCGGTTCTGCGAGACAGGAACCACCAGCCGAGAGGCAACTGCTGCGGATGGAAAAGTTTTGATCAGATCCAATTGCGCGCTCTCCTGCGCGCGCCCAGGATTTTCGTGCTTTCCCTTGACCGATGACTTACATGGATGTCGCCAATCCGTACAGAACCCGATTTTCGAGTTCTGTCCGGTGTGCCGCACGTCACTTCGGATGCCAGCCGCGGCATCCTCCTTGAAACAGGAAATGCGGAAGGCCCGATCCTCCGATGTTGGTTGCAGGGTGGCCGTTGCACGCCTTATAAAGCTCGGCTACATGGAATCCAATTGGCCGCGCGGTGACAACTATGACGGTTGGGTAGCATACCGCCTTACTGAAGAGGGGGAAAATTGGCTGATCGAGAATCAGGCCAAGTTGGAACTTCGCACAGGCCGCGCTCGCAACCAAGTGGTGGATTTTGAGAGTGCGATTAGCGGCGAGGACGCTAATTCATTTAGCGGCTCTGGCGGTCCGGATTGATTGGTTGATCCTCGTTTGGTGGCCGTTGAGGTCGTTACTTCTGGTCCATTTCAGTCTACTCAACCGTTACGCGTAACTCCGTGTGCTGCCCTTAGAGGGGCATTCTCGGCGACCATGACGTTAGCGCACCACTCGGTCAAGGATCATTCGGGCCAGGTCCACACTTTCAGCAATAGTCGAATGCAGTCACGGTGAGGACCGAATCTCAGGCTCACGCGCCAGGCGCACCGCTGCGATGATGGCAGTTGCGATCACTAGAGTCGAAGCAAACCTATCCTGCCTCCTTCTGTCCGCATCTTCTCGTGCCGTCGCTCTCCTCATCTCGCCCATGACTGAACCTCCGACCTCACAGGTCTTCGAGCGAGACGGGGCGATAGTCTGCCTCTGAATATCTCCGTAGGCAGATGGTATCGACGGTCTCCGCAGAGTGGACACGCTGCAACAATCCAGGTATCAGGCATTGTGCCGACTGGAGCAGGGATGGTCTCACGACATCCCTTGCACCGCACCGCGTAGTCGCACATGAGGGACGGGTGGGCGGACCGAACATGCCAGTTGGAGAACAAAAAGCGAAGATTTGCACAGGCCGACCAGATGTCAGAGGGGTTTACCGAAGAGGCATAACAACCATCGGGTTGTCGGAGAGACTGAGCTAGTTCCTAAAGAACCGCCTTTTCATCCAAATGCCGGTGATTCCTGCGGCAAGTAGAGTAATGCCGAAGCCAGCGCCGACTACCTGCCCAAATTCCGACGGGTAGTATTCAAATGCGTTCAGGTAAATCAGGATGCACCAAACAGGATCGCGACGAACGAACTGAAAGTTATCAGAACTTCCTTCATTCCCTCTACCTTCTTCGGCTGCAATTCTACGACAGCTTGTGTGAGCTATTCGTCGATTCCTCTAAAGTTGAATTGAAAGATCATCGCGCTCAATTTCGCGCCAATGAATCGCGAATAAACCGCCAGGCGACGGGATTCAAAGGCGAAATCGACCGCGCCATCGCCCTCATCGTCGCAGCGATTCTTGCGAAGGGAATTACCAATTCAACCCCACAGTAGCCCCACCGTACCAATTCCTTAACATTCCCCGTTGCCAGCCGTTCCGCGTAAGTCGCTGATATTTGGTTAATTGTCCTGTTAACCGAAGGGTTGTGGGCCTTGATCCTCGATCAAAACTGAAAAGACGCCAAGCACCCATTGCATGGGCCAATGGCCAAGGTGCCCTGGCAGCCCAATCTATTGGCTTCCTCTATCACGGCCGGTCGAGAAGGAATCATCGGAGCCTGCGGGCGCAAGACTAGGTTCATCAAACAGTCAGATCGGAACGGTTCGTCAAAGTTCGAATCGATCCACGGGGAAACTGGGGTACGTATCGGGGTATTGTCGCTATGGCGTGCTGCAAATTATTTATTTTGAATGGTAATGGCTGCCGGGGGGCAGATCGAAACTTTGGTGGGCCTGCGGCGATGGGAATGCGGGGACGATACGGGCGATCCAACCTGGCAGTGAGATATCGAGATGAATTGACGTTCTCCGGCAGTGATTGCAGCGGTACTCGGGCTAGCGGCTAGGCTCGCGCATACCGGCCGCAAATTCCCTTGGATCCCACGCCAAACGGGAAGCGAGATCGCTTCTAAGGTGGCCCACTCCAAATGTCATCGGCTGCGATCGATGGCTTCGGTTGCAGTTGTGTTACCCGCAAAAACGGCCATCCAGGCCTTTATTCAAAAAGGTGCGGATTGTTCCGGACCAGCCAGGGATGTACACTACCCGTCAAGTGCGCCGCTTTACCGCCATCCTGATGCTTGCGCTCCTGGCTGCGTTCCACGCAGTCCCGGTTTTGCACGCCGTCACATCTGAACCTGAGTCGGAATTGCCCGCCTGTTGCCGAACCCACGGCAAGCATCACTGCGCAATGTCGGTTCGTGAGGCGTCTCAAGTCATCGACGCTCGTTCGGGCAAGCACGCATTCGCCCCGCCCGCAACCTGCCCATCCTTTCCAGACTATTCCGCGGCAACCAATACGGCGCCGCAGGCGATTCCTTCTCCGGCAGTGAGCCTCCCTTCACTGCTCGCACATCCCCGCTCGCCGATCTCCAATCGTGCCGCCGCCCGGATGAGCCAGATTCGAACCCGCGTCGGCCGCGGTCCTCCCGCATACAAACTCTCCTAGAAGAACTCTGAAAAGACTCCTTTCCGGGCCGCGTTATTCGAGAGCCATTCGACTCCTTTGCCTGTTTCGAATTCGCGCAGCGTTTTCCGCCTTTTTCAGCGGCACGTTTCCTTGAAATTGAGTCTGCATCGGAGTCTCCACAGAGCCACGATTCTATTGCCCGGCGTGGCTGATCGCGCCAGGTGTCCGATCATCGCCGCACCGCCTGGCGACAAGGTTCCGGAGGTCTGTTCTGTATGCGCCCTCTTGTGTTCAGTCTTTCTGTATTCATTTTGATTTGCGTTTCAATTCCAGCTTTCGCCACCGTCTTCGCCAACGTGCACGGCGTCGTTCATGATCCAGCGCACCGGCCCATCGTCGGCGCGGACGTGACGCTGATCGCATCCGGCTCTGCCTTCACGATCAACACAAAGTCCAACGCAGATGGAGAGTTCGATCTACGCGAGGTCCCGCTCGGCGTCTACACTTTGAAAGTTTCGGCCTCCGGGTTTGCGACTGCCGACCAATCGATAACCGTCGCCTCGGGCACCAATCCCGTCGTCCATATCCCCCTCGCCGTCGCATCAGCCACGCAAACCGTCATCGTCACCAGCGCAGACACGTCTCTCTCGGCCGCGGACTCGGTAACTCCGACTACGCTCATTACTCGCCAGGACATCGACCAGACACCCGGCGCCAGCCGCACCATCGGAATGGAAATGATCACGGACTACGTTCCCGGCGCCTACATGACGCACGACATGCTGCACATGCGCGGCGGTCACCAGACCAGCTGGCTCATCGATGGCGTTGCGATTCCCAACACCAAGATCGCGTCGAATGTCGGCCCGCAAATCGACCCCAAGGATATCGATTCGCTTGAAACGCAGCGCGGCAGCTACGCCTCTGACGTGGGCGACCGAACCTATGGCGTCTTCAACGTGCTTCCTCGAAATGGATTCGAGTACAACCGGGACGGCGAGCTTCTCCTCACCGGCGGCAATTTGGGCACCGGCGAGGCACAGCTCTCTATGGGAGACCATTCTTCAGCAACAGCATGGTATGCGAGCCTGACCGGCGGCCGGTCTGACTACGGACTTGCCACCCCCGTGGCCTCTGTCTATCACGATGCCACGAACTCTCAAAGTGCCTTCGTGTCGCTGATCCGCAACCAGACGCCCAAGGATCAACTGCGCCTCAACGCGCAGTACCGGCAGGATCATTTCGACGTGCCCTACGATCCGAGCCTCAGCGACTGGCAGTCGATGAGCGGCTACTACGCCTCTTATGGCCTGCGCGATGCGCAGACCGAACGCGACTCGTTCATCATCGCCAATTGGGTGCACACCATTTCAACCCGGGCGCTCTTCTCCATCGCGCCCTTCTACCACTTCAATCAAGCCAACTACGACTCGCTCTCTACCGACATGCCCGCTTCAACGACCTGGCACCAGGGCTCAAACTACGCCGGAGGCCAGGCTGACGCCTATCTCAACGCCGGCCCTAATAGTTTCTCCGCAGGCGTCTATTCGTTCTACCAGGCCGAGAGCGATCTGTTTGGCGTCCAGGTGAACGACGGTTCCGCTGCATCGCAGCCGAACACTCCTGGGAATGCCACCGCGGCGATCGGAGAGTTCTACCTCTCAGACCACCTGCGGCTCGGCCGCTATGTCACCCTTCTTGGGGGCGAGCGCTTCTCCTTCTATCACGGCGGTTACCAGGGCGAGACGAGTGAGACCGCGATCTATCCCCGTATCGGCGCAACCGTTGAAGTCCCGCGCCTTCACTGGGTGCTGCGCGGATTCTACGGCCACTTCTTCCAGCCTGCTCCGCTGCTCACGGTCTCGAGTTCCGTACTGAACTATGCCGGCAGCCTCCCAGGCGGCGAGAACACCTTTACGCCGATCCCTTCCGAGCGGGATGAGGAGCATCAGTTCGGCATTCAGATTCCATACAAAGGTTGGTTTCTCGATATCGATACCGTCAAGAACCGTGTAAACAACTTCCTCGATCACTCCAACCTTGGCGAATCGAATATGTACTTTCCTATCGCCGTTGATGGAGCCTTGGTGCGTGCATGGGAGATGACGTTGCGCTCACCGCAACTGGCGCACATCGGCCAGTTCCATGTCACCTATGCCAACCAAATCGCGGAGCAGCGCGGCAACATCATCGGTGGATTCACCTGCAGCGATCCCAACGATCAGGCATGCAATGCCGGCGACTTCTCTTACTCGCCCGTGGACCACGACCAGCGCAACACCCTGAACACCGGCTTCACCGCGGTCCTGCCGATGCACACCTGGTTCTCTACGAATGTCTACTACGGATCGGGCTTTTCCAACGGCCTCGCCTGCTCACCGGTCAGCAGCTGCCCGGCCAACAACGGACCGTATGCCGGGCCTTATCTGCCCGTGCACACCAACTTCGACGTCTCCGCTGGCCACTCCCTTGGTGAGCGATGGAAGGTGGCTGTCAACGTCGTCAACGTCACCAATCATCGAGTACTGCTCGATAACTCCATCACCATCGGGGGGTTTCACTACAACGATCCGCGCCTAATCTCAGGAGAACTGCGCTACCGTTTCCACTTCTGAAGCCTCCCATGCAAAAGCAATCCCAAGATTCGGCCGATACCATCGTTCAGTTGCATTTTCACCCGTCATTTGTTTTGATTGCTTGATCGAGATCCGGTTTGGTGGGAAGGATGAGTTCTTTGAATCCTGCAATCAAGCGAGTCTATGAGGAACCTAAACGTGGAGACGGAGTCCGGATCCTTGTTGACAGGCTCTGGCCACGTGGCCTCACAAAGGAGAAGGCACGAGTGGATCTATGGCTTAAGGACATAGCGCCGAGCACGGAGCTTCGCAAATGGTTCAGCCATGATTCGAGCAAGTGGGAGGATTTTCAAACTCGCTACCGTCAGGAACTGAGGTCGAAGGCGGATTTGATCGCTGTTTTGAAGGAGCATGAAGCGAAGGGACCAATCACGCTGTTATATGGAGCGAAGGACGAGGCTCACAACGAAGCTGTCGTCCTGCAGTCGATGCTTCAGTCGAAAATGAAAAACTGACAAAGAAAGCTTGATCAAGTCAGTAACCACCGTCGAGGGACTTATCTTATGGCTATGTCTTCATCGCCCAATCTTAGTGGACTTAACGAGGATATGAAGACGTGGCCGGTGCTGACTGAAGCCGAGCTCGAAAGAGCGCGCCCCTATGGGCGAGTCCGGTCGGTCGAGGCTGGCGAGATTCTTTACCGGCCAGGTGAGGCAGCGGTGCCGTGCTTTATTCTCTTGTCCGCCGCCGTCGAAATCGTTCAACACAGTATTCAAGGCGAGCGGTCGATCGCGAATTTGCTTCCGGGAATGTTCACGGGCGAAGCGGCCATGATCGGTGGTCAACGGGCGATTGCCGAGGCCAGAGTTCAACAAGGCGGTGAAGTCCTGGAGCTTCAGCCTGAACAACTTCGCACACTCGTGGCACGTGATGAGGGTTTAAGCGAGGTCGTTTTACGCGCGTTTATCTTGCGTAGGGCTCTGCTCATAAACGAACATTTGGGCAATGTGGTTGTCATCGGCTCGCGGCATTCTGCCGATACGCTCAGGCTTCGGGAGTTTCTGAGCCGAAACGGCTGTCCTTATGCATATGTAGACCTTGACTCGGATCAAAGTTCGCGCGGGCTTCTCGACCAGTTTTCGATCACCGCCTCAGAGATACCGATCGTGATCGGCAACGGCACGAAGGTTCTGCGCAACCCATCCACCTCGCATGTGGCGGACTGCCTCGGTCTGAATGACAATATCGACAAAAGTCAGCTTCACGATCTGGTCATCGTCGGCGCCGGGCCAGCCGGGCTGGCGGCGGCGGTTTACGCGGCTTCCGAGGGCATCGACGCACTTCTCATTGAGAGCCACGCCCCTGGCGGACAGGCCGGCTCCAGTTCAAAGATCGAGAATTATTTGGGATTTCCGACCGGCGTTTCGGGCCAGGAACTCGCCGAGAGGGCAACTTGGCAGGCGGAGAAATTTGGGGCGAAAATGGCGCTCGCCCGTGCCATCGTTGAACTCAGATGCGAACATCGACCCTACGAATTAGTTATGGACGATGGGACTGTGTTGCCCGCCCGGACCATCGTTATCGCAACCGGGGCGCGCTACAACAAGCCTGCGACAGTCAATCTTGACCGATTCGCGGATCGCGGCGTCCATTACGGCGCGACCCACCTCGAGGCTCAGCTATGTGTTGGCGAAGACGTCATTGTGGTGGGCGGCGGCAACTCCGCAGGCCAGGCTGCGGTCTTTCTCTCGCAGACTGCACATAAGGTCTATATGTTGGTGCGGTCGGCAAAACTGGCCGACTCAATGTCGCAGTATCTTATTGCGCGCATCTCTGGAAATCCGTCGATCGAGTTACTTTGTAACTGTGAACTATCCGAGCTCAGAGGCGAGAAAGACCTGGAAGGAGTGAGCTGGATCGATAAGTCAAACGGGAAGGTGCGATCCGTTTTAGCGCATCACATTTTCATTATGGCCGGGGCCTCGCCGAACACCACCTGGCTTCAGGACTGTTTGGCTCTTGACGAGAAGGGTTTCATCCTTACGGGGCGCGACTTGTCGCCTGCGCATGAACCAGCGCAGGGTCTTCGCCCTTGGGCCCTTTCTCGCCCACCGCAGATGTTCGAAACCAGTTTGCCGGGAGTCTTTGCTGTTGGCGATGTTCGCGCAGAAAGCGTGAAACGCGTGGCTTCGGCCGTGGGTGAAGGAGCCATTGTTGTGACCCTGATCCATCGAGCTCTTGCAGAGCTTTAGCAAACAGCGTGAAGAATTAAGAGGATCGGAATCTTTCAACCGGCCCTCATGGGGAGTCGGCTATAGTTCTTCTGAGGGCAATTTCATTCTGGTAGGTAGCGACCGGATGGCATCGAACAACCCACTTGCATCTCAAGACCTGGCCGTCTCGCAGCTGGTTTCGTCCCCGCTCACAAAGGTCGCGATATTTCTCGTCGTTAGAATCAATCCAGGCGAGGAGCATCACGCAGCGGTTCTTTCTCTCTGTGCCGATCTTTCGGCGCTTCTTCGGGCTGTCGGCTTTCGCGCGCTCGATGGCGCGCTTTCGTGCATCGTGGGTTTCGGTTCCGACGCCTGGGATCGACTCTTCGGTTTGCCGCGCCCAGCAGGCCTCCATCCTTTTGAGGAAATCCGCTCAGGGACACGCTATGCTGTGTCGACGCCAGGTGACATGATCTTTCACATCCGCGCCAAGCGAATGGATTTGTGTTTTGAGCTTGCCACGCACATTATGGATCGTCTCAACGGCGCCGTAAGTACTGCGGATGAAGTTCACGGTTTTCGATACTTCGACGAGCGAGATTTGCTCGGCTTTGTGGACGGTACTGAAAACCCCACCGGAAAGTCGGTTGATGAGGCTGTCTTCATCGGCGGAGAGGATCCGGAGTTCACCGGCGGAAGTTATGTAATCGTTCAAAAATATCTTCACAATCTCGAAGGCTGGAACCGTCTCTCGACTGAAGCCCAGGAGAAAATCATCGGCCGTTCAAAGGTCTCTGATATTGAGCTCGACGACGCGATTAAGCCCACTTCAGCGCACAATGCTCTCACCACCATCGAGGAAAACGGCGTAGAGATGAAGATTTTGCGCGATAACATGCCCTTTGGACGCCCGGGAAGCAGTGAGTTCGGCACCTATTTCATTGGCTACTGCCGCACGCCTCGCATCATCGAACAAATGCTAAAAAACATGTTCATCGGAAGACCGCCTGGGAATTACGATCGCATCCTCGACTTCAGCACTCCGGTCACGGGGAGCCTGTTTTTCGTTCCCACTTCAACGTTTCTCGATAGTATTTCCCCCGACGGGCCCGCATTGGCTGCGGACTCTGCGCAGAGGCCAGCATCGGCTTTGACCCAAGATGAAGTTAGCGGCTCTCCCACCGCCGCGAAGAGCGGTTCCCTCGGCATAGGTTCCCTGAAAGGAGAAGATGTAAATGAATAACCTGCATCGCGAACTGGCTCCGATTTCTGACGCTGCGTGGGCTCAGATCGAGGAAGAAACGTCACGCACGATCAAGAGGTATCTGGCCGGTCGCCGTGTTGTCGATGTTCACGACCCAGAAGGCACGGCTCTGTCGGCCGTCGGTACCGGGCATCAGCACGCGATCGAGGCTCCCGGAGATGGAGTGGCTGCACAACAGCGCGACGTAAGATCCGTCGTCGAGCTCCGCGTTCCGTTCGAACTCGAGCGTCAGATGGTTGACGATGTTGAGCGTGGCGCAAACGACTCTGATTGGCAGCCTGCAAAAGATGCTGCGCGCAAACTGGCGTTCGCCGAGGACCGTGCCATTTTCGAGGGCTATGCGGCTGCCGGTATCATCGGTGTTCGCCAGGGAACCAGCAATCCGAGAAAACCGCTGCCAACAGACGTCCGCAAGTATCCAGAGGCTTTTGCAGAGGCCCTGAGCCAGTTACGTCTTGTCGGTGTCAACGGCCCCTATTCAATTTTGCTCAGCGCCGATGCATACACCGATCTTGCCGAAACGAGTGACTATGGCTATCCGGTCCTGGAGCACGTGAAGCGCCTGGTCGACGGCAAGATCTTGTGGGCGCCTGCGATTGACGGTGCGTTTGTCGTGACGACTCGTGGCGGCGACTTCGACCTGCATCTCGGCCAGGATGTTTCGATCGGCTACCTGAGTCACACCGACAAGCAGGTCCAGTTGTATTTGCAGGAGACCTTTACATTTCTGTATCTGACTTCGGAGGCTGCAGTGGCGTTGGATGCGCCCAGTAAGTCCTAATGTCATTCGTTGAGCATCGGAGAATATGAATCGGCTGTTACTTGCCAGGTCCGGCCGTTGCTGATCCGGCTCGTTTGTTCCACCCGTGGAAACTTGAAAAGTCACCGGCCATCCATGCTTCGCGGAGTCCAGGCTTGCTCAAATCCCAGTCGGGGCGAATTTCGCTCGTGACGAGACGCAGGTCTCGCCACAGATCAGCGATTGAAGGACGCCCCCAAAACCAGTAGCCGTTATAGATGCTGTGAACCACTAGACCAGGCTTGAGCACGAGCGTATGCGGAACCATCGGATTGTGCTCAGGGTCGGTATATTCCTGGATATCGAGGTCCTTTTGAACAATCCGGCCAGGGTCGGAGAGGAAGGGCCACTGAGCCCCGACCGATGCACGAAATTCCTGCAATGTGTGATGGTCATCGGTGGCGATCGTGACTATCTGTGTGTACGCCACAGCGATCTTCGGGTAGAACTCGGCTAGCTCTAGATGCTGCTGGTGTTCCTTCGGGCAGTAGTGGCCGCGTGCGAGCGTCAAGATCAGCGGGTCATCGCCTTGAAGTTCGCTAAGCTTGCGCAACTCACCCGCTTGATCGGGCAGCACGTAGTCCGGCAGCCGGCCTCCGGGCACAATATCTGAACGCATTGTTGAACTCCTTCGATGCTCGCCATACGTGAGGTTCGGCGCTATTGGCTGGAAAGTCGCGCGCCGCCGATGTCGGTGCCCATCAGTTCAGAAGCGATTCCCAATTAGCTGGGACTCTCCCTGAGGGGCCCGGCACTGGCTGATCCAGGGGATGAGCGTGTGGCGGAAGTAACTCCGCACCCTTGATCATCGCGCTCGTTTCGTAGTCGTAAAACCAATCCTCGCCTGGTTCAAAGCTTGCGATGATCGAATGCCCTGTTGCCGCAGCGTGTTTGGAAGCATGTTGGCTGGGAGAACTATCGCAACAGCCGATGTGCCCACACTCCGCACACCGGCGGAGATGGAGCCACCAGCCCTTGCGGGTCGCCAGGCATTCGACACATCCTTCGCCACTTGGTTTCGAAGCGGTGTTGATTCCGCGCCTGTCTTTTTTCATCCTGGTTCTTCCTCCTCGGGGTTCTGGCCACAAAAAGCGGTCTGGCCATGAACTCAAACCTTCTCCTATCGAACTACGAGAATACATGAACCACCCTGACGGAAGGATCTTCCGGCGTCCTTTGGCACGCCGTTCGAAATGGATCGGCCGCGACTTGTCCTTCGTCCAATTGACTGGCTCACTTGCTCTTGACCATGTCGTTGTTCGAGAATAATCACCTCTCGGGCGCCATCCAACTTACGATGGACGCGACCCCGCTCGTACTCTAGTGCTCGCAAATTTGGAGACCCAGGTGACGCTCTTACGGACTCTCATGGATCGCGATAGGGACCACTCGGAATCCGTCCTCCCTCCAGGATTGAAGGATCTCTACGACGGTAATCTGCCCATTCACGAGCCACGTGCTGAGCGGCCCTTCGTGATTGCGAATTTTGTTTCCACTCTTGATGGGGTCGTTAGCTATGGGATTACAGGCCAGGCCGAGGGCTCGACAATCAGTGGATCTGACCCCGCTGATCGCTTCATCATGGGCCTGTTGCGAGCCTCTGCGGATGCAGTCATGGTCGGAGCTCGAACCGTGCAGGATTCAAGTCCGCAGAGCCTCTGGATTCCTGAATTCACATATCGCGAAGCGAAGAGTCTGTATACCGATTACAGGCTCAAGTCGCTGCGTAAGCCGGTCTACCCTCTTCTCGTGGTCGTTAGCGGAAGCGGCAATCTGGAGTTGAACAGAGCGATTTTCCAAACACCCGGAGTGAGCACAATTGTAATGACGACCTTGAAGGGGAGAGACACGCTTCTAAAGGCAGGCGCCGCGAAGCTGTCTACGGTTCAGATCCACGCTCTGGATGCGACGGATGGGGTACTCGCCCCTCAGTCAATGTTCCGAATTCTCTTGGGTGAATACGGAGTAAGAAGGCTTTTGCATGAAGGAGGACCTTCACTCTTCGGCCAATTCATGGCAGCGAAAGTGGTCGACGAACTCTTTCTTACTCTGTCACCTCAAATCGCCGGCAGAACTGCGGGCGTATTCCGCCCCGCTCTCGTGGAAGGGACTGAGTTTACGCCGGACTCTGCTCCATGGTTTCAATTGCTGAGCGTCAAGCAGAGCACCGATCATCTTTATCTGCGCTATCGGCGCACCAGCCTTCAGATGGGTGGGAAGGAATAGATGAATTGGAGCGACGGATGTCCGACTCGACATCCTCAGCCGCCGCCCCAATTGGAAAGCCTTCGAAAGGCTATGCTTCACAGAGTCACTGTGCAGCACATGTTAGTTTGAATGCGTTCCTTCGCGAGCCTGCAGAGTATACTTAGCCGCGAGTCCTTCTGCCTGTGCGGCCTTGTAGGTGAAATACTCGAAGAGGTTCCGCGCGGAGTCAACCGGTCGGGGATACTTCTGATTGACGCCCGAAGTGTTTTGGCTCCGGCGCTCCCATTCCTGCTTTTCTTCCGCGGCCTTTCTCGAGTATTCTTTCCCCTGCATTTCGAAGTATGAGGCGAGTTGAGTGAACTCAGCCAAAGTGTGGGCGCTCCGCTCTAACTGCTTCGCCTCTGAGCTGGAGAGGGTAACGGTTTGACCATCCGGGATGGAAGCGCCGTGCAAACTTACAACACATGCCGCGAGCAACACTGTCGCAACGCCAAAGTATTTGGTAGTCACCTTCTTCTACCTCCATACCCTTATCGTCCCGCAGAACTGATGATGGGCACATGAAGAAGGCAGAGGCCGCCAGATAAGGATTTCGAGAAACCCTTCACGGAACGGTCCCGCTCCTTTTTGACTTTGGATCCCCCGGAGATATTCGAGCTCCCGCCCGTCGCAATGGGCCGCTTCCTTACCCCGCGGCTTCCTCTCCTTGCTGCCCCTCTTCGAGCATTTCAGGAGTCGCGAAATGGTAGCCAACCTGTGCATCGGTCAAAACGTAGATGGGGTCGGAGGGTGCATCCTCGATCTTGCGTCGTAGCTGGTGGATGAAGTTGCGAAGATACTGCACCTCTCCGCTTGACTTTGCGCCCCAAACAGCGGTCAACAATCTTTTGTAGGTGATCACCTGCCCTGCGCGGCTCATGAGGCGGTGAAGTACTTCGAACTCCGTCCGGGTCATGTGCAGAGTCTTGCCCCGTTTTGTCACGACGCGATCGTCGGGCGCGAGCCGAATCTCCCCAATCTCAATGGGCTGGTCTCTTTCTCCTTCGGTGGACCGATAGTAGCGAACCGCCGCTCGAATTCTTGCGACCAATTCTCGCGGGCTAAAAGGCTTTTTGATGTAATGGTCCGCGCCGAGGTCGAACGCCTTGACCATCTCCTCTTCTTCGTCGCGCTTGGTCAAGATGAGCACAGGCAGTGTCGCCGAAATCATGCGGATATCTCGCAGCAGATCATATCCAAATTCGGGTGCATGGACGTCAAAGAGGACGGCATCGAAAACTTTCTGGCGAAGCGCCAGAAGCGCTTCGCCGCTGGTTGCGGCTAGTGCGAATTCGATTCCGACGCCAGCAAGTGCCGTCCGAAGTGCACCCAGGCTTGATGGATCGCTGTCAATGACGAGGATCCTTGGCGCCTCAGAACTCATAGAAATCTCCCAAGAAATGATGAGCTTTCGACTAAAAACTAATTGATCGGTGAAGCGGCCATTGACTGGTCGGTTTATAGCGTCCGGCCCGATGACTTCTCTTTCCGAAGCAACGGGCGATCAACGTTCCTCTCACGTTTCGTCCCACCCGAGGCAATCAAGCTGCAAATCTAAGATTGGCGTTGAGCCCGAGCCGGAGACATTGCGGCAAGTCCCGATTCTAAACAAGCGGTGATGTCCACATAAAGTTTTATTATTTTGTTCCTCATGTAATCCTCATTTCTATTTTGCGTTACTACTAACAATCATCCGCCCTACGGCTTGGTCTCTACCCAGACCGGAGTCTCCAGTTCAATACCCCTGATTCACACGGATGGCGAGAAAGATAGCCCGAAGAACTCGCGCGCTAGAGGTGTGCCTTTAGCCGGTTCAAGGACAAATTTTGGCCAGCTGTACATAACCCCTTTTTTGGAGGATTAGTGCTGATGCCTTTGAATACGTACCGAATCTCCTGTTTGCTTGTTGCGGCTGCGTTTTCGACACAGTTGTCCCTCATTGCGCAGGCTCCCGCGACGCCAACAACTCCGGCCGCACCTGCGGCTGCCGATCAACCTGCTGCGGCGCCGGCTGCCCCAGCTGCTCCGACATGGAGCGTCGGTCCGATGGACATTAGTGGCTACATCGATGCCTATTACAGCTTCAATGCCAACCGGCCGACCAACTATGCCAATGGCCAGATCAACGATCTTTACAACTTTAACGACAAGACGGATCAGTTCAACCTGAGCGGCGCTAAGCTGACCATCAATCATGACCCTGATCCGGTTGGTGCACATGTCGACTTTCTCTATGGACGAAGCAACACGATCATCAACAACGCGGCCACGAACGGATCGTCGTCGGACCAGTTGAACTATATCGAGCAGGCATTTCTCAGCCTCAAGCCAACCAAGGCAAAAGGGTTTGAGATGGATCTCGGTAAGTTCTCGACATCCGCGGGCGCTGAAGTGATCGAGGCGAAAGACGACTGGAACTATTCGCGCGCACTTCTGTTTGCCTGGGCCATCCCATATTTCCATTTTGGAGCGCGTACGTCGCTGCCGGTGACGAAGACGGAAACGATCGGCGTGCAGGTCGTCAACGGCTGGAACAACGTAAGCAAAGCCAACGGAGGTGCGACGGTTGGCTTCACAAGCGCTTTCGTCAAGCCGAAATATACGTGGAACGTGAACTACTATGTGGGCCCGGAAAATGCCAATACCTCAAGTGGGTTCCGGAACCTCATCGACACGACACTCTTGCTGACCCCGAATTCGAAGTTCAACGCATACATCAATTACGACTACGGGCGCAACCAGGACGCGACCCACACAATCGATACCGGTGACGGAACCATTACCACTGGCGACAACAATTTGAGCTCGTGGCAGGGAGTTGCCGTGGCGGCGCATGAAATGAGCAAAGGGAAGTCGTCATACACGGAGCGCTACGAGTACTTCACCGATCCGCAAGGGTTCTCAACGGGAACCGCACAACACTTACAGGAGTTCACCGGTACGTACGAATACAAGTGGTTGGAAGGTCTGTTGACCCGAGTGGAGTATCGCGGCGATTTCTCGAACGTCGCCTTCTTTCACAAAGACGACACGCAAATGGTGAAGAATCAGCAGACGGTGACGGTCGCATTCATTGCATTCTTTGGCCCGAAGCGTTAGGGGAGCGGTCTTCTCTCCGGCCGGTGAATGCGATCCACACCGACCGGAGAAGGACCTCCAGCGCATAGTTTAATTCTGCATTTTTCAAAGACGTCCTGACTCTTCGAATGTTTCGGCTTCGAAGCCGAGTGCAACGTTGCAGCCGGGAAGTACTCACAAATTCAACTTTCCAGGAGAATGCACATGGCAGACGAAAAAGCACCTCAAATGCAGGCGACGCTGGGGCTGACGGGGCTGACCAGCAATGCAATGGCCCTGATTGCTCCGGGCGCGTTTCTTTGGTTGACGTTTGCAATTCAGGCCAACACGGGCGTAGCCGGCCAGCCCTCCACCTCTCCGGCCATGTGGTGGGGCATCGTCGCGGCGCTTCTGCTGTGCCTTGCGACGGCCGTGGCCTACGCGGAAATCTCCAAGCTCTATCCCGGCACCGGCTCGAGCTACTACTACGCCGAACAGGCGCTGTTGTCCAAAGACAAAGCCTTCAAGTACGCGCGCATCGCCAAGTTCATCGTGGGCTGGGGCTCGCATCTGTATTACTGGGTCTACCCGGGCGTGATGGTTGCGACCACCGGCATCTTCTGCGGCTACATTGTCGGATTCCTGTTCCCAACCTTCATCAGCGGTTCCAACCCCGGCCCGGTGTTCATGGCCCTGATCGCGGTTGTGTTCTCGTTCTTCGTGGCCTGGATCGCGCAGAAGGGCGCCGGCGCATCGACCGCGGTCAACATGGCCATCAACGTCATCCAGATCTCGGCCTTGGTTGTGTTCAGCATCCTGGCACTGGGCTATCGCTCGAGCCACCCGCAGGGCGCGGCTGCCTTCCAGTACGATTCGCAAACCCTGGCTACTTACACCTACCAGTTTGCGACAGCCAAGGATGGAACCCCAATTCGCGCCGCCGACGGCACGCCGCAGCCTCTGCTTGACCCGGCCGGCAAGCCGGTTCCGTTTACCATCGACTACACCGAGCGCGATGCGAGCGGTAACTTCCTGGCCCACACGACGGCTGCCTCGGTCGTCTCGCCGCACAAATTCAGTTATGTATTTATCCAGGCCACGGTGGCCATTCTCATCCTGGTCGGCTTCGAATCGGTCACGGCCATGGGCGGAGAAGCGAAGAACCCAACCAAGCACATCCCGATTGCGGTGATTGCGTCGCTGCTGATTCAGGGCGTTCTGTGTTATCTGTTCGAGTATTTCGCGGCCAACTACTTCCTTAACTCCGGTTACTCCATGGCCAGCGCATCCGGATCAGCCGCGCCCATCGGCGACATGATGATCATCGTCGGCGACGGGCTGCTGGGCCACGGCAACGGCAAGTGGTTCATGCTGGCCGAGGCCTTCACGGTGTTTCTTGCCCTGATCGGCACCACGCTGAGCTGCATGAACACAGGCGCGCGCGTCACCTACGCCATGGGCAAGGACGACGAAGCGCCGGAGCACTTCGGCATGCTGCACGCCGAGTCACTGACTCCGCGCCGCGCCATCTGGACGCTTGCAGTGATCTCGGCAGTTATCGGCGTCATCGCTGTCGTCATGGTCTTCGGCGACGCGGCCGCGCCCACCGACGCAACCATCGCCGCGCTGCCGCACAACATCTTCTCGAACTTCGGCTACACCTCGCATGACGCAATGGCGGCGCTGCCTAACTCGCTGCTGACCATCACGCTCACTTCCAACTTCGGCACCTTTATCCTGTATGCGCTGAGCTGCTTCCTGTGCATCGTCGCCTTCCACAAGCGGCCCGACTACAATCCGCTGCTGCACCTGATCATCCCGGGCTTCGGCCTGCTGGCCAACCTGCTGTGCATGGGCTTCTATCTCGCCGGACCGTTCTTCAACCTCGGCACCAAGATGGAACCACTCACCGCTCTCGGCATCTCCGCGGCATGGGGACTGTACGGCGCGTTCTACTTCCTCCGCTCCTCGAAGGTAAAGGGCAAGCAGGTTTTGCTGAGCACTAAATAGCGCAAAGTGATTTCAAGCCAAGCGGCGGCATTTCGGCCCGGTCTTCGCCGGCAGGGTGGAATGCCGCCTTCTTGGCAATTGAAGGGGAGATCTCCAGCCAATCTACTTAGAGAATTGCCCCTCACCTTGCCGGTTCAATCAAGACTCATGGGCGCGCCAAGCGGCGGGCGGCGCGAGACGCATTCAAACATCGGCAATTTGTTCCAGAACTAGATCAACTCGTTAGGCGGACCGGGATGACGGGCGAAGAAGTCATCAAAGCCATCCACACGATTGGCGTGGTGCCATGCATTCGCACGTCGACAGTGGACAACGTCCAATTTGCGGCGGAGTCGCTCTTATCAGTAGGCCTTTCTTTAGTCGAGATCGCTGTCGCTCAACAGGATTCACCGCAAATGCTTGACGCCGTGGCCAGGAACCTCCCCGGCCTTGTGGTTGGCGCCGGGACCATTCTGGACGTGGAGACAGCGCGTCGTTGTGTCGACGCTGGAGCGAAGTTTCTGACCAGCCCGGGTTTCAATCCGGATGTGGTTAAATTTGCCAAGACGGCGAATGTGGTTGTTTGCCCCGGCGCCATGACGCCTTCCGAGATTCTTGCTGCCTGGCGATCGGGCGCGGACTTCGTCAAGATTTTTCCTGTCGCCATGGCGGGGGGCGCGGCCTTTGTTCGAGCGCTGCGATTTCAGGTTCCGCAAATTCCCCTGATTGTGAGCGGTGGCGTCAATCAGCTCACTGCCTTTGACTACATCTGCGCTGGAGCAAGCGCGATCGGCCTCGGAGAGGGACTCATTCCAAGACGAGCTTTGGCTAATCGCGAGCGCTGCCGAATCCAGGAGCTTGGACGTCGATTCCGCGGCCTGGTCGAACAGGCGAGGGGTCGGAAATTAGCCGTCACGCTCTAGAGCAGTCCTCTCTGCTGCTCGACGACCTAACCCAGGAATCCAAGATAGGGACTCGATCCAAAGTTGCCAAAGTTCGGGAACACTTGCCGGACTTGCCAGTCAGAGAGACCAAACCACCGCGCCAGAGTGCCGGCATACTGGTCTACAGATGTCGTGGGGATCAGGCGGCCCGCACCAAGGTCGTTGGCCTGATTCACTCCGACAATTGGATATTCACCGTACATGTCCTGCCCCTGCACGGCACCGCCGACCACAAAGTGATGACTGCCCCAGCCATGGTCAGTGCCGTTGCTATTGCTTGTGAGAGTGCGGCCGAAATCCGACGCCGTGAAGGTAGTAACCTGATTGCCCATGCCGTTGGCAACCATCAATCCATCAAAATACTCCAGCGCCTGGCCAAGCTGCGTGAGCAATTGCGCGTGTTGAATGGCCTGGTTGTTGTGAGTGTCGAAGCTGCCAAGCTGCACGTAGAAAATCTGACGACTTACCCCCAGGCTGCTGCTCCCACCTATGATGCGGGCCACCGTCTGTAACGAAGTGGCGAGCGGATTGTCAGTCAGCTTGTTGGTCATGGGATCGAGATACTGAGGAGGGTTGGGAATCCCACCCACGCCAGCGGGGAGCATGGCCGTTGCAAGTTGCGCCTGTGCCTGCGTGGAGCGATTGACGACGACCCCATATTCCTTCGCAAAGAGGTTGGACTCGTCCGCAGTCAGGATTGCCGAGAGCGGATTGGCCGAGGCCGGCAGGCCAAAGGGCGGATTTGCCAATCCATAAATGGGGATTGGCCCAGCGGATGTGACGTTGAGCTGAAACGAAGTCTGACCAGACAGAAAGAGGGCGATCCCTTCTGTCGAGATACAAGTGAACATGGAGTTAGTATTGGTACCCATGCTCTCGATAACATCGGCAACCGCACCGCCCCAACCCACATGCTCCGAACTGCCGCCATTCGAAGCAATGGCCTGCCAGGCCGCGGTCTGATCGAAGTGCGAGAAGAGCGAGGCCGGAAGCGGTACAGAGTTTGCGTTGACCTGGGTTTTCGTAGCCGGAGCGATGAGTGTGCCGGTGTTGGCAACGATTGCAGCGCGTCCTGCATTGAAAAGGTTCTGCACACCAGTAAGCGACGGATTGAGTGCGAAGGTCCGCCCGCTTTGCGGAGTCTTCAGCACAATAGGAAGTAATTCACTCTGTGGATATGCGAGTCCGGGCGCTCCCGAGCGAGCCTGCGTGAACGCCGCGAAGGACGATGGATCGGTCGCGATGACCGTGCCGTGGCCGTCGTTGCCGCCTTGCAGAAAAACACAAACCAGGGCGCGATAACCCGACGTGCCCGTGCTCTGTGCCATCGCGGCCAGCGAGTTCAGTTCCAGGAGAAAAGGGCTGACGGCGAAACCCGCCATCGAGGCCATGGAAGCGCTGCGGAGAAAGTGACGCCGGGATCGCTCGAACTTATTCATCATGGCCTCGCTAGAACTGGGCATTGAAGGATGGCGACGCCATCGTCAGGTAGATTGCCGTTTTGACTCGATTGGCGAGAGCCGCATTGATCGCATTCTGATCGCCAGCGGGAATCGGAATCGAATTGATAGCGCCAAGAATCTGTCCGTACAGAGTGTTGTCCATCTGGCCTGCCATCAGGAGCAGATTGATGCGATCGAGTAGCGCGCCCGGCGTTGCGGCAAGGCTCATCTCCGTTTCGTAACTGGAGAAAAGGTCCGGGCCATTCACCGCATCGCTTCCAATTGCATCTTGCATGTAGTTCAGATAGCCGACCACGCTGGACACGTTGGTCATCTGCATTTCAGGCGCAACCAGCCCAGCCTGCTCGATACTTGTTCCCGGAGGAACGTAACCGGGTGCAAACCAGTTGAACACTGTCGGCGAACGGAGAGACATTTGTCCGAGACCCCAGATTGGATCCTCGGTGCTTCCAATGTAGTAGGAACCGGTCCGCGACTGAGCGGTGAAAGCGCGCGCCCACTCGGTGTACCGGAGCAGCGCCTCGCGGACCTTGCCATATTGCGGGTTCGCGAAGTCGCCGCTTGTATCGCGCGCTTCGGGGTCAAGCAGAATCGCCGTGAGGACGGCCTTCATGTCACCGCGGACGCCGGCGCCGTTATTTTCAAAGACCGCAGCAACGCGGCTGATATATCCGGGGCTCGGGTTGCTGGTCACGAGATGCTGAATCATTTGCTTCGAAAAAAACGGCGGCAGATTGGGATGATTGAAGAGCGTATCGAGCGCGATCTTCAAATCGCCGTCCGGATCGGGACCTCCGGATGGAATCGTGACGCCCAGAAAATCCTTTTCGTCCGTCGAGTGGTGACTGGGAAAGCTCTGCATGGGCAAGAGCTCTTCGCCATATCCGGGGCCGACGTAGGCGCAGCAGTTCGACCATGCTGTGTCGCTCGAATTCCCGGGAATGTTCCAACTAAAGCCTGTGAAGACCTTGGCCAATCCCATCACGTCGTTGTTGGAATAGGTCGGAATCGGCTGATTGTTCGGATCGAGCTTTTGCGATCCATCGTCATTCAGTTGATAGAGCCCGATTGTGAAAAGCTGCATGACTTCGCGCGCGTAGTTCTCGTCAGGATCGGTGGTGGCATTCCCCTTGTCGTTGCCCTGCATCGAGAGGAATTGGCCCATCATCGGGTTCAGGGTCACATCCTGCAGCAGTTGACGGAAATTGCCAAAGGCATCGTTGCCGAGCACGTCGTAGTAGTTCGCCTCGCCGCGCGGCATCTGCTGCACGCCGAAGTTCGACTCGCTGGAGATGACCATGAGCTCGGTGAGCGCATACTTGACCCGCTGCCGCAGTTGGTCGTTGCCGGCAAGGCTCTGCTGCCAGAACGAGTCCTGAACAAGGATTTCATCGGAACTGTTCTGGACAAAGAGCGCCGCGTTGCACTTCACGTCGCTCGCCGCACACGGCGGGTTGTTGATGATCAACGCTTGTTCGACGACGGGTTCCTCGAGCGTTTGCGGAATGGCGAACTGCTCGTTCAGCCATGCCGGATAGCCGATGAGCGACAGGTGATGAATATCCGCGTCCGTCGCCCCAAAAGTGGCTTGATCAAGAAAACGCGCGGCGTCCTGCGGCGTGACCAGTGGCGTGGGCGGCGTTCCATTCACAAGGGCGATCAGGTCGGTCGAAGTTGCAGGACCGGGACTAGGGTTGAGCACCTGAAGATCGAGGTTCCCGGGCTCGGTGGGGCTGACGGTCGCGGTCAATTGGTTGCCGCTGTTAAAGGTCGTGGAGACGGGAGATCCATTCATCAGGACCTGCGCGCCGGTGATGAAGTCGCTGCCCTGCACGACCACAGTCCCCGAGCCGACATCGAACGACATCGGTGCGGCTGCATTCAAGATTGGGATTGGATTCAGGACCGAGATGTTCTGATTGATGGAGACAGCCGGATTGTCGACGCTTGTAACCGTGATCTGAACAACATTATTTGGAGTCGGGACCACTGCGGGCGCCGTGTATGTGATCGATCCGTTGCTCGCCACGGCCGTTCCAACTTGCGCGTTGCCTCCGGGGACTCCATTGACCTGCAGCGTTACGCCTGTGTTGTTCGTGCCTGAAACCATAAGACCAAGACTCAACGAGTTTCTGACGCGAACATCGGTGCCGTCGTTCGGCTGCAGGGTCAGCACGACTTGGCCGGGACCGACGACAACAGGGAGGGTCACCGAGTTAGCCGATCCGGGATTGGGGTTGGTCACCAGCAGCGGGAAGGTGCCGGGATTCGGCGCCGGAATGACAGCGACGAGCTGGTTGCTCGAGTTGAATGTCGTGGCGATCGCGGCCCCGTTCCAGAAGACCTGCGATCCGTAAACAAACGCTGATCCATTCACAAGCACCTGCGTTGTGCCTTCAGCGAATCCACCCGGCGACACGCTGTTGAGCACTGGAATCGGATTGAGCACATTCACAGTGAAGGATCCGCGAGGGGCGGTCGGATACTCCGCCGTTTCGCTGGTGATGGTGACTTGATTGGGAACCGGGACAAGAGCGGGCGCGGTATAGAGCCCGTTGCTGTCAATGGTGCCCAGTTCTGAGTTGCCGCCTTGAACGCCATTGACATAAAAGATTGTCGGCAACTGAAACTGGAGACCCTCCGTTGAGAGCTGAAGCTGCTGATTAACACGAAGCGTGTTGGCGGGCGCAGAGATTGCGGAAACTTGCGTGAGGTCTCGGGTGATCACGCTATTGCAACTCGTGAGCAGCAGGGCGCCCGCAGCCAAACTCGCCGCAGAGAAAGAAAATTGCAACGTGTGGATTCGCTTTCGACTGGCTCGCACGAACTCTCCAGGTGAAGGAACACGAAGAATTGACGTCTGAGTACGGATGGAATGCAGATGGGCTTCGCGCTAAGAGTACGCGAGGTGCGATGGATTCACCTGTGCATCCACGAACGTCTCAAGGTACCGACGTAACGTGACGCAGGTAAGGTCGAGATCAATGTCCCATTTCAACGCGAAGAGTGGGCGTTAATGCGCGCTCAGAAGTGGCGAATGGATTCCTCGGGATGATCCGAGATGGGTGGTGGCATCCGGTCGCCAGTGCGTTCCACGTGGCTTTCAAGTGAGCGGCTGACGAGATCGCGCGAGCCAAGTCCGACGGCGAGAGAGAGGGTGAGGACGATGCCTCCAAACAGAATGCCGAAGGCCAGCTCAACAACTGCGCCTCCCACTTCAAGATGGTCGAGCACCATGGCCGCGGTGAGCACCAGCACCAGCCATTTGACCCCCAGAGAAAGAATGCGCGCATATTGCAGTTGCGCGTTGACCGCACCGATCAGTACGGAGCGCGCGAGAAACCGGGCCATAATGTTGCCGACGATGAGAAGCAGGATGGCGCCGACAGCGTGAGTGAGGTAGGGAAGCAACGAGATAGGCAGCGCGGCTCCGGTGGCATACGAAGCATCGAAGGCAGAGACACCGATGATGAGGCCGAGCAGGAGGCAGCCCCAAAAAGAAACGCGGGCGATAAGGGCCGCTGGCGAGCTGGAAGGCGCCCAGTCGGCGTTTGCACGATCGCGGGCCAGCCGCTCATCGAATTTGAGTATAGTAAGGCCTCGACGCAGGATTGCCGAGAGAGCCATGCCGATGAGGGTGAAGACGACCAGGGCGACGACGAAGGCCAGAATTCCCGGCAGAACGGCGATGAGCAACGACAGCACACGATAGAGCGACTGATGCAGCGCCTGGGACATCTGGTGCCAGATGGATGCATTTGAGAAATCGATAGGGGGCGCGACATCGTTACGGGTTGTCTGGAGCATCATTGCAAACATGTTGACCATGGCACTGACTCCTTCACGTGTTTCAGACCTCGGAAAGTTACGCCAAGGCTTCGTCTTTCGAGATAACAGCAGTCATGAATTAAAGCGGTCTGGCCAGCGCCAGCGCGAAACAAGATAAGGTTTTTCGTTTTCGAATGCAGAGGCAACCTCTTCTATGTGCTGCTCGGCGCCTGTGCCCGAAGCGACGACGTTGATGTGACTTGCCACCCAGGCGAGGTAAAGCGGAGTGAGCGCGCCAAGCAGGTGCCCACGATTGATGGTTCTCAGCCGGTAGGCAACGAGAAAATCAAAAACAATGCGCGCCCACAGATTGTCAGCCATGCGAAAGTGCGCGGGGTCAACGACAGACAGACGCTTCAAGCCGATAAGCGTGTTGGGCGGCAGTACCAGCGACCAGATTTCGAGCAGATTGGAGTACGCAAGAGTGAAGGCTTCAATCATGCGGCCAACCTCGGCGCTTCCATCGGAAGCAGAAGAGTCGCTGATGGGAGTACGCACAGGCGGCACACGGCGCGGGCGTTGCCACCAGGCAGCCTTGGCCTCAATGTCGGCGAAGAGCGAACCGACGACTCGCGAGAGGATGGCGTTGATGTTGGTATCGGGAGGCTGGGGTAATGCGCGCGGCCCCACATCAATTTCATCCATGGTGAAGCCGGCGGCGGCAGCTTCATTCACTGGCCAGAGAAGCGCGTCGGACTGATTCAAGGTATTGAAGCGTTGCGCGGCCGTTGCCATGCGTTCCGCCATACGCGGCGACAGGCCGAGATCGACAGCCAGCGGAAAACGATAGCGCGTGGCGAACAGGGAACGGGTGAGGGGATAAAGAATGGCCGAGTTAACCAGGGCGGCGCGTGGAGGAAGTTCGTAGCAGGGAAGGACAAGATCGTTCGCCCCGGCCAGAGCGGCGTAAGCAAGATTGCGCAACGCCTCGGGATGAAGCGACGCGGCCTCAGGACCCAGGATGAGGATGGCCCGTGCCTCGTTCTGATCGGCGATCTGCCAGATATGGGTGAAGTCACCGGGATGCAGGGACCACGCAGCATCAACTGCCGGCGTGGAGACAACGCGCAGGTTGCGATAGGAGTCTGCAGCGACTTCGTTGGGCGTGGCGAGGAGCAGATCATTCGGAGAGAACACCGCGGTGAGATTCGCAATCACGACATCTAACTGGTCCGCCGGCATGGCCGCTACGCGAACGAGGAGGCCGACTCCGGAGGGTGCCGGATGGGGTGCGATATCGGAGATTGGATCGACGGTTGCCATGGCTCTCTTCGCGGTACTGCTTGTTTGCTGCAACGACAAACCTATCTGGACATTGTCCTTCACAAGGCCAGAACTTTCTAGAGCGATAGGACTCCAGCGATGGGAATGGGTAACCAGCTCGGTCGATTATTCAGCTCGTAGAGAAGTTCATACAGAGCCTTTTCGAGCAGATAAGCATCGAGAAGATGCTGGGCATCTTGAGCATCGGGCAGCAGGGTGGGGTTGCTGTCCATCACGGAACGGTACGCGCCGAGGAAAGCAGAACCAAGGGCTGCTTCCAAAACACGCGACCATGCGGAGATGTTGGCCGAGGCCAGCAACTGCGATTGTTCGTGATTGGTCGAATCCAGCGGGTGACGCGCGGCCTGTACGACGTAGGAAAAGGAACGAAGCATCCCTGCCACATCTTTCAGCGGCGATTGTTTACGGCGCCGTTCCCCCAGCGGACGGGCTGGCTCGCCTTCAAAGTCAATGAGAACGAAGTCGCCGTCCTCCTGAGTGGTTTGTGCGCCTGCGACGGCCGCCGTGCGCAAGGTCTGGCCGAGATGGTAGTCCCCATGGATGCGGATCCGCTGGCCGCCTGCATTTGAATTCTGAATGGCGCGGGCACGGGCATAGAGATCGAGTCGGTGCGAGAGCAGAACTGCGGCCGAGTCCGCTGTGGTGTCGTCGAGTGCGGTCAGCTTGGTCTTGAGCGCCTCAAAGGCGGACGCAAGCTGAGCTTCAATGCGCCGAGCATCCTGAGCCAGGTCGTCCGCGGACATCGGTTCAGGAGCGAAAGCAGCAACGTCGGCAGAGGAACTGAGCGCCAGATGCATCTCGGCCGTGCGACGACCGAGGAGCGCCGCCGCGCGAAGCATGGGTTGAGCGCTGGCAGGGGTCTCCGTGGCAGGGGAATCGTTGCGCAGAAAGCTCGCAGCCGGCGGCTCAGGCGGCGCGGGCGGCAACGCGGTCTCGCGAAATAGAGCCGTCAGTTGATTGAGGAACCAGCTCCAGCCGTCTCCCTGGTTGGCGACAAGTCCCTGCAGGAAGGCGATGGTGGTTTTTTCCGAACCAGGATGGGTAACTGAAATCTCCCCCAAAAAAGGCGGGATGTGATCGAAGTGCGCAGATTCGGTGAGGAAGCGGCCAATTTCGACATCGGGATTCTCGCCTGAGTGAAGATGCCGAAAAAGCTTCAGGATGAATTGCTTGCCGTAAAGAATTGAAGTATTAGATTGTTCCGCGGAGCCGAGATGGGACGGGATGCGCTCCGCGTCCTCCGGGGCGATAAACGCCTGGGAGGCGGAAGCGTCAACGCTGCCCGCATCGCTGGACGACGCCGTAAACGGAGAGGCGATTGGGAGCGAAGCGTTCGACCTGATGAGCTGAAAGAGAGCGCCGCGGAAGGACGGGAGAGTGGTGGCGTCATGGACCAGAAGCTGCCGCGCAGCAAACGGAAGCGGTGTGATAATGCTCTGCGGGAAGGTTGCATGGAGCTCCTCGGCCTCTGTCCCGGAACTGAGTGCGAGGGGTATTTGATAGAGGGTAGGCGGCCCGCTCGAGTAGGTGACTTCGACGAAGAAGAGGGCAGGGGCTGGGGTGGAATCGGAAATGTCCGCATCGGCGCGGGGCAATTCGACCCAGTCGACGATATGGGCGGCTTCGATCTTACGGCTCTTGGCTCCGAACCAGCGTTGCCGGGGAAGCCAGTCAGGCAGCGCGGATTCCAGCACGGACCGATAGCGGCTGGCGAGCAGGCTGTGCCAATCCACGTGCAGCAGGTCTGCAAGTTCGTTCGATTCGGCCGATACCGCAGGCGAATCCGCCGGCATTTGCTCCTGTGGCGCATCCGCCTCGGTGCCGGGCGCCTGCAGTTCGAGCCATAAAAATGAATAAGGAGCGAGCGTGATGGCGTAGGGCGACTTCTCAATTTGCGGAAAAGAAACGTAGCCCAGCATCTCAACCGGCGCGTAACCTGCATACTCCCAAGATCCAGCGAAGCGGGCTGCGCAAAGCGGCTCAGATTAGCCACGCAGAGGACAGTCTCATGTGTTCCGTCTTCTCGCTCAAGGTCGCGGAGATAGGCGAGGACTTTGCGGTTCGATGGGTTCAGGAACGTCAGCGTGCCGCGGCCGAACACCTGAAAGAGCTTGCGCAGCGCGATCATGTTGCGCGTCCAGTGCAGCAGGCTTGATTGATCACTAAGCTGCGCTTCAACATTGACGACCTGGTACCCGTAGATAGGATCCATCACAACGGGAAAATAGAGACGGGCGGGGTCGGCCTTCGAAAATCCGGCGTTCCGGTCCGAGGTCCATTGCATCGGTGTGCGGACGCCATTGCGATCGCCGAGATAAATGTTGTCGCCCATGCCGATCTCGTCGCCGTAATAAAGAATGGGCGTGCCCGGAAAGCTGAGTAGGATCGAATTCAGCAACTCGATGCGGCGGCGGCTGTTATCGACAAGCGGCGCCAGGCGCCGCCGAATGCCCACATTGACGCGCATGCGCGGGTCAGCCGAGTAAGCGAAGTACATGTAATCCCGCTCATCGTCCGTCACCATTTCGAGCGTGAGCTCATCGTGATTGCGCAGAAAGAGTCCCCATTGGCAGCCGTCGGGGATCGGCGGCGTCTGCGCCATGATGTCGGTAATGGGCAGGCGATCCTCCTGGCGAAGCGCCATGTAGATGCGCGGCATCAGGGGGAAATGGAAGGCCATGTGGCACTCGTCGCCCTCGCCGAAGTAGGGGCGCACGTCGGCCGGCCACTGGTTGGCTTCCGCCAGGATCAGTCGATTTGCGTACTCGGCATCGATGGCGGCCCGAATAGTCTTGATGACGGCATGGGTCTCAGGCAGGTTTTCGCAGGAAGTTCCGTCGCGCTCGACAAGATAGGGAATCGCATCCATCCGCAGCGCGTCGACGCCCATGTCGAGCCAGAAGCGCATCGCCTTCAGCACTTCCTCAATGACGAGCGGGTTATCGAAGTTGAGATCGGGTTGGTGCGAGAAAAAGCGATGCCAGTAATAGGCTCTTGCCGTTTCGTCCCAGGTCCAGTTCGATTTTTCCGTGTCCGTAAAAATGATGCGTGCGTCCTTATACACCTGATCGCTTTGCGACCAGACATACATCTCGCGTTCCGGCGATCCGGCGGGCGCCAATCGCGCGGCCTTGAACCATGGATGCTGATCGCTAGTGTGATTGATGACCAACTCGATCATGACCTGCATCCCGCGCGCGTGGGCGGCTTCGAGGAAGGACTTGAAATCCTCCAGCGTGCCATACGAGGGATTGACGTCGACATAGTTCGCAATGTCATACCCGTCGTCGCGCAGAGGGGATGGAAAGAAAGGCAGGAGCCAAATGCAAGTGATGCCTAGATCCTGAAGGTAATCGAGGCGCGAAAGCAGGCCGGGGAAGTCCCCGATTCCGTCCCCGTTCGAGTCAGCGAATGCGCGCACGTGAAGCTCGTAGATCACGGCATCCTTGAACCAGAGCGGGTCGATGGAACTTGCGAGCTTTTTCAAACGGGCTCTCCGAGCTAGTTGGATGCGCGTTTCATGGTGCGCGCTGTGGGAGTAGGACCGCATCGCGGCACTCCAAAGCGACCGTTTCTCCGGGGCCGAGCGCATGATCGTGCGAACGGCCGGGAGTCGTGCGGTCAAGCTCAGTTTACTGCGTTTTGTCGGGTGCAAGGCCAGTCGCCGTTGTCTTCGCGGATGCGGGATCGAGCGCCTGGGCGAGGGCAACACATCCTTCAAACAGGGCATCTGACCGGAGGCACGCAAAACCCTGGAGGTATTTCTTAGATGAGTGTAGAAACTATCGACAAACTGCTCGTAGCAGAGTTGAAGGACCTGTATTCCGCAGAGAATCAAATCACGAAGGTTCTCCCCAAGCTGGCGAAAGCTGCAAAGTCGAACGAATTGAGGAAAGCGTTTGAAAGCCACCTGAAAGAAACGGAAGGACAGATCCAGCGGTTGGAGCAGATCTTCGAAATTCTTGGCGGCAGCCCGAAGGGCAAGGTATGTGCCGGCATGAAAGGCGTGCTCGAAGAAGGCGACGAGATGCTGGAGGAAACTGTTGAAGGCGATATTCGCGACGCGGCCCTGATCTCCGCAGCGCAGCGCGTTGAACACTACGAAATGGCGGGCTACGGTTCGGTTCGATCCTACGCAGAGTTGCTTGGCAAGCATCAGATCGCACAGCTCTTGCAAGCGACGCTGGAAGAAGAAAAAGCGGCTGACAAAAAGCTCACCGATATCTCACATAAGGTGAACGTTCAGGCTCAACATAAAGTGGCATAGCGGCCATTTGGCTCTGAAATGCATTGGTTTTATTGAGCGCGAGGCGGCCTCGGTCGTTCTCGCGCTTTTGTTTAGGCCATCAGCCGGTCGAAGTGATCGCGTGCGTAGCGCTGATGCTTTTCTGAGCGGGATATTTCGCAGGCTGGAAAACCGCCGACGCGCGACCCCGCATCTTTTCAGCTGTGGAAAGGATGGGATGCTGTGAACAACCGGTCGAATGGAAATGGGAAAAATCGAATGATGGGGGTGGTCGCCGGTGCAGTAGGTGGGCTGGTCGCTTCGTGGGCTATGAATGTTTTCCTGGAGGGTCCTGGCCAAAAGCTGCAACGCGCGATTCGGCGGGATGGCGGGAGCATGGCGCAACCGGTGGACCCCAACCAGCCAGCGCCCGATGACGCTACGATGAAAACGGCGGATGCGATTGTGCAGACCTTTACCGGAGGACACCATCTGTCGCGCGCCGGAAAGAGAGTCGGTGCGCCGATTGTTCACTATGCCTTTGGAACGCTCATGGGTGCGTGCTATGGGGCGCTTGCCGAGACGACACCAGAGGTGACAGACGGAGCGGGAACAGCGTTTGGAGCGGCACTGTTCGCCGGGGCCGACCTGGTCGCGGTACCCGCTCTCAACCTTTCCGGTTCACCTGGCCAGCAATCGATTTCCTCCCTGGCGACACCCTTCGCAGCCCATCTCGTCTTTGGCATGACGACGGAAGCGATCCGCAGGGTGATTCGTGGAATCATTTAGTGGAGGCCGGTCATGGCAGTAGGATGAACAGACCCTATGTACGTTCTGGTCTTCAACCCCGGGGGTAATTCCCTGAAAGCGGAGATTGTCCAGGTCAAACCCGGCCAGACGCACGCCTATGGAGGAAATTACCTGGCGAGCGTAAGTATTGAAGGCATCGGGAATCAGCCCGAGTTGTTGCGCTATCAAGGGAAGGAAGTTGTTGCGCGAGAGCCGGTCGACGCGGCGGATTACAAAGCGGCAGCGCAAGCTCTTCTGAACTGGTTTGGCCGCGCGTCGGGATTACCGGGATTGAATCAGTTCGACTGTGCCGGGCTTCGCGTTGTCCATGGGGGAGACGAATTCGTTGAACCCGCACGGATGACCGATGCGGTCGTCGAGAGAATTCGCGAACTCGAAAATCTGGCTCCGCTCCATAATAGAAACTCTGTTGCAGTTTTGGAGCCGCTGCGCGACCGGCTCGGGCACACTCCCATCTTCGGCGTCTTCGATACAGCTTTCCATCGCACGATTCCTCTAGTTGCGGCAACATATGGCCTGCCGTATGATCTCGCCCAAAAGCACAGAATTCGCCGCTATGGCTTTCATGGGATCTCGCATCGGTATCAGCTTGAGCGGTATGCGGCGCTGGCAGGCAGGCAGGTCGAAGACTGCACCCTGGTCACAATGCATCTTGAAAGCGGCTGCTCGGTCACCGCGATCCGCAAAGGGAAATCCGTCGATAACACCATGGGGATGACGCCGCTGGAGGGGCTTATGATGGGGACACGCAGTGGCGATATCGACCCATCGGTGATTCCGTTTCTCATGCGGGGTGAAGGCATCGAGGTAGAGGATGTGATGAAAATCCTGAACAAAGAGTCAGGGCTGATGGGCATCTCAGGCGAGTCACTCGACACGCGCGTGCTCATGAAGAGTTACGATTCCAATGCACGCGTGAAACTTGCCATGGATGTGTTCTGTTATCGCGTGGTGAAGGCGGTGGGTGCGTATCTCGCAGCGCTCGGCGGAGCCGATGCGGTGATCTTTGGCGGCGGCATCGCAGAGAATAATCTGCTCCTGCGTCGAAACATCGGCGCTGCGCTGCGCTGGTGCGGACTCGAAATGGATCAAGAGGCGCAAGGCAAGCTGATCGATATTGAGGGACGGCTGTCGACCGAGCGGTCTCCGCTGCAGGCATGGGTGATCCCGGTGGAAGAAGGGTTGCAAATCGCGTATGAATGCAGTCTTTGTGCCGATCTTGCCGGGTAGCGTTCGATGTAGGCGAACAGGACGGTGCGCGTGACGCTCGCCCTGATGGTGGGACTCCTGTTTTTCGGTTCGTTGTTGGCAGGTCTGCTGGGCGCTCTGACCGGGTTGGGCGGCGGTGTGGTGTTGGTGCCCCTTCTGACGCTCGTTTTTCACGTGGACATTCGCTACGCGATCGGAGCGTCGCTCATTTCAGTGATCGCAACCTCTTCGGGAGCTGCCGCGGCCTACGTGCGTGATGGTTATTCCAGCGTCCGCATAGGGATGTTTCTCGAAGTCGCCACGACGATCGGAGCGATCTTCGGAGCGTTTCTTGCTACCCGGATTCACACCGAATGGCTGGCGATCATTTTTGGCGCGGTCCTGATTTGGTCGGCATTTCTTTCCTGGCGACTTGCGCGCAATCCCGTTCCGGATTTGAAACATGGGAGTCCATGGTCAAACCGCCTGCGCTTGTCAGGATCCTATCCGGGCCCGAATGGATTGCCCCAATGCTATGAAGTCGAACGAATTCCTGCAGGCGTTGCAATGATGTTTGCGGCAGGGTCGCTGTCCGGACTGTTAGGCATCGGTTCCGGCGCGGTGAAGGTGCTGGCGATGGATCGTGTCATGCGCGTCCCCTTCAAAGTTTCAACCACGACCAGCAACTTCATGATCGGCGTCACCGCGGCGGCAAGCGCAGGCATCTATCTGCATCGCGGGTTTATCGATCCGGGTTTGAGCGTTCCCGTGATGTTGGGCGTGCTGACTGGGTCGTTGCTCGGTGCGCGTTACTTAGTCAAAGCCAGGGTTTCGCTTTTGCGTACTGTTTTCACATGGGTGATTCTCGCACTCGGTGTCGAGATGATCGTGAACGGAGTGATGAAGCATCTATGAGCCAGCAAGCTCCAAGACTTGACGATCGCACGATGGAGATCATCATGGGCAGGCTTCTGCAGGTGGGTGTGCTGCTGGCTTCGTTCGTGGTTCTCGTCGGAGGTGTCCTGTATATGCGCGCTCATGCAGGGAGTTGGCCCGATTACCACACATTTAAGAACGAACCTGAGAACCTTCGGCAGATTGCCGGCGTTGGGCGCGGGGTCGTGGCGGGAGATCCGGCTTCGATGATCATGCTGGGAGTTTTGCTGCTGATTGCCACTCCCGTGGCGCGTGTGGCCTTTGCGGTGGTTGCCTTCGCGATGGAGAGAGACAAACTGTATGTCGCGGTGAGCCTGCTGGTGCTCACGGTGCTTCTGTTCGGATTCATCCACTCAAGCTGAAAGAGCTCGATTAAGGCTAAATCGGGAAATCCTGCCAAGAATTTCCGTGGGCACGAAGGGATCAAGTCAGCCCGATTTGAGGGCCGATTCGCTTGATGATGGGGAAGTAGCCGGAAAGGGAACTTCTTTTCATGATCGACATTCTGGCCTTCATTGGTTTTTTCGTCATACTTCTCGGCCCCTCGATTGTGGGCACGATTCTGTTTCAGCGCGAACCCCGCGAGGAGAACTAAGTCCTTTCTTCCTTTGGTTTTGGAACCTGGTCCGACTCGGTGCACAGGGAGCCTCTGACCCGGGTCGCGGTCCGAAGAGGCCTCGAAAACGACGGGGCTTTAACGCTGAGGTACACTCGCTACGACGCCACGAACCTCAAGGCGCACAAAGGCCAATTGGCCCCGCCGCAGGTGGCTACAACTTCGCCGCCATTTTCCCTGAAATTAGACCCGATTACTCTGCTATCAGACGGCTGTCCGGCAACGAAAGTTTTCGAAGCGCGCAGCGACGAATCGCCGGGCGGCTGTCCCAACCCATCCAATCCCTCGAGTTCCACAACCGCGTCTTGCAAGCGGAGGTCCCGCCGTGCGCTCCTGTAGATTTTAAGAAGACGCGTGAGCGATTTCTCCCGCCCCGGGTCATCCTCTTATGACGACCTCCTCCAATTCGATGATTCTTTCTAACCTGCTGCAATCGGTCTTCGGTTTTTCCGAATTCCGGGCGAATCAGGAGGCTGTCTGCGAAGCGGCTCTAGCTGGGCGCGATCTGCTGCTGGTCATGCCGACCGGCGCGGGGAAGTCGCTGTGCTACCAGTTGCCCGCGATTGCGCGCGGGGGAACCGCGCTGGTGATCAGTCCACTGATCGCCCTGATGGAAGATCAGGCAGCCAAGTTGGAAGCGCTGGGACTTCGCGTGGCGCGGATTCACTCCGGCCTGGAACGTGGCGTAGCACGTCAGGCTTGCGTTGATTACCTGGCGGGCAGTCTCCAGTTCCTGTTCATCGCGCCCGAGCGTCTGCGGGTACCCGGATTTCCAGAGATGCTGGCCAAGCGCGGGCTGGCGTTGATTGCAATTGATGAAGCGCACTGCATCTCGCAATGGGGACATGATTTTCGTCCCGATTACCGGATGCTGGGGCAGTACTTGCCCGCGCTCCGACAAGGCCGGAATGACCAGGACGGTGATGGGACGACGCCGGTGCTCGCTTTGACGGCGACCGCAACACCTGCCGTTCAAGCCGACATTGTGACGCAACTGGGAATGATTGAACCCGCGAAGTTCATTCATGGATTTCGCCGCGACAATCTAGGCATTGAAGTGGTGGAGTTGCCAGTTCCCGAAAGGGCAGACGCGATCCGCAACCTGCTGGCCAACCAAGCGCATCGGCCTGCGATTGTCTACGCGACTTCGAGGAAGCAGGCGGAGCGGCTGGCCGAGGAGCTGTCGGAAAATGCCGGAGGCGGAAAAAGTGCGCGCCTTGCGGCGTCGGCCTATCATGCTGGCCTCGACGCCGAAACCCGCGAGCGTGTGCAGAAGGCCTTTCAGACGGGCGAACTCGATGTGGTCGTTGCAACCATCGCTTTTGGCATGGGAATCGACAAGGCCAACATTCGCACTGTCATTCATGCCGGATTGCCGGCGACACTTGAGGGCTACTACCAGGAGATCGGCCGCGCGGGACGCGATGGAGCCAGAAGCCGCACTTACCTGATGCACAGTTACGCCGATCAGCGCACGCACGACTTCTTCTTGACCCGCGACTATCCTCCCGTTGCGCATTTGGAGCAGGTGTTTCGCATGCTGAGCGATACACCCCAGCCGGTTGAGGCGGTCCGGTCGCATGCAGCGAGGGGTCGCGCACCGCTGAGTGAGGAGGAATTCGACAAGGCGCTCGAGAAGCTGGAAATTCACGGCGGAGCGCGCCTCGATTTTGGGGGCAACGTCATGGCCGGCGGTCCGGGCTGGAAAAAGACGTATTCGATCCAGGCGCAGTTTCGCGCCGAGCAGTTCGCCAAGGTCCTCGCGTTCACCGAGCAGAACGCGTGTCGAATGGCCGCTCTCGTCAAGCATTTTGGCGACGAAGAAGATGCGAGCCAGCCGTGCGGCGCGTGCGATGTATGCGATCCTGCGGGCGCCGTGCTACGGCAGTTCCGCCGTGCAACGACAGATGAAATGGCGCTGGCGCAGATCATTCTCGACGAACTGCGGCCCGTGGACTACAAGGCGACCGGCACGCTGCAGCGCGGAAACGAACGCCTGGGCCGGTTGAGCCGTGATGCGTTCGAAGGCCTGCTGGGCGGAATGGTGCGCGCCGGGCTAGTCGAGATTGAAGACGCGGAATATGAGAAGGACGGTGAGGTGAGGCGGTTCCGCAAAGTGCGTCTTACCAAGCGCGGTCTCGAGATGCGGCCGGGCCGGATGGAAGTGTTGCTCATCAGCGATGGAATTGCTGAAGAGTTCGCCGGCACAAGCCGCGCGAGTACTCGGAAAAAAGCGGTGAAGCCCGCGATCGTCAATGGAACGCGCTCGCTGGCGCCAGAGCCTGCGCAGTGGACCGCGGAGCAAGAGGCGGTTGCCGTGAGAATTAGAGAATGGCGAGCCGCAGAGGCGAAACGGCTCAGAGTTCCCGCTTACGTCGTACTCCACGATCGCAGTCTGAACGCATTGGCGCAGGCGCGCCCGCAATCGCTGCGCGCACTCCTTGAGATCGATGGAATCGGTCCCGCGAAAGTTGAGAAGTTTGGAGAAGCCCTACTCGTAGTCATGAAATAAGAGCCGAAACGAGCAAACGAAAACCCCAGCGCCGTATCGGGTGCTGGGGTCTTCGTTTGCGGACAGAATCTATGCGACGCGCTCGATGACAACTGATTCCAGCACAACGGGCTTGTGCGGCTTGTCCTGCGAGTTGCGGGCAACCTTTGAAATCTTTGTAACGATGTCCTGGCCTTCAACGACCTCGCCAAAAATAGTGTGATTGCCGGTGAGCCACGGCGTCGGCGCCACCGTGATAAAGAACTGGCTGCCATTGGTGCCAGGACCGGAGTTGGCCATCGCCAGTTTGCCGGGCTTGTCGAACGCGTGCTTTGAGCCCTTCGTCTCATCCTGGAAGCGGTAACCGGGGCCGCCCATGCCGGTGCCGGCTGGATCGCCGCCCTGGATCATGAAGTCGGGAATGACGCGGTGAAAAATGGTGCCGTGATACAGCTTGTTGGTCGACTTTTCACGCGTGGTCGGGTGAACCCATTCGCGTGAACCCTCGGCCAACTCAACAAAGTTCTTCACCGTGATGGGCGCGTCGGTCTCAAAGAGGCGGACAGTGATGGTGCCTTCGGTCGTGTTGAAGACCGCGTACGTTCCTGGGGCGAGTGACATGTGAACTCCTTGGTGCAGGATGCTTGATCAAGAAAAGGTGGACAGGAAAATCGGACGCCGAAGCTCGATTGGGTCTAGGGTTTCGCCGGAGCCGCTGCGTTCGAATCAGGCGGGACAGGCTGGCCTTCAGGAATGATGGTGACCTTCTTGAGCACCACAGGCGTCAGCGGCTTGTCGTTGGCGTCGCGCGGAACCCTTGCAATCGACTTGACCACGTTGACGCTCGCATCATCGCACTGCCCAAAGAGCGTGTAGTGCTGGTTCAGCGAGTCGTAGCCCGCCTCGGTGATAAAAAACTGGCTGCCATTTGTATTGGGGCCTGAGTTCGCCATGGCCAGACGACCGGGCTTGTCAAAGTTCAGATTCGGATCAAACTCGTCGTTAAAGGAGTAGCCGGGATCGCCCGTGCCCGTCCCCGTGGGGTCGCCGCCTTGAATCATGAATTCAGGAATTACGCGATGAAAAGTGGTGTTATCGAAATAAGGCTTGTGGTGCATCTTCTTTTTAGTATCGGGGTCAGTCCAATCGAGCGTTCCCTGAGCCAGGCCGATGAAATTTGCAACTGCCTTGGGTGCCTGCTTTTGATAGAACTGGCAGGTGATGCGGCCCATTGATGTCTCCATGATGACTGAGGGACCGTTCGGCTGGATCATCGCGGCGACAGTTGCCTGTGGCGCATCGGGCAGATCGGCCGGTGGTGGCGTGGGAGGCGGTGTGGAACTTTGCGCGACCGCCATCGAAACTGCGGCCATTGAAAACACAAGAGCTGAAAGCGGATTTAAATATTTCATGCCGTGTCTGAGGGTAAATCATGCCCCGGGGGTGCTGCCAGCCGCGCGCGGGCCCGGCAGACTCCTAAATCTCCTCCCTCCCATTGACGTCCTACCCATAGATAAACTATATGTAAGCCATGGCCAAGAAGCCCGACTTGCTGCCTGGAACCCTCGACATGTTGATCTTAAAAACATTGGCGCGTGCGCCATTGCATGGCTATGGCATCGCGCTTTCCATTCGACGGCTCTCTGAAGACGTGTTGACAGTGGAAGAAGGATCACTCTATCCCGCGCTCCAGCGCCTTCTCTTACAGGGTTGGGTCAAGGCGGAATGGAAGATGACCGACACGAACCGTCGCGCTCGTTTCTACACACTCACTGCGGCCGGCCGCAAACAACTGGGCGTCGAACTTTCCGACTTTGATCGCATGATCGAAGCGATCGGACGCGTACTGCGCGACGTGGAGGCGTAGATGAGCTTGCCAGGAAGTTTCGGAAAGAAGCTGTCGATGCTCTTCGGGCGGAAGCGCTACCGCAGCGAGCTGGACGAGGAGATGGAGTTTCACCGTGCCCAGGCAGAGAAGGATTTCATCGCCGAAGGGATGAACCCTGAAGCCGCACATTTCGCCGCGATGCGGCAGTTCGGCAACGTAACAAAGCTGAAAGAAAGGAGCCACGAAGTGGTCGGATTTCGCCTGGAGACAGTGATGCAGGATGTGCGCTTTTCGCTGCGGCAGCTCAGAAAGAATCCCGGATTTGCCGCGACAGCGATTCTGATTCTCGCGCTCGGCATGGGAGCCAGCGTGGCGATCTTTGCCTTCGTGGATGCGGCGCTGATCAAGCCGTTGCCCTATCCCGAACCGACGCGGCTCATGGATGTGACGGAAAGCCTCGCACTGTTCCCGCGCGGCAATTTGTCCTATCAGGATTATCTCGACTGGAAGCGCCTGAACACGTCATTTACCTCGCTGGAGGTATACAACGACACCAGCTATGCCTTGAACACACCCAGCGGTACGGAACCCGTGCCCGGAACGCGCGTGAGCGCAGGCTTCTTCCGCACGCTGGGCATCAAGCCAATTCTGGGACGCGACTTCAACCCCGGCGAAGACGCCAAGGGCTCCTCGCCCGCGGTCTTGATCAGCTACAGAACCTGGCAGAAGCGCTTTGGAGGCCGCGACAATGTCGTCGGGACTTCGGTCGACCTGGGTGGCACTTCATACACCATTCTTGGCGTCCTTCCGAGTGACTTTCAGTTTGCGTTCCGCGACAATGCGGAGTTCTGGGAAAACCTGCGGCCGACCAGGGAGTGCGAGCAGCGGCGGAGTTGCCACGACCTCTACGGGGTGGGACGCCTCAAAGACGGCGTGACCCCGAAAGCGGCGCTGGCCAACATGAAGGCGATCGCCGAGCAACTCGAACGGCAATATCCTGACTCGAATCGGGGCCAGGGCGCGAGCGTGATGCCGCTCTCTGAAGCAATTGTCGGCGACATCAAGCCGATTCTTCTCGTGCTGCTGGGTGGCGCGGGCCTGCTGTTGCTGATTGGCTGCGTCAACGTGTCAAGCCTGCTGCTGGTGCGTTCAGAAAGCCGACGCCGAGAGATTGCCGTGCGTGGAGCTCTGGGTGCTTCAAGGACGCGGCTCATGCGTCAATTCGCAACCGAGGGGACGGCGCTTGCCGTGGCCGGTTGCCTGCTTGGGTTGGGATTGGCCAGCTTCGGCATGCGCGTTTTGTTGGGATTGATCTCGAAAGACAGACTCGACGGCATGCCGTTCTTGCGCGGGCTCGGGTTGAACGTGCACCTGCTGCTCTTCGCCGCGTGCCTCACAGTGCTGGCGGCATTTTTGGCTTCGATCACACCCATCGTTCATTTCCGCTTCTCGAAGATGCGAGATGGACTCACCGAAGGCGCACGCGGATCGGCGGGCACGCTTTGGCGCCGCATCGGCTCTAACCTGGTGATCGTTGAACTGGCAACAGCACTTGTGCTGTTAGCCGGCGCTGCGTTACTGGGCAGGAGTCTGTATGACCTGTTGCACATCGATCTGGGATTCCAGCCAGACCATCTGGCGCTGGTCAGCCTTGGCTTGCCACAAGCGACCTTTTCAAAAGATGAGCAGATTGTTGCCTTCGAGCGTGCGCTCATCGCGCGCATGCAGAGATTGCCTGGCGTAGAGTCGGTCGCAATCACCACCGTTCCGCCCGTTGCCTGCAACTGCGACACCGACTGGGTTCGTTTTGTCGGAAAGCCGTACAACGGAATTCATAACGAGATCAATGAGCGAGAGGTCAGCGCCGATTTCGTCAAGACACTGCATGGCCGGCTTGTTCGGGGACGGTTCTTTACCGATGCGGAAGATTCGACCAAACCCAACGTGGTGATGATCAACGAGGCATTCGCGAAAAAGTATTTCCCAGGCGAAGACCCGATCGGTAAAAAGTATGGCGATACGGAATTGAAGCCTAAATCCATCCGCGAGATTGTGGGCGTCGTCGCGGATATGCGGGACGCAGGGTTGGATCAGGACGAATGGCCGGCGGAGTATGAGCCGTTCAATCAAAATACAGACAGTTATTTCACGGTGCTGCTGCGGACCACGCAGAATCCAGCGACGATTCTGCCCACTCTTACGCCGGCGATTCATGAAGTAAGCCCGCTCGCGGGAGTCGATGAAGCACAGACGATGGAGGAGCGGATCAGCGAATCGCAAACAGCGTACCTGCATCGCACTGCCGCCTATCTCGTCACGGGTTTCGCTGCATTGGCTCTGATTCTCGGCGTGGTTGGCCTGTACGGCGTGATCGCCTACTCGGTCAGCCAGCGAACGCGCGAGATCGGCGTGCGCATGGCGCTTGGCGCGCAGAAGAAAGCTGTCTACTCGCTGGTGCTGGGGGAGGCAGGGCGGCTGATCGTGGTGGGGATTGTCGTAGGGTTGATCAGCGCTGTGGGCGCAGCCACGCTGATGAAGAAGCTGCTTTTTGGCGTGCCGGCTTGGGATCCGGCAACGCTTGTGGGAGTGGCCCTGGTGCTGGCGTGCGCAGCGTTGCTGGCGAGTTATTTTCCGGCGCGCAGGGCTGCGAGCGTCAATCCGACCGAAGCGCTTCGCTCGGAATGATTAGGGCATGGAATCAGGAAGACGCCCTGTTCAGGTCGACGCTTCTTGGGGCAAGCGGTCCGTCCTCGAGGATGCGCAGGAAGCGATTCGGCTGCAAGCTTGCTCCCGGGAAGATCAGGTCGAGATTCTGAGCGCCGAGCGTGGTTGAGACGGCTTCACCTAGAACCTGGCGGAAGTCGGTGGTCACGGTCAGGTCGCGGCCCTCGTTGAGCTGATCGTTGCTCAAGCCCGGCCAGCGCCCGTAGACCTTGCCGCCTTTGACATTGCCGCCGAGAACAAACATTGCGTTGGCGTGCCCGTGGTCAGTTCCGCCAGTGCCATTCTCGCGCGCGGTGCGGCCGAACTCTGACATCGTCACCAGCGTGACGTTTTCGGCTTCATCGCCGAGGTCATACCAGAATGCCGAGATAGCCGCGGAAAACTCCCGCAGCCGGTCCGAGAGCTGGCCGTTCACGCCACCCTGGTTCTGGTGCGTGTCCCATCCGCCTACATCCGTGAAAGCCGCTTCCACGCCAAGATTTGCCTTCAGAAGCTGCGCAATCTGCTTCATGTTGTTGCCAAATTCGTTGGTGGGATAATTGACGCCCGCGGCCGGTTTGTACTGCGCCAGATTGGCGTCGCGCAGCATCTTCACAGCTTCAAACGCCTCGTCGCCCGTGGCATTGAGAATGTGGTCGCCCGTCTGGCCATACATTGCCTGGAAGGCAGAAGCGGCCGGAGACGGTACAGGCCCGCGGCCACCGACGCTGAAATTGTTGAGGTTCGAAAGAGCAATCGCTGGAATCTTCCCGGCCAGCGTCCGCGGTACCTGCGCGCCCAGCGCCAGAGCGCGGAACGCGGTGTGCTCCTGACGGTGACGCAGATCTTCAGCCTGCAGTGCGCGGTTAAGCCAGCCATCCTGCGTGCTCTTCACGCCGGGCGTGCCCGATTCCATATAGTCCTGTGCGTCGAAATGAGAGCGCGTGGTATCGGGCGAGCCGGCAGCGTGCACCACGGCGAGATGGCCCTGATCATAGAGCGGCTTAAATGGCGCGAGCGAAGGATGAAGACCGAAAAATCCGTCGAGGTCCACCACTTGATTCGCAGGAATGCCGATGCCGGGGCGCATGGCGTAGTAGTTCTTCTCGCGATAAGGCACAACCACATTCAGCCCATCGGCTGCGCCGCGTTGGAAGACAACAACAAGGCGGCGTCCCGGCGCAACGACCGCCGCTTCAGCCAGCACCGAGCGCACCAGAAAGCTGGGAATAGCCGCAGTGCCGGCAACTGCAAGTGCGCCGTTGCGGAGAAAGAATCGACGGTTGATCTGCATGGTGTACCTCAAGTCTATCGGCGTTGAAACTCGGGGGAGCCGAGTAAGAGTCCTGCGAGCAACTGATCTTGTTTCTCGACGGTGTTTGCCGCTTGTGCCGCGGAGATCGGTTTTGCGAGTTGCGGTGCCTGCTGATTGTTGCCGGTCGCGCTCTGCACTTCGAACTGCTGAAGGACGGCGGCGCGTGTTGATTCGCTCACGCCGCCCGGAACAAGAAGGGACTCGAGCCGCAATTCCTCGCCGGTCGGCGCGACGCCTGGCCCTCCAGGGTTCGTAGATAAGGCGGTATGCAGAACGACCGGCGCCCCCGAGTCATCCTGGCCCAGTTGTGTTGAGCTGACCGTGTCCGCCGGCGGCGCAAGCGAGAGCGAGATGCCCGGCAGGCGATTCGCAGCGAGCGAGAGCGCAAAGTTCATGCGGTTAACGAGAGCGCCGGTGCTTACCCACGTCTCGGCCTGCCAGTTATAGCCGGTCGGCGGAACGGCGCCGTAAAGCGGCATGCCCATATCGCGCAGAGCATTGGCGAGAGGCAAAATCTCATTGGTTGTCGCGTTGCCCGCGCGCGCCGCAGAAACCACAAACTCAAGCGGCGTTTTGACCTTGGCGCGATAAGCATTCGAATCCCAGAACTCTGGCGAGTGGAATAGAGTCTTGAGGACAACGCTGATGTCGCCACCCGAGGTCATGTACGAGTTGGCCATGCGATCGATAAGTGCCTGCGGCGGATCGTCGCCCACGAAGCGGATGGCGAGCTTGCGCGAAAGAAAGCGAGCCGTCGCCGGATTCGAAGCCAGCATGTGCATCAGCTCTTCGCCTTCTTTTTCGCCATTCTCCTTGATCTTTTTGCCGAGCACTTTCTTGGCGCCAGGCTCGTGGCGGCTTTCGTCAAACTTGAACCCGCCGCCGCGTTGCGGGCGATCGACGCCCCATCCGGTTAGCACGCGCGCCACCTGCGTAACGTCGGCTTGCGTATATCCGCCATTCACGCCGAGCGTATGCAGTTCCATCAGCTCGCGTGCATAGTTCTCATTCAGTCCCTCGGGAGCTTTCTTCTTCTTGTCAGGATTGCGGGCCTGCGGCCACCTTGGCGCGCTCGGCAGCCGGCGAATCCGGACCGATACTTTGTGCGTTGTCGAGATAAATCATCATGGCCGGGCTATGGGCCGTCGCTTCGAGCAGATCCTCAAACTTGCCCAGCGCGCGGGGGCGAATCACATCGCGCTCATAGCTGACCAGGTAGTACGGCGTGGCTTCGTTCTTGCGCAGATAGACATTGAAGTGATTCATCCAGAAGTCGGTCATCACTTCCTGAAGCTGGGCGCTGGAGTAGATATCGCGGGTGAGGCGTTGCGCGAAGAGCTCCTCGGCCACAACGCGCTCGGGATTCTCAAGCGCGGCAACATATTCCTTCTGCAGGGGCGTGAGATCGGCGAGCATCGCAGCGCGTTGCGGGCCTTTGAGAGCCTTGCGGAAGCTGTCGAATCCCTGCTGATCCATGTTGACCAGCTCGGAGATGCGCTGATTGGGCGGCATGGCGAGGATGCGCGCGGCAAGCGCCGGATCGAAGGGCGGCGGCTCGGGCGCGGCGGCCATATTCATTTGATTGCCATCTACCGACGGCGTAGCCCCCGACGATGTTGTGGCGGACGTCATGGAGTTGTTGGCCGCGTCCATGCTCATGCCGGGGCTCATTGTCTGGTTCGACATCGCAGGATTGGCCGCCGCGGCCTGCTGCTGGTTTTTCAGAGCCTTGTCCTGACGGCGCTGCTCCACGCGCGCCAGCTCATCCGAATAGATGGCTTTGAGCGCGACATTTTGCGGCATGGGCGCCTTGCCGTCGGCGACCTGGCGGATGATGGCGTTGCTGGGTAGCCGGTAGAGGATGAGCTGCGGGTCCTCCTGCATAGCCGGGTACTTTTCGAGGCGCGCCTGCAGGTCGGTCTGGTCAAGGGTTCCAGGATGCAGTTGCTGGTTGAACCAGTTATCGAGGCCCATCGCGCGCACCGCTTCCAGATCGCCTGGCCGCGGACCAAAAGTAAAGCGATTCAAGGCGTGCAGAATCCGATCATCCCCGCTGAGCTGCGTCGATCGGTAGGGCTTTCTGGCAGATTCGGCTGCTTTCTTGCTCGAGGCCGGATGCGATGGAGTCGAGGCGGCGGAACTTTGGGCGACGAGCGGCGCTGCCGGGCAGATCAAGGCCGCGCAAACCACTGCGGCGACAAACTGCTTCAGTCGGTCGGAAGGATGCAAGTCCCCGGGGTGCAATTGGCTCATCGTAGGGGCTCCCGCGATATGATCGATGCCACAGGGAAGATAGGTCTACCAGGCACAGACTCCGCTTTCGAATCCAACCCCGCAATAGCCCGAAAGTTGCTCATGCCCCGCAACGACTTGTTTTTCCCTCTAAACGCGAGCAGTTGTTTCCCCAGTTTAGACGCCCTTTTCACCTCCCCGGACGACTTTTGAGACCCTGAATTACGGACCCGTTGTAAGGAGACCTTCCAGATGATGCGACATGTGCGTGCGCTTTTCCTTGTTTTGTCGGCAATCTTGCTCTCAGTCGGCGTTCAATTCGCCCAGGCCCAGAAAGCGACCGCGAGCAGCGGTCATGCGCCCGAGATCAAGTATGAAGAGATCAAGTTGCCCAACGGGCTGCAGGTCCTGCTGCACGAAGACCATAAACTGCCCATCGTGGCCGTCGACATCTGGTACCACGTCGGGCCACTCAAGGAACGCGCTGGACGAACCGGCTTCGCGCACCTTTTCGAGCACATGATGTTTGAGGGCTCAAAGCACGTAGGCGAGAAGGCGCACATCAAGTACGTTGAGGGCGCCGGCGCCACTGACGTCAACGGGACGACGAACTTCGACCGGACCAACTACTTCGAAACCATGCCGGCCAACCAGCTTGAGCTTGCGTTGTGGCTTGAGAGCGATCGCATGGGTTTTCTGCTCGACACGCTCGACCGCGCCAAACTCGCCAATCAGCGCGATGTAGTCCGCAACGAGAAGCGGCAGGGCGAAGGACGGCCTTACGGCATTGTGGATGAGGAGATCTACCACCAGCTCTTCCCCAAGGGACATCCCTACTACGGCGCAGTCATCGGTTCGCACGCGGATGTGGAGGCGGCTCGGCTCAACGATGTGCGGGAATTCTTCACGCAGTATTACGCTCCCAACAATGCAACCCTGGCCATCGCCGGCGACTTCGACAAATCGACCATCAAGGCCCTGATCGAGAAGTATTTTGGGCCCATCCCCAAGGGACCCGAGGTGACGCAGACCCAGGTCGTGACACCGCCGATCACGGCGGAGCGCCGGACGGTGGTGACGGATACCGTGCAACTGCCCAAGGTGATTCTTGCCTGGCTCGCACCGCCGGCCTTCGCACCGGGCGATGCGGAAGCAGACCTCGCGGCGCGTATTCTGGGCGGCGGCAAGAGCAGTCGCATGTATCGCGAGCTGGTGTACAAGCAGCAGATCGCCCAGTCAGTAACTTGCTCCAACGACGCCGAGGCGCTTGCGTCGACGTTTGAATGCGATCTGATTGCCAAGCCGGGCGTGACCCCGGAGAAGCTTGAAGCCGAGGCGGAGAAGATTGTCGACAGCCTGATGGCATCGGGTCCGACCGCCGAAGAAGTGGAGTGGTCGCGGAACAAGGTCGAGACCGGCCTGATTTCAGGGTTGCAGCGGCTGGGCGGTTTCGGCGGCGTCGCCGATCAACTCAACTACTACAACCAATACACGGGCAATCCAGACTATTTGCCAAAAGATCTCGCGCGCTATGACGCTGTCACGCCGGCAAGCGTGCAGAAAATCGCGCAAGCTACATTGGGCAAAGATCATCGCGTCGTGGTCTACGGCATCCCCGGCAAGAAAGTATTGGACGATGTGCCGCGCAGCCCTGAGGACACGGATGCGAACGTGAAGGTCACGCCGCAGCACACGCCGGAGTTTGAAGCATCGCAGGAGTGGCGCGCAACGGCGCCGAAGCCCGGACCCGAGCGCGCGCTATCACTGCCCAAGCCCACAGTCCTCACCCTGCCGAACGGGCTGACCGTGTATCTGACCGAGCGGCATGAACTGCCCATCGTCAGCGCGCAGCTATTGACGCTCGCCGGCAATGCGGAGAATCCCTCAGACCGGCCGGGGCTGGCAGGAATGACCGCGGCGTTGTTGACCGAGGGAACAACCAAACGATCAGCAGAAGAGATTGCGAACGCGGCCGCGTTGCTTGGAACCGATTTGTCGGCGTCGAATGACGCCGACAGCGCCCGACTGAGCGTTTCGCTTCTCTCGCGCAATGCAGGCCGTGGCCTTGAACTGATCGCGGACTCGGCAGAACATCCCGCATTCTCAGCGGCCGATCTGGAACGGAAGCGGGCGCAGCGCACAACCAGCTTGCTGCAGACGCAGGACAATCCCATACAGATGGCGCTGCGCACCGGGCTGCTCAACTTGTTCGGCGCATCGAGTCCGTATGGATACGACTCCTTTGGAACCGCGGCCTCGCTGAAGGCGATGACGCGCGAAGAAATTGAGCACTTCCACAGCGCGAACTACGGACCAAAAACCAGCTTGCTGTTGCTCACAGGCGACCTGACGCCGGCCGAGGCGCGCAAGCTTGCTGAAGAAGCATTCGGCAAGTGGGAGTCGACCGCAAAGCCGGCTGCATTGCCGTCCGCTCCGGCAGAACCCGAGCGGAAGATTATCCTCGTCGACAAGCCGGGAGCTCCGCAGACCGCGTTGTTGGTGTTTGGCGTGGGCCAGGAGCGCAGCGCACCCGACTATGCCGCCACCACGGTGATGAACACCATGCTGGGCGGGCTGTTTTCGTCGCGCATCAATATGAACCTGCGTGAAGCGCACGGCTATACCTACGGCTCGTTCTCGTTCTACTGGTTCTATCGCGGCACCGGGCCCTACATCACCGGCGCACAGGTGCGTACCGATGTGACGGCGCCGGCGGCGGAGCAGCTCTTCAAGGAGCTCAACGACATTCATACCAAGCCGCTCACCGATGTGGAACTGCGCCAGGCGAAGGACTCCATCATTCGCTCGTTGCCGGGTGAGTTTGAAAGCGCCAGCGGGGTCAACCAGCAGTTTGCCGACCTCTGGCTCTTCGGGCTGCCGCTGGACTACTACTCCAAGATGCCTGCGCAGATTGAGGCGGTGACCTCGGCCGACACGCAGGCGGCCGCGGACAAGCACGTCCAGCCCGATCACCTGCTGGTGATCGCGGTCGGCGACAAGAGCAAGATCGGATCTGGCCTGACTGATCTGAAGCTGGGGCCGGTCGTGGATTGGAAGGAACCCGAAGCGGGCAAATAGAGGTCACAATTCCTGTGAAACTGTGGACACCCCCTGTGGAAACTCTTGAACCTTCAAGGCTTAAGGGGGGTTCACAGTTTCACAGCCGTTTTTCGTGCGCGTTTTGCTTCTTCTTCAATCGAGCGGCCTTTTGTTGCGGAATTTTTGTGCCACGGTGCAGGGAGCGTCTACAGGCGGCTGATTCGGTTGTTGTTAAGGAGGGTGCACGATAGCACAGGGGCTATTGCCGCCTGGGGTGGGGTTAAGCCGGCGGTTGCGCGTCGCGAAGACTTTTCTCGGGGACTGTCGCTCACGCAAGCTCGATCCTGAAAATAAAAAAAAACACTATTCTTGAAAATAAGTCCTATCCTTTCTTTGGTTTAGAGCGCATTTCGCCCGCTAAAATATAGATAGTAAAGGACTTATTTGCAGAAATTAGATAACAAAGGAGTTAAGGGAGACGGCCTGGCAGCTTCCGCATGGGAGGTTCATGGGGCGCTTCGGGCGAACTGACTTGAAGGACACTTTAAGTGTGCGCTCTCGCCAGAAATAATATGCAAATTGCGGAGAAGTTTTTTGCGTTTGGAATGAGGGAGTTGCGGACTATTTTTCGCGGGGGGCTTGACAAGATTTTGGGCGGGGCGGGGAAGGGTGACTATGCGAAAAGGAATGGCGGCATTCTGGTCCGTTGCGGTTTTGCCGCTGGCGCTGCTCGCGCTGTCAGGGCTTGCGAATCTCGTGGCAACGGTTTCGGCCCAACAGGCGGGCGGCTCGCCGAATCAGACGACTCCTGCAAGCACGTATGCCGAATCAAAGTTTGAGCTGGCGACGACCGATCCAATTCGAGATACCGCGTTTTATGCAAAGCTGGGATTCAAGGTGGTTGCGAAGACATCGTATGGGTATGTGACGCTCAAATCCGGGCCGGTCGTGATTGCATTGAGTCCGGTCACGGAGGCTGAATCTCACGAGACCGCCTCGTTCTCGAAGTATCGGCGTCCACCGGTTGGGGTGGAGATCGTGTTGTATACCACCGAGAATCTCGAGGCGATGCACGCGCGGCTAACGAGCCAGGGATTGAAGCCGACCGAGATTCGACTCCAGCCATGGGGAGTGAGGGATTTCAGGCTCACCGATCCCGGCGGCTACTATATCCGGATCTCGGAGGGGCATGCGGTGGCCGGCAATTGAGGGAACCTCCCGTCTGTCCCCCGAGGTTCCGCATCCTAGGAGATATCAGATGCAACAGAGATTGCAGGATCGCATGGTAATTCAGGGACTCGGTTTCGGGCCTGAGCTCACTGCAAAGCAAGCAATCGACCGCGCGCTGGATTTTATGCGTGGGTTAGAGGCGGTTTCGCCATGGACCCGTCCATTTGTGGCGAGTGGGACGATCGCCAATCATAGCTTTATGCCAATTGCCGAAGATCTATCCGATTTCGAATCGGTTGTCATGACTGCTTTAGCGGACTATAACGACGTGAAGTATCTGAACGAAAATGATCCTGATGATTCTCGCATTAGCATTAACTCGAAATGCTACTACGGCTACCAGATGTCTTTTTCAAAATTGGGTCTGAGGACAACGCTTGACGATCGGGTTGACGTGGCCCTAAAGACTCAGGGGCTCGGACCTATCGAACGTGGTAGATTTCCATTGCTCAACGAGGTAACAACAATAAGCGTGCAGTCCTATAGCAGAGGCGAGGTCAACGAGCTTTGGGGAAGTCAGGAAGTCGTAATGAATTTGATTGACTTCATAATAGACCTCGCTGATCCCGTCCATTGCTGTGTTTACGGGGACATTCAAAATCTAAAGATCATGAAGGCCGACCGAGGCAATTTCAAGCTTGGCTGGCTGACCTACACGAAAAACAGGCACTTCATGAATGTACTGGCTGCCGACAAGCGAGCCGCCCCCCATAAAAGGGGAGTGCTATTGAAGCTTGGCGAAGGGGTGGAGACCATTGAGGACGACTCCGCTATTTGTGAGATTTTGGAATTACAGGCGAAGCTACGGTCCGCAGGCTTAACGGATTGGCGGGAGATATAGAGAAATACTCCGAAGGTCTGGAATTGTTTGGACGGGTTGCTTTGAGGTTGGTGGTTCGAATGTCTCTGGTGAAGCGCAGTTCAAACGTGGCTCTCGTTCTTCTCTCTGTAGCCGTGATGATCGGCGGTGCGCAGGCGCCGACGAAGGACGATGGAGCGCAAGATAACCAGGTTCACGACACCTGGACCGATCCGTCAACTGGACTGATGTGGGCGGGGAGGGATAACGGAAAAGATGTGAACTGGCACAAGGCCATGCATTATTGCCGCGATCTGCGACTGGCAGGTTACTCTGACTGGCGACTGCCTGGGCTTGCCGACCTTGAGCGCATTTACGACAAGACGGCCAACGCCCCCGGACGAGTCGGCCACGGCACAGGAAGACCTTCCAGTTGGCATGTAAAAGGGAACTTGTTTCTGACGGGCTACCCCTGGAGCTCTACAAATCGACTGGATGATCGTGGGAGCCCTACCGGGCTTGTGTGGTACTTACGCTTTAGTGACGGTGTGCCGCTAGATGAGGACAGCAGTAACTTCTCCGGTCGCTTTGCGGACTACAGCTTGCGCGCGTTGTGCGTGCGTGGATCTGAGAAATGAGGCAACGGGAGGCGGTCGGTGGAGCTGGCGAATTCATTGCCAAGGCGCAGCGCGCGCGTAAGGAAGTACTGCGGCGATACCTTATTTGGTTTCTCTGTTGTTTCGCAGGTGTAGGCGTGGTGTGGTGGCTTGTTCAGCCGTTTTCCGAGGCCTTTGACGGGATGGTCATGGCGATCTGGCTTACTAGCGGAATTTTGCTTTTGTGGGCCCCGATAAAGAAGCTACAGAAGATGCTCTGTCCTTATTGCGGTTTCGCCGCGCGGGTTGGTGTATCGCCTTTCCGCGGTTTTAGGTGCGCGTGCTGTCACAGAAGCATCGGGGAAAGTGTGGGGGCAAACCAGGGACCGGGCGCACCGGCTTGAGGTTTCACAGTATCCCAGGTGCCCAAGTGCGAGGCACCTGGGGCACCCGGCGATTTGTGCGGACTTGGAGAACCCGCGCTTCTTGCCGCTGATCCCGCAAATAATGCTCCGACGCCCTCCTGTTGGTGTATTACCACCCCGACATTTTAGGTGTAGGTGCTGTCATAGAAGCATCGGGGAAAGTGTGGGGGCAAGCAAGAGAGGGTAAGAGTCGTGGAGTCCCCGGTCCCCAAGTGCGAGGGACCGGGGGCACTGGCTTGAGACTTCACAGTATCCCAGGTGCCCAAGTGCGAGGGATCTCCACCCCACGAACGAAGACCCATTCGTGGGGGCTCCGGGCACCTGGGGCACACGGGGATTTGTGCGGACTTGGAGAACCCGCGCTTCTTGCTTAGCAGCCTTTTTTGCAGCGCGCCATGATGGCGGCGTGGAGGCGCTCGCGGAGACCAACCGGCAGATCGTAGAGCTCGTGCGAGCGGTAGATCTCGATGGTCTTGCGCGTGGTGCTGAGGGTGACTTCGCAGTGATCGCAGCCTTTGAGGTGGTGCTGCAGCTCAATGCGCGTCTCGGCGGATACCGAGTCGTCGATCAGATCATCAAGGAGGGCGAGGAACTCAGTGCAGGTCACGTGTCATCCCTCACTTCGTGGGGCACTTCTTCGGCCACTTCTTCGCGGTTCGGGCTCTTTGAGCTTGAGTCCTTTGGGCAACTTGCCACGGCGCTTGAAGTAACGGCTCAAACGCTCGCGCAGCTGCAGACGGGCGCGCAGCAGGCGCGACTTCACGGCGGGAACGCTCAATCCTAACGTCTCGGCTGTCTCTTCGGTCGAGAGACCTTCCACATCGCGCAGAGCAAAAACCACGCGGAACCCCGGCGGCAATCCCTGGATGGTCTTGCGCAGAATCTCTGCCAACTCGGCTTGGCCGTAGTTCGCTTCCGGATCGGGAGCCCAGTCGGCGAGGTCGCGGGGAACACTGCCCTCTTCCGTTTCGACGTCCTCGTCGATCGAGACCATTTTGCCGGTGCGCCGCTTGCGCAGGCGCATCAGGCTTTCGTTGACTGCGATGCGAACCAACCATGTGTAGAACTTTGAATTCCCCTGGAACTGATCGAGCTTCTCGTACGCCTTGAGGAACGCGTCCTGCATGACGTCTTCGGCATCTTCGCGGTTTTGCGTAATGTGCTGCGCAATGCGGAAGATCTGCCGCTCATACTTGCGGACCAGTTCGTCGTAGGCCGAGACATCTCCGCCGCGCACCCTCTCTACCAGGGCTACGTCGGGATGCGGCTCGAGTTCACCTGCTATGGGTTGGATGGTCGACATGGGCGTAGGATGCGGGAAATCGTTTGGTTCCGCGAACAGGGGATGAAGCAGGACCCAAAAGATGAGTGTAGCAAACAGTTCGCAGTTCTTAGTTCGTAGTTCATAGTTCTGGCCGCCGGCGACCGGGCGGCGCGATTGAGAACCGGATTGCGTCTAATGTCCAGCCGGGACAGTACCTTGGGTCCCCGTTTCGGGTCAATTTTCGGTAACGCAGGTGGTACGCGTGGGTTCGCGCAGACTGAATCCGGCTTAAAGTGAAGACATGAAGGTTTTGAAACCCTCAATCGCGACGCCGCTGCCGATGCGGTGGCTGGCCACTGCGCTGTCGGTGTCGATGGCGGTGTCGCCGATTGCCGCCCAGAGCACGGCCACCAACCCGCCGCAGTCTGACCCGGCGGCGAGCACGACAACCCATGCTGTGCCGAAAAAGCCGAATGCCAGGAAAAGGACTGCGCCGAGCAAGTCGAGCAAATCTTCGCGCGCTGCACGGACGGCGCGGATTCATCAGGCTTTTGTCGCGTCGACGGAGCTGCGGCCGATGGCGCAGCAACTCGCCACCTTGCGCACCCCCGCGGCCTATGAAGGAGTGACGCGCTATGCGCATGCCCATCAAGGCGAGGCGGCTTCCGCTGCCTATCTCGCGCTGGGCCATGCGTACCTCGTCGACAAGCGGTTTGCCGAGGCCGAGGAAAACTTCAAGCTGGCGCGGCAGACCGGCCAGGAGCTGGCAGACTACGCGGAATTTCTGGGCGCGGACTCAAGCCACGAGGGTGGCCATGACGCGCAAGCCGCGGCGCTGCTGCATGGATTCACGGATCGCTATCCGGACAGCATTTTTATCGCCCAGGCGCCGGAGCTCGAAGCGTACGTGTTGCTGGCGATGGGCAATGCGGCCGGCGCGCAGAAGGTGCTGGATGCGAGCGCCAACACCGCATCCGCGAATCGCACCGGTTATGAACTGGTGCACGGGCAGGTGGATTTTGCGCTGGGTCAGACGCAGGCGGCGATGCGCGAGTTTAAGCATCTGCTCCTGACGCATCCGCTCGCGCCCGAGTCGCAGGTAGCCCGTGCCAAGCTGACGGCGATGGGCGCGGAGTCGACACTGACGCCTGCCGAACTGCGCAGTCTCGGCGACGCCTACTACAACGCCGGCCGGTATGCCGAGGCCAGCGAGCAATACAAGTCCCTCGCCACAACCCCGGGCCTGGATGCGGACGCGCGGAATGGCTTTGCGGTCGCCGAGGCGGCCTGCGATCTGAAGTTGAAGCGGCTAACCCGGGCGCAGGCCGAAGCACTGGCCGACACGCCTGATGAAAACGGCGCGCGCCGGATGTACCTGCTGATGGAGCTGGCGCGCGACGCGCAATGATCTCGATGAGCAGCAGCGCATCGTGGCGCAGATGGAGACCAGCTTTCCGCGCAGCCAGTGGCTTGCGGAAGCGCTTTTTTCCAGCGGCAACATGTATTTGCTGCGCAAGGATTACGCGGCAGCCGTGCACTACTACAGCTACCTGGCGACGCACTTTCCTGACAATCCCAACGCATCAGCCGCGCACTGGCGCGCGGGCTGGCTGAGCTACAGGCAGCGGCTTTATCCCGACGCGGCGCGGTTGTTCGATGAGCAGATCAGGCTCTATCCCTCGGCCAAGGAAACTGTGTCGGCACTCTACTGGCGTGGGCGCCTGTATGAAACGCAGGACCACAATCCGGCCAGTGCGGCTGCCAACTATCGCACCCTGGTGCGCGCGTATCAGCACTTTTTCTATGCGCAGATGGCGCGGCAGCGGCTGGCTGCTTTGGGCAACGCTCAGCCGGTGGCCCAGCCGCAGCTCGATCGCTTTCAGGCGCCGCCGGTGCCGGTGCTTGAAGACAGCTTTCCCATGGACAGCCCGCACCTTGCCAAGGCGCGGCTGCTGGCCAATGCCGGGTTGAACGATTACATCGCGCAGGAGATTGCGGCCGATCCGAACTCGTCGTCGTGGAGCGCGCTGGCCGAGGCGCAGATCTACGCTTCGTATGGGGAGACGCTTTCGCGCCATGCGGGCCCTGAAGAAGGCGTTGCCGTATGCGGCGACCGCGTCGATCAAGTCGATTCCGCTGGCTTACTGGCGGATACTTTTTCCCGAAGCGTGGTGGGACACGATCAAGGCGGAGTCGGCGAAGAACAATCTCGATCCGTATCTGGTGGCCTCGCTGATTCGGCAGGAATCGGAGTTCAATCCGTCGGTCATCTCCTACGCCAACGCGTATGGGCTTGATGCAGTTGTTGCCGTCGACGGGCAAGCACATGGCGCGGGAAGAGGGGATCAAGCAATTTTCAGACGTTCCAGTTGCTCGATCCGGAGACGAACATTCGCCTGGGCACGCGCTATCTGCGCCAGATGCTGGACAAATTTGGCGGCGTGCAGGAGTACGCGCCTGGCCGCGTACAACGCGGGGGACGGGCGCGTGGTCGATTGGCAGGCCTGCCGGGCCGTATCAGCGGCATGGATGAATTTGTGGAGTCGATTCCGATTTACGCAGACGCGCGAATACGTGGAGGCGATCCTGCGCAATGAGGAAACCTACAGGGCAATCGACGCGGTTGCAACGCAAGCATCCAAGACACGAGAGAGCGTCGCGTTAGGGCAACTTGATCCCGGAATTTTTCTGGTAACGAGTAGCGAGTGTGGTTCAAGGAATCCCACTCGATACTCGTTTTGCGTGCATTCGCGTTGACTTGCGCGGCTTCGGCCATCAACACTGATTGCGTCCAGAGAGCATTGAGTTTCGCGTCGAACCATTCGCAGCCTGCTGTTGTTGCACAACAGGGCCGTCAGCTTGAACAGCCGACGCGGCTCGGTTACATCAACCCAATCGGAGGGCAGGATGTCAGCCGACTTGCAGTTTCTGGAAGAATGGATCCCCGAAAGAATGGACCCCGGAACGGTTTTCGTGCTGGAAAACCAGGCCAAGATGGGTCATGCCCAAAACCCATTTGTCGCCGTCATGTCGTGCCCGCGCTGCGGGACCATGGGACTGATTACACGGCGCCAGTTATGCGGCGTTGAGGCGATGATCTGCGGCGGCGATGTCTGCTCCGCGGAGTATCAGCTCGACGGCGAAGTCATTCTGTTTCGTTCGGCTCAATAGAAGCGCACGGCGGCCGCCGTCGCCTTCCCGGACGAGGGAACTGCAGCCGGGGCGCCATCCGGGATACGATAGAGACTGCTGCCCAGCCCCGTGCCCGGATGGCGAAACTGGCAGACGCAGCGGACTTAAAATCCGCAGGCCTTCACCGGCCGTGGGGGTTCAAGTCCCCCTCTGGGCACCATTGAATCAGTAATCCTGACCAGTTCGCGCATGGAGACCATGCTGCCGTCCGCGCCGGGCAAGTGAATATTGTTGAGCCCCTCTTTGGAAGAGCGGTCTGCGCGGTCAAGCTCGACAACCGCGGGTACAGACTCACATCGACCCAGGTCGAAAGCCTGGGTTGCGGTCCGGGCAAGTTGATGTTGAGATCATGAGTGCTGCCCGGACGCCACGCGTCCAAGGATCGTAAGGAGTCAAGAGGAGGGGCGTCGCGGAAGTGCGCGACGCCCCTGCGGGAGGAGAGCTAGTATTCGTCTTCGTGGTCGCAACTGGGAAGATCGATGTTGACCTTCGCGGTTCCGATGGCGAGTCCACCCTTGAGTGCGGAGATCTTGAACACGGAGTTGAGAGCGCCGGCGGCGGTGCTGTCGAGAGTGACGCCGACGTTTGTGAGGAGAATTCGGCCGTAGTCCGGCTTGAGCGGAAGAGTGATTCCGCTGGGAAGAGTCAAGTCAAACAGGGGCAAACGCCCGACTAGCTTGCCATCCACGGATACCAGACCGGTGATGACGGGAGCCGCAGTCGTATCGATGATGAAGCTTTGGAGTACGACCTTTGTCGACCCGGCAGTGAGCGTGAGCCCACCCGAGTGCAGGATCTGGCCGGCTGCCGTGTCAAGATCGATTGCACCGCCTGTTACAGGGAAGTCGACGGTAGCGCCGTGAAGTTGGGTCGGGCTGACAGTGCCCGGCGTCACGCCGAGACTTCCCAGGGCGGAGACGAAGCTGCTGGCGAGGGTTACCGTCGTCCGGCCCCGCTCGATGGTTTGTGTGTTCTGAGCGTACGACCCGGCAGCACAGACTACGAGGGCGAGCGCCGCAATTGGAGCCGCAGCAGACAGACGTGAAGTGAAGCGAAGCATTGAAATCTACCTCCAAAATTGTCGAGATTTGCGTCGGCCGGTTCAAGGGGGGCGTCTTGACTCGGCGCGTCCGCATGGCAATTAGACACAAGTGGAAGCGGATTCGGACAGACAGGATCGCGCTGTGTTTTCTTGATACAGGAAATCCGAACCTATTCTTCCGTAGTACGCAAATTGCGAATTTGAGTGCACATGCGCGTTGTCGAAAATTGATGTTGGGTTCAAGCAGCCCTCACGCGCGCCAGCCCAACTGGGCTGCCTCTTCGCTGCTGAGGCGCAAGAGATAGTAAAAGCCTCGGGGGCTCTCGATGTGATCGAAGACGTCACGAATGTCAGAACCGGAAGAGAGAAGTGGATTGATGGTGGCGATGAGTTCGCACTCATCCTCAAAGGCGCGCTCGCGGGCCTCGGCGGGCAGGTCATTGCGGCCCGCCCAGGGATGGATGCGAGCGATGTAACCGCAGCGTTCGTGTCCGAGGCCGGGCACGCACGAGAGGTGCACCAGGTATCGGCGTCGCGTGGGCGGGCCTTGTTTCTGCGCTGCTGCACTCATAGGCAGTTCAGTGCGCGGCGCCGGGTTCGCACCACGCGGTCAAGAACAATACGGTTGTAGCGTTGCGCTAGGATGCAGGGCAGGTTGGCGACCAGGGCGTAGGCCCCCATCACCAGGCACGCCCACGGGGGATTCCAAGGAAAAAAGATGGGCAGGCAGCACAGCATGCACCAGTGAGCCAATTCTGCGCGACGCGTTTCGAGCTGGAATTGCGCAAGGTTCGATGAATCGCGACCATGGATTCTCTTTTTCGGAAAGCCTCCAAGCCACGGCGCCCCATCGGGGAGCAGAGACTTCCACCGTCGTATCGCCAGCCAGTCTCGATAAATTCGGCCGTCGCGTTCCCAACGGCGTTGAGTGGTCAGCCAGCTATCCCGCGCAAAGAGATGCGGAGGCAGCCGCAGCACTACAAAAGCGATGCAGAGATGAATCACGGGCCAGCCGAGAGTGTTGGCAGACCAAATCAGCGCGATCATACTTCGCGGCCCCTCCAGATGGTTTTGCGGCCAAGAGTTCGCCGCGCAGCGGCGCGCCCAAAGACTGCGCAGTAGTAAGCGAGAGTCAGCGGAAAACAGAGGCAGGCAAGAGGCGAGTAATTGCCAAGCTGTCGTGCGAACCATAGGATCTGCAGTGCGAAGAGAAGGTAGACGAAGAACAAGCCGGGGCGGCCGTAACCGTACGGCATGATCAGAAGCAACAGGGTCGACCAGAGAGAGGCGATCCACACGACCGCCGCAACAAGAACCATGCCTCCAGAGTCGGAGGCCCCCTGAAAAAATGCCTTCGCCCAGCTCTCCGACATCTGCTGAAAACCGTCGGGAAACATGCGCGTATGCAAGGTGCCTTTTCCGCCGAAGCAGAGAAGTCGCGCGCCGCATTCAGTGAGCGTGCTCGCCCATCGCAGGTTTTCAAGCACCACGCCACGAACTGCAGCGTGACCGCCGGCTTCGACGTATGTACTTTTTGAGATGAGCAGAGACTGCCCGAAAAGACGCGGCTTGGCGACGACTCCGAACCCGCCCGCGCCGGCGGCCATGAGGATATTGAAAAAGATCGAAAGCTGCTCGTACTCGTTGCTCATCGCGTGGTACGGCAGCAATGAGAGAACCGCGCGCGGGTCTCGTTCGCGCACCCAGCGACAGATCAAACGGTCCAGACCGCCGGGGAGAAAGTATGTGTCGGCGTCAAGGAACAGTAGAAGATCCCCGGCGGCATTTTGCGCACCCTGATGACATGCCCAGGACTTGCCTGTCCATCCGGCGGGCTTGGCGGCTGAAGTCAACACCCGAGCGCCGAAGCTCTCTGCCACAGCCGCACTGTTGTCCGTCGAGCCGTCATCGACGACGAGAACGTCCGCGGGGAGGGTCGTGGAGTGGGAGAGGGATTCGAGAAGACGCGGCAGGTTCTGCTCTTCGTTGCGCGCAGGGATGATGATGGAAAAATTGGCTCCGGGACACGGCTCCGCAGCTGGGCAGCTCGGGATCCGCCGGATCAAAAAGAAGCCGGCAGCGAGCCCAAGCGCGCAAAGCAGAGCGGGGACGATCATCGCATTTCCCTCGCGGTCTCTTCGGCGATCATGCGCGCGACATGCTGGCCGCTCAACGTGACCATGGGCATGCCGCCGCCAGGGTTCACGCTGCCGCCCACGAAGAAAAGGTTGCGGAACTGCGAGCTCTTTTTAGGAGCCTTGAAGGCGAAGTTGCGCCGGCGATCGCAGACCACGCCGTAGATGGAACCGCGGTTGGACCCATAGCGGGCTTCGATATCGAAAGGGGTCCAGAAGTCTTCCACAACGATGTGACGGCGCAGATCGGTAAGGCCCATGCGCTCGAGCTTGTCAAGACAGGTCTCCTTCAGCGCGATGTAGTCTTCGCGCGTGAAGACTCGTTTGTCGTCAAGGGGAGGGATATGCGGCAGGATCTTGATGTTGTCGCAGCCTGCGGGCGCCTGGGAGGGATCGGTTCGAGTGGGCGCAACCACATAGAGCGTAGGGTCGTCAGGGAGCGCTCCGTCTCGAAAGACGCGGCGAAAGTGTGCATGCAGGTCCTTCGAGTAAAAGAAGTTGTGATGCGCAAGCTGCGGGTAGACACGATTTAGCCCAAGATGAACAACGATTCCAGAGCAAGACGGCTGGAATCGGCTCAGCTTTTTCATCCCTGCAGGCGGAGCGTTCAGCAGCTTTTGCATGGCAGGGATGACTTCCATATTGGAAACAACAAAGTCGGCCGGCAAAACGCTGGTGGCGCCATCAGAACCGCGCACCTGCAAGCCGGTGACTGCCCCGACTCCGTGATCGATCCTCAGAACCTCGTGCTCAAGAAGAAGTGTGACGCCGCATTCGTCCATGCGCCGGCGGAAAGCGTGAGCGAGCTGGTAGAGGCCGCCCGATACATACCAGAGCCCAAATTCCATCTGGATGTTCGGCATCAAGTTCATGAACGCGGGTGAATCGAGAGCGCTGGAGCCGACATACTTGATGAAATACTCGAAGATGTCGCGCAGATACCGGTTGCTCAGCCGTTTATAGATACTGCCCGACATCGATCGCAGATAGTCAAGATCCCGCGCGTCTTTCCAGCCATAAAAGCGCAAGAACTGCCGAAATGTGTCGAGCCCTTGACGCAGGTAACCGCTCTCGACAATCTGATACTGCCGGCGCGAGTAAGCGAGATATTGTTCGTACTCATCAATCACCCGCGGACCATAACGCGCCAGTTCCGCGCGCATGCGTTCGGGCCGTTCCCATAGATTGAGAACCTCACCATCCTCGAAGAAATTGCGCCATTGGGGATCGACTCGCTCGAGCGCGATGTAGTCTTCGAGCCGCTTTCCGTCTCCTTCGAAGATCGTGCGGAAGATCTGGGGCAGCGTGAAAATCGATGGGCCGAGGTCGAAGCTGAATCCATCCACCTGCAGTTGATTCAACTTGCCGCCGACGTGGGAGTTCTTCTCCAGCACAGTGACCTGAAAGCCGTCGCGCGCGAGCATGATCGCGGCAGACATGCCGCCCAGTCCGGCGCCGATGACAAGCACGCGCTTTTTCTGAGACGCGGCGCTCATGATCCACGCACCAGGGTGATGTTGATTGTTTGGGCGACTGTGCCAACGCGGAACGAGCATTCGTTGAATCGCGGTGGCCCCAGCCGCGCCGGAGGATTGTTCGAGACACCGACCGGCTCGCTTGGAATGCCCAGAAGGTTGTGATCCAGCTTGTGATTGCCGTTCAGGTCCTCATACACGCTGACGGCGTAGTTTCCCGCCGGCAGGTCCATATCAATGTTCATCTGCTGCGTGTCCGGGGGAATCGGCATGAATCCATGGCGAATCGCTTTTTCGGGATCGGCTGGAAATCCAGGAGGCGCGTCGAAGACAAGGTAAGCAAGTTCTCCATGCGCCTGCGGGGCAAGCTGAATTTCGATGCGGAGGTGCGAATGGTCTTTTGACTGCGCATAGAGGACGGCGCCGAAAGCTGCGCTCAGCAACAAGGACGTGATGATGCGGCCGAGCCGCGACGCCAGGCTGCCTGGTCCGTGGCGAAACTGAAGCAGGCCGGCGAGCTGTCGACGGGTGCGACTCGTGAAAGGAAACCAGTTGATTTCACGGGCGCGGCGATCGCGGGCAAGCATGAGGGTTCGGATCCGAGAGAAGGCGCGGAGACCTTCAGGGCCGTGATAGCGGCCGTGTCCGCTGAGCCGGTTGCCGCCGAATGCCGCGTGGGGATTGGCGATGACCCGAATGACATCGTTGACGGCGCAGCTACCCGCGGAGAGTCGGGCGGCAACGCGGCTGCCACGCGCGCGGTCGCGAGTCCACACACTGCTGCTGAGCGCAAAGGCGCTTGCGTTGGCCAGCGCGACTGCTTCGTCTTCGTCCCTGAACGGAGCCACGCAGAGCACCGGGCCAAAACTTTCTTCGGCAAGAATGCGAGCCTCCGCTGGAACGCCGGTGAGCAGCACCGGCCCGCTGCCTAATGCATTGCGATCCTGCGGATAGTTGAGAGTGGCTCCGCGAGCGAGCGCGTCTTCAATTTGCTCGCGTATCACAGATGCCGTATCACCGGAGGCCGGGCAGAAATCCGCATCTGGATCGGCGCTGACATTGAGCCTCGCGATCCGTTGCTTGAGCTGCGCGACGAACTCCTCGTAGATCGGCGCGTGAACGTACGCACGCTTGACGCCGACGCAAACCCTTCCTCCGTTGGAAAAGGCTCCGTACGTGATGCCTTCGACAGCCCGCTCGAGGTGACAATCGGCAAAGATGAGAGCTGCGTCTTTGCCACCAAGCTCAAGAATCGCCGGAATCAGGTGTCGTGCGGCGCGCTCAGCGATGATCTGACCGTGACGGCTGCTGCCCGTGAAGAAGACAATGTCTGGCCGCGCATCGATCAGCGACGCGGACTCCTCGGGCCCGTCGTGCAGTACCTGAACCAGATCGGGCGCGAGGCCTGCCTGTTTGCAGACCGCGGCGATTCGGTCCGCAGTGGTCGGCGTGCGCTCAGAGCACTTGAGAACCACCGCGTTCCCGGCTGCAAGCGCAGTGATCATGGGAATCACCGACAGCTGGAATGGGTAATTGGAGGGAGCGAAAATGAGCGCGACTCCATGCGCCTCGAAATGGCTCTGGAAGCGCGCGCCGGGAAAAAGGAATGCCGGCTTGCCCACCCTCCGAGAGCGCAGGATCTTGGCTGCACGGGTCTCGTAATAGCGGATCATCTCGAGCGTGACGAGCACATCGCCGGCAAGCGCATCGAGAACCGGCTTTGCGGTTTCACGCGCAATCGACTCCGCAATCGGCTCGCTTTGCGCCGCGATCTGACGGCGGAGACGGCCGAGAAAAGCGCACCGCTGCGATATGCTCAGTGCCGCCCAGGCTGGCTGCGCCTCGCGGGCCCTGGCCACGATCCGTTCTGCATTGAGCGATGTCACGCGTGCGCCAGCTCCAGTGGCTTTGTCGCGGGGTGGGGAATCTCGTATTTCTTGCAGATGAGATTTGCACTGATGCGCGCCGACTCGAAGATGGTGGGCAGGCCACTGCCTGGATGAGTGCCGCCGCCCACCAGGTAGCAATTGGAGAACTGCTCAAACTCGTTGTGCGGACGCAAGTAGAGCATCTGGTTCCAACTGTGCGACATGTTGAAGGTCGCGCCGAGAAAGACCGAGTATTTTTGCTCCCAGTCCTCCGGCGTGACGATCATTTCGCGCTGAATGTGCGGCGTGACATCTCCGTAAGGCGTCCGCTCGCGGAGAGTGCGAAAGATAGACTCGCGCAGTTCATGTTTGCGCTCCTGCCAGTGAATGCCGCTGATGTTGTTGGCCACCGGAACGAGAATATAGAGCGCAGAGTGCCCAGCCGGTGCGCCCGATGGATCTGTCGCGCAGGAGTTGCGGATATAGAGCGACATGTCTTCTGAAGTGGCGCGTCCCTGCGTGATGGCTTCAATATTGCGTTTGTAGTCGCGCGCAAAGACGATGAGGTGATGCTCGGCGTCGTAGGTCCGATCCAGACCGAGGTACATCATGAATGTTGAACACGAGTACTTCCGCTTGCGCATCTTCGATGGTTTGTAGCGGCCGAGACTTTTCTCGTCGAAGAGCGTGGCCATTGCGTGTCCGAAGTCGGCATTGAGAATGACGTCATCGCAATACACCTTTTCGCCGCTTGCGAGCTCAACCCCAATTGCGCGGCGGCCATCCAGAAGAACGCGGGCGACCGGCTGAGAGGTGTGAATCTCGGCGCCATCTGAGCGGCTGACATCCGCAAAGGCATGGCCGATGCGGGAGAGCCCGCCCATCACGTGATAAACGCCGTGAGCATGTTCTGTGTAGGGAATCATGGTGAAGAGCCCCGGACAGTCCCACGGCGACATGCCCAGGTACTTCGACTGAAACGTGAAGGCCAGGCGCAACTCTTCATTGCGGAAATAATCGCCCAGAACGCTGTAGAGCGATCGTCCCGCTGCGATATGCGGCGCGGCGGCAAGCAGCGTTGGGCTGATCAAGCTTGCCAGGGTGCCGTAGGGTTTTTGAAGGCATGGGTAGAGCTTCTCGAACCTCAGTTTCTCGCCCTTGAAAAAACGGTCGAGGTTGGCGCCTTCCCCGGGAAAGTGCTTTTCGATCTCCGCCTTCATCGCGTCGGGATGCGAGCGAGCGAGCATCGTTTTGTCGGGAAAAGTGAGGGCGTACATTGGGTCGAGCTTCTTGAATTCGAGGTAATCGTTCGACCGTCGTCCTCCCTCCGCAAACAATTCGTCGAGGAGAAACTTCATCATCAGGAACGTAGGGCCAAGATCGAAGCGATATTCTCCGAGGCGCACCTCTGCGCTGCGACCGCCGATGACTTCCTGCTTTTCAAAAACCTGGACTCGGAATCCCCGTTGCGCCAGAAGCATGGCAGTTGCAAGCCCGCCAGGCCCTGCTCCAACGATGACAACGCTCTTCTTGCCGCCCTTTCGGTGATGAATCATTTCCCGACATTAGGGCAACCACAAAAGGAAATGGTTGCTGTGAGACTTCGGGACGGCAATTGATTGTTTGCCAGGCAAGAAGGGTCGCGTTTCTTGCATGGCAGTAAAGTACCGATTCTGTCGCGAGAAAAGCGCGCGTATGAATAGAGTGGAGCGCTACCTGGGAGACACCGTCGTGACCACAATCGCGGTGCAGGGCGTTTTCACCAGGCTTCGATAGGTGTGCTTCTGCATTGAATCAAAATAGATTGAATCGCCGGCTGAAAGCTGGAATGTCTCCACCCCGATAGCCATTTCGATTCTTCCCCTGATCACGTAGAGCAGTTCCACGCCGGGATGATAGTGAGGAACGACCTCTTCCTGCCCCAAGGGATGGAAATGCGCCAGATAGCCATTCAGTTTTCGATCATTTACCGGAAAGTCCAGGCTTTCGAAATGCCACGGGTTCTGGATGGACTTCGGATCTGATGGAAATACCTTGCGCTCTTTTCGCCGCACAAGGGCAACAACGTGCCGCTTTCTTGGGTCGCTGAAAAAGTAGTCCAGCCCTACGCTGAACACCAGAGCGATGCGCGTGAGCGTCGGCAATGTGGGCACAAGCCGGCCGTTCTCGAGGCGCGAAAGCATGGCGGTTGAAAACCCTGTGTGTTCGGCGAGTTGCGTGAGTCCCATGCTTCGGCGCAAGCGCAGTGTGCGCAGTTTATCCGCGATTGCGTAAGGTCGAAGCGATTCTTGAACAACAGACGCGTCCGTTGCGGTTCGCCTTGTTTTCTGCCGTTTGAGAGATGGCTGTCGGTCGCTTTTCATTGGCAATGTCAGCTGAACCTATTTACTGAGAATCAATATTCTCTGCTTCAGTGTCAAGAGCGCATGGAATGGAAAGCATACTCCAACGGCTTATTTACCTTTCTAGCAGCCTCTCTCTCCGCTATTTCTGCGCGACGAGCGTTCCGACCGTGCAGCTCGCATTTTGCGGAACGAAGTTATGAACATCATCGCCGGTTGAGCGAATCATCTTTCGTCCTGCAACGCTCACAGTGCCCGAACCTGAAAGCGCACCGCCTGGCTGTAAAACAAGGCTGAACGGCGCGGTGCCATTTTGCAGATTCACAGTAAGCTGACCGCCTGCGGTCGAGATGGAGTAAGCCTCGGCAACGGAAGCAGCGCCACAGTTGACGGTTGCCGAATCGTCTCTGAACTCGATCGACAAGCCGCCCGCAGCCGCATATTTGCCGGCGAGCCGGAGTCCAGGCTTGGTGTTCGAGGCGCTGCTTGCTTGAGTTCCGAGTATCTGCGTCAGGGCGTCGGATATTTTCACGTTGGAGCCGGTTGGCGGCAGCAACGCCACGCTGCACTTCTCCGTCTTCGGGGCAGTGGGGACGCTGTAGTGAGCGGGCGTCTGAGTGTAAGTCGTCGTGGTGACCGGTGTATTGATCGAGTACTCCGACCCATTCTGGTGCACTGCGTCGGTGCCGATGTAGTTCTGTGCCTGGGCAGCGTCAATCTGCTGCCGCTGCATCGTGGTCTGCGTTTGCGTTTGGTACCCGGCCGAAGTGGTGGCGACCGCGCCTCCGATAACCACCTGCCCAGCGACATCGATCGCGCCCGGTCCAGAAAGCGCGCCCTGTGGGTTGTACGAGAGCACCAGTGGCTTGGGTGAGATCGGAATTTTGATCTGCAGTTGGGTTCCACTTCGATCGATCGAGTAGGGAAGTGCCTGCGGGACGAGCGTTCCGCAGGTAAAGCTTGCCGAGGATTGGTCGAAGCTGACCGCGAAGGTACCCGCTGAGTAGGTGCCGCTCAAGCGCAGTCCAGGAGCCGTTGACGGACCGATCCCAGCCAGCGGATTTCCGCCTGCGAGATCCACCAGGCCCACCTTGATTCCTTCGCCCAGGCAGTCCATGTCGCTGCGGCCTGATTCCATGCATCGCCTCATGGCCACAGCGCCCGGATCCTGCGGAAGTGGCTGCGCCTGCGCTTGCGCGGCGGCTGTTTGGGCTTGCAGGGTGCTTAGGGCCGCCTTCTGTTCCGCGGCAACCTGTGCCTGATAGTTGGCATTCTTCGCGCCCACGATTTGAGCAAACTGCCCCTGCACGCTGGGAGACAGAAAATCAATCCACACCGGAATGCCTTCAAATCCAAATTTCGGATCAGTGGGGTTGAAATGGTAGGGGTTGCTGTTCAGGTCGAGTTGCTGTCCCGGAAGAGCCTTGGCGGCGGACTGCACAAGTGCGGATTGAGCAGCAGCATACTGGTCGAGGAGCTTCTTTTCATCGGGCAACAGGCCGCCTGAACCCCGGTGCTGAGCCAGAGTCTGGATAACCTGGCTGAGTTGATAGAGTGCGCCCATCACGCGCTTGGCGCTGTCGCCGGCCTCGGCAACCTTCATACCCTGAATGACACGGTCGACGCTGGGGAATTCGGCGAGGTACGGCGGGTTGAACGGTGTCCCCGCCTTGCACTGCTGCAGTTGCTGGGTCGCTTCAGAACGAAGCTTGGGAACCTGCGTCAGGAATTTCCCGTTCTGCTCTGCCTTGACGAAGCAATAGTCCTGGCCGCTCTGCGTCTGGCATTGAAACAGCGTGATCACCAGGCCGCCGGGACATTGATAAGGGGTGTTGATCTGCAGGCCTGAGGCGGATTGCGCAGCAGTCTGCGGTGCGGCAGGAGCACTGCCGACAACCTTGCAGGTGCGGAATTGATTTTCGACCTGCGATCGGATGTTCATGCGCTCCAGATCAGGGTTCTGCAGGTAATAGCAGTACTCGAACTTGGCGCCTTGTGTGCACTTGTGGATCACGTAGGTCTTGCCGTCGGGGCAGGAGTAGGTCTGGTTAAATTGCAACTGGAATTGCTGCGCCTGGAGCAGTCGCGGTACAAACAGAAACAGGACCAGGGCCGTGCAACATAATTCAACAGATCTCCACTTCGTCATCCCGCTCTCCCGCGCGCATGTTTGCTCATCTTCGAGCGATTGGTACACCTACTTCTTTAAAGGTGTGAGCCGAGCCATCATTCCATTCGGGGGGCCGGAGAGGGCGCCGTCGTCGTCAAGAGTGAAATCCGTCGTGTCGCTCTCGCACGTCAGGTGGATGGCCTTCCCATTCTCGGTGTAAGTGCAGGACTGTGTCACGGGTCCGGCGGAGACAAATGCCTTGCCGCCAGACTTGAACTCAATCGCCACCACACCGCCGTTGTCGTGGTACGTATGGCCGCCACCGAACTGCCGCAGGCGGCCAGCACTCCCAAAGCCGCAAGCGCGGCAGCATATCCAATCCTTATTTGTCTCACCGAATCTCCTCTCATGGGTGCGTGCCCGCGCCCACCTGGCCGGCGCGGGTTCGAAAGACATGTTGCTGATGCCGACTCTCGCTTATCCTGTATTTCTCTCCTCGACAATGTCCTGACGGAAGTCTGAAGTTTTCTAAAGGAGCCACAAATCGATGCCCGCCTCCACCGAAATGCCCACCTCCGAGCCCCAATGGCGTGTGTGGCAATTCGCGCATTGCGAGTTCGATGAGCTGCGCTACGAACTTCGTGTTGCCGGCAGCGTGATTGAGATGGAGCGCAAGCCGCTCGATTTGCTGCGCCACCTGCTCTCAAAACCAGGCGAAACTTTCAGGAAGGAAGAGCTTCTTGATGCCGTTTGGCCCGGTGTTCTGGTGGTCGATGCCTCGCTGGCCACCGCCGTCTCCAAGCTCCGAAAGGCTTTTGGCGATCAGGAAATCATCCAGACATTGCCCAAGATCGGCTACCGCATTGCCGTGCCCGTGAAGACTATCGCCCCCGAAGAATTCCTTCCCGAGACGCAGGCGCCTGAACTCCCCGACTCGCCGTCTTCCGCGACGAAAAGCGCACAGCCAATGCGTCGGATGATCGCCCCCCGCGTGCTGGGGGCCGTGGCCGCGATTGCGCTGCTGGTCTCCGTTCTTGCCGTTGTCATGATCAGAAAAAACCAGCATCCTGTCGTATCGGCGCCGGTCAGCGTCGCCATCCTGCCCTTTCAAAATGTCTCCGGCGATCAGAGCCTTGGCTATCTTGGCTCCGCGCTTCCTGATGAAGTTGCACACGCGCTGGCCACGGCGCAATCTCTGACGCTCCGCCCTCTGGCTTCAGCCACGGCCTACACCGGGCCGGGAATCGACTTTCGCAAGGTCGGCCGCGAGATGGACGTGAAACGTGTCATCACCGGCCACTTCGTCACTGTGGGCGACCGGTTGCAGGTCACCATCGAGACCGTCGACACAGAACAGGACCGTATCGTCTGGCATGACACCTTAAGCGTCGCATCGAATAATCTGCTCGCACTGCAGGAGCAGATTACCGTCACCGCGCGAGGTCAATTGGCCCGCGCGCTGGGCGTTTCCGCGTTCCTTCCCGAACAGGAACCCCGCGCCACCAATGAAAATGCGTACGAACTCTATCTGAAAAGTGACGCTCTGAGTTTTGATCCGATCCCGAACCGGGAGGGCATCGAGATTCTGCGCAAGGTGGTCTTGCTTGATCCCACCTACGCGCCCGCCTGGGGCAAGCTGGGGCTGCGCTACTACACCAAAGCGCGCTTCGATGGCGGCGGTCCCGAGATGATGGAGTTCTCCGACGCGGCCGTGGAAAAGGAACTCGCCCTCAATCCAGATTCTCTCGATCCTCTGGCCGAGTTGACCATTCATCGCACCGAGCGCGGCGACCTGGTCAAGGCCCACGCCATCGCCCTCGATCTGCTTCGCCGCCGGCCTGACGATCCGAATCTCCATCATGTGTTGAGCTACGTCCTTCGCTATGGAGGGTCCTTGCAGGAGTCGGGCCGCGAGTGCGATCTGGTCACATTGCTCGCCGTCACCATCAAGTGGGGCTCCTGTTCCACAACATTCATGGAGTTGGGCGACTACAAGCGCGCCCGGGAGTTTCTGCGCAAGGATCTCAGCTCCGAGTGGTCGAGGGCGCACGCAATCGAAGTACTGCTGCGCGCAGGCAAGACCAGCGAAGCGCTGCAGATTCCCGCACCACAGATTGCCGGCTGGGATAGCTACAAGATGCTGCTGGCCTGCGCGCGTCATGCGCCTGAATCCGAAGTTCAAGCCCTGGCCTCAAAGGTTCAAATCGACGACGATCCAGAAGTGGATTACTTTTTCGCCGCCCATCTTGCCTATTGCGGGCAGACCGCGCCGTCCCTGCGCCTGCTCAAAACCGCCATCGACCGCAACTACTGCTCCTATCCCGCGATGGATAAAGATCCATTTTTTGACTCGCTGCGCACCGATCCTCAATTCCTGAAACTACGCCATGCCGGCATGGCCTGCCACGACCAGTTCGCCGCCAACCACGAAAAAGCCGTGACCGCCGCTGCGGTGGAGTGATTTGTCCAATGCCCTCGATTGAAGAAAATCTGACCTGTTGGGAGAACGACTGGCTGCACGACGGCGAGGATTGGTCCGCTCCGTGGGGCGGCTCGGAGACACAGTGGAACCGCACCATCTTGCCGCGAATCCAGCCCTTTCTCCCGCGCCCATCCATCCTCGAGATTGGGCCGGGGCGCGGGCGTTGGACGGAACGCCTTCGAACCCAATGCGAGAGACTCACCCTGGTCGACCTCAGCCCCAGGTGCATTGAATATTGCCAAACCCGTTTCGCCGATGATTTGCGCATGTCCTATTTCGTCAACGATGGCTTGAGCCTTAGCATGATTCCCGACCGGTCCATCGACTTTGTCTTCAGCTTCGATTCGCTCGTACATGCTGATTCAAACGTTTGCCGCGCCTATGTGCACCAAATTGCCCGCAAACTCACGCCGCAGGGATGCTGCTTTCTTCATCACTCCAACTTAGGCGAGTATCAGGACCAGCTTGATGACTCGACATCCTTTCTGGTGGAGCATTGGCGCGATCGAAGCATGACCGGCGAGTTGATGCTCCAATACTGCGACGAGGCGCATCTCTCCTGCTTCAGGCAGGAGCTGCTCGTCTGGCGAGACAGCCCCTGGCTGATTGACGCCTTCTCGTACATCGCGCCTGAAAACTCCTGCCTGGCCGCGCCCACGGAAATCATCGAGCGCCCCGACTTCATGTCTGAAGTCAGATAAGGGCGTGCCGCGGCGCGTCGATCCGATTCGACCTTGCGCCCTCACCATCCGCATGAAATCATCGCTTTACCTTTTGAGTCGTCTGGAGAGACACGTGCGCCGAAGAACCATCTGTGTGTCGCTGGCTTTCCTTATGCTGGCAATCTCAGCATCTGCGCAGATGTTTGACCTGGAGAAGAGCCGCGTCCAGATGATGCCGCTCGAAGGCTCCTGGCGCTTCCATACCGGCGACGATCCGCGCTGGGCCCAGCCCGGGTTCGACGACTTCGAGTTGGGCGCTCCTGCGCAGCAACAAAACCTGGACGTCGCAGGGCTATCGCGATTACACCGGCATCGCGTGGTATCGCTTCGCGGTTCGCATACCCGCCCAGGTGCGCGATCCAGCCATCGTCGTGCCCGGCTTCATCACCAGCTACCAGGTGTATGCAGACGGAAACCTGATTGGCCAGTTGGGGGGATTGCCGCCCCACCCGCGGTCGATCTGGGCTCCCTACCAGTTGTTCCGCCTTCCGCCCGCGTCCGGCGACGGGCCGCGCACCATCGTCATCGCAATCCGAGGCTGGAACTGGATCCATGAGATCGGCGGCCCCACAGGAACCGGCCGCGTGGGCAGCTATGCGGAGCTGAGCCAATGGACTTGGTTTATCGATCTGCGTACTTTCTGGAGCAATGCGGATGCGGCCGCCCTCGTGATCGTTTATTTGATGGGAGGCCTGGGCAGCCTGCTGCTCTTCGCATTTCTGCGCACCGACCGCGAGTATCTCTGGTTTGGAGTCTACGAACTTGGAAACGCCCTCCTCATCCTGCTGCTCTTTCCGCCTTGGTACACGCCCACATGGAGCCCGGGTTCCTACGGGTCCAGCTGGCTGCTCCTCACCCTGAATAATTTTGCGCTCATTCTGTTCATCGCCTGGATGCTGCGGGTGCGCCGGCAGCGCCTTCTTCTCGTCGCAGGCGGCGCGGTTGTTTTTATCTCTCTCGTGTACTTCTCTTACCCGGTGCTCGACGCAACCATGCCGCACGCGTTTCCTCCGGAGGTGTTTGCGACTCTCGAACTGCTGGAAGATGGCGGCGAGGTGGTGTTCGACCTGTGCCTCCTGCTGACTATCTTTCAGGCGGTGCGGCGCAAGATTCCGGACGCACGCTTGCTCTTCTATCCGATGCTTGTTTTTCGCGGCATCACCATGGTGTTGCTCGCCAGAAGCGCATTGAACCTTCTGGGGTTTCAACGGCTCTCCGACGAGATTGAGCGTCTTGGTCACCTGACGGACTGGCCATTTCCCATCAGTGTGAACCGCCTGGTTGAATTCCTGACCCAAGGGGCCATTCTCGCCGTGCTCGTCCTGCGCTTCGCTCGCTCGCGCCGCGATGAAGAGCGGCTGCACTCTGAGATCGAAGCCGCCCGCCTGGTGCAGCAGATTCTCGTTCCCGCCGAGACCCCCGTCATTCCCGGCTTCCGCATCGAGAGCCTCTACAGGCCCGCAGGCGAAGTGGGCGGAGACTTCTTCCAGATCATCCCCACGCCCGAGGGCGGCGCCCTCGTCGTCATCGGCGATGTCAGCGGCAAAGGCATGCCGGCCGCGATGACGGTCTCGCTGTTGGTGGGGACCTTGCGCACCCTGGCTCACTACACGCAGAGCCCCGCGGAGATTCTCACTGCCATGAATCAACGCATGCTGGTCCGCAGCCAGGGCGGTTTCACGACCTGCCTGGCGCTCCGCGTCGATCCGGATGGGGCAATCACTGCCGCCAATGCAGGCCATCTCGCCCCCTACTGCGGCGGGGAAGAGGTCCACATTGATGGGGGGCTTCCCCTGGGCCTCGATGGGCAGACCGTCTATGCCGAGTCGAAATTCGAGCTCCCCGATGCCGCGCAACTCACGCTGGTGACCGACGGTGTGGTCGAAGCGCGCGCCAAAGATGGTGAGCTTTACGGCTTTGATCGCGCACGCTCGATCAGCCGCGAATCTGCCCAGCAGATAGCCCAGGCCGCTGAGGACTTCGGCCAGGAAGACGATATTACGGTCCTCACGGTGGCGAAACAGTTCGTAGTTCGAGACAGTTCGTAGTTCACAGTTCGTAGTTCACAGTTCAAAACTGCGCAGCAGCCAACCGAGCGCCAGCTGTGAACTGCGAACTTAGAACTATGAATTGACTTTCCGCGGCAACTGTGAACTGCGAACTAAGAACTGCGAACTACAAACCGCGAACTGTCTCCTCCACCACGCTGACCGTCACCTTGTCCGATGTCCCATCGGTAAAGAGGAACGTCACTTCCGTTTTTCCGGTTGTGTTGCCGACCAGCGCGATCGTCTTCGGCGTTCCAGAGAAGGGAACAATCCCGACAATCGACGTCTTCGCTGAGAAGCTGGTGTTCCGCACCGGCTTCTCCCATGTGATCTCCCGGGTATGTTTCAGGGGAACGGCCACCGGGGCAGATGCTGATTCCCGTTCGACGCCTGCCACCGAACCCGCCATGGATCTTGGCAAGATTGCCGCTGCATGGCGCATGGGGGGCGGCCCCGGATGCGGAGCGGGTCCGCTTGGGTGCGGCCCGGGGCTTCCCGGATCATTGCGCGGCGAAAACGGCGCAGGCGGCCCTGGATGCGGCGCGGGCTCGACGCGTGGCGCCGGCGGCCCTGGATGCGGCGCGGGATTAATCGGAGGCGGCGGCCCTGGATGCGGCGCCGGATTCACCGGCCGCGCGGGCGGTCCCGGATGGGGCGCAGGATTAACCCCGCCCGGCCTCGGCGGCCCCGGATGCGGAGCGGGCTCGACGCGCGGCGCGGGTGGCCCTGGATGCGGCGCAGGTCCGCTGGGATGGGGGCCTGGGCTTCCCGGATCATTGCGCATCTCCATGCGAGTCTGCTTTCCAGGATGCGGCGCCGGCGGCGTGGGTTTCTCCCGTGCCTCGGAACGAGCGGCCAGGCCCTGTTGAGAGTGCTCTCGTGACTGATCCATAAGCGAAGCTGCTCCTTGCATGAAGTTTGAAACGGGCCCACAGCGCAGAAAGCTGGTGCGGCGAAACTAACACAGCGTCACCCGGCGGGTAAAGAGAATTTCCGCCGCGCTTCTCGCGATCTCCAACAAGCCCGCGACTCAGAATTCAGGCGTAATTGCAGTGAGCCGCCCGGTCGTCGAAACTCAGCGCGCCGAAATCAACCCCGCTGTACCGCTCGTAGTCCTCAAGCGTGCGGGCACTCCCCAAACCAAAGCGTCCCATCTCTTCCCGCTCGCACGGCTCTCCAATCCCAAGCATCTGGCGCACGCGCTTGACCGCCTCGAGGTGCCGACCCTCCCAACGGTGATCGTCGAAATGAGTTCGCCGCGCCTCCCGGTTCCAGTTGTGAAACATCAGCAGCTTGTTGGGGTGATAGATGTCGTAGCCGTGCGTCCACAGGCGAACCGCCAGCGAGACCTCCTCGCCAAAAAAGTAAAGCTCCGGATCATACGGCACATCCTGAATGATCGAAGCCGGCCCGAACAGCATATTGGCCGAGACGAAGGCTCCCCGCACAGGCTCTGCAGGCTCTCCGACGCCAACACGCCACGCGGGCGAGCCATGGAAACGCAGCATGCTGTCCTCATCAAATCCTGTCGCGCTCATGCTGAAGATCCAATCCCGCTCAAAGGTGTCTGGCGGGACGAACCCCGGCATGTAGCTCGTCACCACGGCCCGATCGTTCTTGCACTGCGTCCAGATCCCCAACAGCGCCTCATCCCACCGCGGCTCAAAGCGCATGTGGCTGTCGACCTGCAAGGTGAACTCTTCGCCGCGCCAGAGCTGTTGAGTAATCGACCGCGCCCAGCATGTCCCACGCGAAAGCCTGGCGTCCGAGGCATCAACGCGAACCTGATCGGGAGAACGATACGGCTCGCGAAAACAGGCAGCGTCTTCTTCCTCGACAAACTGCCAGGCGACGCCAACAAAAATCCGCTCGGGATGCGCAGCCTTTTCGAAGAGATCCTTGATCGTCCATTGGCAGTCAGGATCGCGATAGCTCGCAATCTGCACGAAGATCCTCGGCCGCTGCGGCGGTGTCTCCACGCGTCTTTCGTCCTCAGCCGGCATCGGTCGGAGTTTCGGCGGGCCGCTTCCTGAAGAAGCCCGCAATCGAGATCCGCGGATGCAGCCCCGCATTGGCGTCCACGCGCGATAACAAATGCTCCGCGTCGGGCGCGATAAACACCAGGCGATTCGGCTTGGGAAAAATGCATTGCGCAAAGCCCGGCGTCATCGCGCTCTTGCTCTCGTTTGCATCTTCAATCCAAGACGCATGGGCGCCAAGCACGCTGTCGTAATCGATCGGCGGCGTGGCCGGGTCGAGAACCAGCAAATAGCCGCCCCAATGAATATTCCACTCGCGATGCGCAAAAAACGTATACGCTCCCGAGTAGTCAAAGCCATCCTGGTGCAGCGAAAGTGCCGACCCCGCGGGATAAATCCACGGCGCAGCAGTGAAATCCCACCAGTCCTTTCCCGCGGCGCCCACCAGTCGTTCGCCGGCAGGCAGAGCGGTCAAGATCCGCTCGATAAACAGATCGATCTCCGTTCCAGCCGGATAATAGAGCCGCTTATCGTCCGCGGCCCTGCTGCTCGGATCGCTCTCCCAATACGCCGTCGGACCCTGCAGAGGATTCCCGTCATTGACGCGCCACACCTTGCGCACGCTGGTTGCGTGGACGCCGTGGTATTCGGCGCGCCCACAATAATCCAGCACCAGGCGAAACGTCGCCTCGTCCAGAAAGTCGTCGACCACGACCACCTGGCTCGACTCAAACGAGACATAAGGACGATGCGCCTTGCTCAGGCTTTCGGAGTCAGCAACCTGCGCGTCACCTGCCGTTGAATGCGAAGAGGGCACCATATCGTTCTCCACGCGCTTGATTCTAGGGGAGGGGCTGCATGTTGGACACCCTTGAAATGTCGGAGAGCGAAGCCGAAGGACCGGCAACCAAATATGGCGGAGAGAGAAGGATTCGAACTCCCCAAAAAGTAAGACTCTTAGGAACAACAGGATAATAATTCATAGCACGTTATGGTATGGCTTCGGTATGGTTTTAGACCAAGGCGAACCTTAAAGTTGGTTTGATGCGCCGGGTGATCCCTGAAGCAGATTCCCGGCTGGCCCCTTTGGTCCCTTTGCACTTTAGACTTCCTGTACCGGCATGCCTGCGACAGGTTGCACCGACGCGGCCTCAACTCATTACTCAGGGAAGACACCTTATATCGCTCTCTTCTTGCCCGTCAACCCATGGTTATTATCTCAAGAGTAATTCCGGTTAAGCCGGATTGCTGCGATCACAATCGACTTCCATACTTGCGGAAGCCAATGCGATCGAGAAGATCCGACGCGAGCAAAGTAACGTCAGTATGGACGATGGCTTTCTGTCATGCCTGGCCAGTCATCCGTCCGGAAGGGACCGGCGGGCAGGCCGGCCCCGTTGAAGAGAGTTGCATTTGGGTTTGATTGCCAGGCGTAACGGACTTCTTTGGGATTGGGAACCAAAGCAGACGAGACGACAACGGTGTCGCCATCGATCCGCGCATCGGCCCAGTACCACTTGCGGTCCTCTCCAGCAATGGAAAACTCTTCGAGCTTCGTTTCCTTCACAACCAGGCCACCGTCCGCGTGGGCGAAGTGGAGGCGGATCTCCCCAGGCAGCCGATCCATGGACTTGAGCGTTGGGCCCGCATACACCACGCGTTCGCCGTAGTAGTTGGCAAGCGCGCATAGAGCCAACCGCTCGCCGACCGGCTGTTTCACTTTGGCATGAATGTTGTCCGGGTCTCCGGTGTCGATGGTGACGGCGAGGCAGGAGTTGGGAACGGTGGCTGCTGTCAGCGCCTGGGACTCGCGCGTTTCGGTCCACTCGTCGCCGTCGACCGGTGTTGCACTTCGCTGTTTGAAGGCTGGGAGACTCACGATATAGAAAGGGAAATCTCCCTGCGCAAAGAGCTTGCGCCAGTCCGCAATCATGACCGGCAGAAGCTTGCGGTACTGGTAGCCGCGTGGAGAGTTCTGCTCGCCCTGGTACCAGATGGCGCCTGCGATGGACAGGGGGGCGATGGGCTTCAGCATGCCCTCGTAAAGAACAGTCGGCATGACCGGCCAGTTTTCATACGCGATGGGCAGTTGCAGCGGAGGGCGCGCGTCGACACTGAGCTTGCCCTTCCATTTGCCAGCGAGCGGAATGCTTGTGGTTTCGCCCAGCACGAGCTTCAGGTCTTCTGGCTTACTCATAAATCCGCCATCCGGCGCGGTTTTCAGGACGCGAAGAGCGATTACGTTACGTCCTGGTTTGAGCACGCCAGGGCGCACGAAATAGGCCCGGGGATTTTCAACCCACGAACTGCCTCCAACTTCCTTTCCGTTGACATAGGCGGTATCCATGCGCTCGATGATGCCAAGGTCCAACATGGGCCGGCCCGGCGGAAGCGGATCCGGCAGCACGATCTCCTTACGAAACCACGCCACCGCAGGAGTGGCCGGCACTCGGAGCTCAGAGAAACCACCGGGAATCTCTACTGCCTTCCAGCTTGAGTCATCGAAATCGGGAGACGCCCAGTTGCCTTTGATCCCGATGTCATATTCGTCGTACCAATGCATCACAAAGTTGCCGTATTCAGGCGCGCCGGCTGCGGTCAGCCTTGCCAGTTCGGCGAGAGGGACATCGAAATCCTTCAACGGCCGAAGCGCTTCGGCGCTCGTCCAGGCTTCGGCCGGCGTCCCGCCCACGTCGTCAAGAACCAACCCGATAGGCACGTGAATATCCTGCTGAATTCGGCGGGCAAAATAGTAGGCGACCGCAGACACCCAATCGGCAGTCTCAGGGGAAACGGCGCTCCATTTGCCCTGCACGACATCGGTGTGCCCGTACGCTGGATGACCGGCTACCGTGAAGAAACGAATGTTTGGATAATCAGCGGCCTTGGCCTCTTCAGCACCATTGAGCGTAAAGCGGAGCGGAAGGCCCATGTTCGATTGGCCGCCGCATAACCACACATCGCCGACCATCACGTTGTGTAACTCGACGGTTTGTCTTCCCGCGATCTTGACCGTATAGGGACCGGGTTCACGAGGCGGCTGAATCGCCACCTGCCAGCGACGGTCTGGCCCGGCTATCCCCGACGCCGTGGCGCTTCCAATCTCAACCTGAATTCGATCGCCGGGCTCTGACCAGCCCCACAGCGCGTCGGCCTTGCCGCGCTGCAAGACCATGTTGTCGCCGAAGATCGGGCTGATAAACGGCAGCGCCTGGGATGATGGCGCTGAAGTCGCAGGTGGGGCGGCTGTCGCAGTCGAAGGCGTGGGCTGGGAATACGCAAGGCTCAGGGAGACAGCAAAAAAGATAAGTGCAGCGTTCCGTTCACGAGTGAATCTGGTCGTCATGCGGTCTGGCCTACTTATTGAAAACGTATCTTCGAATTCAACGATGACTGTTTTACGATTCCGTTACAGGACAAGTGACAGGACTGAATACGACCGTGCCGGCAACTGAAGCGTCATACGCGATCCAACCGCCGGTTTTTCCAACGCCTGCGGCATCACCCGCCTGGGATCTGCAAACGTGTTGCCCGCTTTCAGATCCGGTCCCGTCATGGTCAAAAACGCGTCCACTGCGCTTGGCGTCCCGTCGCGCCACACCACTTCCACATCCTGTGGCTTATCCAGATTCCGATTGAACAGGAACAACGCGGCCGTTTTGTTCCCGGCATCGATGGTTGCCGCGATGTCGACCCAGGGCACTGCGCCAAATCCCGGCAGCGGCAACCCAGTGCTCTCAATTGGTCGGCCCAGAGCGGGCACTTCGTAGCCGGGACCCTCCAATTGAATGCTCAAGGCGCGCCCACGCGCATATTTCAGAGCCCATGCGTACGGGTAGTAGATGGTGTGCCGCAATATCCCGCTCTCATTCGTCGCGATCGGTGCGATCACATTGACAAGCTGCGCCAGGCACGCGACCTTCACGCGATCCGAGTTGCGAATCAGCGAATTCGCCAGCCCACCCACGAGCAGGGCGTCTTCCAGGTTGTACGGTTCTTCCAATAGATGCGGATGGGGTTTGCGATGACCATCCGCGAAATCCCCACCCCGGGCGCGATACCAGACATTCCATTCGTCGAAGGACAACCACAGCTGTTTGCCCGAACGCTTCTGGGCGCGAACCGTATCGCACACCGCCGCGATCTCGCGGATCTGCCGGTCCATCGCCAGATTCATAGCCATATAGGTTTGGCTGTCGCGATTTGTCTCTTCTGTGTTTCCCCAATAATGGTGCAGGGAGATTCCATCCACTACGTCATAGCACTCTTCCAGCACAGTGCGGTCCCAGTCAATGTAAGTGGGCATAAACGGCCCACTCGACCCGCAAGCAATGAGCTTGATCGTTGGATCCACTGCGCGCATTTGCCGTGCAGCGTCCGTCGCCTTCAGCCCATAGTCGCGCGCTGCCATGTGCCCGATCTGCCAGGGACCGTCCATCTCGTTGCCCACGCACCAGAACTGCACGCCGTGCGGTTGAGTGTACCCGTGGGCGCGGCGCAGATCGCTCCACTTCGTTCCTCCGGATACGTTGCAGTACTCCACCAATGCCGCCGCATCCTCAGCGGATCCCGTACCGAAGTTCAGCCCCATCAGCGGCTCTGTTCCGACAAGCCGGGCCCACGTCGATGAACTCATTGGTCCCGAACTGATTCGTCTCCAGCGTGTCCCACGCGCGATCGAGCACAGCCGGCCGCTTGTCCTTCGGGCCCACGCCATCCAGCCAGTGATATCCCGACACAAAGTTTCCGCCCGGCCATCGCACAATCGGCACGCCCAGTTCGCGCACTTCCTTCGCCACGTCGGTTCTGAATCCGTGCTCGTCGGCAAGCTTCGAGCCCGGATCATAGACTCCCTGATAAATCGCGCGCCCCAGTTGCTCAAGAAATGATCCGAACAGTTCATGGCTGACCGAAGCAATCTGGCGGTCAGTATCGATCACCACGCGCGAGGCCGCATTTTGCGCCATGCTGGAACGCCCGGCCACGGCACCGGCAACGACCGCCAGTCCCGTCCGCGAAGCTGTCTTCAAAAACTCTCTGCGTGAAACGCCCCTCATCGAAAAGACCCTTCAGTTGGAACGTTGTCCTGATGGTTTTGCATCAGTCGGGAAGGCCAGCCGATGCGCACAAGAAGGCCGTCTGGACCGCATACTCCTACCTCATAGAGACCCCACTCCCGGTGCCGCAGGATTCCTCCGGGCCGGATGATGAGGTCGTCCACCCTGGCGGCAATTGCATCGACGTCGGGCGTTCGGATGAAAACTCCGAATGGATTGTTGTGCTCCGGCACGCTCCAGGGGCCCTCGCCAGCCTGCGTGAGATGTACTTCGCAACCCCAGCCCGTCATGATGAAGTAGTTGGAATCTCCGCCAGTCTTCGCAAATCCAAGGCGCTCCCAGAACGGCACTGCGCCGAGCAGGTTGTTACTTGGAATAATCGCGAAGGCGCCTACTGTAGGGGGAATGGCCATGAGCAAACTCCGATTTGGGCGATACCTTTCATCGGTTCTTCAGCTTATTTACGGATCAGGTCAGGATGATCTTGCGAGCTTCTCCCTCAGGGTCATTTGCCATGCGGCACTCGTTATCCCAGATCATCGTCTTGTTCGTTTCCGGATCGGTAGGGGACCATCCCAAACCCGGTATGCTCGGGTTTCCGGTTGCTGCAAACGCGGCCCAGGATGCTGCCATCTTCCTGGCCAGCGCCTGCGCTTCAGGGGTATTTCCA
>CAWBSV010000033.1:0-55041 GCA_963791505.1 uncultured Acidobacteriaceae bacterium
GTCCCCTGCTCGCATCTCTTGGTGTTGTCGAAGCAGAACTGAAGTTCGGCCGTGTGCCACGCTCCAGCCACGCCATCCAGAATCTGCGTCTGCCACGTGAAGTAGTAAGCATACGCCGGCGCCGCGTGCAGTTCGTGCTTCAGCCGCGCCATCTTCACCACGTTGTTGCGCATGCCCAGTCCATTCAGACCGGGAGTGCCACTGCAGATGTACGACAAGGTTTGGATCTTCTTTTCCGGATAGGCCTTCTTCAAAGCAGCGGCAATGGCAGTCGCCTTCTCCGCGCCATACATCTTGGATAGGCTCGCACGCCATTCTTCTTCGGTGGGGCGCGACGACATTCGATTGCCCTCTTCGCTCACCGAGCCGACGAGCATCGGCACATTCTTCGAGATCTCTGGAGCTGCGTCGAAGAATGAGCGCATGTTGATTATCTTCCCATCGACGCAAGGCGACCACCCCACCCTCGGCGTGCCGGGCGCTCCCGGTCCTGCCATTGGCGGCCCCGCGGGATTGATCTTCGCCGCTGCCGCATTGCCGGCCGCAAACAGCTTCGCCCACTCCATCTTCTGCAGGGCTCCGATGTCATTCCCCGCAAGCCCGAGCTCTTTCATTACCTGACGGGCCAGTTCTTTCTGCTGATCCCTGCCGGGAATATTTCCCCCGCCGCCCGATTGCGCCGAAGCACGCTGGAATAGCCCCACCGCCGACGGCATGCCCATCAGGGTGGTCACCTTCGATCCGCCACCCGACTGCCCATAGATCATCACACGATCAGGGTCACCGCCGAAATTCTCGATATTTTCGTGAACCCATTTCAGCGCCGCCACCAGATCGGTCATGCCCACGTTTGCGGAGTCCTCGTATGCCGAGCCCCCAATCTCGCTGGCATCGAAGAATCCAAGAATGTTCAGGCGATGATTCACTGACACCTGCACCACATCATGGTGACGCGCCATCTGTGCGCCCTCGTGCGATGGCAACTCGTACGACGATCCGAAACTGAACCCGCCCCCATGCATGTAAAACATCACTGGACGCTTCCCTGTGAGACTCGGTGTCCAGATGTTCAGCTTCAGCATGTCCTCACTTTGCCACCCGTCGTCCCAGTCAAAGAGAAACGTCTGCTCGATTCCGGTCCAGGTATGCAGATTCTGCGGACAGTTTGCTCCGTACACCAGGGCCGGATACTCATCCGTCCACGGCGTGGGCGGCTTGGCTGGAAGCCAGCGATTCTCTCCGGCCGCAGTTGCACCATACGGAACACCTTTGAACGTCAAGACACCGCCATCCAAAAATCCGCGCACCTTGCCGTATTGCGTCTTCGCAATCGCCGAGCGCGGCGTTGAGACATTGCCGGGCTCCTGGTGAGCGGCGGTCTTGATGCTGTCCGATGCGAGTGCGGGTTGACCCGCAGCCATGCCCACTCCCGCGGTGGCCGAAAGAAGCAATGCCTCGCGGCGAGTGAGCGTGCGCTTCGAAGATTCAGACATGAATTTCTCTCCTTTGCTTCTGTTCGTGTCGAGTTCGGGCCTGCGACATGCTTTTTTGAAAAGCAGCGATTAATCGTGCATCCTGGTGCGTACTGCTCTTCTTGAACAGCAGCGGCGCAAACTGATTCAGGTAGTCTCGCCAGTTATTCCACGCGTGGAAGCCGGCGCTTTGATGTTGCTCCACGTCGATCCCGGCTTTTTTGAGGATGGCAACCGTGGCATCGCTGTTCTGCAACGCAATATCGTATTGGCCGGCATTTACCCAGAAGAGATGGAAGGGTTTCCCTGAGGTGCGGTATTGTGCCACATCGGTATCCTCTTCTTCCTTCTGCATATTCGGAAACCAGCCTGAACTGAAGATGCCCACGTAGGCAAAGTCCGCCGAGTCGTCGAGCGCAATGTCCAGTGCTTGCAGGCCGCCCATGGAGAGGCCGGCGATGGCCCGATGATCGCGGTCGGCGATGGTGCGGTAGTGCGCGTCAATGAACGGCAGAACCACCTTCGTCAGATCGTCGTTGAAGGCATCGTGTCCCATGCGAACTCCGGGCGTGAGCCGGAAGTCGGTTGAGATGTGGCCCGCCGGCATCACGATCATCATGGGAGCAGCCTTGCCAGCGGCAATCAGATTGTCAAGAATGGCTCCCGCTCGCCCCACGGTGCCCCAGGAATCATCGGAGTCGCCTCCACCATGAAGCAGATAGAGCACCGGCAGCCGCGCGGTTCCGCTTTCATACCCGGGCGGCGTGTAGACGTGCATCCGGCGCTGGCCGCCGGTCGCCGAGGAGTCATAATAGACTGCCGAAATCGCGCCGTGCGGTACTCCTGCCTTCAACTCCATGAAATCCGCGCCCGGAACTTCGTACATGCTTGAAGAGTGAGTCAGCGATTGCGACGTGAGTGGATTGCGCGGATCAGTGGTGCTTACGCCATCGACGGTGAAGGTATAGCGATAGGTTCCAGGTTCGATGGGACCAATGACCGCTTCCCAAATGCCCTGATCGCCCTTCACCATCGCCACTCCACCCTGGTACTTGTTCGCCTCCTGAGGAGTGATGCCGGGCGTGGCCTCAGGCCCCTCGGCATGCAGTTTCACATCGGTCGCGCTGGGCGCCCAAAGGCGAAATCGAACATGACGATCGGGCATTACTTCGACGGACTTGAGAGTGTCATTGGGCGTGGGCGCGGGCATCTGCACTGCCGGTCGGTTGGGCGCCTGCTGTGCCGCTTGACCGAACGCCAAGAGGGAGACACATAATCCGGCGAAGACTGCAAACTTGCCGGCAATTCGCTTACCCATCCTCATTTTCTATCTCCAGTTTGAAAGCCAGAATTCGCAGCGTGAACCTCGGCCGCGGGCTAACGGCGGCCCTTGGCAAAGCAGAGATTCTTGCTGAAGAACGGCAGCACATGGTTCTGGAAGCGATCGGCCACGGCACTGGTGTGCGTGCCGGAATATATCTCGAAACCGTTTGCGATTCCGTAGCTATCGAGGATTTCGTGGAGCTTCGTGGCATCGAAGCGAAGGCCATCCTGATCGCCCACATCCATAGCGATAGCGCGGTACTGTTTGAGATTGCCGATGTACTGATCGGCAAAAGCCAGCGGTGAGTTGGCTGTATACTTCGCCACGATCTCTGGCACGGGAACTCCATCCTTAGTCGGCAGATCGAAGTAGAGCGGCGGGTTCTTAGGATTGGGAGCCCAAGCCGCCGCCGTCGCATATTGCGCCGATTGAAAGCCCGGCGATTGGGCTGCCAGGTCGGCTGGAGACTTGGCCGCCGCAACCTTTTTCTCGCTCGCAAGCGCCCGCTCTTTCATTTGATCCGCGGGGCCCGGTCCGCCGCCAGCCATGGAAGAGAGGCAGCAGGGGCTCATGATGTAGAGAGCGCCGAACACATCAGGATGCTTCATGCCGATGCGCGACGCACCATATCCGCCCATTGAGTGACCGACCAAACCTCTGCTCTGCCTATCCGCGATGGTGCGGTAGTGCGCGTCGACGTAGGCAACCACATCGCGCGCGACATAATTCTCAAAATCGCCTGTCGTCGCAGAGCTTGAATACATTGAGCCGTTGTAGATGGTCTTGGAGTCGGGCAGGACGACGATCATCTCCTTCGCTCCTTGAGCGAACGCTCCTTCAGCCGTCTGCGGAACGTGGATCTCGTGCGTCCACTGCTCCGCCCCAATGGAATAACCGTGCAGCGCATAGACGACGGGGTAACGGCGCTTCGTGTCTTTCGCGTAGCTCGGCGGTAGAAACACAATTGCATCGCGATCGACAACCTCGCCTTCGAGATTTCCTTCCAATGCCGCGCCGTGGATCTTGATGTGTTCCACGGTCACGGGCTTCGCGCCCGGCACCGGGTCGGGAACAATGGTCTGCACCTGAGCGTCAAGCTGAACGAGGGGAGCAATCGCCATCGCGATTGCACAGGCAAAGATCAATTTCGTTGTCCTCATGTGTGTCTCTCTCAAAGCGCGGCGGTTTACTGCATCGTTAGGAGCAAGTGTTCACGCTGGGTGATCCGGCGTTCCACCGGCTCGTTGCAGAGACAGACACTTGCAAGTGTGAGCCCCAAAGTCCAGGCGAAGCATTGATTCCCGATGCACTCCCAGGCCAACGTTTACCAGCTCTTGCCGCAACGGCCGCATTGCAAGTCGTCGCTGATCCCTCAAAACGGAACCACACGACTATATAAAGGACGTGGCGAATAAAACAAGCTAAAAAATCGCTTTATTAAAGCACGTCGGCTGGTATAGGATTCCGTCGCTTCAAGTTCCGCCGGGATAGGGCGGCGAAAATCTTTCCGGACTGCGCAGGTGCGTGATGCGAACCATTGCAATCTCGATATTGTTGAGTGCGAGCCTTTGCTTTGCTCAGGGCTCAAGTGATTTCAAGCCGGCCTCATCCAACGTTCTCGACGCCCAGTACCCGCAAGTCGACAGCAACTCGCGGGTCCAGATTCGCTTTAAGGCGCCTGATGCGGCAAAGGTGCGGGTCAATTTCTGGAGCGGCGAGAAAGCCGACATGGAGAAGCAGGCAGACGGGTTCTGGACTTTCACTTCGAAATCCATGGCCCCCGGCCTTCACTACTACACGATCATCGTCGATGGGGCCGAGGTCAGCGATCCCGGAAGCACGGCCTACTTCGGCGGCAGCAAATGGGCGAGCGCTGTCGAGGTGCCTGAAGCCGGCGTCGATTACTACCTGCCCAAAGAAGTACCGCACGGCCAGGTTCGCCAGATTTGGTATCACTCCAGCGTAACCGGCACCTGGCGCGACGCATTCGTCTACCTGCCGCCCGATTACGACGCGTCTAAGGCACGCTATCCAGTTCTCTACCTTCAGCACGGCGGAGGCGAGGATGAGACTGGATGGATTCGTCAGGGCAAGGCGAACTTCATCCTCGACAACCTGATCGCCGGCGGCAGCACCAAACCGATGATCGTCGTCATGGCGAATGGCTATGCGACTCGCGCCGGCTATGTCGTGCCCGACCTCACGGGTAAGCCGTTTCTTGGGCCTGACTTCATGAAGGTGATGCAGGAGCGGATGGGCGCATTCGAAGACGACATGACCCAGGTCCTGATCCCGTTTGTCGATAAGACATTCCGCACCCTTCCCGATCGCGATCACCGTGCCATGGCCGGACTTTCCATGGGCGGAATGCAAACGTTCCAGGTGACCTTCAATCATCTCGATCTCTTCTCTTACATTGGCGGGTTCAGCGGCGCGGGCAATCCTTTCCTGACGGGGGGCAAGTTCGACGTCAAGACCGCGTACAACGGCGCTCTGGCCGATCCGTCCGCGTTCGCAAAGCGCGTGCACCTGCTGTGGATCGGCGTGGGCACAAATGAGCCCGAACGCATGAAGTCGGGATTGGAGAGCCTGCATACCACGCTCGACGAAGGAAAGGTCCAGCACATCTTTTATGAGTCGCCCGGCACCGATCACGAATGGCAGACCTGGCGACGCGACTTGAAAGACTTCGCGCCGAGGCTATTTCAGTAGGCGGCAGTTTCTCAATAAGGAAAGCCCGGGGCTCGCCTCCGAGAAGAAGTGGTCCCCGTAAGGCCGATGGCAGCGCCAGTTAGGATCGCGAGGAGCGAAACCGGAGCTTATGGAGCGTAGGAATTTCTGCAAATCTCTTGCCATGACAGCCGCATCCGCGGGGATTCCTTCGTATGCCCGAAGCTTATCCAGGCGATCCACTCCGGATTGCCTGAAGGCTTCAACCGGTACACCAGGACTACGCAGAGTTCTGCGCTTTGCCTCCGGAAAAACGAATCTTCTACAAGGTGAGCGATGGCAGAATCGTCCGCGACAATGCTGGATGAATCTAACTGGCAGCAGCCGGCCTGGAATTACAGTCCGGCTCCATCGCAGATCGCTGGGGGAATGTGGGACGACGTGCCGCTGGCTTCGCCGATTCCCAATCTTGCCGGAGACGGTCCCTTCAAACCCACATGGGATTCACTGCTCGAATACGAAGCGCCAGACTGGTATCGCGACGCCAAGTTCGGAATCTGGGCTCATTGGAGCCCGCAGTGCGTGGCCGAAGCCGGAGACTGGTACGCACGCAATATCTACGTCGAGGGGCAACGGCAGTACAAGTATCACCTCGATCATTACGGGCCGGCATCGCGCTTCGGATACAAAGAGCTCTGCGCGCAGTGGACGCTGCTCAATTGGGATCCCGACGAGTTGATCACGCGCTACAAAAAGGCGGGCGCCAGAATCTTCGTGGCGCTGGCGAATCATCATTGCAACTTCGACGCTTGGGATTCGAAGCACCACCCTTGGAACTCCTCGGCCGTCGGTCCACACCGCGATGTCGTCGGCGCATGGGCTGCCGCGGCTCGCAAGCAAGGAATGCGATTCGGCGTGACCGTGCATCAGGCCCGCAATTGGTGGTGGTTTCAGCCCTCTCATGGCGCGGACAAATCAGGGCCGTTGGCCGGCGTTCCATACGACGGTGCTCTAACCGAGGCGCAGGGCAAGGGACAGTGGTGGCAGGGGCTCGATCCGCAGCGCCTCTACGGCGTGAAGCATCCTGGCGACGCGCTACCGGATGTTTCCTACGTGAAGAACTTCTACGATCGAACCCGCGATCTGATCGATCAGCACAATCCCGACCTTCTCTACTTCGACGACTCGCTCCTTCCGCTCGGCTGGGCCGGCATGAACATCGGCGCGTACTTCTACAACAACAGCCTGAAGAGGAACGGCGGCAAGATGGACGCGGTCCTGAACGTCAAAGACGTTCCCGACCGGCTTGTGAAAGCAGTGGTTGCCGACTATGAGCGCGGCTTGACCGCCGACATCATGAAGTACCCATGGCAGTCGGAGACCTGCATCGGCGCCTGGCACTACCTGCGTTTCCTGTATGAGAAGCCGGGGGAATACGGCGGCTATCAAAATCCAAGAGAAGTGATTCACTGGCTCATCGATACCGTGAGCAAGAACGGCACGTTCATTCTCAACGTGCCCGGAAGACCGGACGGAACGATCGACAGCAAAGAGATCGCAGTTCTTGATGGCATAACCTCCTGGATGGAGGTCAACGGCGAAGCCATCTATGAGACGCGGCCATGGAAGATCTCCGGCGAAGGGCCGAACATGGTCAAGGCCGGTTCGTTCCAGGGCGATAGCGTCAACAAGCTCGGTGAAAAGGACATCCGCTTCACTCGCAACAAGGCGAACAACGTCATCTACGCCATCGTGCTCGGTTGGCCCGCAGAGCCGATTCTTAGTACGTTCGCTGGGATTGTCGGCAGCGACCAGCCCGGGCAAGATTACCCGCGTCGAACTTCTGGGAACCGGCGCAAGTGTTGATTGGAAACAGCAGGCAGACGCTCTTCGCGTAGAACTGCCGAAGAACTATCGCCCCAAGGCGGACTACGCAGCCGCTCTCAAACTGAGTCTGTCGTGAGAGCATGCGAATCTCCGTCTTTCCTGCACGGATGAACTCATGAATCGTCGCACGTTTCTTATTTCGTCGGGTGCCGCGGGTGTCGGAACCCTGCTACGGGCGCCTGCAGTTGGCAATGCCGCGGAGTCGGACTCTGCGGAAAGATTCTCCTGGAATGCCGGCAAACTTCAGTTTGAGTTTTCCATTGCGGAAGGACGGCTCCGACAGCATCTGTTTCTGCCCGTTGGTGTCGAGTCTCCTCGCGAGTCGCTGCAGTGGGCAGGCGTAGAGTCAGCCCTTCTGTGCACCGGTGAAGATTCGCCAGATTCCGGCATGAAGCAGTCCGCCGGATCTCCCGGGCAGCGCCTGAAGTTTGTCGCAAAGGATGAGCAGCGCGGTGATCGAGGAAAGACTCTGACCCTGCGGCATACAGATGCCGATCTGCATCTGGATCTTGAGTCCCACTACGAAGCATTCGACGGTTTGTCGGTCGTGCGACGGCATGTGGAGATCAGCAATTCAGGCCAGGGGCCGGTCGGAATCGAGTATCTCAGTTCGGCGATGCTCCACGCCCTGGCCGATCCGGTCCACTATGATCGCGAACTGAAACTCTGGCTCGCGTACAACAGCTGGATGGCCGAAGGCCAATGGCACAGTTTCCGCCCATCGGAGCTAGGCTTCGTGGAGAACATGCGCACAAGCTGGTCACAGGCATCCGCGGCGAAGTGTCGGAAGCTGGTCGACAGAAAAATATCTTCCGATGGCAGTCGTCGAGAATACCAGACCTCGGCGTCGCATGGTTTTGGCAGATCGAACACAACGGCTCGTGGTATTGGGAAGATCTCGAACCTCTCCGAGAGAGGCATTCGCTCCTCGGATGTTTATGCCTATCTCGGAGGACCCGATCAGCTCCACTCTCAGGCATGGAAAAATCTGGAGCCCGGCAAGATCTACAAGACGGTGCCTGTCGCAATCGGCTGTGTGCGCGGCGGATTCCAGGAGGCCGTGCAGGCGCTGACCAAGTTACAGAGAGCAGATCTGCGTGCGGAAGCGGCCGGCACAGCATCTCGCCTGTCCGGTCATCTTCAACGACTACATGAATTGCCTTTGGGGTGATCCGACCGAGGAGAAAGAGCTTCCCCTCATTGACGCCGCCGCTGAAGCCGGATGCGAGTACTTTGTGATCGATGCCGGCTGGTATGCGGAGCGAAACGAGGACTGGTCGTCGACAGTCGGGGCTTGGCAGCCTTCGAAGACACGGTGGCCGCGCGGCTCCGTTTCGTCCTTGATCGGATTCGCGAAAAGGGAATGGTTCCCGGCCTTTGGCTCGAGCCGGAGGTGGCGGGAAAACACTCTACGCTTGCGGAGAAGCCCGATACCTGGTTCTTCTTGCGGCATGGCCAGCGGGTCATCAAGAACTCCCGTCTTCTCCTAGACTTTCGCAATCCCGAAGTGCGCAGCTATCTCGATGGCGTCGTCCAACGACTGGTGACCGAATACGGCGTCGGCTACATCAAGATGGATTACAACACCGATACGCTCGAAGGCACCAGCCTGAATGCCGAAAGCTTAGGCCAAGGGCTGCTCGAACATAACCGCGCCGTTCTCAACTGGCTCGATGGTCTTCTTGATCGCTATCCCGATCTCGTCGTCGAAAATTGCGGAAGCGGGGGCGGCCGCATGGATTACGGCATGCTTTCGCGCACGCAGCTTCAGTCCTGTACCGATCAGGAGGAGTATCTTCGCCTTCCAGCGATCGCGACAGGTGCATCTGCAGGAGTTGTTCCCTCCCAGCTCGCCGTCTGGGCCTATCCTCGTCAAGGTGCCGATGCCGACCAGGCAAGCTTCAACATGGTGACCGCCATGCTGCTGCGCATCCATCAGAGTGGACATCTGGCCCGTCTCGATGCGCCTGCCGCGGCTCAGGTGAAAGAAGGCATTCGTATCTATAAGCAGATCATCCGCGAACACATCCCCGATGCCGTGCCGTTTTATCCGCTCGGCATGCCCGATGTCACAAACGCCATGAAGCCTATCGCTCTCGGCATTCGATCGCCGAATACGCACTTTTCTCGCGGTCTGGCGAATTGACGGGGATGCGGAAGTTCGAGTGCCCGGGGGCAGGCGCGCAGAAATTCTTTACCCCAAGGATCTCGGGATTGTTCTTCATTCATCTGGTGACGAGTGCATCATTGACGTTTCCCCAGACCGCGGATGGGATGTATTCTTCTTCATCAACCAAGCCAGCCCCGACTGGGGATCGATGACGTTCTGCAGATCCATCATCGAGCGGACCGGTTGAGACGATTCAACCGGTGGCGGCGCTGAAGGAAGTCTCTCAATCCGGTTCATCGAGACAAGTGAAGAGTTCGACGAGGACCCTCACGCGCTCTTTCTGACGGCTGGGTGGGAGTCGCCCGGTTCTCGTAAGGTCAGCAATACCGTGAAGGCTGGCCCAGAAAAGTTCGGCTAGAATCGTGGACTTTGAGCCCCGCCCCGGAAACAACTCAGCAAGTTGAGGTCTGCGGCCCCTGCGGAGTGATTCATGGGCGAAGGAGTGCAGTTCGCCTTTGTGCCGGTGGTATGGCGCTTTTCTTTGGTATGGTTTTCAGGCGTAAAGAAGGGTGTCCTGGTGACAGATGTGAATCAGGTTATTCCATGCAAGTTGTTTTTTTATAGCACTTTATGTTTAGTTTCAACACCATGCATGGTGTGGTGGCGGAGAGGGAGGGATTCGAACCCCCGATAGCCTTGCGACTATGTCTGATTTCGAGTCAGGTGCATTCAACCGGGCTCTGCCACCTCTCCGTTTGTCTCTGCCGATGGCCTCTATCCAGTCTTTGTCTGACGGACAAGAGACGACCTTCGACGCGAAGTGTCCCCTCCAAGTTTAACCGTGCTAGGGTTTTGAGGCAAATGCCAAACGGCCGGCGATTTCATCGCATCTGACTTGCAAGGTTAGAGCCCGCAGCCACCGGGCATTCTCGTCTTCAAGGTCCTCGTTCCTGAAAAGAGAATCTCCCTCGTTGCAGCCAAGGGGAGGTTGCCGGGGATAGAATCACAGATTCTGGCGAATCCCCGGGCCCAACCGTCCCAGGTCTTCGTTGAAAATTCTTCGAACACTCCGATTCACGCGGGGCGTTCGTCGAGCCGGCAGACACGGCGGCGCCAAAACGTTCGGGAGCGGGCTTTCTATGATGGAATTCCACATTTCGCGGAGCGCGCGCGATCGGTACCAATTCGCTGAAAGCCTCTTCTCCTTTAACGGCAACGTCGTCTTCGCCAACATGGCCGCCTGCCGCACCTTCGCCCTGCGCATGAACCAGGTGCGCGACTCAAAAAATCACCCCGAGCTCACCGTCCATGCCGGCCAGCTTTACGCCATGGGCCTGATCGACGAAGCCAGCCACGTTCTCATGGCGCGCTATCGCGAGCAGTTTGATCCTGAGGTGATGACTTCCGCGCTCGATTGGTTTTCAGCCCAGGTGGGCGCGGATGAATTGGACCGGCTGCTGCTGACCTTCGTCGAGCACTTTCCAGGAAGCACCATCATTCAGGGCCGTGAAACGCCGACAGCAATGGCTCGCGGGCGCGACCGACGGCATGGCGCATCGCGAGGCTGCGCTGGAAGAGCTTCTGCTGCTGTGGACTGCCAATCGCAACCAGGCCTTCCAGCCCTTCGAAGAGCTGTTTGAAGACAAGTCGCTTGCAGAGAAGACCGTCTATCGCGAGCTCACCAGGCAACTCCCCGAGTACTTTGCAACCCGGCCGCTGGTGCCGCTCGAAGGCGCAACCGCGATGAGCCTCTTTGATCTGCTGCGCGCCCCGGCAGTCGATTCGCCCGCGTCGCTGAGTGATCAGCTTGCCCTGATCCGCAAGCTTTGGAAGCCGCTGCTGGGCGAGAGCCTTGAACGCTTTCTCGAGTTGGCCGGCGAAATCCTGCGCGAGGAAGAGCTCGCCGTCTGGATGCAGTTCAATCCGCCGGACGCCGACGCCAATGCCGCTGCAGCGGCCCGCGCCGCTGAAGCCGCACGCCGCCACAGAGAGAGCGGCACGCAGCAGTGGCCTGCAATGGGCAGCACTGCCGACGTGCCCGACTTTACAAGCCAGGCCGTAGAGTACGAAAAGTTCAGCGCCGACACGGCCTGGATGCCCAACGCCGTGCTTGATCGCCAAGAGCACCTATGTGTGGCTTGCCCAGCTCAGCAAACAATATGGGCGGCACATCGGGCGGCTCGATGAGATTCCCGACGAAGAGCTGATGCTGCTGACCAACCGCGGCATGAACTCCCTCTGGCTGATCGGCGTCTGGGAGCGCAGCCGCGCGTCCAAGACCATCAAGCAGCTCTGCGGCAACGAAGACGCAGTCGCTTCGGCCTATTCGCTGTTCGACTACCGCATTGCCGAAGACCTGGGCGGGGAAGCAGCCTATGTGAACCTGCGCGACCGCGCCTATCGCTATGGCCTGCGCCTGGCCAGCGACATGGTCCCCAATCACATGGGCATCGATTCGCCCTGGGTCGTCGATCATCCCGAGTGGTTCATCTCCCGTCAGGACTCGCCCTACCCCGCTTACACCTTTGAAGGTCCCGATCTCTCCAGCGACGGCCGCGTTGAGATCAAGATCGAAGACCACTACTTCTCGCAGACCGATGCCGCCGTCGTCTTCCGCCGCCGCGATCGCTGGACCGGCGACACGCGCTACATCTATCACGGCAACGACGGCACCAGCTTTCCCTGGAACGACACAGCCCAGCTCGACTATCTGAACCCGGCAGTCCGCGAGCAGGTTATTCAGACCATCCTTTATGTAGCGCGTCTGTTTCCGGTCATCCGTTTCGATGCCGCCATGACCCTGGCCAAGCGGCATTTTCATCGCCTCTGGTTTCCCGGTCCCGGCTCAAGCGGCGCCATCCCCTCCCGCGCGGAATACGGCATGTCCCAGGCGGAGTTTGATCGCCACATGCCGCACGAATTCTGGCGCGAGGTGGTCGATCGCGTTGCTGCGGAAGTCCCCGGAACCCTGCTGCTGGCCGAGGCCTTCTGGCTCATGGAGGGCTACTTCGTCCGCACCCTCGGCATGCATCGCGTCTACAACAGCGCCTTCATGGTGATGATGCGCGATGAGGACAACGCCAAGTACCGCTCGGTCATTAAGAACACCCTCGAGTTCGATCCCGACATCATGAAGCGCTACGTCAACTTCATGAGCAATCCCGATGAAAGAACAGCGATTGACCAATTTGGCAAGGGAGACAAATGCTTCGGCGTTGCAGCCCTGATGGCCACGCTGCCCGGCCTGCCCATGTTCGGCCACGGGCAGATTGAGGGCTTTACCGAGAAGTACGGGATGGAGTATCGGCGCCCGCGCTACGACGAGACGCCCGACCATTGGCTGATCGAGCGCCACGATCGCGAGATCGCGCCACTGCTCAAGAAGCGCTGGCTGTTTGCCGAGAGCAGCAACTTTCTGCTCTATGACTTCTTCACCGATGGCGGCACGGTCGACGAAAACATCTTCGCCTACTCCAATCGCAACGGCAGCGAGCGCGCCCTGGTGGTCTACAACAACCGCTACGGCGCGACCCGCGGCACCATCGACTACTCCGCCGCCTACGCCGACAAGGGCGCCGGCGCATTGCGCCAGCAGCGCCTGCGCGAAGGCCTGGGCCTCGGCCATGACGGTTCAGCAATCCTCGCCTTCCGCGATTCGCTGACCGGCCTTGAATACCTGCGCCGCGCCGGCCATGTCTACGATCGCGGCTTCACGCTCGACCTGCATGCCTATCAGTGCCACGTATTTTTGGATTGGCGCGAACTCTACGCAACGCCCGAGAAACCATGGGACCGTCTCTGCGATCAGCTCAATGGCCGCGGCGTGCCCAGTCTCGACGACGCGCTTGTGACTCTGGAACTCAAGCCGGTCCACGATACGCTGCGTCGTCAACTGGATGACGGCATCGTCCGCGCGCTGGGCGCACTGGCCGAGTATCCGCGCGCGGTGGTCGTCGGCGATCGCAAGAGCGACGCGGAGCGGACTGAATTCTATGACGAGGCCTGGAAGCGCTGCCACGAGTTCATCCGTGCCGCGCACAAGGCCTATGCTTCACGCATCGCGCAGGAAGGCCGGCCCGCGCTGACCTTGGCCGATCCAGCATCCCTCGCACAATCCTTCCGCGGATGTCTGCGCGCCGCCATGCGGATTCCCACCATCGAAGCCGCGTTCCCCGCGCCCTGGCCCGCCGCCGCCCGGCGCGTCCTGCCCAGCCCCAGCCCGCAGTTCACGGCCACGGCCATGTGGGGACCGCTGCTCGGTTGGTGCGTCCTCGAACTGCTCGCCGAGTCCATCGACCCCGAAAACAAAGCCGCCTGCGCGCTCGATCTCTTTGACCGCCTGCGCCTGCGCGAGCCCTTTGCCCACGCCTTCGCCGCTCTCGGCTTTGAAGGCGAAGAGAGCTGGCGCGTATCGGCCCGCATCAAGGTCCTGCTGATGAGCGCCGCCGGTGTCGGCATTCCCGAGCCAGAAGCCCTTGTTGAGGAACCTGCCCCAGACCCGAAATTTCAAAGCGAAGACGAAGAACTTCCGGCAGACGAAGAAGTGCCCGCCGATGAGTTGCCCGAGTTCGCAGTGGGCGAGCCCGAGATTCCCGAAGAAGAAACCAAGTCAGCTTCGAGGCTGGCGAAGTCAGAACCAGCAGAAGGGAACTCCCCCATCGCTCCCGCACTCTGGACCGATCCCGATGTGCGCTGGCTGGCCGGCGTTCACGAAGCCGAAGGCCGCTCCTACCTTGTCCGCGAACCCTACGAAGAGCTGCTCTGGTGGCTCCTGCTGCCGCGTCTGCTCGGCATGGCCGGCGCGCCCACGCTCGATCGCGCCGAAGTGAAAGCCATCAGCGCCTCGCTCCAGTCTGCACTCGCCGCAGCGGAAACATCCGGCTACCGCATCGATGTCCTCACTGGTCACGCCACTCTTGAGGAAGCTGCCAAGCCGGCCGCAACCTCCCAGGTCCCAGCCGGGGAGACGAGCAAGGGCGCGAACTCCAGCAAAACTGCGACGCCCGAAGCCGCAGAGGAGCCGGAAACCGAGACGGAGGTGCACGAAGTCTAACCCTCTCCGCGGCCTTTAGTGGCCCTCCGCCATTTGTCCCAGCGGCGTGCGACCCGTAGAATCATGGATGGGCCGGCGACAACCCGCCCCGGAGTCTTGCCAACATTTGATGAGTGAACACCAGCCAGGAACTCCCAATCCGACGCCGCCAGTTTCCCCGGCGTGGAATAGAATCGAGCGGGCGCGGCATCCCCAGCGGCCCTATCCCATGGAATTTATCGAGCGGATCTTCACCGATTTCAGCGAGATTCACGGGGATCGCGCCTTTGGCGACGACGAAGCCGTTGCCTGCGGCATGGCCCGCCTCGGCGATGAAGAAGTCATGGTCATCGGCAACCGCAAGGGCGGCACCACCAAAGAGCGCGTGCGCCGCAACTTCGGCATGCCCAATCCCGAGGGCTATCGCAAGGCGCTCCGCTGCATGAGCATCGCCGAGAAATTCGGCCGCCCCGTCATCACCTTCATCGATCTGCCCGGCGCCTATCCCGGACTCGGCGCCGAAGAGCGCGGCCAGGCCGAAGCCATCGCGCGCAACATTCGCGAGATGTCGCGCATCAAGGTTCCAACCATCTCCGTCATCACCGGCGAAGGTGGATCGGGCGGAGCACTCGCCCTCGCCGTCAGCGACCGCGTCCTCATCCTTGAAAACGCGCTCTACTTTGTGATCACGCCTGAGTCCTGCGCCGCCATCATGTGGCGCGACGCGGCCAACAAACAACTGGCCGCGGAGGCCATGCGCATCTCCGCGCCTGAGGTGGCCGCTCTGGGCTGCGTGGACGAGATCATCGCCGAGCCGGCCGGTGGCGCCCACAACGATCGCGAAGCCGGAGCAGGAATGCTGGGCACGGCGCTCGCCAGGCATCTTGCCGAGATCAAATCCGTTCCCGTCGATGCCCTGGTCACCGCGCGGCAGGAAAAGTTCCGCAAAATCGCCCAGTTCTATACGGAAGGCTGACCCTTTGGCGCGACCCCCTTGCCCGATGAAAGGAACTGCCCACTGAAGGACTGCCGATGACCTGCGCCTCGCAACCACCGGCGGCCGGATTCGCGCCTACTTCGAATTCATTGTCGCGGTCCTCTACTTCTTTCTCGCCCGCGCCCTCGCTCTCCATTCGGCCCAAGGCCTGGCCAGCGAGCAGTGGTCTCCACTTGTCGCGCAGGCCATGCTCGCCTTCCTGCTCCTCATCGGCTACGCCGCCATGGGCACGTGGATGTCGCGCCAGACGCACCCCATCCGCACCCAGGGCTTTCCGCAGAGGGAAGGCCGCGCCGGCGAAGTCGGCCTCGGCCTCGCCGTCGGCTGGTCCATCGCCGTGCTCTGCGTGCTGCCCATGGTCCTGGTCGGCGGCATCGCAATCTCGCTGGTCACGCAGTCCTCCGCCTGGGGATGGCTCCTTGCCGACGCCGCATTCTTCTCTTCCTGACGCTCTGCCGAAGAGATCGCCTTCCGCGGCTATGGATTTCAGCGCTTCGCCGATGCCGTTGGGCCCGCTCGGCGCCTCGCTGGGCTTCGCCGCCTATTACGGCATCGTGCAAGCCATGCTGCCCGGTTCAAGCCGCGCCAGCATGGCGGTTTCCGTCGCTCTCGGACTGCTGCTCTCCACCGCCTATCTCCGCACCCGCGCACTCTGGCTGAGCTGGGGCATTCAACTTCGGCTGGAAGGCCAGTCGCGCCCTCGTCTTCGGACTCGCCGTCAGCGGCAACAGCAGCCATTCCCCCGTCATCCAGGGCGACCCCATGGGCCCCTTCTGGCTCACCGGCGGCGGCTTCGGCCTCGACGGCAGTTGGATCGCTTTCCTCGTCCTGCTCGCCGCCATCCCCGTCGTCTTCCGCGTCACACGCGATCTCGACTTCCTGCTACAACGCGCCCGTGATCATCCCCGGCGGCATCCCCGTCGATCTCGACGCGGCCGCGCGCGCAGCATGAGGCTGCCACCAGGTCCGCCGAGCCCGCACCTCCACCCCTCGTCCAAATACTTCCCGCCACCGCTCCCGCCTCAAGCCCCATCCCCGCCGAGCCTCAAGTCGAGCGCTCCACCGAGCTTCCCTGAAGCGCCCGCCTCCCGGCCGGCTGTACTGGCGGCTTCCCAGCCGCCAGAGGTTGCATGATCGAAAAACCTCCACAGCAGCCGCTCCGGACATCGCTTCGACCCGCCCCGATTTGCCTTTTCTCCCTCAATCGGGCTATCGTTTGCCCAATGCAGTTCGTCCGCATGGGGAGGTTCCCATGACCTGGCCAGTGCTTTGCCCCGCACCCAAAACGCTCCCATCGAGAGAGCTCAAGATGACCTCAACCCGCACCCTGCGGACCCTCGCCCCGCTCGCCGCCGCAGCCCTCCTCGCCGCCGCCTCCGCGCACGCCCAGATCACCGTCAACACCAAAACCGGCGCCGTCACCAACGAGTCAACCGGCACCACCACCGGCACCGTCGACCGGCGCTATCAGCAGATCACGCCCACCCACGTCGACCTGCCCAAAACCGAGCTCGATGCCAAGACCCGTCTCGAACTGATTCGCCTCCTCCAGTCCGAGCAGGGATTCGCCATGCGCCCCATGCCCCGCGGCCACAAAGGCCTGACCCTCGAAGCCAACGGCAATCTCGTACCCGCCGGCGAAGCCTACCTCGACATGGTCACCACCGAAGGCATGTCCGCCAAGCCCGGCGATCGCGTCGTCCTCTCTGACATCAAGTTTGACCGCAACAAGATCGTCATCGATCTCAACGGCGGCCCTGACCCCGCGCACCGCTTCCTGCGCCATATCCAGCTCGGCGCCGGCGGCACCACCAATCCCATCATGCAGGGCGACGACCAGCAGCCAGTCGGCTCGCGCATCTCGCTTGCCTTCAAAGAGCATGTGCCGGCCCTGACCGACAAAGACGTCAAGGCGCTGCTTTCGCCGCTCATCTCATTCGATGTCAAGACCCCCGTCCAGGCCTATACCGACACGCTGCCCAAGAAGCTCAAGGACGCCATCCTCGAGCATCACGTGCTGGTCGGCATGAGCACCGACATGGTGCTGTTCTGCCTGGGCCAGCCCGACGGCAAATCGCGCGAAATGGATGGGCAGATGCCGTTTGAAGAATGGATCTACGGCAAGCCCCCCAAGGACGTGCAGTTCGTCCGCATCAACGGCAACCGCGTCATCCGCGTTGAAGTGGCCAAGATGGGCGAGACCCCTATCATCTTCGACAAGGACGAAGTTGAAGGCCTGATGCGCACCGACGGCACCCCGCTCGATCCCGTCCAGACCGCCCGCACCACCAAAGAAGGCGATGTGCAGCGCGACCCCAACACCCAGGCGCCGGCCGCTCCGCCTTCGCTGCGCAATCCGGGCGAAAAATTGCCCACCGACAGCGACGCGCGCGTCGGCGCCATGAAGCCGGTGCAGTTCCCCAAGCCCAGGCCCGACCCGCCCACAGACGTCCCGCCAGGCGCGCAACCCGGCGCCAATCCTGACGGCGAGCAGCCCGCGGCAACCGATACAACCCAGAGCACCGGGACCAGCCCGGCCACCCCGCCCGCCAGTCCGCCACCCGCCCCAGCCCAGCCCAAGAACTGGGTAGGCAGCTTTGGGGTAAACTGAAACCAGCGAGTTCCGCTCGTCTTCTGAAGCAGATTCCTTTGCAGCCAGAGGCCTGTCAGGCACCGCGCCGTTGAAGCCGCGCGCTTACCGATGCGCGTGTGTGCAGAGACAACCCCCTGAAGGAGAAACACCCGAACCATGGCAAAGATTGCAAAAACTGGTGATCGCAAAAAGGTAATGGACACGACGAAGTCGACCGACTGTCCCAAGTGCAGCAAGCCCACGCGCATCGTCAAGCGCGTAAAAGACCGCGAGCGCGGCGTCCCCGGCGGAGTCTACATCTCGTGCTCTGCCTGCGACTTCTACGAGAAACTTTAAGCTTTTCCTTAGCATTTCCGTTTCTTGGCATCTCCATCTCTTAGCATTTCAAGGATCACAAAAAAACCCGGCCACCGGCCGGGTTTTTCCTTGCCCCAAAATCGCCTTTGCACCATGGCGCTCGGAAGGAGCGGGAAGCTTCCCCCGTCCCGGAGGGACAGCGTTCATTAGCCCAGGACAAGCGAAGCGTAGTCCTGGGAAAACGCCCCAACAACCGCAAAGCCCCGTAGGGGCGACGCCGGCTCCGGGGCACGCCGGCTCCGCTGGGACGGGAAGCTCCCCCGTCCCGGAGGGACAGCGCTCATTAGCCCAGGACAAGCGAAGCGTAGTCCTGGGAAAACGCCGCCCCAACAACCGCAAAGCCCCGTAGGGGCGACGCCGGCTCCGGGGCACGCCGGCTCCGCTGGGACGGGAAGCTCCCCCGTCCCGGAGGGACAGCGTTCATTAGCCCAGGACAAGCGAAGCGTAGTCCTGGGAAAACGCCGCCCCAACAACCGCAAAGCCCCGTAGGGGCGACGCCGGCTCCGCTGTCCCCGATTGCGTTGCACTTCACCGGCCGCGCCAAGCCCGACGTCCGCTTCAGCCTATTCCAGCCTCAGCGCCCGCACAGGATCGATGGATGCCGCCCGCCGTGCCGGGATCAACCCAGCAATCAATGCCGCCAAAGCCAGAATCACAATCGAGCCAGCCATCACATTGAAGTCGGCACTGGTGATCTCATAAAGCTGCGACTTTACAAATCGCACGCAGAGCAGCGCGACAGGAATCCCGATCGCCAGCCCCAGCGCGGCTTGCAGCATCGCTCCCCGCATCACCATCGCAATCACACCGCCGCGCTCGGCGCCGAGCGCCATCCGGATTCCAATCTCCGGAGTTCTCCGCACTACGGAATACGCGGTCACTCCATACAGGCCAATGACCGCCAGCAGCAGCGCCAGTCCGCCGAACAGCGTTGAAAGCCGCGAAATCATCCTCTCCTCGGTAAACCGGTCGGCAATCTGCTCCGTGAAACTCTCAAACTGCGACACCGTCAGGTTCGGATTGATGCCGGCAAGCGTCGTCCGCACAAGCTTCTCCATATCGTTCGCAGGATGATCGGTCTCGAGTACGATCGCGCCCAGGTAAAGCGAATCATCCTTTTCAATCGGCTGTTTCGTACTCCTCGGCCGCTGCATCATGGGGACGAAATACATCAGATGATCCTTCATGCGCACGCTGGTGTAGACCGTATCCTCCACCACGCCCACAATCTCAAAGTCTCCAGTCGAATCTGGTCCGGGATGCCCAAAATGACGGCCGATCGGATTCTCGCCCGGCTTGAACAAGTGTTTGACAAAGGTCTGGTTGACCACCGCGACCGGGGTGGCCTCGGGCGTATCCCGCGCATCGATCCCGCGCCCCATCACCACCTTCGTTCCGACAGAATCAAAATACTCCGGGTTCGCCCGAATCACCGAGGCTCCAACATTCAGGAAAGGCTGTCCCTGTACCTGGACGCCCCAGCCGTTGTTGTTGTCTTCCATTGGCGTGTACGAGGCGAGGCCCACCTTCACCACGCCCGGCAGCGCATGGAAGCGCTCCTCCATGGTCCGGTAGAGTGCCTCCAATTGGATTTGGGTATAGCCCGCGGTTTGAGGATTGATGTGCACAATGGAACGGTTCCTCGCATCCAGCTTGAGGTCTGTGCCCTCAAGCTTCTTCAGGCTCTGCAGAAACAATCCGGCCACAACCAGCAGCACCAGGGATAGTCCCACCTGAAGGACCACGAGTCCGCGTTGCAGGAACGAAGATCCCATCGCCGTCGTGCGCGCACTGCTCCGTATTGCGTCGATCGGACCCACGCGCGTCGCAATCCACGCCGGCGCCACGCCAAAAAGTACCCCCGTCAGCAGCGACAAACCGAATGCGAACTCCAGCACTGAGAGCGACGGGCCGGTGTGGATCGGTATGCTTTCCGCGCCCGGGAAAGCCAGCATGAGCAGCATCCGCGCTCCCGCATAAGCGACGCCGAGTCCGACGAGACCGCCCATTCCCGCAAGCACAAGGCTCTCCGTCAGCAATTGACGAATGATCCTTCCGCGTCTGGCTCCCAATGCGGAGCGCATCGAAATCTCCGCGCGCCGCGCCATTCCGCGCACCAGCAGCAGGTTGGCAATATTCGCGCAGGCGATCAATAGCACCAGACCGGCAATCCCCATCAACAGGTCCAGTTTTGACCCATACCACTCCTGCATGGCCTGGATGCCCGCGCCGCCCGGTGTCAGCACCACACGGACCTTCTTCAGCACCTTCTTGCCCTGCTCCGTTGAAAACGTCTCGTCCGTTGCGAGTGCCTGTTGCAGCAGCGCCGTCACCTTTTCTTGCAGGGAAGCGATCGCGACTCCACTCTTGACGCGCCCGATGATGTAGAGCCAATCCTCCTCAGGATTGTGAACGTAAGGGGAATTCGCCAGCACCGGCATCTCTTCAATCGGCAGATAGAATTCGGCGGGTGTCACTGACATCCGGTCGCCATAGAACCCTTCAGGCGCAATGCCAACAACCGTAACCGGTTTCGTATTGATCCAGAATGTGCTTCCCACCACCGAGGCATCGCCGGCGTAATTGCGCTGCCAGGCCTCATAGTCCATCACCGCCGTCATCGGCGCGCCCTGCGTATCGTCCCCATCCATCAGCAAGCGACCTGCCCGCGGCTGCAGTCCGAAGGTGCGGAAGTAGTTGCCGGAGACAAACTCCGCCGCCACTGAGCGTGCCGCTGCCTGTGTGCCGTCGCGCCGCGCAATCACCGTCCGGCCCCAGAAGCCGGCCTGCATTGCGGCGAGCTCTTCAAATTCCGGCGTGTTCTTCTTCAACTGCTCATACGTGTCCGTCGAAAACATCGCAAAGTCGCCGTCCTTGCGATTCCCTGAGCCCACGCAGCAATCGTTGTTATCGCCCAGGCGCACCAACGATGCGGGATCGGCAACAGGCAGCTTTTTCAGAAGCACCGTATTCACCAGCGTGAAGATGGCGACATTCGCCCCGATTCCCAGCGCCAGTGTCAGCAGCACCGTAACCGTGAATGCCGGCGTTCGCGATAACTGCCGTAGCGCATAGCGAATATCGCGGGCTGTGGTTTCGAGAAACGAAATGCCACGCGATTCTCGGCAATCCTCCTTGACATGACCCAAACCGCCGAACTCAAGGCGGGTTTGCCGCACGGCGTCTTCGCGTGTGAGGCCTGATCGAACGTGCTTTTCCACCTGTCGCTCGAGATGAAATTGCAACTCGTCGTCAAGCTCGGTTTCAACGGCGCTCCGCCGAAACAAAGACCGAAGTCGGAAGATCAAATCACTCAGCATGCGCGCCTCCTAAACCGTGCCTAAAACCTGGGCCACCGCGGCCGTTAGTTTTGCCCAGGCGTCCTTCTCGACCTCGAGTTGCTGACGCCCGCTCTTTGAGAGCTCGTAGTACTTCGCGCGACGGTTATTCTCTGAGGTTCCCCAGTGAGCCTTGATCCAGCCGCGACGCTCCAGCCGGTGAAGCGCCGGATACAGTGAGCCCTGCTGAATCCGCAGCACGTCACTCGACATCTGCTGAACGCGTTCCGAGATGGCCCACCCGTGTTGTCGGCCCAGGGCAAGCGTCCGAAGAATGAGAAGATCCAGAGTTCCTTGAGGAAGGTCAATATGCTGGGCAGTCATGCGTCCCCTTTCACTTCTACACGAGAAGCTATAACACTTCTTGTAGAAGTGCAAGGGGAGCCAGGCTTTCACAGCTTGGTGAAAAATACGGCGCTTCGGTGTCCGGAGGGAGCGGGAGGCTTCAGCCTCCCGAAAAAGGTCCTTTGTTTCAGCGTGGCTTTAGCCACGGACGCTGTTTTGACTGTAGAAAAGATCTTGTCAAGCCCCTCGGGGAAAAAATAGTCTGCAACTCCCTCATTCCAAACACAAAATTATTCTGGAAAATTTGGATATTATTTCCCGCGTTTGCGTAGCCTTGGACTCAGACTGACCTGCTGAATCTCTACGCTGACTTGCTGAGCCGCTAGCACGTGGAGCGTGGCTGACTCGCCGAATCACAACCCCACGGCAAAAACAGGAAAAGCACCCTGAAAAAGCCCGTGCTGCCGTGCAACCCATCCAAGACCATCAGAATCAGTTGTATACAGACACCCCTTGCACGCAAGCACAGGCTTTTCCGTCAAAATGCCGGGGTCTGGACCCTCACCGCCATCTCGTCCAGAATCGCCGCAGCCGACTCAGCCGGGTCCGCTGCCTGGGTCACCGGACGGCCAACCACCAGATAGCTTGCCCCGCAACGAAGCGCCTCGCCCGGCGTCGCGATCCGCCGCTGGTCGCCGATCTCCGTGCCCGCCGGGCGTATCCCGGGAACCACAAGCACGCCGCCCGGCCCGGTAATGGAGCGGAGACTCTCCACCTCCTGCGGCGAGCAGACAAACCCGCGTATGCCTGCCTCGATGCCCATGCGCGCCAGCAACTCCACCTGCTCCGCCGGCGAGCGGCCCAGTCCGACGGCTTCAGTCTGCGCCTTGTCCATGCTGGTGAGCATGGTGACGGCAAGCAATTCCGGCTGGGTCGTTGCTGTCTCAAGCGCCTCGCGCGCAGCGGCCAGCATGGCCGGGCCCCCGGCCGCGTGCAGCGTCATCATCTGTACACCGAGCGCGGCAGCCGACCGCACCGCCCCAGCCACGGTATTGGGAATGTCGTGGAACTTGAGATCGAGAAAGACTGAGAAGCCCTTATTGAGCAGTGGGTCGATCACAGACGGCCCGGCCGCGACAAACAATTCCAGGCCAACCTTGAACCAGAGACACTGCCCCTCGAGCCGCTCAACAAGGCGCGCCGCCGACTGCGCGTCCGGCACGTCAAGAGCGACGATGAGACGCTTGCGCGCCTCTTCGAGCGGGCTCAGAAGGCCTTGACCAGACGATGCGAGAGAGGAGGGAACGTGCCGCGCGGGGATGGGCATAATTCCATCGTAAGCGATTTTCAGCCTGAGCGATTTGCTGCCTCGAAAAATCAAATGGTGGGTCAATTGGATGCTCTTTTTCTCGGCGGTCTGGAAAGCACGGGATGCTCATCCCTCATCCCTGTCCCTCCCATCACGCTTCGGCGGCAATGGGGGCGTCCGAAAATGGCCTGATCCGGGACTGGTCGTGCGCGGGCAGAAACCGGCACAGGTAGGCGACCGGATCTTCGGCGGCAGCCATCTGCCGCAGGTGGTACTTCCACACATCGGGCTTGATCGTGCGCCGCGTGAACGGCTTCCTCGTGACCTGGATGACGTCGCCCGAAGAGTTGACGCGTGGGTAGGTCGTTGCCGGAACCAGGAAGCTGATTTGCGCGCCTGTTCGCCAGAAGCAGCGCACGAACTCATGCGAGAACAGAAGGGTATAGTGCCGTCCTTCTTCCGACAGAAGGGTCAGCGCCTCTTCCGCGCCCGGCCAGCTATGGCGCACGTTGGACTGAAACCAGCGGCGGAACTCGAATCCGTTAAACTGGGCCTGGTTGAGCAACAACCGCAGCATCTCTTTCCGGTCCATCGTTCCCATCCTTCGATTCAGCAAGATGCGGCCGGGGACGCCGCAAACAGGAGCTGGGGAGGCTGTCTGTTAGGGAGTAACGTGAAACCAGGCGGAGAATCCTTTTACGCATGAGCAAATTTTTTGGTTCGCGGATCGTCAAGGAGCTCATGGGTTTGAGGAAAAGGTCGATTTGGACGGCCTGCCTTGGTCTCTTGGCGGTCTTTCTCGGCCGGGGCGTCGCGGCGAGCGCCGAGGTCCACACCAACCCGTTGAACCGCGACCCGCTGGTGCGCGAAGCTTACCAGCACTTTTACGATCTGGATTATCCGGGCGCAGTGCAGCGGTTCGAGCAGATTCACCAGCAACATCAGGGCGATCCGCAGGCTGACGGCGCTGCTGCTTGAGGCCATGCTTTTTCAGGAGCTCTACCGGCAGGATCTGCTCGACACCACGTTCTACGCCAACGACGGCTTCCTGACCGGGAAGCATGCGACCGAAGAAGACCCGAAGATCCGCGACCGCATCTTGTCTCTCGCCGATGAAGCCGTCGACGAAGCCGACACGCGGCTGAGCAAGAATCCCAACGACGTGGACGCCCTGTACGCCCGCGGCTGGGCGCGCGCGCTCAAGTGTACCTACATCGCCATGGTCGAGCGCGGGTACGGCGCGGGCTTTCGCCTGGCCTTGAAGGCCAAAGATGATCACGAGCGCGTGCTCCAACTCGATCCGGATTACGTTGACGCCAAACTCGTGGTGGGCGTGTATGAGTACGTTGTGGGCGCTCTGCCGCTGCCGTTCAAGCTGCTCATCGGCTTTGCCGGCATTACCGGATCGAAAAACCATGGCCTTGCCACGCTGACGGACGATGGCAATCGCGGCGCTGTCACCAGTGTCGAAGCGCGCACCACCATTGCGCTGTTTCTGCGCCGCGAGTCGCGCTACAAAGAGGCAATTCAGGTGATCTTGAAACTCAAAAGCGAGTACCCCCGCGATTACCTCTTCTGCCTGGAAGAAGCCAACCTGCGCAAGGATGATGGCGAGGGCTTGGTCGCGGTCGCGTCGTACAGGGAGATTCTGGCGTCAAACGCCAAGCCCGGATATTTCTATTCCCCACGCCTGGAACTGACCTACTTTGGACTGGGCGATGCGCTGCGCGGCCAGCGCCATTATGCAGAGGCGGCCCAATCGTACGAGCAGGCCGCCTGGACACCCAATGTGGGCCCGGAGTTGAAGATTCGCTCGCTGGTCGCCGCCGGCCAATGCCACGATCTGAATGGCGAGCGGCAGCTAGCCATCAAGGACTACAAGGCCGCGATCGACAACGGCCCGAATACCTCGCGGGCCGATACGGCACGGAAATACCTGCGCAATCCGTACACAGGCTCGTAACCGACAGTCTGCGCCTCTTCAATCGACAGACGAACCAACGTATGATGAGGTCGGGGAGAGCGGCGTGGGTCGGGGAACCGGCGGGGTCCGGCTTCGTATCAGGGTGAGTTGGCTCTTTCAGGAGGGAACGAGTATGGCCGTCTTCTGTAATCGATGCGGGACCGCGTTACCGCATAGCGCGCGATTTTGTTCGAGCTGCGGCGCGGGGATTGCGGCGGCGCCTCCTATGCCCGGCAGACCGCTGATGCGGCCCATTGCGGGGCGGCAAATCGCGGGCGTGTGCATCGGCCTGGCCCAAGCCTACGGGTGGGATGTCGCCGTGGTGCGCATCGTCGCCGTGATTGGAGCTTTCTGCTCAGGCGGCATGGTCGCCGTGGCCTACTTCGCCTGCTGGATCGGCATCCCCGAAGAGCCGGTGAGCATGCCTGGAACCTATCCTCCCAGTCCGGGGACATACCCTCCCAGCCCTGGCACGTATCCACCCAATCAGGTATGAATCGCACCTATGAATCGAACGGAGCGCGGCTAAGTTACCGCGAGAGCGGCGCCGGCACGCCAGTCGTTTTCCTGCATCCCACGCCGCTTGATCGCGATTACTGGCTGCCCATGATCGCCGATCTGCCTTCCGATCTGATCGGCGTCCGGGCCATCGTTCCCGATCTTCGAGGACATGGCCAGTCTGAGCTGGGGGATGATCTGCCGCTGGGCGGATTCAGCCGGGTTCCCGATGCGCCGGTGCTGACCGTTGAGCTTCTCGCGACCGATATTCTCACCCTGCTCGACAAACTCAAGATCGATGCGGCCATCTTCGTCGGCTGCTCCATTGGCGGCTACGTCATGCTCGAACTGGCGCGGCGTGTGCCGAAAAGGATGCAGGCCATGGGCTTCATCTGCTCCAAACCGCAGCCGGATGCGGAGGCCAATCTGACCAGGCGTGCTGCGAATATCGCGCAGGTGCGCTCAGAGGGCACATCGACTTTTTTTGACAATATGGCCATGACCTTGATCGGCGCAACGGCGCGCGCCAGGCGTCCTGCAATTCTCACCGAGTTGCGTTCGCGCATGAAGGTCAGCGCCAAGGGCATCGTGGCTGTCCAGGCGGGGCTGGCGGTTCGTCCTGACTCGGTGCCCACCGTGTCAAAAATCAGCGTGCCGGTGCTGGCAATCTGCGGCGGTGAAGACGCAGGGATCACGCAAGCAGAGATGAGCGTCTTCAAGAACGCGCCCGGCGGTTGCAGCTTCCACATGCTGCCTGATGCGGGGCACTTTGCGGCCTATGAACAGCCGGAAAAAGTGGCTGGGATTGTGAGCGACTGGCTGCGGACCTTGAAATCCTGACCCCAAAGTCTTGAACGGACTAGCGCGCCGAAAAGGCAAAGACGGGCTGATAGCGGCGGGTGGTGGTCATCAGCTTCTGAATCGCTTCAACGGGCCGAATGCCGCCGCGCGCGCCCGAGCATGTGCAGTTCATCGCCGCCGACGCGCAGGAGAAATCAAGCTGCTTCTCGAGCGGCCAGCTCCTGCAGCAATCCATAGATGAAGCCGGCGTGGAAGATGTCACCGGCTCCCGTCGTGTCAACCACTGGCACGTTGTAGGCCGTGCGATGCAGCATCTCGTTCGCCATCCCATGCCAGCACGCCGTCTTCGCCCAGGGTTGCGGCAGCGAGCCGGCATCCGTAGCGCTGACGAATGCGGCGCAGGGCCTGCTCCAGGTTCTTCTCGCCGGTGATCAAAGCGGGAAAGCCGCGGCTGACGATCAGGTAGTCGACGTTCGCGACCAGCTCTTCAATGCCCGGATACGCCTCGTCGAGATCCGCAATCACGGGGATCCCGGCGGCGCGCGCCCATGATGCCGCCAGCGTTGCTGCGGCGGTGTCCCGTCCATCCAGATGAAGGGCCCGTGCGCTTACGATCCATTCGCGCTTCAGGTCTTCAGGTTGCAGAACCATGCGCTCATCGCGCTGGCAGAGCACGGTGCGTTCGCCGCTGTCGACGAGGATGATGTTTTGCAGGCTCGATGCGCCGGGGACGGTAACAATCTGCGCATCCACGCCAATAGCGCGGAACGCATCGCGATGCAGACGCGCAGCATCGTCCTCGCCCAGCTTGCCGACATAGCGCGTGCTCAATCCCCACGTCTGGCAGGCGACAACTGTGGTAGCGGCCTGGCCACCGGGCAAAACGGTGCGCTGGTTGTAGTCGATTTTGGAGCCGCGCTCAGGGAAGGCCGGCACCATGATGAGAGTGTCCGTGGCGTTGAGGCCCACGCCCACCAGGTCAACCTTGTGCGTCTCACTCATCCTGATGATTGTAACTGGCGGCTTAGGAAAAGCGGGTAGCGCGCCAGAGAGCCCAGCCGCAGCCGAGGGCGCTTGCGACCAGCACTACCGTGAGAATCGAGGTCCAGGTCATGTTCATTCCCAGGCTGGGGACTTGCGCATAGGAGCCGAGATACACGAACACCCCGACGGCCGCTGCGACGATCGCGTAATCCCACCAATGTCGGCCGCTTTTCTCCGTATCTGGTTCAGCCTCGCCACGCGCGATGCGGTCATAGTCGAGCTGGTAACGGTCACACTCGCGGCGCACGGCTCCGTCGGCCGTCGCATCTTCTCGCTCTGAGGCAACCGCGGTGCTGACGGCAAGCGCGCCGAGAATCATCACCACGGAGCCCGTGATCACCAGCAGGCGATGCGTCCAGTCGGCATGGGCCAGTTCGCCAAAGACCAGCGCGCCCCAGGCAAGTCCCCAAAGTTGATTGGTGTTCGAGAGCGGAATGGCGCGGCCGATGCCGAGATACTTGGTCGCGAACTGCTGGAAGAGATCGCCGATGACCCAGACGAATCCGCCCAGGAAGAGCCAGAAGAGCAGGTGCTTGGTTTCCGGCGAGTGGAAGATGGCGGCCTTGGTTCCTCCATCGAGCGCCAGCACCAGCGCAAAGAACAGTTCCGAGCTCGCCGATGCGTGAACACGGTGACAAACGACAGCGGATTCATGCCGCTGATGTAGGCCTTGCGATAGGGGACATACATGGTGCCCCACATCAGGCTCGCGCCCGCAGCGGCCAGAATGCCGTTGAAGGCGCGCGCGGCATGCGGTCCGTCGCCTTGGATGGTGCTGAAGCCGAGCAGAATCGCGGCGATCACAATGGCGATGGCGCCAAGCACCACCTTGGCGATGTTTCTGCCGTGCGCGCCCTTCAACTCGCCGAAAAGCAGCCATCCCCAGAAGATGCCGACTAGCGAATTGGTGTTCCACAGTGGAAACGCGATGGTCAGCCCGACGTCGCGAATGGCGAAGACGGTCAAGCGTATTCGCGACAGCCCACAACATACCCGCCAGCACCGCATTGAGGATCAGGTGCTTGTTGCTGGGCGAGGTCGGCGAAGACGAAGCGCGTGCCTTTGAGCAGCGTGGGCAGCGGTCCATCGTGCGGTGAAGACGCCGGCCACCATCCCCAGCGAAATGGCATAAGGCGACAGGCCGGAGTTGACAAGCTTGGTGGGCGCCTCGGCCGCGCCGAGCCATACGCCCGCAGCCAGCGCGCAGGCCACGCCCACGCCGTGCACCGATGCGCTCGATTTCAATTTTGCCGCGGATGCTGCGCTCATGCGGGGCGTGTCCTTGATGGATGGAATGAAATCAATGCAGCGTGATGAGCAGCGCCAGGCCGATGCAGAAAACGATCAGGGGAACGAGGAAGTGGCTATCGGTGAAGATGGCGCGAAGTTTTTGGGTGGGGCTCATGGCGTCCTCTTCCTCATGTCGTTCACCGGCCATCCGCCGGGCAGTCCGTCCAATTGTACTTGTGGCGGGTAAGACGGACGAGAGCATGCACGCGATGCTGTAGGCTCAAAAGAGGAATCAATAAGGACAAGGTATTGCCGACTTCTTACCCCCCGTTATCGAGACCATTCGTTCGTCCGCAAAAGGGCGCAGCCTTGCACTGCGGTAAAGTTTCGCTCGAGTCGCTTGCCAGGCGCTACGGTACGCCTCTCTTCGTTTACTCCGGGGATCAGATTGTTGAGCGTTTGGGGCTATTTCAGGCCGCATTCAGTGGGCGAGACCATTTGGTCTGCTACGCGGTCAAAGCAAACTCGACGCTTGCCATCTTGAAATTGCTCGCCGAACGCGGCGCGGGCTTCGACATTGTCTCCGGCGGCGAGTTCGAGCGTATCCGGGCCGCGGCGCCCAGCGCGGTTGAGCGCGTCGTGTTTTCCGGCGTCGGCAAAACCACGGCGGAGATCGACCTCGCTCTCGAGGCCGGCATCCTCCAGTTCAACGTCGAGAGCGAAGCCGAGCTTGAGTTGCTCGCGGTTCGCGCCCGAAAGCTTAAGCGTACGGCGCGCTTCGCCCTGCGCGTGAACCCCGACGTCTTCGCCGACACGCATCCCTACATCTCGACCGGACTCCGCGAGCACAAATTCGGCATCGACATTCGCCAGGCGCGGCGCATCTACCTGAGCGTTGCCGGAAACCGCTGGCTCGAGGCCTACGGCGTCAGCGTGCACATCGGCTCGCAGATCCGTTCGGCCGAGCCTTTCGGCGCGGCGATGGACCGCGTGATGCAGCTCGTCACGCAACTCAAGAAGGATGGCGTTGCGCTCCGCGCGATTGATGCCGGTGGCGGACTCGGCATCGATTATCACGGAGCAACGTTTGACGCCGCCGCCAAGGTGAGCGAGTACGCGTCGGCGATCAAAAAATCGCTGCATGGTTTTGAGGGTCGCCTGCTCATGGAGCCGGGACGCTTTCTCGTCGCCCATGCGGGTGCGCTTTTGACTCGCGTTCTGCAGGTGAAGCGGAACGGCAAGAAGACTTTCGTGATCACCGACGCCGCGATGAACGACCTGATTCGTCCCGCGCTCTACCAGGCGCACCACGAGATTGTGCCGGTGCGGCGACGTCCCGGACGCGGGAGGGTTGTGGACGTGGTGGGCCCGGTGTGCGAGACCGGTGACTTCTTCGCCCGCGATCGCAAGCTTGCTCCTGTCGAATCCGGTGACCTGCTGGCGCTGCTCGACGCCGGCGCCTACGGCATGGCGCAGAGTTCCAACTACAACACGCGGCCAAGGGCGGCCGAGGTGCTGGTCGAGGGCAGCAAGGCGCGCCTGATTCGACGCCGCGAAACCGTCGCCGACCTGTTGGCGCCGGAGATGCTGGATTGAAACCAGATAATCCTTCGGAGTATCATCCGGCGTATGGCAACTGCGTCCGAGTCGCGCATTACCGTCGAGCCAGGCAAGCGCTCCGGTCAGCCGTGTATTCGCGGTTTGCGCATCACCGTCTGGGATGTTTTGGGATGGCTGGGTTCCGGGGCCAGTCAAACGCAAATCCTAGAGGATTACCCTGAACTTGAAGCTGCGGATTTTCCCGCGGTGTTTGAGTTTGCCTCCCGCATGGGTCGGCGCATCGCGCTGTGAAGCTGCTCTTTGACGAGAACCTCTCTCGCCGTCTGCCAGCCCGCATCGATGATCTTTTTTCTGGATCGATCCACGTGAGCTCACTCGGTTTACTAGAGGCTCCAGACCTCGACATTTGGGATTTTGCGAAGGCTCACGGCTTCGCAATCATGACTGCAGACATCGATTTCTATGAGATGGCGACAACTCTCGGACCGCCTCCCAAGGTGATCTGGCTGCGCAGGTGTGACTATCCTACGGCAATGGCGGAGCGGCTGATACGCGGACAGGCAATCCGAATTGCGGAGTTCCTTGACGATCCAGAAGGAGCGGTTTTGATTTTGCAGCCCAATTTACTTGAGCTCCCACTTGGACAGTCCCTTTAGCTCAAGATCGTTGAAACTCGCCCACCTGGCGCTTCGTCCTGATAACGTATCTCCGGAGGATTCTTCAGATGCGTATTGGAATGCAGGCGGCGTGTGCGCTGGCATTGACCGGGCTCGCTTTGGCAAGCGCAGCGCTCGTTCGTGCCGACTCATTGACCGTGAAAACCGACGACGGCAAGGTTCAGGGCAAGACAATCAACGACGGCAAGGTGAAAGCATTTCTCGGAATGCCCTATGCCGCGCCGCCCGTGGGCGACATGCGCTGGAAGGCGCCCGCTCCACCCGCCAAATGGAAGGACACCCGCGACGCCACAAAATTCGGATCGCATTGCGCGCAGGGCCACGTCTTCGACGACATGGTCTTTCAGGACGCGGCCCCCAGCGAGGACTGCCTCTCGCTCAACGTGTACGCGCCTGCAGACTCGACCGACAAGAGCAAGCTTCCAGTCATGTTCTGGATTCATGGCGGCGGCTATTCAGGCGGCGGCAGCTCAGAGCCGCGCCACAACGGCGATTTTCTGCCCCTCAAGGGCGTGGTTCTCGTCACCATCAACTACCGCCTGGGGGTCTTCGGCTTCCTGGTCACCTCTGACCTCGCCAAAGAGCAGGGCGGCGCAGCAGGGAACTACGGCCTGATGGACATGGTCGCGGCACTCAAGTGGGTCAAGGCCAACATCAAGCAGTTTGGCGGCGATCCCAACAATGTGACCATCTTCGGCGAGAGCGCCGGTTCTTTTGCGGTCAGCACGCTCATGGCAGCTCCCTCCGCGCAGGGCCTGTTTGCCAAGGTCATCGGTGAAAGCGGCGCCGCCTTCAGCGCGGTGCTCCCGATGGACACGCTGGAAGATCGCGAAAAGAAAGACGGCGCATGGGTCGACAGCCTCGGTGTGAAATCGCTGGCCGAGCTGCGCGCCATGCCCACCGACAAAGTGCTGGATGCGGTGAAGACCAAGCAGGGAGGCTTCTCCACGCTGATCGACGGCAAGTTCATTGTCGAGGACGTACCTGCCACGTACGCCGCAGGCAAGCAGGCCCACGTGCCGCTGCTGGCTGGGTGGAATCGCGATGAAGGCAGCTTTTTTGCCATGCGCGGCATGACGGCGGACCAGTGGAAGGGCATGGCAAACGGGCTGTTCAAAGAGCGCGCGGCTGAATTCCTGACCCTTTACCCCGGCGACACCGATGCGGCGGCTCTGCGCTCAGCCATCGATTACGGCAGCGACGCCTTTATCGCATTCAGCACCTGGCAATGGCTGCAGGCGCAGGTTAAAACCGGCGACGCCCCCGTCTACAGGTACCACTTCGAACTGCCGGCCACACCCAGCAAGTTCCACCCCGGCACCTTCGCCTTTCACTCCGACGACATCGAGTACGTCTTCGGAACCCTCGACACGCGACCGGGCTTCAACGTCAGTCCCGCCGACCGCACCCTGAGCGAGCAGGTCATGAGCTACTGGACCAACTTCGCCAAGACAGGGGATCCCAATGGGCCTGGCTTGCCCACTTGGCCGCGCTACGACAAGTCGGGCGAGATCATTCATCTCGACTCTACGGTCACCGCCGGGCCCGACCCCAGCGCGGCGCGGTATGCATTCCTGTTGAAGGGAATGCCTGCGTTGCACTTCTAGAGCGCGTTGAGCACACGCAAGAATGGCCGCCCTCGGGCGGCCATTCTTCTTGAAGCGAACGGAAAGCTCTAGTGCACGCCGGAGGCAGCCGTGAATCCAGCAGCCTGTTCCGCGGGAATGGTGTTCACCGGCGGCGGTGGCATGAAGGACGAGCCGTCTGCGTTGATGGCGGTCGAGTAATCCGGCCCCAGCCCGAGCTTTTTCAGAGCGCGAGAATCCGGCATCAGCTTCGTCTGCCAACCCTGGTCGGCCTGATACTTCTGCATGGCTGCTTCTGTGACCGAATCCCATTTGCCGTTGGCGTCTGCACTCAAATAGTGCTCACGAATGAGTGCGTTTTGGATTTCGGTGACGCGCGACGGCTCGATGGCCTGCTGTCCCCGAAGCCGGTGCGACCGGGATGTGGGTTTATGGCTGCTATGCCCATGGCCGCTTGCCGGAACCCGGTGCGTCCGGGTTGCCGAAGCCGGGACTACGATCAGCGCCGCCGAGAGCAGAAAAACGGCTTTTGCCCTTGAAATGAACACGCTGGGAGTCCTTCCAAATGAATGAGATGAAGTTCTTATTTGCCTTGCAGTGTAATGGAAGATGGACGGAAACCCTAGGCTAAAGTCGATTTTCCGCCAACTTTTTGTGTCCTTTTGGTACTTGCGCGGGAGGGGGATTCCCCCTCCCGCCTTGAAGCAATTACTCCAAAGTCCCACCTAAATAATTGATTCCATTGTCCAAATGGCGGGGATCTAGAACCTCGAAGACAACATCGTCGCCGACTTTGAGCTTGTTGACGATGGCGTCGTACTGGTCTTTGGTACCCGTCGGTTGGCGGTTGATACGGGTGATAATCAGCCCTGGTTCAAGCCCCTTGAGATCCGCAAATGTACCGGAGCGGACTGATTGCACAATCACACCCTGGGTGTGGATCTTGGCCACGGTTGCCGGGGAAAGCTCGTGAACGATCAGTCCCAGCTTGGTTTCGCCGGCGTCGCCTTTCTCGTCGGGTACATTCTCTGCGACCTGCGGACCCTGATCGGCAAACACCTTGTCCAGATCGCCGATGGTCACCGTCGTGTCGCCTTGCTTGCCGTCGCGTAAGTAGCCCAGGCGGATCGTCGCTCCCGGGCGCCGGCTGGTTATCTCGCTCACCAGTTCGTCGCCATCCTTGATCGGGTGTCCGTCGACCGTCACAATGATGTCGCCCGTCTTCAAGCCCGCTCGCTCCGCTGGACCCCCGGGCTGCACCTTCTGCACCAGCACCCCGTTCTTGAAGCCGTAAACGCGGTTGACGGCTGAAGGCAGCCCCTGGTTGAAGCGGATGCCGATCGATCCGCGGGTGACCTTGTGGCTCGCGCCGATCAAGTCGTTATAGACGTCGACCACCGTATTGGACGGCATGGCAAAGCCGATGCCCTGATAGCCGGCCGACTGCGTGTAGATGGCAGTGTTGACGCCGATGACTTCGCCGTTCATGTTGAGCAGCGGGCCACCGGAGTTGCCGGGATTAATCGCCGCGTCAGTCTGAATGAAGTGCTGGAACTGGCCGCTCGAGCCGGGTTCGATGGTGCGGTTCTTCGCGGAGATAATGCCCGCTGTCACCGTCTGCGCGAGCGCAAAGGGACTGCCGATGGCTTCAACCCAGTCGCCCACTTGCGATGTATCGGAGTTGCCCATCTTGACGGTGGGCAGTGGACTGCTGGTGTCGATCTTGATCACTGCCAGGTCGGTGGCTTTGTCGAAACCCACCACATGTGCCGGGCGGCCGAGGTCCTGCGAATCCGGATCGGTGGAGAGCTTGACGTAAATCTTGTCGGCCTTTTCGATCACGTGATTGTTGGTGATGATGTAGCCCTTGGGATCGACAATGAAACCAGAGCCGAGCGACTCACGCACGTCACCGCCGTCATCCTGGCCATCGGGATTATCCGGAATCTGACCGCCGAAGAACCGATTGAAAAAGTCCTGGAAGTTGCCCTGACCCTGGCCCTGCCCCTGCTGCGGCTCATCCTGCCCGTCGTCGTCTCCGGGATTTTGCGGAACCGGCTGAATTTTGCCGTGTGGGTTGAGGCGGCGCTTCAAATTCGACTGCTTGGGAAGTGTCTCGGTGTTGATGTTCACCACCGCCGGTCCAACAGCCTTCGCAATCCGGACAAACTCATTGGGGGCAACCGGTGAATTCACCACCTTGAGTGGGGAAGCATCGGTGCTCTCGTTCTTCTTTTCTTGTCCGCGCACACCGTGCGCCAGGAACGAGCCGCCCACAATCGCGGCCGACAGAGTGGCGAGCAAGACAAACACTGAAGCAAGACGGCGCGAGCCAAGCCGTGCAGAAAGCGATTTCATGAATTCGATGACCTCTTGAGATGATCAGCGACTGCGCTGATTCGTCTGTTCCACAGCTTCAAGTATATCCAGTCCAGCGGCAGTCCTGACCGTCCCGTATCGCTCCAAAGTAAGAAGCGATGGATGCCAGCGCCGCGCTTCCGGGTTGAATTTGAGGATCCCTTCGTCCTTTGAATAGACGGAAATTTCAGGAAAGAGTCGCAAATCTGCCGTGGTACCATCCGGCATGGAATTCCCTGCATATCTTCCAAAAGCCCTCGCCATCGCTGTGTTTGTCACCGCGGCCTGCGCCCAGACGAAGGCGCAGAATGCTCCGCCCGCGCCGCGCAACCTGATGGATCGCCTGAATTCAATGCTCTCCGGCGGCAAGAGCGCATGGACCCCCGAGCAGATCGCCGCGATGGAACACCTGCGCGATGCAGCCATGAAGGATCCCTACGCGCTCAACGAGCTGCGCCATCTCACCGACAACATCGGCCCGCGCATCAGTGGGTCGCCCCAGGCCGGTCAGGCCGTTGAGTATGTCGCGGCAGAGATGCGCGCGCTGGGCGCTGAGGTGACTCTGGAGAAAGCCAAGGTTCCGCACTGGGTGCGCGGGGAAGAGACGGCTCAAGTTGTCGCGTGGCCGGGTCAAACGCCCGGCACCACGCAGAAGGTTGTGCTTACCGCATTGGGCGGAAGCGTCGCCACGCCGGCCGAAGGCATTACCGCCGAAGTCGTGGTCGTCGATGACTGGAAGCAACTCGCTGCGCTTCCGCCAGGATCGGTCAAGGGCAAGATCCTTCTCTTCAATCACAAATTCGACAAGGAGCTGGCCGCGCAGGGCGGCGGCTTGAATGCCTACGGCGGCGGTGTTGTTTACCGCGGCGCCGGCCCCATCGCGGGCGCGGCCGTGGGCGCCATTGCCGTCCTGGTGCGTTCGGTCGGCGGCGCGGATTTCCGCCTGCCCCACACCGGCATGACCATGTATTCCGAGGGCGCGCCCAAAATCCCCGCGGCCGCAGTCAGCGCCGAAGACGCCGACTTGCTGAAGGACCTCACCAGCCAGGGTCCGGTGAAGCTTCACCTGACGCTGACTCCGCAAACATTTCCTGACGCCGACAGCTTCAACGTCATCGCCGACTGGAAGGGAACCGAGCATCCGGAGCAAGTCGTCATCGTCTCCGGTCATCTAGACTCATGGGATCTCGGCACAGGGGCTATCGACGACGGAGCGGGCGTCGTTGTCTCCATGCAGGTGATTCATCTTCTGCAGCAGCTTGGCATCCATCCCCGGCGTACGGTCCGCTTTGTTGCGTGGATGAGCGAAGAAGAGGGATCGCAGGGCGCAGCCGCCTACATGATCGATCACAAAGACAAGATCGCAAATCATATTGGCGCCATCGAAAGCGATCTCGGCGCGGACCATCCAACGGGAATCTACTATGCCGGCAAACCCGAACTCGGCAACTGGCTGCGCCCCGTCGCCGGGGTTCTCGATGCAATCGGCGCTGAGACCACTGTGAACGCGCCGGAAACCGGCGAAGATATCGGCGGATTGACGGAAGGGGGCGTGCCGAGCTTTGCGCCCGTCCAGGACAATCGCTTCTACTTCAATTACCACCACACGGCCGCCGATACATTCGACAAGGTCGATCCGAAACACCTTGCGGAAAATGCCGCGGTGATGACTGTGCTTGCCTATGCGCTGGCCGATTCCGCCGAGCCGGCCCCGCGGTAGTTTGGCCGAGGCGCGACTGAATCTGGCAAGCTCGATCGTGATTTCTGCAAGCGAAATCGTTCTGGTCTGATAGACTTTGCACTCATCATGAGCCTATTTCGAACGAAGCCATTAAGCACCTTGCTCGCCGAAGCAGACGAAAAGGGCGGCCTGAAACGCACGCTGGGCTGGCCCGGGCTGATCGCCCTGGGAATCGGCGCGATCATCGGCGCAGGCCTCTTTGCCCGAACCCCCGCAGCCGCTGCGCAAAATGCCGGCCCCGGCGTCACCTTCTCGTTCATCATCGCGGCAATCGGGTGTGCCTTTGCCGGCCTGTGCTACGCCGAATTCGCGGCCATGATCCCCATTGCCGGCAGTGCATACACCTATGCGTACGTGACCATGGGTGAGCTGGTCGCATGGGTGATCGGGTGGGCCTTGATCCTGGAGTATGGGCTCGGCGCGGCCACGCTTTCGATCTACTGGACCGAATACTTCAACAACTTGTTCCCGAATTTGATCCCGTGGCAATGGCGACACTCGCCGCTGCAGGTGGGGCCAGACGGCATGCACGGCATCGTGAATGCGCCGGCTCTGCTGATCCTGGCCATCATGACGCTGCTGCTGATCAGGGGCATCTCGGAATCGGCTGGAGTCAACGCGGTCATTGTTGGCGTGAAGGTGACGATTGTCCTGATGATCATCGCCATCGGCTGGCATTTCATCAATCCCGCCAATCACACGCCGTTTGTTCTGGCTGCGGATGCGGCCCACGAAGGCTTCTTCAAGCATGGATGGGGCGGCATTCTGGGCGGCGCCGGCGTGGTCTTCTTCGCCTTCATCGGATTCGACGCCGTTTCAACCGCGGCACAGGAAACGGTGAATCCAGGCAGGAACATGCCCATCGGCATTCTTGGATCGCTGGCCGTCTGCACCTTTCTCTATATCCTGTTCAGCTGGGTCCTCACGGGAATCGCTCCGGCCCTCGACTTCATTGACCCCAAGAAGGGCATGGAGGCATCGGTTTCCTACGCGATCAAGACCTATATGCCAGGCTATGGATGGCTTTCGATTCTGGTCTCTGTCGCCATCCTCGCCGGCTTCTCCTCGGTGATGCTGGTGATGCTTCTGGGGCAGAGCCGCGTGTTTTATTCCATGTCGAAAGACGGCCTGCTGCCGCATCTGTTCGCTGAAGTGCATCCCAAGTTCCGCACCCCGTGGAAGTGCAACATGGTCCTGTATGTATTTGTGGCGCTTCTGGGCGGATTCCTTCCCGGCGACATCACGGGCAACATGACCAATCTCGGCACCCTGTTCGCTTTCGTTCTGGTGTGCATCGGGATCTGGGTCATGCGCAAGAGCAATCCAGCGCAGGCAAGGCCCTTCCGTGCCCCCCTCGTACCCCTGGTGCCCATCCTTGGCGTGGTCTTCTGCCTGGCCATGATCATCTCGGTCGACTCAACCTCGAAGCTCGCCGCCGGAACATGGATGGTGGTTGGTCTTTTTGTCTACTTCCTTTACGCGAAGCGGCACAGCAAGCTCGAAAAGGTGGCCTGAGCAGGAGTTTATTGCTCCTGCACCGGGAAGGCCTGCTGGCCCGCAACATAGGTCCCCACAACGACCGTTTGCGGAATCGCCGGCGCTCCGACTTTATATAAGTCACGATCGACCAGCACAAAATCCGCGTCGTATCCCGGCACGAGCTTGCCTTTGTGCTTCTCTGCGAACTCCGCGTAAGCCGAGCCCTGGGTGTAGGCGTAGAGCGCCTGCCCCCGCGTCAGTTTGTTTTCGGTGAAGTAGCTCTTCTTGCTGTTTTCGCTCATCCGAGTCACGGCGCAGTAGAGGCCGCGAAACGGCGTGACCGGCTCGACTGGGTAATCGGTGCCAAAGGCGAGCGGCACGCCGGCATCGTGAAACGCCTTCCACGCATACGAGTAGGCAGCGCGCTTCGGTCCCAGCCGGTCCTCGGCCCAGTTCATGTCGGTCAACAGGTGGTTCGGCTGCATCGATGCGATGATGCCCAGCCTGGCGAACCGCGGAATGTCGGCGGGATCGACGACCTGCGCGTGCTCGATGCGATTGCGCGCCGCGTGTGAGACTCCGGGCTGCGAAAAGGCATCGAGCGCCATCGCGGTTGCCTTGTCGCCGATGGCGTGAAAGCCGATCTGAAAGCCGGCCTGCGCGCGCTCCACCGTCATCTCGTTTAACTGAGATTGTTTGTACTGCGGAAGTCCCGAGTTGCCCGGATCATCGGTAAACGGCGCCTTCATGGCCGCGGTGCGGGAGCCCAGTGACCCGTCCATGAATCCCTTCAGCATGCCCGTATGCAGCATCGGGTCATTGGCATCGTGATGGGCGCGCATCCGTTTCAAGTCTGCGAGAGAATCGCGAAAGGGAAGCCACTCCGAGATGCGCAAATGGAGCTTGCCCGCTTTCTCGAGCTCTTCATAATTCAGAAAATCCTGCCATTCGCTGAAGTCCTGCACGCTGGTCACGCCATGCGCCAGCGCATCGTTGATAGCCAGCAAATCGCCCTTCATGCGATCGTCGTGGCTCGGGGGCGGAATCACCTTCTCAACCAGGCTCTGCGCCGATTCCCGCAGGATGCCTGTCGGCTCGCCATTGGCATCCAGATCGATGGCTCCCCCCTGCGGCGGAACGGTCTTGCCCGTGATGCCTGCCGCCTTGAGTGCGGCCGTATTCGCGATGGAAATATGGCCGTCAATCCGATCGAGAAATGTGGGATGGCCACCGGTCACTTTATCAAGATCCTGGCGCGTGGGAAGCACCTTCTGCTGCCACAACGTGTGGTCCCAGTTGCCGCCGGTGAGCCAGTGGCCCGCGGGCGCTGCGTTGGCAAAGGTCTGCACCTTGACCAGCATTGCCGCTAGAGACTTCACGCCTGTGAGATCGACGTTGAGCTTGGTTTGTCCCGCGCTGCCCAGATGCGTGTGCGCATCGTTGAATCCTGGAAAAACATAGGTGCTCGTGTTGGCCGAGTCCAGGTCTTTCAGATGTGTGCTGGGGCCGGCCAGTTTTGTCATTTCTTCTGTCGTGCCTATGGCAAGAACTTTGCCGCCACCAATGGCCATGGCCTGCACCGTCTCCGGCTTATCGTCCGCAAAGCCCTCGCCGGTGTAGATCACGCCGTTGAAAAACACGATGTCGGGCACGCCATTGATGGCCGCAGGCTTTGGTTTCTTCGCCGCAGGATGCTTCGCGGCCGTTGTCTGCGCTGCGCACAAAGCGCCAACCGACAGCGACGCAATTGCCGCGAGGCTTGCAACAGAAGGGAAACGCATTTGCGGAGTTTAGCAGAGAAGGGAAGCAGGCGCGGCGTTACTGACCCCGTCACTGTTCCTGGGCCCACTCCGCCATGGCAAGTGTGAGCAACAGCACCCGGCGCAATCCTACTTCGCGATCCCGTGCCGAATACCACTCGGCCTGCGTGTGCGCGCCGCCTCCTTCGCCTCCCGCTCCCATGGAGAGGGACGGAATCCCAAGCGAGAGGGGGATATTCGCATCGGTTGAGCCGAGCCGCAGATCAGTCTGCAGCCCAAGATGACGATCCACCGCGCGCAGCACTTCAAGCAGAGGCGAGTCCGGTGGAAGCTGCGCCGCAGGCCGCTCCCCAATCTTTTCTATCTTGAAACTCAGCAGCCGTTTGCTGCGCTCGATAGTTCCCCGGGACAGGGAATTGGTGTGCTCGACCGCATCTTCAACTGAGCGATGCAAGGCGACTTCAAGCCGCACCAACTGGTCAGCGGATGTCGAACGGATATCGATGGACGCCTGGGCGCTCTCGGGAATTGAGTTCACGCTGGTGCCGCCGTGGATGGTCCCAAAATTCATCGTCGTGCGCGGCTCATCAGGCAACGCAACCCGTGCCAGGCTCGCCAGCGCTGACGACAAGGCCCCGATCGGGTTGGGCACTCCCGCATCGGTGAAACTGTGACCGCCCGGCCCCGCAATCACAACTTGATAGCGCTTGCTGCCCAGAGCCTGCGTCACGGCCGAATCCGCTCCGGCGCCATCGAGAACAATGTGCGCCGCAATGCGTCCGGCAAGCTTGTTGGCCTTGTAGAGATGTCGCACCCCGCGCAAGTCGCCTTCGCCCTCTTCGCCGACATTGGCGAAGAACACCAGTGGAACGGGAAGCGGAAACTTTGCATGAATCAATGCGGAAGCTAGCGCCAGCATGCCTGCCAACCCGGCTCCGTTGTCGCAGCAGCCCGGCGCTTCAATTTTGTCGCCGTCGATTTTCAGCTTCAGCGGTGTCTCCGCAGGAAAGACAGTGTCCAGATGCGCTGAAAGCACAACCACCGAACCCGTGCTCTCCGGGGGCAAGCTTGCAGCGCGGATCCGTCCGAAGACATTCCCGACTTCGTCGGTATGCACATCGTCGAGGCCGATTGCCTCAAACCGCGCGGCCATCCACGCCGAGCGTGCCTGCTCTCCAAAGGGGGGCGCTGGAATGGCCACCAACTCTGCCTGCCAGTCCATGATGGTCTTCGGATTTCCATGCATCCACGCAAAGGCTGCGTGCACCGGCCGCAACGATGCCATCGCTGTCACGCGCGAGAAAGCCGAACTGCGTTGGAAGAGAGGCATGATCGTTGTCTCAGGGTAGCAGCATGCTGGTGTCGAGCTCGTCCGTGCCGCGATCTGCGCCGCCATAATCCACCGAATCAAGAAAGAGTCCCTGGGCCGGCGCCGTGGGACCGGCAGCCGCACGGGCACGCGCGGTGAGAATCGCTGCGATCTCGCCGCAGGGAATCCGGCCGCGCCCTACGTCGAGCATGGTCCCGACCAGGTTGCGCACCATGTGATGAAGAAAGCCGTTGCCGCGGACGCGATACACCAGCAAGATCCCCAGAGGGTGGGCGTTGCTTCTCCCAAGTGGACGAGAAGACGGTTCGCACGGTGCCCTTCTTCGCTGCTGGCCGATCCTCTTCGTCGAAAGGCCTCGCCCGCGTCGCCTGATCTGGATCGGTCGCAGCAAAGCTGAGAAAATCATGTTCGCCCACAAACTGCCCCGCCGCTTCCTGGAGCAGGTCGAAATCCATAGGCCACGAGCAGGCGTGCACGTAGCGTGCCAGCACGGGCGGGCAAATCGCCTCGCGGAACACCACATACTCATACGTCTTGGCCACGGCCGAGTGGCGCGCATGAAATGGGGCAGGCACCCGCTTCGCTTCCTTGATCCGGATCGACGGCGGAAGTGTCCGGTTCAGAGCGCGCTGCAGATTGTCAGCGGGAATGTTGGCCTGGCAGCACGAAGCTCGCCACCTGGCCCAGCGCATGCACGCCCGCGTCGGTGCGGCCCGATCCCTGCGGCAAAGGAGCCTCGCCGGTTACCCGTCCCAATGCAGCCTGCAGTTCGCCCTGCACGGTGAGCTCGCCGGGCTGAATTTGCCATCCACTGAAATCGGTCCCATCGTAGGCGAGGGTTAGCTTCCAGTTCTGCGGTTCTCGGGCGAATTGGGATGGGTCGTTCACTGAATCCACGCGGAAATTTCTGTTAGATAACAGGGTACGCGAGTGCGGCAAGACACCCGCCAGGCAATGGTTACTGCGATATACTCAGCTATCCGAACGGAATCAGGGTCAAGTCGCTGGAAAGATGAAGCGAAACAGAACGAACCGGCAAGAACGCGCTCCTGGAACGAATGCAACACTTTGCGCGTATAGGCAAGCAAGCCGGCAATTGGAGCTGAAGTCGATTTTCGCTTCGGCAAGTCACAAATTTGCGTCCGGAGGGGTTCTCCAGGCGTCTTGAAGAATGGCACCCCACATGCCTCAGCTTTCGGTGGAGAGAAATCATGCATTTGTACGGTAAAGGTGTGTTTAACCAGCAAGATGAGGCCGCACGCAGCAGAAATCAACATGCGGGGAGCTCAAATTCAGGGAAACGTCTGCCGGCAATCGCGATGGCATTGTTGACCCTGTCGGCTGGAGTGGCCCCTGGCTACGCCCAGCAGAGGCCGGCGCAGGTTCCAACGGCCCCGACAAGAACGCTTCGGCATTGCCCGCCGCGCCAACCCCGGTTCTGACCGATCCGCTTCAGCTTCGCCCCACCCAGCGCGACTTTTCAAAGCCGACAGGGAGATTGCTGGGCAATCCCTTCAAGATGTACACGCCCACCACGATTCCGAAGGCCAGCTTCGCGAACTCCGTGCGGCTCACCGACCTGGTGAAGGACGGCAAGATCTACCTGAGCCTGTCGGATGCCATCGCGCTGGCGCTGGAAAACAACTTCGACATCGCCATTGCCCGCTACGACCTGGACATCGCGGACACTGACCTGCTGCGCACCAAGACCGGCGCTGCGCCGCTGGGCGCGCCCTCAGGCCTCGTGACCGGCACGCTCGGTGGTTCGACTTCGACCCTGACCACAGGTGGTGGTCCCGGTGGAACTTCGGTTGGCTCCGGCGGCGCCGGCTCGGGCGTCAGCGGTTTGACTCTGACCACGGCGGGCGCGGGTCCGGCTCCGGAGAATCTCGAGCCCACTGCCACCAGCCAGATTCAGCTTGAGAGACAGGAATCCCCTGTCACCAGCGCTTTTGTGCCGCGCTCCTTCACAAACACCGATCAGTACAACTTCACCTTCAACAAGGGATTCGTGACCGGCACCAATCTTGCGTTGACGTTCAACAACAACCGAGTCACGACATCGAACCTGTTCGACGTGTACAGCCCCCAGTTGGACTCGAACTTCAAGGCCACCGTCACGCAGCATCTGCTGCAGGGCGCCGGCATCTGGGTCAACAAGCGGTTCATGTACGAGGCGATCAACAACCGCCGCATTACAGATTCATCGTTCCGCCAGCAGATTCTCTACACCGTCAACCAGGTCGAGAACATTTACTGGGGACTGGTGCAGGCCTACGAAGACGTGCAGGCCAAGGAGCGCGCGCTTGAGCAGAGCAGCAAGCTCGACAGCGATACCAAGAAACAGTTGGAGATTGGCACCATGGCGCCGCTCGATGTGGTCAGCGCCGACTCCACCGTCGCTTCGGACAAGGAAGCGCTGATCGCGTCGCAGAGCAGCCTCAATTATCAGCAGCAGATCATCAAGCAGGCCATCGCGCGCAACCTGAACGATCCCGCGCTGGTGGCAGCGGCCGTCGTTCCCACCGATCGCGTCAGCCTCGAGCAGATTCCTGAAGAGAAGGAACCGATCGAGGAGCTTGTTCAAAAAGCCTTCCAGCAGAGGCCCGAACTGGAGCAGGCGGTTCTCACTCTCAAGAATGACGAGATCACGCTGCGCGGCGCGCGGAACGCGTTGCTGCCGACGCTCGATGCCTATGGCTTCTACAGCGGAACCGGCATCGGCGGTGCGCAAAGTCCGAATTGCGAGAATATTTTTGGCGCGAACCCAGGCCCTTGCGCCCCAAATACGTATCCAACGAGCGGCTATGGTAGCACCCTGCAGAACATGCTCAACAACAGCAACCCGGACAAGGGCGTGGGCTTCCAGGTGAACATTCCTCTTGGCAATAAGCTGGCCCAGTCTGTGCAGGCTCGATCGCTGATGGAGTACCGCCAGGCTGAACTGCGGCTCGAACAGCTCTACGTGCAGATCAGGATGCAGGTCGTGAACCAGGAGTTCGCCCTGACCAACGATCGCGCCCTCGTGCAATCGTCGCTTGCGGCCCGGGACTTACAGTGGCCAGAGCCTGGATGCAGAGCAGAAGAAGCTCCGCCTCGGCGCTTCAACCACCGCCCTCGTCCTCGCGCAGCAACGCTCCCTCGCTCTTGCAGAGGACAACCTCCTCGCGGCGCAGGCAGCCTATGCCAAAGATCGTGCAGCCTTCTACCAGATTCTCGCTTCGACACTGCAACACTACGGCATCAATCTGAATGAAGCCGCCTCCGGCAACATTCAGACCACGCCTGTCGTTCCGGGTCTCCAGCCGGCAACGCAGGGTACCCAGCCAACCACCGCACCACCGGCAACTCGATAGCTTTCGCGTTCATTCAAAAAGGCCTGCTTCTTCTGAAGCAGGCCTTTTTGTTTCAAACAGACAAAGCAAGAGGACTCTATCGCTCCGCGAGAAGGTCCAGAAGATCGAAGAACTCTGGAAAGCTGATGTCTGCCGATTCGGCGCCTTGAATCAAAGTCTCGCCTTCCGCTCGCAATGCAGCAATGCTGAACGCCATCGCGATGCGATGATCTCCGCCCGAATCAATCGTCGCTCCATGCAGCTCCTGGCCTCCCGGCACATCCACGCCGTCTTCGAACTCCTCAACCTCGGCGCCCATCGCGCGAAGATTCTTGACCACAAGTGCGATACGGTCCGATTCCTTCACCCGCAGGTCCTTCGCGTCACGAATGCGGATGCCGCCACTGGTGTAAGGTCCGATGGCGGCCAACACCGGCAGTTCGTCGATCAGTTGCGCAGCCAAGGCGCCAGTCACGGCCGTCGAGCCCATTCCATCAGGCGGCGCGGTGATGTGCACCGACCCCACTAGTTCGGCGTGTTGCTCTTCAAGATTCAGAACCGTGATTTTTGCGCCCAGCGTGGTCAGCACATCCAGCAGCGTGGCCCGCGTCGGGTTCAGACCCAGCCCATCCAGCACCAGGTTCGACCCCGGGAACATGGCCGCAGCGCACAAGAAAAACGCGGCGGAGGACATGTCCCCCGGCACAGCCGCGTCAATGGCTGTCAGCGCCTGCGGCCCGGCGATCGACACGGAATCAATGGTGCGCGTTAACTGCGCTCCAAAGGCGCGCATTGCCAACTCGCTGTGATCGCGCGTGCGCACCGCCTCGCGCACCGTGGTTGTCCCGCTTGTCTGCAATCCTGCCAGCAGCAAGCATGTCTTCACCTGCGCGCTCGGAATCGGCGTAGTGAAATCAATCGAGGTGAGCGGCTTCCCGTGGATCGTGATCGGTGCGTGGCCGTCCGTCAGGGTCAGGGCCGCGCCCATGGCGCTCAGCGGCTTGCGAATCCGCTCCATCGGCCGCCGCGAGAGCGATGCGTCTCCTGATGAGTGTGAAGGTGCCTTCCTGCGGTGCCAGCAATCCCGACAGCATGCGCATCGTCGAGCCCGAGTTGCCGCAATCGAGCGCCCGATCGCTGGGCGCGACTCGGCCTGCGACACCTGTAATCGCGATCGTGTTCTCGCCGCTCCGTTCAACTCTCGCGCCCAGTGCGCTCATGCAGGCGAGCGTTGAAGCACAGTCCGCACCGGTGGAAAAGTTCGAGAATCGCGAAGTGCCGCTGGCAAACGCCGCGAGCATCGCATAGCGGTGGCTGATCGACTTGTCGCCCGGTAAGCGGAGACTTCCATAGATGTTGCGGGCTGGCCGAATAACGCGTTCCTGGAGTGAGGCGTTCAAGGAGTCTCCGAGATCAAGATCGATCTCCTTGAGTTTATCGGAAACGCCGGCCCGTCCCGAGGAGCGCTTTAAATTGTTGATCCTGTTCGGTTCGGAGAGACATTCTGCACTTGGAGAATCGCGTGATGTGGATCACATGGTCCGGGTTCTATTGGTCGTATCTTAAATACGACCGAAGTTGTCGGAGATTAGGGAATTTCTGAAACTCTCTCGTCGCCCAGTCTTGGAATCGGTCTGGATTCATTCATTTCGGAGGTCTCATGCGGTCCTTCCTCAAATTCGGCCTTTTCGTTGCCCTCCTCGCGGCGGTCGCCTTGTGTTCTGCAAGCCCCGTCTTCACAGTTTCGACCGTGGTCCATGATGCCAACGGCGGCCGCATTCCCCACGCACGCATCTCGGTTCATCCGGCGGGCAGACAGACAAGCGCGGCCAGCGGAGTCGCAGATGACCTTGGGCAGATCTCACTGACGGTCCCCCTGCCCGGATCCTACGAGGTAGTCATCGAGGCGGACGGCTTTACCCCCCAGACTCTTCAGGTGGCTCTCTCCGAGACGCAGCCCACAGTGGCGCTTCGAGGCTTCGCTTACCGTGGCTGCTGACGCGACCACGGTGGAAGTCACCGCCGATGCTCTCGCTGCTGAGACCACAAGCACGCAACTCGGCGAAACGCTTGAGACGCGCAAGATTGAAGCGGTTCCGGTGAACGGTCGCAGCTTTACTGACCTCATGGCGGTTCAGCCCGGCATCGTCCCCGCGAACACCGCGCAGCCGGGCGCAGTGATCATGACCGGCGTCGCGTCGACTCCACCTTCAGGAAATGCGAATCCCGGCGATCTCTCTATCAGCGGCCAGCGCGAAGCGTCGAACGGCTTCCGCGTCAACGGTGCCGACGTCGAAGAAGACGTGAATATGGGCACGTCGATCGTGGTCAATCTCGACGCCATCGACAGCTTTCGCGTGTTGACCAGCAACTTTGACGCGGAATACGGCAACTCGAGCGGCGGCCAGGTACTGGTAACGACCAAGGCCGGAACCGCGCAACTCCACGGCAGCGTCTTTGAATTTCTGCGCAATACCGATCTCGATGCGCGGAATTACTTTTCGCAAGATCGCGCCGCCTACCGGCAGAACCAGTTCGGCGCCACCATCGGCGGCACTCCCTTCCACAAGAGCACCGCCCTCTTCGCCGACTACCAGGGCACGCGCCTGACAGAGGGCATCGACACGGGCAACATTGCGGTCCCATCCCTCATCGAGCGCGCTGGAAGTTTCGCTGCCAATCCGCTCACCGGCGCGTGAACGGTACAGCGTGGGCCGCGATGCTGAGCAATAAGCTTGGCTACGCGGTGACGCCTGGCGAGCCATACGCGCAGGTTTTTCCTACTGGAACCATCCCAACCAGCGCCTGGTCTGCCCCCGCCAGGTACGCTGCTCTCCTACATCCCACAACCCAATGCCGGCACAGGTCTGTTTGATACGGCTTCGCAGACCCAGCAATTGCAAGACGACAAGGGCGCACTGCGCGCCGATTGGACGCACGGCAAGAGCACCCTCACGGCCTACTATTTTGCCGATCAGTATTCGCTCGACAATCCCTATCCAACCGGAACCGGCGGCGCAAGTGTCCCAGGCTTCGACGCCACCAGCAACGGCCTTGCGCAGCTCGTCAGCCGTGGCCCATACGCGGACATTCGGCGACAGCATGCTGAACGAATTTCACTTGAGCTACATGCGCAATGCAAACGCCGTGGGGCAGCCGAAGGGCGGCGTCGGCCCTTCGCTTGCGGATCAGGGATTCACCAATATCGTTCCTCTTAAGCCTTCAACCGAAGGCATCGAGAACATCGCCTTCAACGACTTCACCTTGGGCACGGATACCACTGCGCTCGTCCAGCGCGAAAACATCAGCCAGGTGAGCGATGCTTTCTCGCGCATTCTCGGCAAGCACGGTCTGAAGGCCGGCGGCGAATTTCACTCAAATGAGATCAACACCCATCCCGATGTGATTTTCAACGGAAGCTTCTCGTTCAATGGCTCGGAGACAGGTGTCGATTTCGCCGATTTCCTGCTTGGCATCGCATCGAGCTATACGCAGGGGCAGGCGAACAGCTTTTACAACCGCAATGCCTACGTTTCTGCATTCGCGCAGGACAGTTGGCGAGTGACCAGCCAACTCGTCCTCAACTACGGCGTACGCTGGGACCGCATCCGCCCCTGGAGCGAAAAGTACAACCAGTTGCAGACGCTGGTGAAGGGCGAGCAGTCGCAGGTATTTCCCGGGGCGCCCACCGGCCTTGTGTTTCCCGGAGATCCCGGCGTACCTTCCTCACTTGCCTCAGCTCGTAACGATTTTTCTCCGCGCCTTGGCATCGCCTGGTCTCCCTCGTCGCCGGCATTCAAAGCCCTCACCGGCAATCCAGGCCAGACCAGCGTGCGCCTCGGCTACGGCATCTTTTATACCGCGTATGAAGGCTTGTCTGCCGGAATCATGAGCGCGAATCCTCCCTACGGCTACACCTACACGTCGGCCGCACCGCCGCTCTTCACCAACCCATTCACTGTGGCGGCAACGGGTGCAAACGCAGCCCAGCGTTTTCCGCTCCAACATGTCGCATATGGCGCCAGCCCTTCGCACCCCAACGCCTCAGTCGACTGGACACAGTTTGAGCCGCTGGTCGGCATCCCCGCTGTCGACCCCAACGACGTCACTCCCTATGCGGAGCATTGGATGGCCAGCGTCGAACGCCAGCTCAACAACGCCGCTCTCTTCTCGATCACCTATGTCGGCACATCCACGCATCACCTGCTGGTGCTCGAAGAAGCCAACCCCGCCGATCCGGCGCTCTGCCTCAGTCTCGGCAGCCAGGTCTGCGGGCCTTTCAATGAACAGGCTGCGCGCACCCAGTTCGGCCCCGCATTCGGCAGTGTCGAATTGCAGCGCACCATCGCCAACGCCAACTACAACGCGCTCGAAGCTTCGATGCGCGCGCATCTGCATGGACTGGAACTGCTCGCCAGCTATACCTATTCGAAATCCATCGACCAATCGTCAGGATTGCCCGAGCCTGTCAATCCCGTGAACCCGTCACTCAGCCGGGCTCTCTCCGCCTTCGACCTGCGCCACAATCTCGTCACCAGCTTCAACGAAGAAATCCCAACCCTCAAAGTCGAACATCTCAAGTGGCTCGCCAACGGCTGGTCCGTTGCGGGAATCGCGCGCTTCACCACAGGCCTGCCAGTCACGCTGCTCAACAACAACGACACGTCGCTGCTGGGAACGATTCCAAATGGCATTAACAACAACGGAGTCGACACGCCGCAATGGTCTGGCAAATCTCTCTCCCTCCAAACCAATCCGCGCGGCAGCCACCCTGTCTTCGACGCATCGCAACTCACCCTCCCGGCTCTTGGCGCCATGGGCAATGCGCGTCGCCGCTTCTTTTCCGGCCCCGGGCTTGAGGACCTCGACGCCACCGTTTCTAAATCCACATCTCTGGCTGAAGGCAAGAGCCTTGAATTCCGAGCGGAAGCCTTTAACGTTTTCAACCATGCGCAGTTCTTTGGAGCCGCTTCGGTGGAAGGCAACATCGCGAGCGGCAGCTTCGGCACCGCGGTCAACGCCATGCCGCCGCGCTTGATGCAGGTGGCTCTGCGCTATCGTTTCTGAGGGTCCCGGCCGGCAATCTTCCGTCTTCCAATCGGGGACCGAGATGTGTGCTGCGCAGGGTACTTCCGGCGCACTCGACGCGCAGTTTCTTCCTCCTGCGAAAACGCGATTGGGATATGCTGAAAACGCACCGGGTTAATTGAGCTTTCCTGTCGCTGTTACGACCCTGGCTGGCGAGACATCGCACGGCAAGCGCAGTTGAAATGCCGGAGTCGATCCCGATGGACGGTTTCACCCTTTTCCCCAGGCGGACGCCAAAAGTGATCGCAACCGGCAAACGCAAGGCCCTGCTGACGGTCGTTGCGCCGCTCATGCTCGGCCTGACCGCGCCAATCTTCGCCCAGACCGCCGCGACCACCACCACAACCATGACCATCATCAGCGGCGGCGGCGCCGTGACCAGCGTATCGTCGGGCACAGTCGTCACGCTGACGGCCACGGTTCTGGCTGGTTCTACGCCGGTCACCGTTGGCCTGGTGAACTTCTGCGACGCCACGGCGACGTATTGCGAGGCTCCGCACATCGTCGGTTCGGCGCAACTGACCAGCGCGGGGACAGCCGTGCTCAAATTCCGGCCCGGAGTCGGGAGCCACAGCTACAAGGCTGTGTTTGTCGCCACGACGGCATCGTTTTCCGGCACCGTGACCGATGCGAGCAGCAGTTCTTCCGCCTCCCCGCTCACCGTCACCGGTCTGACGCCGACGATCACCACGATCGACTCACAATTGCTCTCGGCTGGCTATCAATTTCAAGCGTATGTCTATTCTCCCGGCTCCGTCGTTCCGACAGGGACTGTCCAATTATTGGATACCAGCCAGAGCAATGCGGTTCTGGGATCCGGCGCTTTGGCTGCACTTACGGCGCCGTATTACACGGCCATTGCTCCTGGCACGGCTCAAATCAACCAGTACGGGCTTTATGCGGTGGGAGACTTCAACGGAGACGGAATCCCGGATCTGGCGCAGTGGGTCCGAGCGAACGGTGTGAATGCGCTCACCGTCTATCTCGGGAACGGGGACGGATCTTTCGCCCAGGGAACGCAGTACGCCACCACGACCCTCGAAGGAGGCGCCATTGCGATTGCCGCCGCGGATTTCAATGGCGATGGAAAACCGGACCTTGTCCTCGTAACAACGGTCTCAGTGCAGGTGTGGCTGGGCAATGGAGATGGGACGTTTCAGGCACTGGCGAGCATCTATTCCGTTCCAGCTGGGCAGATTCCGACGAGCATTGTGGTCGGTGACGTGAACGGCGATGGGTTTCCCGACTTGGTGTTGCTGATGTCGATGTCGAATATTCCGCCTCAGCTCTTGATCGGAACGGGGCTAGGAACCTTCTCGCCGGGGGCCGTGCTCCCTTGGCCCCAAGTCATTACTGATTCATTCGACAACCCAGGCTCGGTGACTGCGACGGGTGTCGTCGTTGCCGATTTCAACGGGGATGGAATTCCGGACCTGGCTGTCGGGATCAACGGCGTGGACCCCGAGCCGGACAGCGCGTTTTACAATTCGTCCGTCTCAATCTACTTGGGGATGGGGGGAGGAGACTTCGCCGCGCCGACGATGGCCTACCAACCCTACGATCAGCCAATCGGACAATTAGTCGGCGGAGACTTCAACGGCGATGGGACTGAGGATCTGCTGGTTGCCAACGCTTCGAGTATGTCCGTCTACTCGACTATTTCGTTCGTCCCCCTCCTCGGCAAGGGCGATGGCACCTTCACCCCTGGGACATTGCTAGAGCTACCCAATGCCACTTACGTCGAGTATTTAGATACAGCGGATGTCAACGGGGACGGAATACTCGATTTCGTCATCAACTACAGTGGGAATGGGAATTTATTCCTGGGGACCGGAACCGGAACATTCACGAATGGCGGACCAACCACAATTGAAGGCGCGGTGGCATTCGCCGACTTCAACGGCGATGGCCTGGAAGACATGTTGGATCTGGGGCCGAGTGGTCCGGCCGGAACGCAATCCGGAACGGTGTTGCTCTCGGCAACGCAGGGTTCTGTAGCGACTGTCAGCGGGGTCGCTCTGACTCCCACCGGCGCCCCACACGCTGTCGTCGCCAGCTATCAGGGAGACTCAGCGCATGCTCCCAGCGAGTCATCTCCCGCGGTATTGCCGGCCCAGACGGCCCTGACATTGGCCACAACGGCAAACAGTGTCCTATACGGTCAACCCTTCACGCTGACTGCAACCTTGAGTCCCTACACGGGAGCGGGCGGGTCGACCAATGGTGAGGCGGTCACTTTCTACTACGGGAATGTAACGCTGGGGACGGGGACGCTTTCGGGCGGTGTGGCAACGCTGACCGTCAGTACCCTCGCGGTGGGTGAATACTCGATTTTCGCCGCATACAGCGGCGATGCGGGGTTTGCGACATCTGATTCGAACTTGGTTCCCGTGCAAGTGGCAGCGGCGCAGGCGACGCTGCAGCTTACTTCGACCCTCAGTTCGACCACCTATGGAACCCCGGTCACACTCACTGCGACGCTCAACCCGTCGACCTATGCTGGCGTGAATAGTGATGGCACGGCGATCAAGTTTCTGTTGTCTGGGGTGAGCACTTTCGCGACGGCAACACTTTCCTCGGGCGTTGCGCAGCTCACCACGACCAATTTGCCGGCGGGCGTCGATCAGGTGACGGCTGTGTTCCCGGGCGACAGCACGATTGCCACCGTCACCAGCCCTGCGATCACGGTTACTGAGGCCCAAGCACCGTTGACCGTGATTGGACCGACGCTGCTGCGCGCGTATGGCGTGCCCAACCCTCCTCTGACGGGAACGGTGACCGGCGCCGTGAATAGCGATCAGTTCACCGTGAGCGGAACAACGACAGCGACACTCACGAGCCCACCGGGCGTGTATCCCATTGTTCCAGTCGCTTCAGGATTCGATCTGGGCAATTACACGGTCACCACCGTGAACGGGACACTCACTGTCACGCAGCCTCTGCCCACGATCAGCGCGGTAACTGCATCATCGAACCCAGCCATGGCTGGAGCGGCCGTGACCTTCACCGTCAGCGTGACTTCTGAGAACGGCACGCCAACCGGCACTGTCACCTTCCTCGATGGAACGACGACCTTGGGCATGGGCACGCTGGGCGCGGGAGGCACAGCGACGTACTCGACCAGCTCCCTAGCCGCCGGAACCCACTCCATCACGGCGAGCTACTCAGGCGATACCAACTTTGGCGCCGTGACCAGCGCGGTCCTGTCTGAGGTCATCGAGAGCTTCTCCGTCGGCGGCTCATCGGGTGGGTCGACAACGCAAACCGTTTCGCCGGGCGGAACTGCTACATATGCGCTCTCTGTGACTCCACCCACAGTAGGCAACCCCATCACGTTCAGCGTGACTGGCCTTCCTACCGGCGCAACCGCAACGTTCACTCCGTCCACCGTCGCGGTGGGAGCAGGCCCGACGAATGTATCCCTCGTCGTGACGGTGCCGTCCACAGCGGGGGCTGCTTCGGCGACAAATCTCGTCGGGAACGGCGTGCTTCCCATTTCTCTTGGGCTTATCCTGCTACCGTTTGCGGGCCGCTTGCGCAAGGGCTCAAGACGCTGGCTCTGGGTTGTGGTGCTTGGGCTGGCGGGATTGGGGGCAATGGGTGCCTGCGGAGGCGGCGGCAACTCCAGCGGGGGTGGCGGCGGCAACACACCGCAGAACTACACGCTGACCGTCACCGCCACGTCAGGAACGCTTACGCAAACCACGACGCTGACGTTGACGGTGAACTAATCGCTGGCCTAGCGCACCTTGAGCACGATGATGGTCTCATCGTCGAAGCGGTCGTGTCTGCCCTGGAAGCGCGAGACATCGTCGAGGATGGCATCGGCGATCTCCTGCGCCGGCAGGTCGCGCAGCGTGCAGAGAACCCTTGCAAGCTGATCCTGCCCGTACATTTCGTCGTCGCGCATTTTCGGCGTCCGAGATGCCGTCTGAGACAAACACGATCAGATCGCCGGACTGCGCCGTGATCGTGAACTCCTCATAGGTGACATTGGGGAACATGCCGAGCGGAAAGCCCTCTGCCTGAGCACCTCCGACACGCCCGACCGGCAGAAGACCGGCTGCACGGCACCCGAGTTGGCCACCTGCAGCGTCCTGTTTTCGTCATTCCAGATCGCAAACAGCAGGTGACATATTGCGATTCGAGCTGCCGCTCCTGCACGGCATCGTTCAGAATGCACCAGCATCTCCGCCGGCGCCGGTCTTTGCAGCTGCCGCCGAGCGCATGATGCCGCTGGCCAGCGCGGCAAACAGAGCCGCCGGCGCAGCCTTGCCGCTCACATCGCCCAACACGATCGCAGTCCGCCGGTCGCCGTATTCGACAAAGTCGTAGAGGTCGCCGCCGATGGTGCGCGCGGGCAAAAAGCGCACCGCAATCTCGGCATTCGGCTGAGTTCCGGCGCGGTCTGCGGCAGCAGCCGCAGCTGCACTTCGCGCGCCATCGCGATGTCGAGTTCCAGTTGCCGCTCCTGCCGCCGTAACCGCCTGGTAGAGCCGCGCATTTTCAATGGCAATGGCGATCTGCGCCGGCCAGCGTGGTGAGCATGCGCTCATGCTCTTCGTTGAAGAAGCCGTGCGCGTGTGTTCCAGGTCGAGCACGCCGATGATGCGCCCCTTGTAGAAGAGCGGCACAATCAGCTCCGAGCGCGTCTCAGGATTCATGGGCAGGTAGCGCTTGAATCCTTGCGCACATCGGGCACGTTGACCAGCCGCCACTCGCGCACCGCCGCGCCCACCAGGCCGCTCGTTGATGGAAATCCGCCGCGACGGCGCATGCGCGTAGCCGAAGCGCCAGGCATAGCGCGTCACCAGCGTCTCGCCTTTTGCATCGAGCAGCATGATCGTGAACATCTGGTAGTCGATCAGCCTGCGCAGCAATTGGCCGACGCGTTCAAGCAGCGGCCCAAGATCAAGAATCGAAGTCAACTCAATCGCGATCTCGTTCAGCACGTCAAGGGTCTGCGCCTGGCGCGACACCCGCGCTGTAGAGCCGCGCATTCTCGATTGCCTGGGCAATGCGCGACGCAGTCAGCGTGAGAATGTGCAGGTGGTCTTCGACGAAAATAGCCTGTCTCCTCGCTCTCCAGGTCCATCACGCCAATGAGCCGGTTCTTGGCGATGAGAGGAACAGCGAGCTCCGATCGAACCGCCGCGTTGGCTGGAATATAAAACTCCGAGGTTGAACAAACACCAACTGAACGAGTTACAATAACAT
>CAWBSV010000034.1:0-90493 GCA_963791505.1 uncultured Acidobacteriaceae bacterium
TACCCCATCAACTTTACTCTGACGCATAGGTAGTACTATACTTTCTCCTGTACTATTAATACAAAAACAGGAGAGAGAACCTATGCAAAAAATATATACGTATACGCTCACTGATGAGGAGCGTACAGAACTGAAGGCTCTGGTCAAACACGGTTCGTCAGCCGCCAAGCTGACAAGAGTCGTATTGTCCTGAAAGCTGAATCGGCTCCGACTGGCCCAGGACTCAGCGATGCGGCTATCGCTGCAGCACTTGACGTTGGTCATCGGACTGTTGAACGTATCCGGCAACGGGTCTATGAAGATGGCCCGCTGACGGCGCTGACGCCACGACCGACAACCAGAGTCTATGACAAACTCATCGATGGTAAAGCTGAAGCCCACCTGGTTGCGCTCACTTGTAGTGAAGCGCCGGAAGGCTATGGCCGGTGGACACTCAAGTTATTAGCTGAACGGATGGTCGCTTTGGAATATATACCACACCTTTCCTATGAGGCCGTCCGCCAAACGCTTAAAAAAACGAGCTTAAGCCTTGGCTCGTTAAACAATGGTGTATGACACCAACTGCTGACCCGGCCTTTGTGGCTGCTATGGAGGACGTGCTCAAAGTCTATGAACGCCCCTATGATGCCCGTTATCCAGTGGTGTGTTGCGATGAAGCTTCCAGGCAGCTACTCGCCAATACCTATGACGCTCAAGCTGTCAGCCCGGGAAAACCGGCTAAGCTTGACCATGAGTACAAGCGTTTGGGCGTCCGTAACCTCTTCATGGTTTGTGAACCTCTGGCCAACTGGCGAGAGGTCACCGTTACTGAGCGTCGTACCCAGCAAGACTGGGCTGCACCTCATCAAGACACTCCTTGATGGCCGTTACAAAGACGCTGAGAAGGTTGTGCTCGTCATAGATAACCTGAATATCCATAGTGCAGCGGCACTGTACGCTACCTTTCCCCCCGAGGAAGCCAGCAGACTATGGGAACGGCTGGAAGTCCACTACACCCCAAAACATGGCAGCTGGCTGGATATGGCCGAGATTGAGTTGAGTGTTTTAACCAAACAGTGCCTAACCGGCGGATTAGTGATGCCAAAACTCTGACCAAGGAAGCCGATGCCTGGTATACCGACCGAAACAGCAAACAGGCGACGGTTAACTGGCAATACACTACCGAGACAGCTCGGGTAAAGCTGAGACACCTGTATCCGTCATTGGAGAGTTGATGGGGTACTAGATTCATATTCAGATTATACATTCCCGACCGGCCAATCTCCTTCTATATTTGAAAAAGCTCGCCTCGACTATTTATTAGTAGCCACTGCTATAGTTAAGAATATGCGGTTCCTAGATGACTTGAACGAGACGCAGCGGCGGGCGGTGGAGAGTGGCAATGGGCCAATCCTCATTGTCGCCGGGCCGGGGACGGGGAAGACTAAGACGCTGACGGCGCGGATTGCGTATGTGCTCGAGAATTGAAAAAATCGCTCCGAGTAAAATCATCGCGCTGACGTTTACGAACAAAGCCGCGCGGGAAATGCGCGAGCGCTTGAGTTTGCTTCTGGGTAACGATAAACTACCGAAAATTTGCACTTTCCATGCGCTTGGCGCGGACCTGCTCAAACGAGACGGCAACGATCACAAGCTGGTTAGTGAAGTTGAGCGGACAGATATTATTCGCGGGCTTAAGAAGCCGGCCGAGTTCACAGGTTTGAGAGTGCGCGAACTAGCGTGATTGTTTCCCGGGCCAAAACTGGCGATCGTGTCATTCCGGCCCCCGAGCCGGAATCCAGCAGAAAAAGGTGCGGCCGCTGGGCCGCTCAATATTGACTGGATCCCGGGTCAAGCCCGGGATGACAAGAGTGAGTCAACAAGGCAGCTGCTCAAAAATTACGAAGCGGCGCTGGGCGAGCGCGACCTGGCAAAACAAATCACCGACACGCAGCAACTGCCAGCCGAAAATCTGCAACAATTCATTGGCTCGCTCGTACAGTTCGGCACCGACGCCGAAGCTGCGCTCAAACACATTGACGACATTAGCGAACAGGAATTCTACGATCCGTCGGTCAATGCTGTGACGCTCATGACCATTCACGCCAGCAAAGGCCTGGAGTTCGAACATGTGTTTCTGGTCGCGGCCGAGGACGGCATTGTGCCAAGCGTGCGCAAGAACGCTCATTCAAAGCTCGACGAAGAACGCCGGCTTTTCTACGTCGCCGTCACTCGGGCCCAGGAAACTGTGGAGATTTTACACACCAAAACCCGCGCCGCTCAGCCGGCCAAGCCCTCGCGCTTCATCACAGAATTGCAGGGAGCAGTGCTGCCGCGAACCATCGATCCAAACATGCCAGCTTTAGAACGAAGGCTCAAAAGGCGCCGTCAAAAGCGCGCCCAAACCAGCTTGTTCTGAGCCGCACCTAAAAAGACTTGAATAGCTCTTTTAAACTCACGCCGATGGCTTGGGAGATTTTGTAAACATTCGCGATGGACGGATTGCGTTTGCCTTGTTCGATAAAGCCGATGTAGGTGCGGTGGACGTTAACCAGTTCGGCCAGCTGTTCCTGCGTCAGTTTTTTGGCCTTGCGCAGTTCGGCGATTCTGAGACCGCATTGTTTGAGGAACTGTTGCTCGGTTGTCATGCGTACAGTTTGTCGCGTCTCAGGACTTGCATCCACAGACAGCTTGTCGCATACTGTTCTAGGAGTGCTTATGCAAAGAAAGATTGACAGATCCTCGGGGGGGGGTAACCTAAACATAAGAACGTAGTGAGCAGAAGGTAGTACACGGCATGGGCAGGAAAAACACAGAAAGCATGAACCTATGACAGCTCGTTTACCCACCCCCGGCGGCGACCCCGGCACCTGGGGCACCATCCTCAATGACTATCTCAATGTCTCCCATGCCAAAGATGGTTCCCTCCAGACCACAGCCCTCACCGCAGCCGGTGGAGCGCTGGACACAGCAGTCGTCCACCTCGCTGGCACCGAGACAGTCACCGGAGCCAAGAACTTCACGGGCGGGGTCACCGTCAATGGGGCAGGCATCATTGTGGCTAGTGACACCAGGCTGAGCGATCAACGTACACCCTTGGACGGCTCGGTTACCACAGCCAAGATTGCTGGCGGCGGCATTACTCTCCCGTCGGCTTCAATGGCAACCACCCAGTCTCCCCTAGACAACTCCCTCAAGATCGCCACGACGGCCTACGCCGATGGGGCGGTGGGGGTTTTGGCTGGCACGTCTGTTCAGATCGGTGGCGATATTAGTGGGACGCCCACGGTTCCCACTGTGCCCGGGCTGGCGACAAAGCTCAACACTTCGCAGATTCGGACGGTTGACCAACTCATCCATCCCATCGTGCTCGACGGAGTCACGGACAACGCCGCTGCGATCAACGCCTTGGCGACTGATTATCCGAACGGTGCAGGACAAATAATCATTCCTCCTGGCACGATATTCTGCAAGGCAGCCATTACAATCCCACCGCAGACACAGTTCATGTGCGCAGGCCGTGAGATAACAACCATTAAGTTCGACCCGACGGCCTCTTGGTCTTCGCCACATCTTATCACCCTTGGGGGCGCCGCAGCTTTCGCCTTCGCCACCCGCTTAGAAAACTGCAGCGTCGACTGCCAGGACATTCCCGGGTCAATCGGTGTCTACTCCGCAGTAATACAAGAGCAGTCCGGAATCCGGGATGTCCTGATAAAGAAAGCTGCCTCGAAGGGTGTTTTCGTTGACGGTTCCGGCGGATCTTTCGTTACTCAAAACTATGATCTGAGTGACATCGAGGTTTATATCTCGAATGTTAACGGGTCGGCGGCCAGCATCGGTGTTGACATTGACGGTGGCTCGACTTCGATTCGGGGGTATCAACCATCTCACGGTCGCAGCGATCGGGGGAGCCAACCTCGGGATGACCGGCCTGCGCCGTCCGGGAACCGTGCCGGCGGATTCCATAGCCGTATCCACGTCCAGGGGTGTGCTGACGGTGTTCTGATAGAGCGACAGGACATGCCTGCAATGGACTTGCTGTTGCAGGCGTGACGGGCAATACCAATGACGTGAACCTCATTCGTATCGCCAACGCGGCCGATTCTACCGTGACCGTAAACACCACTCTCTTGGCAAATGCTGAGGCCAGGGTGCCACGAATACCCTGAAGGATGACCAGCAAAGCCGAACCTATACGGCGGCAGCGGCATCCACGATAGGCCGTTATTCAATCGGAAGTGGCGCCGTGGGACAGCAACAAATAGAGTGTGATAGCCCTGGCGTTTCTTCCGGTACACGGTTGGTGCCGTCTTCAATACTTCAGGTGTCTCGGCCAACGCCGGATTCTCGACTAAGTGGACTGCCAATCAGGTCGATAGCCAAACGTTGACGACAAATGAGACCGTTACGATCAACGCCGCCAACCCCGGACTGACCGAAGTCATTCTTCAGGCGAACGCCACGAGTTGCGTCATCAGTAGCCCTCAAACCGCGCTCGCGGGACGCCAACGGATTGAGATCCTATTCAAACAAGATGCCACGGGCGGCCGCAGTTACGTGTGGCCCACTACTAGCGTTATCTATCGGGACGGGAACTCGCCGCCGGCACAATCGGTGGCGGTAGCGCTGAAGACCGCGTAATCCTTGAATGGGACGGGACGAACTGGCTGGAAGTCGGACGTTCCATTGGTATTGGAACCATCACAAGAAGCTGCCAGTCGTGGCAGTCGCCGAGACAGCGGTCGCCAACAGTAGCGCAGAAACAGCTCTCTAGTACCTACACGTTCCAGCGAATGTCTCGCAGATTGGCACGACATATCGAGTTACCGTGACCGGTACGATTGACAATATCGCCACGTCGGGGACCCTAGTCCTTCGGTTGCGTTACGGCGGCGTTGGATCTGTCACCTTGTCCGGGTCTACAATCGCATCTCAAGTTGGCGCCGCGACAGGCCAACAGTTTTGGGCACAGTTTCTCGTCACTTTTCGTACCATTGGAGCGAGCGGAACTGCCATGTGTGGCGGTTTTGCCGTAGTCAGTTCTCCAACACCTCTGCCGCGTCGGGGAACAGTCTTCAGACCGTCTCCACGACCACCTCTAATGATCTCGCCTTCACGGCTCAATGGGCCACGGCTGATCCCGGAATGTCTGCCGTGTCGAAACTGCTTTGATTGAACTAGTAAAAGCATAGCGGCAATTGAGCAGAGTTCAGGGGCCCAAGGTTACACCCCACAAATACACAAAGTATTTTGTAATATCTAAAACAGCCAGCAACTATACAAGCTCAGGCTTAACACCAAAACAGGTATACTGTCACCATGAAGGTTTGGGATAAATTGCAGCGGCCGTTCTTTGTGCTCGCGCCGATGGATGACGTGACGGACACGGTGTTCCGGCAGATTGTGGGTGGGTGTGCGGCGCCGGATTTGTATTTCACAGAATTTGTGAATGTCGATGGCCTGCAGTCGGCCGGCAGAGAGAGACTCCTAGCCAAACTCCGCTTTTCGCCGAGCGAGCAACCGCTCATCGCGCAGCTGTGGGGACTTGTGCCGGAGAATTTTTATAAGACGGCGGGCGAGCTGGTCGAAATGGGTTTTGCCGGCATTGACCTCAATATGGGCTGCCGGTCAAGGCGGTGGTGAAAAGCGGCGCCTGCGTGGCGCTGATGAATGATCGAGGCCTTGCTGTGGAAATCATCCAGGCTACACAAGCTGGCGCGGCGGGCAAAATTCCGGTGAGTGTCAAGACGCGGCTGGTTTCAACCAGATTGATTACTCGTGGCACGAACTCTTGCTGCGTCAAAACCTCCAGGTGCTCACTATCCACGGCCGCACGAAAAAGGATATGAGCAGTACGCCGGCCAATTGGGCAGCCATCGCGCATATCCGTGGGCTGCGCGACGCGCTGGCACCTGGAACGCTCATCGTTGGCAACGGCGATGTTATGACGCGGCAACAGGGAATTGATCTGGCCAATCAGCATCAACTCGACGGCATCATGATCGGCCGCGGTGTCTTCCAGGATCCGTTCGTCTTCGCCGGATCCAGCCCGTGGAGCACCTGGACGAAAAAGCAAAAGCTCGAACTCTACGCCAAGCACGTCAAACTTTTTACCGAAACCTGGCAGCACCACGAGCGCTCCATTCATACGCTCAACAAATTCTGCAAAATCTACATCAACGCCTTCGGCGGCGCCAAAGACTTGCGCGAGCAACTCATGCAGGTCCAAACCGCAGATGAGCTGCTGAGGCTACTCAGAAGCACTTAGCGGTTTAGCCTTCAATAGGGTCGGGCCTATCAAACACAAATAAAGGTTCATCGCGCGTGTCTACCGGTGCGCAAAAATCTACAACTTCTCCGCGATCCTCTGGCCTACCGAAAAGGTGAACACGTCCTGTTACCCCCCCCAACAATCGCCCATGTACAGTCAGGACGACACTCGAAGCCACTGTCTAGCGCCGCTTTTGCAAACGCCAGTACCCCTGCCGGAAGTTCGCGAACGATAGCTTGAGTTCTTTCCATACGAAATAATTATTCTCTCAGTGAAGTTGAAATGCAAGCAAAACCAGTCTGGTGTGGGCGGATGGATTTGAACCATCGACATGCACCTTATAAGAGTGCCGCTCTAACCGCTGAGCTACGCCCACATAACAGATTGAGTATAGCAGACTTTGTGGTATAGTGAGGACGATGTTGGCGAAAACCAAAAATTACTTCAGGCAACTGGTGCGACACGGCTTCCGCGATGTGCGGCTGGCCGGGCTGCTGGTATTTCTCGTCATTGTTCTGCTTGATAAGTTGGAGCGGCGTGAAGGTGATCCAGTCGAACTACGCCCTGCAGCAGCAAATTGCCCGGCTACAGCAGGAGAATCAGGTCCAAGCGCTCAAAAACGAAAACCTCAAACTTCAGAATGAATATTTGAACAGCGACCAATACCTTGAGCTCTCGGCGCGGCAGGATCTGGGCCTCGGCGCGCCGGGCGAGACGGAGCTGCTGGTGCCCAAAAGTGTGGCTCTGGCGCACATAGTCAATGTGCCGACAGCTAGCTCAAATATTCCGCAGCCCGATGCTCATCAGCCTTTCTGGCAGAAGAATCTGCAGGCGTGGATAGACTTCTATCTCCATCGCCCAGGCGCCGAATAACGTATTAGCTCATTGAATCCAGTTCCCGAAAGGTCCTGGCTAGCTTGGTAAGTTTCCTCTGAATCTGCGCTTTCAGCTGCAGTGGATTCAGGTTGTCATAGGTAGATTGTAGCATGGCTTTCTGGGTTGCACTGACGTGCGGGTGAGCCATCAATGTTTGGTAGGGCGTTCGGGCCTCATAGTAACGCCTGGTCTTTTTGCCAGTCTTTTGGTCTTTGACGGTTTGTTTCACTTTCATGGTCGACTGGAAGAAGTTGAGATACAGCCGCCACTCGTTTTGGTACAGGTCGTTTAACAGTTCCAGTTGCTCTTTGGTATCCATACGTTGGTAGCCCACGAGTTGCCGAATGGCTGTCCAGTTCTTCTGTTCGACATGGGCGTTGTCGTTCTTCTTGTACGGCCGGGAGCGGGTAAAGGTGATGTGGTGTTTCCGGGTATAGCGCTCCAGGTGCCAGTTTATGAACTCACTGCCATTGTCCGAATCTAATCCGAGTAACCGAAAAGGCAACCGCATGCGGGCTGCATCAATCCCTGTCACTGCCGCTCGCTCGCCTTTGCCCATAATGGCGACCTGCTCACTCCAACTAGTGGCCACATCTGTCAGGTTCAGGCTGTAGATAAACGTACCGACTAAGGTCTCTCCGCAGTGAGCTACGGTGTCCGTTTCACACCAGCCCGGGTCGGTCTCGTTCCAACGGCCATAACGGACACTAATCTGCCGCTTGAGCAAACTGCCGGGTTTGGTCGTACCACCAATACGCACCACGCTGCGGTGTTTCTCGCCAGCGACGATGCGTTTGACCGTGGCGGTACTAATTCGTAGCGCCTGTTCAATGGCTTCCACGGTCGGGTTCAATTCACGGCAGCTGAGCAGCTTTTTCAGTAAGTCCGGGATGAAAGGCTGCAAGCGTTCCGCGCAGATGTCATTGGCGGCGTGCCACAGCTCCTGAACCAACTGCTTGGTTTCGGCACTGTAGCGGTCTGGCCGTTTCGGGACAGACCTCACGCGTCTCACCCTGGCCCGTAAGTGCCGTTGCACGACCTTGCGGTGCAAGCCAGTCAGCTGGACGGCGGCATCCAGGAGTTCACCCTTTTGCTTTTTCGTAGCTCCTTGGTATTGTTTCCGTACCACCCGAAAGTAGTCGGCCCGGGATAGTTTCCCCATATATGCTCCTTCTCTTGTACTCATACCAGACAGCATGGCACGAGGCTTCATTTCGGGAACTATTCCAATGAGCTAACGATACCTATTTGGGGAACTTTTCTGATGAGCTAAGTCGCACTGCTTGAGGTATTTGGCCGGAAATCGTATACTCAAAGCAGTAAAGGGGGTAAAAGTGTATGGCTTCACGACACTCAAAGGCGTCATCACAAACAGATGTCGGTGAAATACGCATCAACCGCACGGTGTCGGCGCAGCCATTGCCGCAGGGTGCCTTGCCGCACGTGGCGGTGCCCAAGCCATTCCAGGGCTTTATCAACTTTGTGCGCGAGCAGGGCGTCGTCGGGCTGGGTGTTGGTTTTGTGATTGGTACGTCGTCGACGACGCTGGTGAAGTCGTTCGTTACGAACTTCGTGACGCCGCTCATTGGTCTGCTGACGGGCGGCATCGACTTTAGCAAGAAAACGGTTTGCCTAAACTCTACGGCTGGCGTGTGCAAGAACACGCTCAATTACGGGCAGGTGATCAGCGACTTCTTGACGTTCTTTGTGATTCTCGCCATCGTCTACCTGGTGGTCAAGCGGCTCAAGCTCGAGAGCCTGGATAAGCATAAAGAGGATAAGAAGTAATTGCAATTCTCGGACGACGAACTCAAGCAGCGGCTGACGCCCGAGCAATATGCCGTGATGCGGAAGAAGGCGACCGAGCCGCCGTTCAGCGGCAAGCTGCTGCAGAATAGTGAGACAGGCGATTACACCTGCGCAGTCTGTGGCACGGTGTTGTTCAAAAGCGACAGCAAGTATGATTCCAACGTCCCAGGCTTAATGGGCTGGCCAAGCTTTTCCGATGTCGCGAGCAGTGATAATGTTGAACTAAAAGACGACAACACGTGGGGCATGCACCGCACCGAAGTCATCTGCAAAACCTGCGGCAGCCACCTCGGCCACCTTTTCGCGGACGATTCCTCATCCACCGGCCAACACTACTGCATCAACTCCGCCGCCCTCGACTTCAAGCCGAAGGTATAGCCGGCTTCTGCCGAGCCATGACCTGAATTTTAAAACTTATGCTTGCAAAATAATAAATTGTATGATAGGGTATTATCATGACAAATTCTGGCGATCATTTACTACCGGCAGTAATTCCATACGAAACTTCTGCTATTGAGCCTATGGCGAAAATGGTAGGGCTACCTGCCAGAGTTGTATCTACGACGCTAGTGGGAGCTGAGTATGCTCTGCACAGACCAACCAGAGGTGAGAGTTATCTGATCAGTCCCCCCCCATACGATGGCGTGATCGAGGTCACGTATTCACAGTCAGGGCCAAATGCACCGCCGACATATTGGCCTAAAGAAGACACCGATCGCTTTACTCGGCGACACTTACCTGCTGGCCCAGATGTTTTATGGGCGCCCGATGCCGAAACCATGAGCGTCGCTCTGGAACGTCGTCATGCGTACGAAGCCGCTAAAGCAGAATTAGTGGCTGAGCATCAGCTCGGTGAGGGTGGTTTAGTTTTGGCTGACGCTTTTGGTGGCATCAATGTAAACGACCCGGAAGCTAGTGCCAGGCACCTTACGCTTCGGACTATAATTGCTGGAGAAGCCGGGCTCGAAGACATCAATTCTCTAGTCGAAGCCGGGCTTGTTCATCCTTTATTGGCTGAGGTGGTCGGTGAAGATCTGGCGGGTTTAATGAACGACATTGGGCAGATAATCAAGACACTTGGTATGCTTCCTGAAGCCATAAGGGCGCAAACTGCTCCGCTGTTGCTGGCTGGGGTTGACGCACAAGCTCGAACGTTTATAGAAGCGCACCATGATGATGTTATGGCAGCAGCGTTTGTAGCAAGTAATCCAGCCTTAATCAGAAAAATTCTAGGTATAAACGACGAATTAGTAAGAAAATCTGAGAGGGGCTTTAGTGTCGTAGGTGGTCCTGGAAATGCCAAACTTATTATTCCAAAAACCGGCTTGCTAGATTCCTAAAGTTGAATGAACTCGCCGTAATATAGCCCTTGTCTTCCGCGCCCACTGGCGTTACCCTAGAGAGGTACGTGTCTAACATCAAAACACCAACAGGAGACAACCAGGTGGAACAGAAACAAACGCTGACCAACACAATGCCTCTGCCCCGAGCCAGGCGTCTGCATAAACTACTCGCTGTACCAAAGACCTTCCACGCCCTCACCGGCCTGACACCCGAACAGTTTCAACTACTGGTCACTCAGGTAGAACCGCTGTTCTGGGCTGACGATGCCCGCAGGCGTGCCGCACGACTCAACCGCAAACGGAAGACTGGAGCCGGCAAGAAACTTGACCTCTCCGTTCCGGAGATGCTCTTTATGCAACTGCTCTACTACCGAACGTACATCACCCATGTCTTCTTGGGCTTCCTTATGGATGTCGAGGACGGCAACGTCTGTCGCTACTTTGCCCGACTGGAGCCAGTCCTGGCTCGCGTCTTCAAACTACCGGAGCGGCGGATAGACATGAGTCAGGCGGAGGTCTGGGAACTCATTGTGGATGCCACCGAGCAACGGAGTAACCGCAGCTCAGGCAGTGGTTACTCCGGCAAGAAGAAAACCCACACCCTCAAGACGCAATTCATCGTTGGCCGCGATAGGCGCATCAAGTCCGTCAGTAAAACCGTACCGGGTCAACGCAGCGACAAGAAGGTATATGACCATACTCGGGCTTACGTTACCTCCGAATCCTTGAAGGCACGGGGTAAGGATAAACCACCACCTCGGCTGGAAGACCTCGGGTACCTCGGCGTACCGGAGGCAGTGCTGCCTATCAAGAAGAAGCGCACCAAGAACGGTGAGCCGAAAGACACGCTCACCAAAGAGGACAAACGCTGGAACAGGTTACTCGGTAGCAACCGGGTGGTTGTCGAGCACGGCTTCAGCTTCAGTGGCATTAAGAAGTTCTGTATCCTCCGAGAACGGTACCGGAACCCCGTCCATCGTTATAGCGTTACCATCAAGAACATTGCTGGGTTGCACAACTTTGTTCTCGATAACCCATACGGGTAGCTCGGCGGGCGTGGCTGGGGGAGGACAGGGCCAAACGGGGTTATATTACGGCGAGTCTAGTAGTGAAACAGCTCCAACCACTATCCAATTCGACACGGAAGCGCGTATACCTCCCTCCGCGGTTGGTAAGATTAGGCGATCGAGACCAATAATTGCAAGCGGGACTCCAACGAGAAAAGCTTTCAAAAGGTATCGACGATTTTGTTTTTTAAAGGCCGCTACCTCAGCTCCTGAAGCAACACTTATTGCAACGTTTCTGTAAGGGTTTTCCATGACTAAACAAATCCTTTCTATATCAGCGTCTTTATTAAAACTTATGCCATTAAATTAACTGAAGTATAGCACGTCACTGTTTTCTCGGATTAGTTTCGTTTTCAAGCGAGGGAGCCATGGCACACTGGCTGGCCTTCCTAGCTCAACTGCGATTATTTGATTGATTTAGACCAATTATCACTTAACTCTGATCGAAGAGATAATGTTTTGAATATCACTCTGATGGTTATGTAAGTCAAAGATAGAACTTGTAATCGTGCTGCCGTCAGCATTGGTTGTATAGGTCTCGCCAATAAATACGATGAAGAACAAGTTTGCTTTTTGGTCACTGAAGCTGCTGTAGTACTCGTAAATTGGTTTTGCTCCGTCGATAGATGCATTAGTGGCACAGAATACAGCAGCAGTATTGAGAGCTGGTATTTGTTCGCTAAAGCCCGGTTCAGTATTTGCCCCAGACGTAGTGCAATAACTTGCTGTCAATACTGACTGTTGATTTTGACTAGTTAAAGGACGGGTGTCGATCTGCAAGAATACAGGGGTTTTATTGTTTACCGAAGAAGATATTAGAGTATTGTGCGGCGGGGCGGGGCTAGATCCCGGATCTGGTATGCTGTAGGAGGTTAATTTAGCGTTCTTATAAAACTTTACCGAAAGAGTATGGGTTGCGTCGGTTACATAGGCATATGTCGCAAGTTTCTGATTCGTGATTAAAGCAAGAACTCCACTAACGACAACCGCTATGACTACGATAACAAACATAAGTAATTGCAAAGGTGGGCGGCGTTTGGTGGGCGGCGTTTGTTGACCAATACCAGGAGTCTGACTCGGACCTGCATATGTAGCTACCGGATTACTGTTAGGGATAGGAGGACTGGGGGGAACACTGCTTAATGGGCTTGGTGAGACAGGAAAAGGCGTTGAGTTTACTGGTTCTGACTGAAGGTTAGGAGCTTGTGCTGGATTGTTGTTGACTGGATCCATTTATGCGTCTTTCGTTTAAGCCTTAGTAACTACACAATTTGTCGTTAGCTCAGAATAACTACCAGCATACATTATCATAGTCACAAGCATTAAAACAATATGTGCGATTTTAATTTGAGTATGAACGACTATAAACGTGTTGCCATTAGATACACCAAACTCATTGACACACAGCCGCACCGAGTACGACCTGTTCCAGTATCCCACGGTTTTATACGTCTTGCTGGCGCGTGGCAGTGGGTTGTGGCATAATCAATCCATGGTGGCACGCCCTGACTCAGCTTCAGCCCTGCCCAACCTCTTTCATAGCGGCACTAAGTTGACGTATCAAAAAGGCGAGTTTATCATCCGCCCCGGCGAGGCACCGCCAGCCGTGTTTTATATCGATGAAGGCCTCGTGAAAGCCTACGACATCACCAAGTACGGCGAAGAAAACCTGCTGATTATCCGCAAGTCCCGTGAGATCTTTCCGCTCATTTGGGCCATCACCGGCCAGGAGCGACAGGTCATTTACCAGGCGTTGGTGCCGACCACCGTCTGGCGGATCAGCCACGAAAAGTATCTGGACTACCTGCATAATCCCGAGAATCCCCTGGCGCCGCTACTGGATATGACCATCGAGATGTACCGGCTGCACTCCGAGCGCATTATCAACCTCGAATACCGCACCGTCCGCGAACGCCTGATCTCGTTCCTGCTCACCATGTCCCAGCGTTTCGGCACAAAGTCGTCGCAAGGCTTACTGCTCGACGTGCCGCTACGCCACCAGGACATCGCCAGTTCCATCAATGCCACACGCGAGACAACCAGCCGTGAGATGGCCGCGCTGGAGCGCAAAGGCCTGATCAGCAACCACCAATCGCTGATCACCCTCAAAGACGTTCCCAAACTCCGTGCCTATTTGTAAATTACGAAACGTACGTAAGCCTGTCGCACTTCGATGAGATGCAAGGAAGAACTGAGCATCGCAAGGGAGCCGTAGTAACCTACGGTGAGTGCGAAGCGGAAGTTCTGACGCCGCAGATCGCGAAGTGCGACAGGCTTACTTCCAATGCAGGACGATTTGCCGCACAGACTTGACGATGGAGTCATGCTCCGGCACATCATCCTGTTCGTAGTAATGGTCGGTCGAGATATAGTTTTCGACTGCGCTCAGGCAAAAAAATTCATCGGCCAACACGTGCATGCGGTCCACCACGGGGATACTGGCCAGCGGCGTGGCGATTATTAACCGCTTGATTTCCACCGGCTTGAGGAAGTTTACCGCCGCATCCAGCGAAAAGCCGAGCGACGGCGTCGCTGCAGGGGGAGGGCGCGGACTGGCGCAAGTACTCGACCTATCTTGCGTCAAGGCCCGACGCAGCCGAACTGGAAGCCATTGCGATTTTGATTCGGCTGGCGGAGGAGTTCCAGACTCATATCCATGTCGTTCACCTGGCGAGCGCCGGGGCACTGCCGATGCTGGCGGATGCGAAGGCGCGTGGCGTGCCGATCACGGTGGAGACCTGCGTGCAATATTTGAATTTTGCAGCCGAGGATATTGCCGATGGCGCAACCGAATATAAGTGTGCTCCACCGCTTCGTTCCCGCGCCAATCGAGACGCACTTTGGACGGCGCTGGAATCGGGGTTGATTGACATGGTGGCTACCGATCACTCACCCTGTCCCCCGGAGATGAAACGCCGCGAGGAGGGCCGCTGGGACCTGGCGTGGGGAGGCATCGCTAGCCTTGGATTAGCGTTGCCGGTGCTTTGGACGGCGATCGGGGAACGGGGGACGGATACGCGCGCTGGGATTGAGCAAATCGGAAGATGGATGGCTTCTGAGCCGGCGCGACTGGCGGGCCTGTCAGACCGTAAGGGGGAATTGAAACCAGGGGCGGATGCTGACTTTGTGGTCTTCGATCCAGATGCGGAATGGATTATCGCCGAGGGGACACTGCGGTTTCGCCACAAGCTTTCGCCTTACCTGGGCAAGAATGTGCGAGGACGCGTGGTGGAGACGTGGTTGCGCGGGGAACGGGTCTTCGGGCCGGATGGGTTTGCCGCATCGCCGAGGGGCCAGGAACGGGTGCGCACATGAAAGAGCGCGCCCAGCGGGCTATTGCGGAGTGCCGGCACATCGCGATGATGAGCGAAGAGCCGGGGAGAATTACGCGCCGGTTTCTTACTCCACCAACGCACGATGTACACGCGCATTTGACGGGTCGCATGAAGAGCCTGGGGATGGTTGCTTCGACTGATGGTGCAGGAAACGTGCGCGGCGTATGGCAGCCTCAGCCATCAAGCAACAAACGCCTGGTATTAGGCTCGCATATTGATACCGTTCCCGATGCCGGCGCCTTCGATGGCGTGCTGGGCGTGATGCTGGCGCTGGAGTGGGTCGAGCTTGCTGCGGAGATGCAGCTTCCGATTTCGATCGAAGTGATCGCGTTCTCGGAAGAAGAAGGGGTGCGCTTCGGAGTGCCCTTTCTCGGCAGCCGGGCTGTTGCAGGGAGTTTTGATTTTGAAACGCTGGGCGTAGCAGACGCGGAGGGAGTGCGGGTGGATCAAGCGATTCGAGCCTTTGGGCTGGACCCTGCGCAGATTGGTGCTGCCGGTTTGGAAAAGAGCGGGGCGGGATTCGTAGAGATCCACATCGAACAGGGGCCGGTTCTGGAGGCAGAAGGACTGCGCGTCGCCGCGGTCTCAGCGATTGCCGGTCAGACGCGCCTGAAACTCGCCTTTGGCGGACACGCCAACCATGCGGGCACAACGCCGATGCACTTGCGCAAGGATGCGCTGGCAGCGGCAGCCGAGTGGATCTGCGGTGTGGAGGCGCTGGGCAAAGAGACGGACGGCCTGGTGGCCACTGCTGGCCGCATTGTCGTGGAACCCAATGCGGGAAACGTCGTTCCCGGCTACGCGCAGGTGAGCCTTGATGTGCGCCATGCGAGCGATAGCGTCCGCACGGCGGCGATCGATCGATTGCTTGAATCGGCACATTCAATCTGCGATCGACGTCGGATCTCGCTGGAACGGACTGACCAACTGGAGCAAGCCGCGGTGCCGATGGATCCGGAGTTGACCCTTATTCTCAAAGAGGCGATCGAAGCTGCTGGATATCCCTCGAAGACGATGCCCAGCGGCGCGGGTCACGATGCGATGATCATGGCCGCGCGCGTGCCGACTGCGATGTTGTTTCTGCGCAGCCCGGGGGGCATGAGCCATCACGCGGCCGAAACGGTTCTTGAGGAAGATGTAGAAGCCAGTTTGCTTGTCGGTCGCGAGTTTCTCAAACGGTTCGCGGCGGAGATTGAGTAAACTGCTCAAACGAGGTTCACCGTGCATCACCTGGGATTGACTCGCAGCAGCCTGAAGGCCGATCACCTGTTGCAGACGCCGAATACGTTCATCCGCACGCCCTTGCCGGGGGCCGAGGGAGTGGAGTTCGTCATTCACGTGGCGCCACAGCTGGGCGCCGCTTTCACCCAGATGACTGCGGAGTTTCAGCCGGATGGCGTGCTCGGGCCCGCCCCGGCGCAGCGTTTTATCTATGTCCTCGAAGGAGAAGTCAACCTCGAAGCGGCGGATGGCTCGCACCTTCTGGTGGCCGGTGGATTTGCTTATCTTCCGCAAGGAACAGCGCACACGGTACGCGCAAAGTCGGTTGCCCGGGCGGCCATCATTGAGAAGCCCTACGAAGCGCTCGCAAATGCTCCGGCTCCCGAGATGGTGATTGGCAGCGACTCGACCGTCACGTCGACCCCGTTGATGGGCGATACCGCACTGCGCGTGCAGAACCTGATGCCCGATGGGCCCTCGTACGATTTTGCCGTGAACACGATGACCTACGACCCGGGCGCGGCGCTGAGCATGGTCGAGATTCACATCATGGAGCATGGGCTGCTTATGCTCGAGGGCGCGGGCATCTATAAGCTCAGCGATTCGTGGTATCCGGTGCAGGCCGGCGACTTCATTTACATGGCGCCGTATTGTCCGCAGTGGTTCGGGGCGCTGGGCAAGAAGGCGGCAAAATACCTGATCTATAAAGATTGGCGCAGGCATCCACTCGGAGCGTAAGAATCATGTCGAGTTCTCCCGAAAGCAAGCGTCCCGAACTCCAGATTGATGGTCTGATCGCGGAGTTGCAGACCCTGGCCCGGATTACTGAAGCTGATCCACCCGTGGTCACCCGCGTCGTCTTCAGCGAAGCGGATGTGCGCGCACGTGCTTTTGTGAAGGGCCTTTGCGCCGATGCGGGCTTGACGATCACCGAAGACGCGATTGGGAACACGTTTGCGCGTTGGGAGGGATCGGACCCTGCGCTTGCACCGATAGGGACCGGTTCGCACATCGATGCGATTCCAAACGCGGGTTTGTACGACGGATGCGTCGGGGTGCTGGGCGGTCTCGAGGCCATTCGGGTTCTGAAGCAGCTTGGGTTCACACCGCGGCGGTCGATTGAGCTGGTAATTTTTACGTCGGAGGAGCCCACGCGCTTCGGGATCGGCTGCCTGGGAAGCCGCATGATGGGGAGCGTGATGAACGTGGCCAGTGCGCGCGAACTCCGCGATAAGGAGGGCCGCAGCCTGGATGAACTGCGTGCGGGGGCGGGGTTTACCGGCGCGCTTGAATCTGTTGCGTTGCCGGCGGGGCGCTTTCACCAGTTTGTCGAACTGCATATTGAGCAGGGGCCGCAGCTTGAGCAGGAAGGCATCGACATCGGCATTGTTACGGCCATTGCGGCGCCGGCAAGCCTACGCATCCAGATTGAGGGGGAAGGCGGCCATGCGGGCGCGAAGCTGATGCCGGGCCGCAAAGACGCGCTGGCGGCGGCGGCTGAGTTGATTCTTGCACTGGAGTCCGCTGCGCTTGCCACGGGGGCCATCGACACCGTCGCGACGGTGGGCATCTGCGAGGTTTTTCCGGGAGCAGTGAACAGCATTCCCTCGCGCGTGCGGCTTGAGACTGACATTCGCGATATTGATGGAGCGCGTCGCGACCGGGTGCTGGATGCGTTGCACGAGGCCTGTGCGGAAACGGCGGCACGGCGCGGAGTCACGATCACATCTCAGCTTGTGAATGCCGACCCGCCGGCTACTTGCGATCCGAAAATCGTGGCTGCGCTCGAAGAGGCGGCCATTGGCGCTGGCAAGACTTCTACAAAAATGGTGAGCCGCGCCTACCACGATTCGCTGTTCATGGCGCGCATCGCGCCGGTGGCGATGGTGTTCATTCCATGCCGCGGCGGGGTGAGCCATCGGCCCGACGAGTATTCGTCACCGGAGTGGATTGGTAGCGGCGTGCATGTGCTGGCGCGGACCCTTGCGGCGCTGGCCAGCTAAACGATTCGCTTTGAATCCGCGCAACTCCGTTGTATCCTAGGCCACAACCCGTACGCCGACCCAGCCATCCAGACCCCTATGAGCACGAGCGAGAAATCCCGCATCGTTGGTTCCCCCGTCCCCCGCAAAGAAGGCGTGGATAAGCTGCTGGGCCGCGCGCGCTATGTGGACGATATTCAGCGCGAGGGCATGTGGTACGGGGCCACAGTGCGGAGCACGATTCCGCGCGGACTGATCCGCTCCATCACCTACGACCGGCGGATTGACTGGAGCGAGTTCACAATTGCGACCGCGGCGGATATTCCCGGCAAGAATCATATCCAGCTCATCTTCGCCGATCAGCCTTGTCTTGCCGACGGCGTGGTGAACCATTGCGACGAAGCGATTGTGCTGCTGGCGCACCCGGACAAATGCAGGCTGCGCGAGGCTGTTGATGCGGTCCGCATTGAGTACGAGCCGCTGCCGTCTGTTCACTCCATCGAAGAAAGCGAACGCAAGGACCCGATTGTGTGGGGCGCAGACAACATCCTGAAGAGCTTCCGGCTGGAGAAGGGCGATGTGGATTCGGTGTGGGACTCGGCCGAGCACATTGTCGAAGGCGAGTATCGCACCGGCGCGCAGGAGCACCTCTACATTGAGAACAACGGCGTCATCGGCGAATGGAGCGACGAGACGGGGATCACAGTGTGGGGATCGCTGCAGTGCCCTTATTACGTGCACAAATCGCTGGTCGCGGTCTTTGATCTGCCCGAAGAGAAAGTGCGCGTGATTCAGACGGAAACCGGCGGCGCGTTTGGCGGCAAGGAAGATTATCCTTCGACACTGGGTTCGCACGTTGCGTTGCTGGCCATGAAAAGCCGTCATCCTGTGAAGATGGTTTACGACCGCATGGAAGATCTGGCGGCAACGACCAAGCGGCATCCTTCGCGCATCCGCCATCGCACTGCCGTGGACAAGAACGGCAAGCTGCTGGCCATGGATATTGATCTGGCGACGGATGGAGGGGCCTACGCGACGCTGTCATCGACGGTATTGTCGCGGGCCACGCTGCACGCGGCCGGCGCCTATGTTTGCCCCAACGTGCGCATTCGTTCGTATGCGTGGGCAACGAATACCGTTCCCTATGGTGCGTTTCGGGGGTTTGGCGCCCCGCAGGCCATCTTCGCGGTGGAGCGGCACATGGATGAGATTGCGGCTGTCCTCGGCATGGACCCAGCGGAGTTGCGCAGGCGAAATTTTCTCCATGTTGGCGACTCGACCGCGACCGAACAGGTGATGCGCGAACCGGTCATCCTGGATACGCTGCTCGACCGGGCACTTGGCGAGAGCGATTACTATGCCAGGCGCGAGCAATTCATGCGCGAGAATCCGAAGAGCCGAGTCAAGCGCGGCATGGGCATTGCGGCTTTCTATCACGGTTCGGGATTTACTGGTTCGGGCGAGCGTTACCTGAATTCGCTTGCCGGTCTCGACGTGACGCTGGAAGGCAAAGTGCGCGTGCTGGTGGCGAACACGGAGTTTGGGCAGGGCACGAACACGATCCTGTGCCAGATTGCGGCCGAGGCGATCGGGATTGGGTATGACGACGTGATTCCCGCGCCGGTCGACACAAATGTCGTTCCCAACAGTGGGCCGACGGTGGCTTCGCGTACGTCGATGGTGGTGGGGCGGCTGATTGAGCGGGCCGGACGACAACTGGTCAGCATGCTGCGCGAGGGAGCGGGCCTCAGCGAGAATTTTTCGGCGGCGGAGTTTTTTGCGGCATGCGAGCGACTGCGGGCGGTGGAGGGCAAGGTGGTTTCGCTGTGCCGGTATGAGCCGCCTCCCGGGGTTTATTGGGACGATCAAAAATATCGCGGCGAGGCTTATCCCGCGTTTGCGTGGGCCGTTTATGTGGCGCAGGTCGCGGTCGACACCGACACCTACTCGGCGGAAGTTGAAGATTTCTGGTCGGTGCAGGAGGTTGGGCGCGTGCTGAATCCGACCCTGGCTGGGGGCCAGATTGAAGGCGGAATTGCGCAGGGGATTGGCTACGCGCTCTATGAGAAAGTGCTGCTCAAAGACGGACACATGGTCAACAACCAGATGACCAACTACATTATGCCAACGGCTGAGGACGTGCCACCAATTCATGTTGTGTTTGAGCAGATTCCCTTTGAATACGGCGGATTTGGGGCGAAGGGCATAGGCGAGCTTCCTCATGATGGGCCTGCGCCGGCAATTCTCAATGCGATCCGCGATGCGATTGGGGTTGGGTTTTCGGCGATTCCGCTGCTACCCGAAGATCTGGCTGCCGGGTTCACTGCGCGGGAAAGCATCGCTGAGGCCGCGGCCGTATGAGCGAAACCTGGCCGGCGATTCGCTTCACGGTTAACAACGAGAGTTGTTCGGTGCAGGTGCCGCCGATGAAGCGCCTGCTCGATGTGTTGCGCGAGGATCTTTGTCTTACCGGCGCGAAAGAGGGCTGTGGCGAAGGCGAGTGTGGTTCCTGCTCGGTGCGGTTGAATGGCGAACTGGTGAATAGTTGTCTCGTGCCGGTTTTGCAGGTTGAGGGCGCAACGATTCAGACGGTCGAGGGGCTGGCGCATCAAGGCGAGCTGCATCCCTTGCAGAAGGCTTTTCTTGCTTGCGGCGGAGCGCAATGCGGCATCTGCACGCCGGGCATGTTGATGGCTGCGACGCAATTGCTGGCTGTGAATCCGCACCCCAGCATGAGTGAAATTCGCGAGGGGCTGGCTGGGAATCTCTGCCGCTGCACGGGATTCACACGCATTTTCGAATCTGTGCTGGCAGCGGCGGCAAGCGACACAAGCCCGACAAACCGCACGCATGGCGAACGGGCATCCCATGCGCGGTGAAGCCGAAATCCATGCGATGATCGCGCCGGGAAGTTTGAGTGCGGTACTGGCGTTGATGGCCGATGCGCCGGGAGAGTGGACACCGATTGCGGGCGGCACGGAGATCATGGTCGCTCACGCGGCGGGGCGGCCGGTCCCCAAGAATCTAGTGAGTCTCTGGGGCATTCCTGAGCTTCGCTTTATCGAGTCAAAACCAGATTGGATTTCAATTGGAGCGGGGACTACGTTCCGCGATCTGCGCGCGCATGCAGAGATTGCCGCCAAACTGCCGCTGCTCGCGAAGGCCTCAAGCTGGATTGGCGCGATCGCTAACCAGAGCCGGGCGACATTGGGTGGCAACCTGGTTAACGGATCGCCGGCCGCGGACTCCTCGCCTGCCCTGCTGGTCTACGATGCCGAGGTTGAATTGATCTCGGCGCGCGGACAGCGGCGTCTTGCGTATGCCGACTTTCATACTGGCTACAAGCGTAATGTCATGGCCGCGAATGAATTGCTTTTTGCGGTGCATCTGCCACTTCGCTTCGGGCGCCATGAGCAGTATCTGCGCAAAGTGGGGACGCGGCGCGCGATGGCGATCTCGAAGGTGGCGCTCGCAGCCACGGCCTTGGTCGCGGCGGGAGTTGTCCAAGAGATCCGTCTTGCGGCGGCCAGCCTCGCGCCATTCCCAGCGCGGCTCTATCAGACTGAAGCGGTGCTGCTGGGAAAAACTGTTAACCCCGGCGTGATTCAAGCCGCGCAAGATGCGCTCCGATCAGAAGCGAGACCCATCGACGACATTCGCTCCACGGCTACGTATCGCAGCCGCGTCGCGGCGAACCTGCTGGATGAATTTCTGACAGAGCTTCAGGCGAAAGGCTCAGGTCAATGAACTCCGTGCTCGCAGCGTGGAATAACGCAGACACCGACACTGCGCGAGCGGCGATGATTGCCTGCTGTGGCGCGCGTCGCTGGGCCGATGCCATGGTCGCTTTGCGACCCATCAAGAGCGTGATGGAGTTAAGCGACGCCGCGGATCGCATCTGGGGCACAATGACAGAAGAGGACTGGCGGGAGGCCTTCGCGGGCCACCCGCGCATCGGCGATCGGAAACCGGCCCATGCTTCGGCGCAATCGCAGGCCTGGTCGAAACAGGAGCAAGCTTCGACTGAGAGCGCCGCGCAGAAAGTGATCGACGATCTTGCGGCGGGGAATGCGCTGTATGAAGAGCGATTCGGGTTCACCTATATCGTCTGCGCCACGGGAAAGACTCCCGAAGAGATGCTCGCAATCCTGACGCAGAGACTGGCAAGCGATCGGGCAAGCGAACTTCGCGAGGCAGCAGAGCAGCAACGGCAGATTACGCAGATTCGGCTGGGAAAGTGGTTGATCTCATGAGCGGCATCACGACACATGTGCTGGATACTGTGCTGGGCAAACCCGCTGCAGGCGTCGAGGTGCGGCTTGAGAGGCTGGAGGGCGCGGCGTGGCTCCCCATCAGCGTCGAGTGCAACCGATGCAGATGGGCGCTGCCGGGATCTGATCGCCCAGGCCGCGCCAGGCACTTATCGGCTCACGTTTCTACGGGCGATTATCTTGGGCGACGCGGGCGGTCAACGATCTATCCGCAGATCTCAATCACATTCAACTGCAGCGGTGAGGCGCATTATCATCTGCCTCTTTTATTGAGCGATAACAGCTACACAACCTATCGAGGAAGCTGAACCATGGCACGACTGGGTGAGAATCGGTATGGCAAATCGCGCGTGCGGCTGTCGCGGATCACGCGGCATGGAAATCACCACGAGTTCAACGAGTGGACGGTGCGCGTGCTGCTGCATGGCGACTTTGAGACTAGCTTCACCGAGGCCGACAACAGCAAGATTCTGCCCACGGACACGATGAAGAACACGGTCTATGCTCGTTGCGCGCGATTCAAAGGCCGCGACGATCGAAGAGTTCGCGATGGAGCTGGGCGACTACCTGCTCGGCAATAATCCGCAGGTGTCGAAGGTCAGCATCGAGGTGGAAGAGAAGGCTTGGGAGCGGCATGGTGGTTGACGGCGAAGCCCGACGACACAACCTTCAAGCTGGGCGGCCCGGAGTTGCACACCGCTCATGCCGTCCGCGAGATGGACGGCGAGTGGCAGCATCTCTTCGGGCATCGACGGCCTGGTGATTCTGAAGACGACCAAATCTGCATTTACTGGGTATATCAAGGACAAGTTGACGACGCTGAAACCGGCAACGGACCGCATCTTTGGAACGCAAGCGACGGTGCAATGGAATTACATCGACAGCTCGCCTTCGTTTGCGAGCGCCCGTGTGCGCATCCAATCTGCCCTGCTGAAGGAGTTTGCGCGCGCACCACAGCATGAGCGTGCAGCACACGCTCTTCGACATGGGCAAGGCCGCGCTGGCCGCCGCGCCGGAAATTGCGAGCATCACGCTGACGATGCCCAACCTTCATCACTTGCTTGCCGATCTGAGCCCCTTTGGGCAGGACAATCCCAACCATATTTTTGTGCCCATCGATGAGCCGCACGGCTACATCGAAGCCACGATCGAGCGCTGACTTCTAGTGCAGGTGTTCAAGATCGGCGGGGACATCGATGTCGATTTCGCCACCGGTAAATGGCACTGCGGACAAAGGGCAGGGCGGATCGAGAAGGATCGCTCGAGCCCCCTTATCCCCGCGCAGCGCCAGCAACTGCGGAAAGACGGGCCTGGGGAAAATCGCGGGGACGCCAAGCGTATCGGCATACGAGGATGCGACGATGACCGGCTCGGGGGATGCCGTGAAAGTCTGAAGCATGGTGAGTAGATGATGCGCGCCGAGGTGTGGTTGATCGCAACTGAGGATGAGGACTGCGGACAAACCGCCGGGGTGCATGTCGAGAGCGCGCAGACCGGCGTGGATCGAACTCGCAATTCCCTTCTCCCAGTTTTCATTGAAGACGAGCACCGCATCTTTGAAGGCAACTGACGCGCTGATCAGCTCCCGTTGCGCGCCAAGAACAACGAAGATATCGGCGACGCCCGCCTCGCGGACGACTCGGATTGTGCGGCCCAGCAATGTTTCGTTTCCCTGCCGCAGGAGTTGCTTTGCCTGGCCGAGACGCCGGCTGGCACCTGCCGCAAGAATGATCGCGGCAACCGTGCCTTTCACGGTTGTCCTTCCGCATCCGGTTGCAGCACGATCAAGAGCACCATGCCCACAACAGCAAACATTCTGAATGCGGCTTCCTGGCCGTTCCACACATGCGACTGCCACATGAGAAACCACTCTGCGCCGATGGTCAGGAATGCGACCAGCCACATCAGCATGGAGAGGGTGAGCGCAACAATCGGGATTCGCTTTGCGGCGTTAAAGGACAGTGGGCTGAGGTGCAACGCCTTGAAAAGCTTGAATGCCCCCCACCACAACAAGACCGTATTGGAGATCTCCCAGGCGATGATTCCGAGATAAAAGGTAAGGTGCATCCAAGGTTGCGTGAGGGCCCGCCACATACCGCTGTTGCCGGGGAAGGTCGTGTCCATCATCAGGACATGTCGAACGAACTGGTAGTTCGAATCAAAGTCCGTCAGGTTATTAAAGACAACCAGCGTGTAGAAGAGTGCGACACCGCACACCAGGAGAAGCTTTGCGGCACGCGTCATCATCGGCTTCTCCCGACAGGAGCCGTGACACCGGAAGGTTGGCCGGGGGGCGCGTTCAGGGCTCGAATCATGCCCCATGCTAACTTGACCTGAATCAAATCCGAAAGAAATTCTCAATCCCGCCGTGCTACATTCGAATGCAAATGAAGCATAGTCAAAGTCCAGAAGAAAGCCTTTCCGCACTCGGGCTGTTGCTGCCGCCGTTGCCTGCTCCGGGGGGGAATTACGTAACGGCCAAGCGGGTGGGCGCGATCGTTTACCTTGCGGGCGTCATCTCGTCAGGTCCGAGCGGCATTGTGACGGGAACTGTCGGGCTTGATCGATCGGTGGAGGATGGCTACGCGGCCGCCAGGGCATGCGCTTTAACGCACCTCGCCGTTCTCAAGGCAGAATTGGATTCTTTGGACCGTGTCGCCGAGATTCTGACGGTCAATGGCTATGTGAATGCAGTGGCCGGATTTCCCGATTCACCTGCCGTCATCAATGGCGCGTCGGATCTGCTGGTGCGCGTCTACGGCGAGGCGGGACGGCATGTACGGGCCGCCGTCGGGGTGAGCGCATTGCCCAAAAACGCATTGGTCGAAGTTCAAATGACCGTGCGCGTGAAGGAATGATGGCCGAACACATTCTCTCTGCCGAGCCGACGCATTCTGTCTGGGACCGCTCGCTGAAGCCGCGCCTGCGCATCGAATCGGACGATGAAGTGCAGATCGAATGCGTGGATGCAAGTGGGGGGCAGGTGCATCCTGGCATGTCGACCAGCGATTACCTCAAGATTGACCGCACCAGGATTCACGCTTTGACCGGGCCGATCTGGGTTGAAGGCGCTGAACCCGGGGACGTGCTTGAGATTGACGTTCTGGCAACGCGTCACAGTGGCTGGGGCTGGTCGAGCGTGGTTGAGGGGCTTGGATTTCTGAAGGATCAATTTCGCGAGCCGTATTTGTTTCACTGGGAACTGGGCGGAGAATCGAGCATTTCGCTTGTGCCCGCGGTTGTGCCTCTGCGGCCGTTTCTCGGGGTGATGGGCGTCGCGCGGGGAGACGATGGGGCGTTTCGCACACGGCCACCGGGGTCGTTTGGCGGGAATCTCGATGTTCGCGAGTTGTGTGCCGGATCGAAGCTTTACTTGCCGGTTTATAACGACGGTGCGTTATTCAGTTGCGGCGATGGGCACGGAGCGCAGGGCGATGGCGAAGTGTGCATCAACGGAATTGAATGCCCGCTGGATGTGACGTTGGGATTCAAGTTGCATAAAGGGCATGCGCTGGATGGGCCGATGATTGAGGCAAGCGAAGCGGCCGCGCGGGACTCGACAGCCGATGCCTGGGTGGTTGTGGGCACAGGCACTGATCTAGCCGAGACGGCGCGTGACACGACGCGACGAATGATTGATCTTCTGATGAGCCGATGGGGATTCAGCGCCTTGCACGCCTACATTTTGTGCAGCGTGGCACTAAAATTGAGACTGAGCCAGGTGGTCAACGAGCCGGTATACACAGTGTGCGGCGCCATCAGCAAACAAATTCTTCCAGAGCGGGAGCTCTTCCCAGTCCAATGACCGTCAATGATCCTGAAATTGTCGCTGAGCTCGCTGAGCTCTATCCGCGCTACGAAAAGGCGCTTGTCAACAACGATGTCGACACGTTGGTTGCCATGTTCTGGAGCGGCGCGCAGGTGATGCGCTTCGGAGTGACAGAAAACCTCTACGGCCCGGGAGATCTCGAAACGTATCGAAAGGCAAGGCCGTCTGAAAATCTCATCCGCACCGTCAAACGGCTCGATATTGTGACCTTTGGAAAGGACTTCGGCAGCATCACGCTCGAGTTTGAGCGCGTTACGCCGGCAGTGGTTCTCCGCGGCCGGCAAAGCCAGGTGTGGGTGCGGATGCCTGAGGGCTGGCGGATTGTCCAGGCACACGTCTCCTACCTGCCGAAGGCGTAGCTGTGGGGGACGCCATCGTTTTGTGCTTTGCCAAGCTTGACCGTCAGCTCTTCAATAGGCGCGGCTAGAAATGCGTCTTCAAGGGCCTGCGAGGTCGGGAACATCTTGCCTGTAACGTGACGCGCCGGGAAGTTGAAGGTCAGCTCCTCTTCTTCGAAGGGCCACGGACTGAGCGTGAATTCCCGTGGTGCGCGCGGAGTGACGAGAACCTCAGAGGATCCCCCGCTTGTAAGCGGGAGCGGATGGAGAAGGTGCGCGGGCGATGACCAGGCAACGCAGGTGAGGAGCGACAAGTTATCGCAGGCTTGCAGTAGACGGAAATGCTCGAGGATGGTTTCTGGGGCTTTCTCTTCGGCGCGGAGTGAGTTGTCCGCGGCGATCTGCGCGCGCAAGGTATCTTGATATGTGCGTTGCTTGGCGAGAAATGCATCGAGCAGGACGAGGCCTTCTGGTGCGATGGTAGAGCGGTCGGCATGCGCGGTGAGCAGGTTGTGGGTGTGCATCGCGATGAGCAGGCCCGCGTAGGGATCCTGCTCAGCGATGATGCGGACGGCGCGGTCGCGCACCGCGAGATAGTCGGCGAGGTCAATCTCTTCGAAGGCGGAGTATTTGCCAACGAGTTCTGTCGAGAATGCAGACGGCTTGCCCTGGCGGGTTACTGTAGGATGCTTGTCGCGCTCGGCCCAGCCATCGTCATGGCAGGTGATTCCCATGAGAACGCGGGTACGCGGTTCTGGCCTGCGAAACTGCACGTTGCCCCAGGCCGTGGCGAAATCTCCGGCAAGCCGCGCGTGATCAGGATGCGTGATCAGCCACCAGCCGGTTTCCGATTCCATGCGTAACATTGACGCGCTCCTTACTCGGCGGCTTGCGGCCGGCTCGATTCATGCCAGTTGTGCAAGGCGAGCCACTCGAGAAACATCACGATAAAAAAGAACGAGAAGCCCAGCACGGTCGCGGCCAAAACGAGCGCGAACAAGTAGCTGGTTTCCATCTGATTGCTCGCATAGATGATGGCATAGCCGAGACCGCCTTCGCCCACTCGCGTGGATCCGGCAAAGAGCTCGCCGGTAATGCCGCCGATGACGCTGATGCCCGCGGAGATGCGGATTCCGGTAAACAGATTGGGCAGAGCATTGGGAAGGCGCAGCTTGAAGAGCACCTGGCCAGGCGAAGCATCGTACATGAGAAAGAGGTTGAGCAGATTTTCATCGACACTAATGAGGCCTTGCGTAGTGTTGGCGATGATGGGCGCGAGGCAAATGATGAAAGTGACGATCATGACGGAGAACACGCCGGCGCCGGCCCAGTTGATGATGAGGGGGGCAATGGCGACGATGGGCACGGTCTGCAGGAGGATCGTGTAGGGGTAGAGCAATTGGCGCAGCCAGCGCCATTGTGCGAAGACCATAGCGGTCGCGACACCGACAAGAATGCTTGCCATCAAGCCGCCTGCGGCTTCTTCGGTGGTGATAATGAGTGAATTGATGAGGGATGGAAAGCGCGTCAGGAGCGCATTCGCAACCGGGAGCGGACCGGGAAGAATATATGCCGGAATGTGATTGAGGCTGACGATTGCTTGCCAGAGGCCGAGAAGGCATAACAAGACGAGGGCGCTGTTGAGGGCGAGGATGGCCTGCCTCTTCATGCCTGGTAGACTCCCCGCAATAGGCGTGAAGCTTGCGTGACATATTCCTCAAATACCTTTGACTCGCGCGTTTCAGCAGTGCGCGGCCAAGGGAGCTTGACGTCGATTTCATGGGCGCTGCGGCCCGGATGTGGGGCCAGAACGATCACGCGGGTCGAAAGGAAGATGGCCTCGCTCACGGAGTGGGTGACGAAGAGGACGGTCCATTTTTGCTCGGCGTAGAGGCGGAGGAGTTCCTCGTTGAGGCGATCGCGCGTGACTTCATCGAGGGCCGCGAAGGGCTCATCGAGAAGCAGAATGCGGGGACGGCTGACGAGTGCGCGGGCAATGGAAACGCGCATCTTCATGCCGCCGGAAAGCTGGCGCGGAAAGCGACTGGCGACGTGACTCAGGCCGACGAGGTCAAGCATCTTGGTGACACGCTCTTGCCTGACTGTGCGTGCGGCGTGCTCCAGTTCGAGGCCGAGGCCGACATTTTGCTCGACGGTGCGCCAGGGCAGGAGCGTCGCGTCCTGAAAGATGAAGCTCATCAACTCGCGCGCATTTGCGGGGGTCATGCCGTTGACTTGCACGGAGCCTTCGCTCACTGGGCTGAGGCCGGAGACCAGCTTGAGCAGCGTGGATTTGCCGCATCCCGAGGGACCGAGGAAGGTAACGAACTCGCCGCGCTCTACGTGGAGCGAAATGTTTTCGACAGCGACTGCGGCATTGCGAAAGCGCTTGGTGACGGCGTTGATTGCGATTTCAGGGATGGTGCCGGCGGCGCGGATCTACCATGCGGCGCCTCCGGCGATGGGGAGGTAAAGCGCGGAGGGATGCTGCGGCGTATGCACGACCTGTTGCGTGGAGCGGCCCCAGTTCCACGGGTCGGCATTTTGCGGGGAGACGGATGTTGAGGGATTGCGATCGTAGAGCGGCAATGCGGAGCTGGCGATCTCGAGACGAAGACTTTTCGCCGGGCGCGAGGACGAAGGACGATGGGTTCGAGAGTGAAGGTCCATCTGAGGATTTGATCGGGCACGTAGGTTGAGTTGCGGAACAAGTGCGAACTGCGCGCGATGCCGATGGAGAGGAATTCGGCGCGGCCCAGAGGCCGAGACACGGACGATTTTAGACTGTGAAGTCGGCGTGGGCTGCGGAGGTTGCGGCGTAAAGCTCGATGTGCGGCTGGCCGAAGATTGCGATCTCATGAGGCGCGGGCGCGGACGTATAGACGAGCAGGTTGTTGCCCATTTCGAGAACTGACTGATCAAAAGGCCCGCTCATGGATTGCGGTCCACCCGGCGCGATAACGGGGACTTCGGGGTCGTAGACGAAGACGTCGTGAGGCTCGGGCACGGGGGGCGGCGCGCAAGTGAGCGATCCATCGCCTTTGCGCGCGTTGGCGTTGCCTTCGCTGCGCAGATAGAGCGGGGCTTCCGCAGATGCGGGCCATGGGTCCGCAGCGCGCCATTCATTGGGGCCGAGCGCGAAGTGACGAACCTTGGGCTCGGTGGAGAATTCATTGGTGTCTTTGAGCCAGTGATTGAACCAGCGCAGGAGAAGTTCATCGGTGTTGAAGTTGGCTTGGTTGCCGAAGTTGGTTTCGCCGGCACGATCTCCCCAGGGAATATGAACCCATGGGCCGGCGAGGAGGTATTGATTGTTGCGGGCGAAGTCGCTGCCGGCGTAATTGCTGAGCGCGCGATAGGCGGCGATTGTGCCTTCAAGGTAGGTATCGAACCAGCCAGCGATGTGCAGAGCGGGAATCTGAATGCGATCGAGCCGGGTGCTGATGTCGAGGCTTTGCCAATAGGCACCGGGCTCGCGGTGAGCGATCCAGTCGCGCACGTAAGACGGCAGAGTGGGATCGACGATGGCGGAATGCTCGGCATAGGGGGTTTGCATCGCCTGGACGCGAATATTGGACCAGGCTGCTTCAAGCTTGTCGCTCGCCGCGCGCAGGCCGAGGCGACGTGCGTCTTCACGCAGCATCTGGATGCCCCAGCCGAGAGTGGAGCTGAGCCGCAACGCGCCGTGGTGGTAGAACCATCCTGCGTAAAGATCGGCGGCCGCCATATGCGGCGCGATGCATTGCAGGCCTGGCGGCTGTTCGACTGCGGCGAGGAATTGAGTCGCGCCTTGATACGAGAAGCCATACATGCCGATGCGACCGTTGCAGGCGGAATGCTTGATGAGCCAGGCAATGGTTTCGGCGCCATCGCGCCCCTCATTGCGGAAGGGATAGAAATCGCCCTGGGAGCCGCCACGACCGCGCACGTCCTGAATGACAACGTGATAGTCGCGCTGCGCAAACCACACGGGGTGCGCGTAGACAACCGTCGATGCGATATCGCGGCCATACGGCTGGCGCATGAGGAGCGTCGGCCACGGGCCATCGCCTGACGGGAAGTAGTGATCGGAGACGAGTAGGGTGCCATCGGAAAGGCGGCACTCAACTGCGCGCTCAAGGCGGACTCCGGCTCCGCAATCGACAAGAGGCCATCGTCAGGCTCCGTGCCTCGGCTCGAAGTTGACCATGGCCACGAGGATTTCCGCGATACGCGCAGCGGCCTCGTTGGACCATCGTTCTCCGTTCTCAGCCGTTGCAGGAGTGGGGTCACCCATGACGCCGCTTGGTGCAATGTCCTTGGTCAGCCAGGCGAAGTTTGCTGAGGAGCCCTCGGGCTTGAGGAGTTCCGGTTGGTCGAGACGCGCGATGTAGTTGGACGTGTAGGCGTCGGTGTGAACGAGGTCAGGCGTGGCGTGGAGCAGGAAGGCTGTTTCGATTTCGCCGGCGTGGAAGCCATACGTGCGTTCTTGCGGACTGACCCCTTCGAAGACCGCTCCGGGTGAGCCAAAGAGCGAGAAGGTGCGCAGGCCAAACTCGGCGCGCAAATCGCGGGCCAGTACGTCGACCAGCGAGGTGTTGCCGCCATGGGTGTTGTAGAGGACGAGCTTTTTAAATCCGCTGGCGGCAATGCTCGCACCGAGATCGCGCACGACCGCGAGAAAGGTTTGCGCGCTGACGGAAAGCGTGCCGGGGAAGCCGATATGCTCGTTGCTTTTCCCGTAACAGACGGGCGGAAGGGCGTAGATGGGCAGATCTGCCGGAAGCTGCGCGAGGGCTTTGCCGAGGAGCAGATTATTGATGAGCGTGTCGGTGGCGAGTGGCAGGTGATGACCGTGCTGTTCAATGGCCGCAGTGGGAAGCACGAGCAGCGTCGACTCTTTGGGCAGCGCTTCGATCTGCTTCCACGTGAGATAAGCGAAGTTGCGGACGTCGGGGATCCAGGTCTTCACTGCGGCACCTCCTGCTTGCGGAAGCTGAGCATTTTGCCGGGATTCATGAGGCCGCGCGGATCGTATTTCTCCTTGGCGCGAAGCTCGATGTTGTCGGCACGAAAGCGGCCCGCGTCTTCAAGGTAGTTGACGTGCGGATTAGCCACGAAGACACCGATGGAGCGACAGAAGGCGATCATCTCGTTGAGGCGCTCTGCGGTGGTAAAGCGGACTACAGGGATGGCGCCGGGAATGACGACGCTCTGGCCATTTTTCATAAATTCAATATGGAAGAGAATTTCGTCGCCGTACTTTGCACGAAGCTGGGCAAACTGCTGTTCGCATTCTGTGGGCGAGAAGCCGCACTGCAGGTAGGTGTAGACGGGGTCGGCTTTCATGGCCCAGAGCGTGGTGTGATTCCAGGTGTAATCGCTGAGGAGCGGCTGCGTGCGGGGGCCGTCGAATTTGCCTGAAAAGGTCACCTCTCCACCGGCTGCCAGCGCGGCGGCGTGGAGCGCTTCGACTTGTGCGGTTGCAATCATGAGAAGGGCAAGCGATTTGCCTTGGCGCACGATCTGCTTGATGGGCGTGAAGAACGATGGGATGGGCCACTCGAATACGGTGGCGAGGCGCTTGGTCCACGAGGACTCAACGGCGATGGTCTGCGCAAATCGAAATGCCTGCTCGTAGGTGTCGAAGACGATGGTGGTCTGGGTCCAGTCTTCCGCGGGGGCGAGCGCGAACCAGATGCGCGAGAGGACTCCGTTGGTGCCCCACGCGTGCAGGATTTCGTGCACAGCCTCGCCCTCGTGCAGCACGACGCGCGGTTCCTCTTCCATGGTGACGACTTCGAAGGCGCGGACGGTATCGAAGTCGCGCAGTCCGCCGTGGGTGACTGAACCGATTCCGCCCGATCCACCGGCAAGAAATCCGCCCACCGAGGCTTTGGCCAGTGTCGAGGGGTACATACGCAGTTCCCAGCCTTTTTTGCGGGCTTCGGTTTCGAGGACAGCGAGACGAAGGCCCGGCTGACAGATGGCTACGCCGTCGGGGGTGATGGATTCGAGTTGATCCATCAGCGAGAGGTCGAGGACGATGCCGCCATCGAGCGGAACGCATTGGCCATAGTTGCCGGTGCCGGCGCCGCGGACCGTGACGGGAATGCTTTCGCCGCCGGCGAAGCGCATGACTGCAAGAATTTCGTCGACATTGCGTGGCTGCACAACGACGTCGGCGGATTTATTGACGAGCAGCGGCTTGAGAATGGGGGAATACCAATAGAAGTCGTGCGAAAGACGGTCGAGTATTGCGGGCGCGGTGAGGACGCGGCTCGAATCTGAGATCAATTGAGACAGCCTGGCTGCAAGTGAGTCTTGCATCGGGGACCTCATCAAATCAAGTTCTCTTGCGCGTAGACCAAAGCCGAAAGGCCCGGAGCATGTGGGGATGGGTAAAGAGAGCATAGCACTCGGCGCGCAGGAGAGGGCCTTCGACGATGCAGGTCATATCGCTGCGTTCGGCGACTTCAGTGGCGGGGATGCGGATCTGATTGCAGTGCCGGTTGGCGTCCTGAATGGTGGCGCCGTAGACGATGCGATCAAGGCCAGCCCACAGTGCAGCGCTCATGCACATGGGGCAGGGCTCGCAGGTGGTATAGAGGGTGTAGCCTTTGAGCGAGATTTGCTTGAGGCGCTTGGTGGCTTTGCGAATGGCGCGCACCTCGGCGTGAGAGCTGGGGTCGAACTCCTGGGCGACGGCGTTGAGCGCGCGGAGAAGTGTCTGGCCGGTTTTGGAATGGACGATGGATGCGCCGAAGGGGCGGGGGCGGGGCGTTTGCAGCGAGCGCGCAGTGAAGGCAGCGACGGCGCGCATGTGTTCGAGATCAGCGGCTTGCGCGGGTTTGGATGGCGAGGCGCGCCGCTCCTTGCGGGTTGAAAGCTCGGCGCTGTTGGAAATGACTCCCATACTCGAACTTAGCACGACGTGCGCCTTCCATCCCCTGAAATATGACCAGCGCTGTCTTTCGCCTTTCATCGCCTTACAATCTTGCTATGCCAAATCCCCATTGGACCATTCGCAGCCTTCGCTCGGCCTTGGCCAGCCGCACTGTGCGGCCCTCTGAATTGGCTGAGCAGGCTCTCGATCGCTCTAATGCCAATGCAGGCAAAAACACATATCTGTGGCAGGATCCAGCGTGGACGCTCGCGGAGGCTGCGCATGCAGAGGCCGCGCCTCTCGCGTTCGGCGATGGCAACGATAATCTGTGGGGGCTTCCAATCTCGGTCAAGGACTGCTTTGATCTAGCTGGAGCCCCAACCAGTTGTGGCACTAACTTTTATCGCGATCTCAACGGTCTCGCCTCGCGCGATTCCTGGCTGGTAAGCCGCCTGCGCGGAGCTGGCTGTGTCATCACTGGCAAAACCCACCTCCACCCCCTGGCTTACGGCATCACCGGCGAGAATCCCGAGTTCGGCGATTGCACTCAGCCCGGTAATCCCGCTGCGCTCACCGGTGGATCGTCCTCCGGTGCGGCAGCATGCATCCTTGAAGGCTCGGCTGTTGCCGCAATTGGCACTGACACCGGCGGATCGATTCGCGTGCCCGCGGCTCTCTGTGGCCTCGCCGGCTACCGCGCCTCTCACGGTCGAGGCAACTGGCGCGGCGCGGCCCATCTGTCCGAATCCTTTGACACCATGGGCTGGCTCTTTCGAGATCTTGAAGACGGCCCCACCCTCGCCACCCTTTTCGCTCCACCGCTGACAACGCTCCCATACCAATTCAAACGCATTGCCGTAGTTGACGACGGCTTTATTCACGACTGCGAACCGGAGATCGTCGCCAGCCTTCGTAGCACACTCCGCGAACTTGAATCGCTGCGCCTTCATTCCACAGACAGTCTCCTCCAACGTCCCTCAAAACTTGAACACTTTCGCCTTCAATCGGCTTCCGTTAATGTTGACTGGTGGTCGGACTCATTCGAGATCTTCGCACCCATTCAAGCCTGGGAGGCCGCTCGCATCCATGCAGGCAACTTCGCTCACTTCGAGGCCTACATCCGCGAACGGCTTGAATGGGGTGCGCGAATCACACCTGATGAAATTGCACATCTTCGTCAGTGCCATCAGGCCTTCCGCCAGCGCATGGACAATCTCTTCGCCGAGCATGACCTGCTCCTGCTTCCCGCTTCGCCCGTTGCTACCCTCCCCGCCGGCGCGGATCACAGCCAGACGCGAAGCCGCCTTCTGCGCTACACAACCCCCTTCAGCCTGGCCGGCGTCCCCGTCGTCACCATTCCCTGCAAGAATGGTGGCATGCAGCTCGCGGCCGCCCGCGGCAACGACGAAGCACTGCTTCGACTAGCCGCACGCCTCGGCGCTCGCAGAAACGCGGCGGAGACGCCACCTACATCGTGATAACGTTCACTTCAAGGCGCGCTCGTTCTGACCGCTGAGGTCAATTTCATGGCATTGAATCGAAGTTTCAAAGCTGCAACCTTTGTGCTTGCGGCGGCTCTTGCTTTCTCTTTCATCGGCTGCCGGAGTTCGCAGACGAATCGCTCCAACGGACTCACGCCGGTGCGTCTGCAACTGGATTGGTATCCGCAGCCGGAACACGGCGGGTTTTTTGCAGCCGAACTTCTTGGGTACTACAAAGAGGAGGGTCTGGATGTGACCTTTCTGCCGTTGACGCAATACGGCAGCGCGGCGCAGATGGTGATGTCGGGCAAGGCCGACTTCGGGCTTGGATCGAGCGACCAGGTGCTGGAGTGGAACTCGAACGGTTTGCCTCTGGTTGCGGTGAGTGCAACGATGCAGCATGATCCGCAGGCCATCATGGTCCACAAGGACTCGCCGGTTCACGATTTCCCTGATCTGAACGGCCACACCATTGCGGCGCAGACCGGGGCGACGTGGCTCAAGTTTGTGACGACCCGCTACGGCCTGCACGACGTGAAGCAAATTCCTTCGACCTTCTCGATCGCCAACTTTCTTGCCGATCCCGGGTACATTCAGCAGGTTTTCGTGACCAACGAGCCGTTTTTTGCGAAGCAGGCCGGAGCAGAAGTGCGAACGATTTCGATTCAGTCATCGGGCTACGATCCGTACCGCGTTGCCTATACGACGCGTGACTTCTCGGCTCAGCATCCAGATGTGGTCGCGAAGTTTGTGAAGGCGAGTATTCGCGGCTGGAAGGCTTATTTGGCCGATCCGGCAGCAACCAACGCCTATCTGCTCAAGTTGAATCCGGCTTTGAATCCACAGCAGGAGCAGTTCACGGCTGAGGCGCTTCGGGATGGCCATTTTGTGACGGGAGACGATCCGAGTGGCGCGCTGACTGGGCACATTACTGCCGAGCGATGGCAGACCACCTACGATCAATTGAAGTCGCTGGGCATTCTGCACGGGCCTGTTGATCCGACGGCAACGTACTCCCTCAACTTCGTACAATAAGGGTCAGAGCATGACTGACCTCGAACGGATTCTGGCCCTCTGGCGCACCTTGGAAATTGCCGGGACGGAGTTTGTTCTTGCGACGGTGACGGAGGTCGAAGGGCCCGGGTATCGCAAACCGGGTGCGCTGATGCTGATCTCCGCCGATGGGCGACGTGCGGGTGCGATCAGTGGTGGCTGCCTTGAGGCCGAAGTCGCCAAGCGTGCCTTCTGGCTGACCGCGGAAGGGCCATGCATAGAGCGCTACTCGACAGCCGACGACGATGGGGATCGGCCGTTTGGATCGGGCTGCGGCGGAGCGGTTCTTTTGCTGCTTGAGCGCAAAGCCACGGCAAACCGTCTGCTGCACGCCTTGGCTTCGGCGTATGAGCATCGCGTGCCGCTGGCTGTAGCGACGGTTGTGGGCGGGCCGGGCATGGCGACGCGGGCGATTGCAGGATTGGATGGGGCGGAGTGGCCGGAGGATCGGGTTGCGCAGCCTTCGAATGGCCTGAGTGTCGTTGATTTGAAGGCAATGGCGAAGACGGCTCTCGCTTTGGGGACATCGCGTAGGACGGGTGCAACGGCCGGGAGCGCTGAAGCGGCAGTCTGGGTGGATTACCGGCATTCTCGGCCTGGAATCTGGATTTATGGCGCGGGCGATGATGTGCGTCCGCTGGTGAAGCTGGCCAAGGAGCTGGGTTGGTTCGTGGGGCTGGCTGACGGGCGCTCGCACCTGGCAACGCGAGAGCGCTTTCCCTTTGCGGACGAAGTGAGCGTGCTGTCGATGCGCCCTCTTCGCGCGGATGCGGAAAATCGAACCGCGACCAAGCCCGAAGCTCCGGAGTTTGGCGCGTTTCACAAGGGCGACGCAGCCATCGTGATGACGCATAGCTTTGAACAGGATTCGCGCATTCTTGCTTCCCTGCTGAGCCGGCGGGACGTGTTGGGGTATATCGGAGTGCTGGGGCCGCAGCGCCGTACGCGTGAATTGCTCGCCGAGGCGGCGATTCTGCTGGGGATGGAAGGCATCGCGGCGCAGGAGCAAGGTGAGCGTTGGCTCGAATCCCTGCATGCCCCGACTGGATTGGATCTGGGCGCTGAGTCGCCAGAGACAATTGCCCTGTCAATTTTAGCGGAGATTCAAAAGACTCTGACGTCGTCGACAGCGCGACCGCTCCATGAAGTGCGAGCTGCTCGCTGAGGATCCCAGCGCGGTACTGAAGTTCAGCAACACGCACCTTGCTTGGCGGACGATTTGCTCTAGAATAGGAACTCCGACACGGGAGTGATGGATGGATTCGGACCTGAAGCCGATCGAACCGGGGCTTGCTGAACAGCTTCAGCCTCTCACTGCGAATGCCGCTGCGGTCGAGGCCGATCGATGTTTATATTGCTATGACGCGCCCTGTACGCATGCCTGCCCCACTCACATTGATATTCCGCGGTTCATCAAGAAAATCGCGTCCGGCAATCTGCGCGGCTCGGCGGCAACCATCTTCGCTTCAAATTTATTAGGCGCAACTTGCGCGCGTGTCTGTCCCGTGCAGGAACTGTGTGAAGGCGCCTGCGTTCTTGGATCGGACCACAAGCCGATTGCCATTGGCAGGCTGCAGCGCTACGCCATGGATTACGCATACGGGCGATCCAGTTTTCCTGTCGTGCAAGCAAGGCCGACAGGACGATCAATTGCCGTGATTGGCGCCGGCCCCGCAGGTCTGTCATGTGCCGGCGAGTGCGCACGTCTCGGCCACGCGGTCACCATCCTTGAAAAGCGCCCCATGGCGGGAGGCCTGTCCACGTATGGCATCATCGGCCTCCGCGAGCCGGTCGACGTTGCCATCAACGAGGCCCGCATGATTGAAGGGCTGGGCGTCTCGATCAAAACCGGAGTTGAATTTGGCAATGACATCTCGCTCGCGGAATTGCAGAAGACATTCGACGCGGTTGTTCTCAGTGTTGGGCTCGGCCGCACACCCGATCTGGAGATCGAAGGCGAAGAAGCTATTGTCGACGGTCTCGAGTACATTGAGGCCAGCAAGACAGATCCGACTCACCTCAAGATCGGCAAGAACGTCCTCGTCATCGGAGCTGGCAACACGGCCATCGACTGCGCGACTATTGCGAAACGGCTGGGTGCTGAACGCGTGACCATGGTGTATCGGCGAACCGACCGCGAAATGACGTGCTACGAGCATGAATACGAATTTGCGCGGCGCGAGGGCATCGAGTTTCGCTTTCTGGCGCAGCCTGCACGCGTACTTCTGGACAGCGGCCAGACTGCGGGCCTCGAATGCCTGCGCGTTGAATTGGGTGCGCCCGATTCGTCTGGACGACCGGCGCCAAAAGCTGTTGCCGGGTCTGAATTCGTTCTCGCTGCCGATCAGATCGTGAAGGCGGTTGGCCAGAAGAAACCGTCGCTCATCGCGCTTCTTGGGTTGCAGGCGACGAAGGGCTTCATCGCCGTAAACTCGGGCTTCGAAACAAGTCTGCCCGCCGTTTATGCCATTGGCGACTGTATTCGCGCCGCGGGCGCCGCTTCGACGGTGATGGCCGTCGAAGATGGTAAACTCGCCGCGCTGAGTCTTCATGAGCGCCTTGCGGCGAAGCCCGCTGCAGCCGAGGTGAAGTGAGCATGGCTGATCTGCGCATCAACTTTGCCGGCATCAAATCGCCCAACCCGTTCTGGCTGGCTTCGGCGCCGCCTACCAACTCAGGCGCGCAGATTCACAAGGCGTTCGAAGCGGGCTGGGGCGGGGCGGTGTGGAAGACGATCGGCGCCCCGGTGCTGAATGTTTCGAATCGCTATGGCGCCTGGCACTTCGGCCGCCAGCGCATGCTGGCGATCAACAACGTCGAGCTCATTTCCGACCGTCCCATCGAGATCAACCTGCGCGAGATTGCCGAGGTCAAGCGCGCATGGCCCGATCGCGCCGTAATTGTCTCCGCCATGGTGGAGTCGAAGCCGGAAGCTTGGCGCGAAATTGTCGAGCGCATCGAAGACACCGGCGCCGACGGCATCGAGCTGAACTACGGCTGCCCGCACGGCATGAGCGAACGCGGCATGGGCGCGGCCGTCGGCCAGGTGCCCGAATACTGCGAGCAGATCACGCGATGGGTGATGGAGGCGGCAACCATCCCCGTGATCATGAAGCTCACGCCCAACATAACCAATGTGGTGCTTCCGGCGCGTGCAGGAGTTGCCGCCGGCGCGAATGCGTTGTCGCTGATCAACACCATCAACTCCATCGTTGGTGTGGATCTGGACACGCTCGAACTCACGCCCAACATCGGCGGCAAAGGCGGACACGGCGGCTACGCGGGGCCGGCTGTGAAGCCGATCGCCTTGAATATGCTTTCGGCGCTCGGGACGGATGAGATCGTTTCGAAGTCCGGGCTGCCGATTTCGGGCATGGGTGGCATCGCAACATGGCAGGATGCGGCGCAGTTTCTGCTGCTCGGCGCATCAAGCCTGCAGGTATGCACGGCCGTGATGCATTACGGATACCGGATTATCGAGGACCTGTGCGATGGTCTTTCGAATTGGATGGACGAGAAAGGCTTCAAGACCATCGCTGAGGTTTGCGGCCAGAGCCTGCATCGCGTCTCCGATTTCAAAAACTTGGATCTCTCGTACCGCGCAGTGGCGCGCATCGACGCCAGCAAATGCATCAAGTGCGATCTGTGCTACGTGGCCTGCAACGACACGGCTCACCAGTGCATCGATCTCGTCGCGAACAACGGCACGCTGGTTGCGCCGAAGTCGTATGACGTTCGCTCGAACGGGAAAGGCGAGGCGATTGCGACACGGCCTCAACCCGTCGTACGCGAAGAAGATTGCGTCGGCTGCAGGCTCTGCTACAACGTTTGTCCAGTCGACGATTGTATTGAGATGGTCGAGCTGCCATCGGGACGAACCCCGGTGACCTGGAGCGAGCTCTCTGAAAATAAGACTCAAGTGACTGAGGATTGGGAGACGATGAAGGCCTATCGGGAGCAAGTCGGGATCAAGATTCACTAAGAAGGGCGAGCATCAAGTTTGATGATGCTCGGGGAGAAGTCTTCAATGGCGTTGCTGATCAAGGGCGGCGAGATTGTCACAGCGGAGACACGCTCGAATGCCGACATCCTGATCGAAGATGAGGCCATCACCCAGATCGGGGTTGGCCTGTCGGCTCCTGCCGGAGCGGAATTGATCGACGCAAGTGGCAAGTTGGTTTTCCCCGGCTTCATCGATCCGCATGTGCACATCCATCTCCCTTTCATGGCGACCTTTGCCAAAGACACCCACGCTACGGCGAGCAAAGCCGCACTGATCGGCGGCACCACGACCTTCATCGAGATGGTCTGCCCGAATCGGAATGAAGACGCGATGGAGGGCTACACGACCTGGAAGCGGAAGGCCGAAGGCAACAGCGCCTGCGACTACGCCTTCCACATGGCGGTCACACGCTGGGACGCGGAGACAGAAGCGCAACTGCGCGCGATTGTCGCCGATGGGACGGCATCGTTCAAAATCTTTCTCGCCTACAAGAACTTCTTTGGCGTAACGGACGAGGAGATGTTTCAGACGCTCAAGCTGGCAGCGGAGCTCAGCGTCATCACCACAGCGCATTGCGAAAATGCCGAGTTGGTCGGGCAATTGCAGCAATTGCTTCTGGCCGAGGGAAAGACGGGGCCGGAGTGGCACGAGCCCAGCAGGCCCGAGGCTGTGGAGGCGGAAGGCACGGGCCGCTTTGCGACCTTCCTCGAGGAAACGGGGGCGACTGGCTACGTTGTGCATCTATCTTGCGCTCCCGCACTGCGCGCTGCCATTGAAGCCAAACTGCGCGGCGTGAAGTTGTATGTCGAATCGGTGGTCCCACATTTTCTCCTCGATAAGTCGCTCGCCGAAAAGCCGGGTGTCGAGGGGATGAAGAACATCATGTCGCCGCCGCTGCGCGACAAGCGGAATCTGCCGGTGCTGTGGGACGCCTTACAGGCCGGCCTGATTGATACCGTCGGAACCGATCATTGTCCCTTCGATATGGAGCAGAAGCTGCTGGGCAAGGACGCGTTCACGCAGATCCCCAACGGCATTCCAGGCATCGAAGATCGCGTCAATTTGATGTACACCCATGGCGTGAGCCGCGGCGGGCTTGATATCCATCGCTTTGTCGATGCGTTGAGCACGCGGCCTGCAAAATTATTTGGCCTGTTCCCGCGCAAAGGCTCGATTATGGTTGGGGCTGATGCGGATCTTGTCGTCTACGACACTGCGTATCGCGGCACAATTTCAGCCGCAACCCAGCACACGAACAACGACTACAACGGATTTGAAGGCTATGCTATCGACGGGCGTCCATCTGTTGTCACCGTGCGCGGCAAGGTGCAGGTGCGCGATGGCGAGTTCGTTGGAGAGCCGGGCCGGGGAATAATGTTGAAGCGCACACCCCATCATTTTGTTCACGAGACAAGTCATGCCCGTTGATACGAAAGCCGCTATCGAGCTGCTCAAAGAGCTTCGCGCGCTTACCGCTGACGAAAATGGCGCGCAGCGGCTTGCGTGGAGCCCGGTGTGGCTGAAGGCGCGTGAGTCGTTTTTGTCCAAATTGCGGGCGTTGCCGGTCGAGCACCACTACGATGCAGCCGGAAATAGCTGGGCGACCCTGAGGGGCAAATCAGAAAAATGCCTGATTCTCGGCAGCCATCTCGACTCGGTTCCCAATGGTGGGTGGCTTGACGGTTGCCTTGGCGTCATCGCGGGCTACGCCGTGCTGCGCCGCATCGCGCATCAGTTTGACGGCAGGCCCCCAGTGACTCTGCGGCTCGTGGATTGGGCCGACGAAGAAGGTGCTCGTTTTGGCCGCAGCCTTTTCGGATCATCGGCATTTGCTGGAACGCAGACCATCGAGCAGGATCGCAGCCGCACCGACGCAGCCGGCTTGCGGCTGGAAGATGCGCTCAGGCAATGCGGCGTTTCCATCGACGCCATTGGGGATTCATCCGTCGAGCGCAGGAACGCGGCGGCCTATCTCGAGTTACACATCGAGCAGGGCCCTGTCCTCGAGCACCTTGGTTTGCCGCTCGCGGCAGTCTTAGGCACCAAGGGCGTCGAGCGCCATGCCATCACCTTTCGCGGCCAGGAGGCGCACTCCGGATCAACACCCATGCATGCGCGTCATGACGCGCTGGCCGCGGCCGCTAAGCTCGCTCTTGAGATTCGCCCCATCGCCATGCGCTACGCGGATGCGGTCTGCACCATGGGCAGCGTCAAGACTTTCCCAGGAATCGTGACCGCTGTTGTTGGTCGTTGCGAAGCGACGCTCGACCAGCGGGATCTGGATGCCGCGATTCTTGCCGCCATGTATGAGGAGGCGAAGAAAAAGAGCCTGCAGTTCGCGGACGAGGAAGGATGCACGGTCGAATGGTCGCGCATTTGGAATATCGCCCCGGAACCATTCCATCCGAAGCTGATCGAATTGTGCGAAGCAGCAATCTTGGAAACCGCCGGCAAGTCGCATCGCATGCCTTCTGGCCCTCTCCACGATGCAGCGGAAGTCTCTCGTTCTGGCATTCCTACCGTGATGATGTTTGTGCAATCGCTCAACGGCATTAGCCACAACAAAATCGAAGACACGCGTGAAGAGCACCTGCATCTCGCCATCACCGCGTTTGACAACCTGGCCACGAAGACGATGGACTGGATAGGCGCGCAGTAGTTCGCTGGCCGCTTGATTCAAGGACGCGGCGGCGACCCTGGAGATTCCATGAGTACAACTGAAGTTTCCGTCACGAGCACAGTCTCCCACTGGATCGACGGCAAGATGTTTCCGGCCACCTCTGGACGATCTGGCGTCGTACACAATCCTGCGACCGGCGAGACGGTTGCCGAAGTCGGTTTCGCCTCAGTCCCCGATGTTGATCGGGCAGTGGCTTCTGCGAAAGCTGCTTCGGTCGATTGGCGCTCGACTCCCCTCTCCCGCCGAGCGGAAGTTCTCTTCCGGCTGCGCGAACTGATCGTTGAGAACCGCGTGAAGCTGGCAGAGATCGTCAGTCTCGAAAATGGGAAAACCAAGGCTGATGCTCTGGGAGAAGTAGCGCGCGGGCTTGAGAATGTCGAATTCGCCTGCGGCATTCCGAACCTGCTGAAGGGGGGATTTACCGAGCAGGCCAGCAAGGGCGTCGACGTCTATCAGATCCGCCAGCCGCTTGGTGTGGTTGCCGGAATCACGCCGTTTAATTTTCCGGCGATGGTTCCGCTGTGGATGCTTTCGAATGCGATCGCGTGCGGCAATGCGTTCGTGCTCAAGCCATCAGAGAAGGTTCCATCGGCCGCAATGTTCATTGCCGAGCTCTGCCGCCAGGCCGGCGTTCCCGACGGGGTGTTGAGCCTGGTGCACGGCGACAAGGTCGCTGTCGACCGGCTTCTCGAACATCCCGATGTCAAGGCAGTGAGCTTCGTCGGCTCGACGCCCGTCGCGCGATACATCTACGAGACCGCCACGCGCAATGGAAAGCGTGTGCAGGCGCTCGGTGGCGCGAAAAATCACATGCTGGTGTTGCCGGATGCGGATCTCGCGATGGCCGCTGACGCAGCAGTCTCCGCCGCGTACGGCGCAGCAGGAGAACGCTGCATGGCGATCTCTGTCGTGCTCGCGGTGGGGGATGTTGCTGAGCCACTCATCGAAGCGATTCGCGAGCGTGCGGCGCGCATCAAGGTCGGTCCCGGCTCAGATCCCGGCAACGAAATGGGACCGCTGATCACTCTTGAACATCGCGATCGCGTGTCCGCGCATCTCGACAGGGCGGTCGCGCAAGGTGCGACCCTGGCCGTCGACGGCCGCCTCGACCCCGCGCTGACGACCAGCGGATTTTTCCTTGGACCTTCGCTGATCGATCATGCCAAGCCCGGGATGCAGTGCTATGACCAGGAGATTTTTGGGCCGGTGCTGAGCGTGGTGCGCGTCGCCACTTACGCCGAAGCTTTACGGCTTATCAACGACAATCCCTACGGAAACGGCACCGCAATCTTCACGCAAAACGGTGGAGCCGCGCGGCAATTTCAGTTCGACGTCGAGGTGGGCATGGTGGGGATCAACGTCCCCATCCCCGTGCCTGTCTCGTACTACAGCTTCGGCGGCTGGAAGTCATCGCTGTTCGGCGACCTGCATATGTATGGTCCGGAGGGCATCCAATTTTACACGCGGTCGAAGGTTGTCACCAGCCGCTGGCCCGACCCTGGCGCGAGCAAAGTGGACCTGGGTTTCCCGCAGAATCGTTGAGGTTTTGTGGACGGAACCGATCGGTGACGGCAGCCCACTCTGAGAATGGCGACGCGGTGTTAGCATTTTGAAGATCAATTAAGGGAGCGCACGATGAGCGAAGTCACTGTTCCAGTAGCGGGAACACTCACATCCGAAGAAATTGCACGAATCACGCAGGAGACCAACTACGGCACATGGCGATTCCAGAAGTCGTGGAAGCCGATGCACATTGCCGATGCCGAGGGCTGCTGGATGATCGATGGCGCGGGCAAGCGCTATCTCGACTTCAGCTCGCAGTTGATGTGCGTGAACCTGGGACATAAGAATCCGCGAGTGGTTGAGTCGATCGCCGAGCAGGCGCGGGAACTGGCTTATGTTGCTCCTGGCTATGCCACGCGCGCGCGCGCGCATCTGAGCGAGAAGCTGCTGGAAGTGTTGCCTGCGGGGCTGAACAAGTTTTTCTTCACGCCAAGCGGGACCGAAGGCAACGAAGCCGCATTCAAGATTGCGCGCATGTATACAGGCAAGACGAAGATCATTTCGCGCTACCGCTCGTATCACGGATCGACGGCGGGATCGATTGCGGCAACGGGCGATCCGCGGCGCTGGGCGATGGAGCCGGGCGGCAAGGCCAACGGCTTCGTCTTCGCTCCCGAGACGAATTGCTACAACTGCCCCATCAAGCACACGTATCCGAGCTGCGGCATCGCGTGCGTCGACTACATCGAGCACATGATTCGCAATGAGAGCGATGTGGCCGCGATTATTCTTGAGCCGGTTGTGGGCACGAACGGCGTGCTGGTTCCGCCGCCGGAGTACTTCCCTCGCCTGCGCGCGATCTGTGACAAATATGGTGTGCTGATGATTGCCGACGAAGTGATGGCGGGGTGGGGCCGCACCGGCAAATGGTTTTCTGTCGATCACTGGGATGTGAAGCCAGACATGCTGGTCACCGCGAAAGGGATTACATCGGCGTATGTGCCGCTGGGCCTGTGCGCAACGACAACCAAGATTGCCGACTACTTCCAGGATCACTACTTCTCGCATGGCCACACTTACGAGGCACACCCAATCACCCTCGGCCCGGCGGCGGTGACGATTGAAGAGATGCAGCGGCTGAAGCTGGTCGAACGCGCGGCGGAGTTGGAGCCTTATGTCCGGCAGAAGCTTGAGGCGTTGAAGGCAAGGCATCCTTCAGTCGGCGATGTGCGCGGGCTTGGCCTGTTCTTCGCGGTGGAGATTGTGAAGAATCGCGAGACGAAAGAGTTGTTCAACACGATGAACGACAAGGTGGAAGGCAAGCCGCTGGTCGTCGATCAGATTGCCGCAAAGATGATGGCGCAGGGCGTGTCGATCCAGGCGTGGGTCAGCCACTTTGTGATTGCTCCGCCGCTCATCGTGACGAAAGAAGAGCTCGACCTCGGCATTGCCGCGCTCGACGAACATCTCAGTATCGCGGATGCATTGGTGGAAGCCTAGAAGCTCAACCCCAACCAAAACGAGAGGCGCTCTGAATCTAAGTCAGAGCGCCTTTTCTGTGCGCGCACTATCGCTCGTATCTGCAGAAGCCGAGACGGATACGTACATGAGCAGCGCATAGAAAAGCCCGGCGGTGAAGAAGCCGACGAACCAGGCGTAGTCATAAAGGAAATGCAGCGCGGGTACCGCCTTTCCTATAAGGGCCAGCCCAATGCCTAGAACCAGTGCAATCACCGCTCGCGGATTGATGCCTTTCGAGTAGTGATAGACACCCTCGCGATGATAGAGCGAGTTCACATCCAGCTCTGTTTTGCGAATGAAAAAGTAATCACAGATCATGATGCCGGCCACCGGTCCAAGCAATCCAGAGGCGCCCACGAGCCAGCCGAAGATGTAGCTGTCTGGCGTGGCCAGAAGCTTCCAGGGGCACATCGCCAATCCCAGAAACCCCGTGATGAGGCCGCCAGTTCGAAAGCTGATCAGGCGCGGATAGAGATTCGAAAAGTCATTGGATGGCGAAACTACATTCGCCCCGATGTTGACGTTCAGCGTCGCAACTAGAATCGCGATTAGCGCGATGAAGGCAACCACAGGCTGATGAAATGCGCCGATGAGCAGAATCGGATTCCAGATTGGCTTGCCGAAGAGCACCGCCGATGCAGACGTAACCGAGATGCCGACAAAGGTATAAACCGTCATCGCGACCGGCAATCCAAACGCCTGTCCCCAGGCTTGTGCGGTTTGCGATTTGGAGTAGCGGGTGAAGTCGGGAATATTGAGCGCGAGCGTTGCCCAGTAGCCGACCATTGCGGTGAGCGAGGGGAAGAAGACGGTAAGAAACTCGCCGGTCGTATGGAATTGACTGGGTGTCGAGAGCATGGTCCCAAAACTGCCTGCTTTGATTCGCACCCATGTCACGAGCAACACCGCCATCCCAAACATGAATGGCGCGCCGAAGGCCTGCAGATGGCGAATCGATTCGACGCCCCGCCAGACCACCACCATATTGAGCAGCCAGAAGCCGAGAAAGCACGCCCACAGCACGCCCTGATTTGGCCCGAGCGAGGGCCAGATCACCGACAACATCGAATGAATTGCCGTGCCGCCGATCCAGGACTGAATCCCAAACCAACCGCACGCGACAATGGCACGCAGAATTGCCGGCGCGTTCGCGCCGCGCACGCCAAACGGCGCGCGAATGAAAACAGGAAACGGAATGCCGTATTTTGCACCTGCATGCGCATTGAGAAGCATCGGGACGAGCACGATCAAGTTGCCAAGCAGCACCGTGCCCACCGCTTGCTTCCAATCCATGCCCTTGGCGATGAGTGACGAGGCGAGCTGGTAGGTCGTCACTTCCATCGACATCGAGAACCACAACGCGATGTAGTTGTAGGTCGTCCAGGTCCGCTGCGCTGGCGTCGTCGGCGCAAGATCGCGGTTCGAAAGCGATGGGTCGATGCTGCTCAAAGCTCCTCCTGTTGACTGTAGGGCCGCGGGATATTCATAGAAAATACAGGAAAACCCGAGAAAAATCTTTGACGATTCGCGGCCTTTATCATTGCGTCATGAGCGACATGATTCGCTGGGGGGTTCTCAGCACTGCTGCCATTGGCGTCAAGAAGGTGATTCCGGCCATGCAACGCGGCCGGTTCTGCCACGTCTCGGCAATCGCTTCAAGAGATCTGTCTAAAGCCCAGGACGCCGCTCGCGCACTCGGCATTGAAAAGGCCTATGGATCGTACGAAGCGCTTCTCGACGACGCGGAGATCGATGCGATATACAACCCGCTTCCCAATCAGATGCATGTCCCCTGGACGATTCGCGCTGTCGAGGCGGGCAAACACGTCTTATGCGAAAAGCCGCTCAGCCTCACCGTTGCCGAGGCGCAGACGCTTCTTGCGGTGCGTGCGAGGGCAGGTGTGAAGATCGGTGAAGCCTTCATGATCCGTACGCATCCGCAGTGGCTTCGCGTGCAGCAGCTTCTTCGCGAGGGCCGCATCGGCACGCTGCGCGCGGTTGTCGGCTGCTTCAGCTACTTCAATATCGACCCCGCCAACATCCGCAATCAAGTGGAGTCCGGAGGGGGCGCGCTCTATGACATCGGTTGCTATCTCATCCAGTCGACACGTGTCGGATTTGCGGCCGAGCCGCTGCGCGTCGTGGCAGCTATCGAGTTCGATCCGAAGATGAAGACAGACCGACTCACCTCGGCGCTTCTCAAGTTCAGAGAAGGCCACGCGATCTTCACGTGCAGCACGCAGATGGTTCCTTATCAGCGTGTGCAGTTCCTTGGCACCCACGGCCGGATTGAGATCGAGATCGCTTTCAATGCGCCGAACGATCGCCCGACGCGGATCTTCATTGACAGCAATGGCGATCTGACCGGCGGCGGCATCGTCACGGAGTCTTTCCCTGTCTGCGATCAATACACCGTGCAGGGCGACGCATTCTCGAAGGCGATCCTCGAAGACACTGAAGTCCCCGTCCCGATCGAGGAGGGCATTCGCAATATGGCTGTTATTGACGCGGTCTTCCGCTCGGCAAAGTCGGGCCGATGGGAACCACCGATAATATGATTTGGCAATCTCTTATTGGACCGTCAGAGTGACCGCCGTCTGCTGACTCGCTGAACCCGACGTTGCTGTCACGGTGATCTGATATGTCCCTGGAGTTGTGCCCGCTGCAATCGCAGTTGAGCACACGGTTGTCTGATGCCGAACACAGCCAGTCAACGCGCCCGTTATCACTCCAACGAGCACGATCGAGCCAAGCATCGAATGGATCCGGCGCCGCTTCGGGACAAAAAAAGAACAATGAGAGCGCCAACGCTGAACCGCTTGCCGGAAACCACGGAAAATCACGATGGTGCTGACTGCTTGTAAAACAGTCCGGGCCTTGAGGAGCGGTCGTCGAAACGGTGAGGGTAGCCGTCGCCACGCTCGTGCCTGTGATGGAAACGGTCGCCGTGTTGCCAAAGCTCAGGGTGGGTGGTTGCACAGCTCCTGTGGGACCGCTCGTCACCGAGGCCGAGAGCGCAACTGCTCCTGTAAATCCGCCCGCCGGCGTGACTGAAATCGTGGAGGTGTTCCCCGTGGTTGCACCCGGCATGACAGACACAGCGGTCCCGCTTACGGAGAAGCTGGGGCTGGCTGTCGTTCCCGAGACCATTACTTCAATTGCCTGCGGCTGCATGGATACGTTGCCGGCCGCGTCAATGAGCTTGGTGCCATACCAGTAGATCCCGGCCGGTGGCGTGTCCTCGAGCGTGACTGGAGTTGGGCCGTTCCCTGAGAAGGTCTGCGCGGCGCCCACTGCCGCCCACGTCCCGGGTTGCCCATTCGCATTGGGAGCACGCAGCAACTGCGCACTTGCAAGCGTCGACGAGCTAAGATCGGTCGCGCTGTAGCTTGCAGTGACAGTTGCTCCAGCGGCCACGCTGGTTGGCATCACGGTCCAGGAAGAGATCCACGGCACCGTGTCGCTTATGAGCTGGCCCGCGATCGCCTGCTGCGTCGGCACCAGGTTGCCCAGGCAACTGGTCAGGTGAATCATCGGTTCGGATAGGGAGAGAAGCGGAATAGTGACGTTGCAGCCCGGCACTGCGGCAATGTCGGAACTCGAGTAGGGGACGGGAATGTCAACGAGTGCGGCCGTCGTGTTGGAGGAGGACACATTGTCGTCGATCGACTGACTTGTCTTCTGCACCACGTCATCTGAATAGCCTGTCAGGCCGGTCCAGGACAATTCAACGTCGGACGCATAGTCTTCAATCGCCTGGACCGGAACCGCAAGCGTGATGGGGGCCGCGCCGCCCAGTGTGTTGCCCCCATAATTGATTGCCTGCAGCAGATCGCTCCCGGGCGTGATCTCAACGTTGTTGGTTGAGCCGCTTGCCTGGCATGCGAGGCTGCTGATTCCTGAGTTTTCGAGGATCGCAGAGTCGGCGAGCGGCGAGCCCGCATTGGGCGCGTCAAGCGTCACGATGTTGGCGATGTTGTTCGCGTAGGCAGCGCCTCCGCTTCCTGGTGCGCAGGTGGATGCCGTGTAGTCGGGTGTACCACTGCTGTAGTCGTAACAAGCTCCCGCGGAAGCCATGCCTTCTGCGTAGGCGCGCGCATCCAGACCGCCCATACTATGGGCCAGGATGTTCACCTGCGGAATCTGCGTGATCGAAACGATGTGCTTGACGACCTGCGCAACCTCGTAGGCCTTGTTCAGGATTGAGACCTTCGCAACGTTGATGGAACTGGTCGGGTTGGTGCTGGATGGATTGGGATCGTAGAGCTGGAGGACAAAGAAGCGCGCCGTTGCGGGGATCGCACTCTCCGCGATCGGGACCAGCGCCGTGCTCGCCCCGGCGGCTGGGGTCGTCTCGGTCCAATAGGTGAAAGTGCTGCTCTCGCTGTTGTACTGCACCAGGTAGACGGTCTGGTTGGTGTAGAGAGCGGCCGGAAAAGTCTGCGTGAGCGGACCAAAAAATGGTGCCCAGTCATAGGGGCTTCCGCACCATCCATGGACAAACAGGATCGGCCGGCTGGGTGGATTTTGCGCGACGCCTTGCATCGGGAGAGCAATGCATGCGCAGATCGCAAAAAGAAGCACGCTAAACCGGAAGGCGAAGCGGGCTCGATTCGAACGCGGAGCAGAAAGGAATGTCATAGGGGATCCTGAGGCATTCGAGCGGCCTGCAATCAGTCTACGCAAGATTCGTGCTGAAGAGACGAGATCGCGAACCGAAGGTAATCCAAGCGGAACGAAATCAACTGCAGCGGAGAGCTGCCGTAATCATCCCCTTACACTCGCCGAACCCGATACGCGGCAGGCCGGGCACCTGGGTATAAGCACGAAATGTCACCTGGTCTTCGTCTTCGAGAAACGTCCGCAGTTCGCCGCCGGGCAGGCGGATTGGCTCGGCATGATGCCGCATCTCAAGCATGCATCCTTCCGATCCTTCGTGCGGGCCCGAAATTGTTCCCGTTGCAAACAGATCTCCTGGCCGCATGTTGCAACCGTTGCTCGCGTGGTGCGCCAGCAACTGCGCGATAGTCCAGTAGAGGTCGCGCAGGTTTGCCTGGCTCAGTTGCACCGCGGCCTCCGAATTCTTGCGCATCTGCCGCGATTGCAGATAGACCTCGAGAGTCAGATCAATTGCGCCACCGTTGCCCGAACCGCGGAGATAGCCAAGCGGGGCCGGATCCTCCGCGGGCCTCGACGCAGCGACCCGATAGGGCGCGAGGGCCTGCATTGGCACAATCCAAGGGGAAATTGTCGTGGCAAAGCTCTTGGCGAGGAACGGTCCTAGCGGCTGATACTCCCAGGCCTGGATATCGCGCGCAGACCAGTCGTTGAGGAGGCACAAGCCGAAGATGTGTTGCTCGGCCTCGTCAATCGAAATCGGATTGCCCAGCGCATTGCCTGCACCCACGAACGCGCCAACTTCCAACTCGTAGTCGAGTCTTTGCGCGGGCGCGAAGACTGGATCGGAAGCACCGTCTTTGACTTGCCCGCAGGGCCTGCGAATCTCGCTTCCGCTGAGCACTATCGACGACGCGCGCCCGTGATATCCAATGGGCACATATTTGTAATTGGGCAACAGAGGGTTGTCAGGCCGGAACAATTTCCCAACCCGCGTCGCATGATGGATGGAGGCGTAGAAGTCGGTGTAGTCGCCGATTTGAACCGGCAACTCCATCGTCGCCTCGCGCATATTGATCAGCGATTGCTGCGCGCGGTTCCGAGTTTCAGCGTCGGCCCGATCGGCGTCGAGAATCTCCGTGAGACGCGACCTCAGCACCGACCAGGCCGCGGGTCCAAGGGACATCAGCCGATTGAGCACGCCGGAGCGACATGCCTCTCGGATATGCTCAGACAGATCCGCAAACAGACCCGAATCGGCGCATGCCTGGAGATCAAGAATGCTTTCCCCGATGGCAACGCCAATGTGCGGCCCGCGCTGATCGCGGATCACACCGTAAGGCAGATTCTCCAGGGGAAAATCGCATCCGGGCTCTTGGGCCGACGCGACCCAGCTTCTCAGAGCCATTCGAGTTTCTCCAGATCCTCAATCGGCTCGGTGAATGAACACGACCCAAAGCTCATGAAGAAGCGCTCTCTCACCTGGCGCAGGTCTTCGGCACTCCAGCGCAATGAGCCCCAGGCAATCGCGTCTTCGCTCACTTGCCACGCACTGCTGTTTTGCTCTTCAAGCAAGGCCGTCGCGTCTTGTTCTGCGCCGCCCTGGAAGAGAACAGCCGCGGCGCACGCGAGATTGATGAATCCGTGCATCATTCCGGTCGGGCTCTCCGGCTGGTACGAGAAAGCATGACGCGAGCGAATGGGATGATGCAGCCCGGCCGTCGCTTTGAACTTCAATTTGCGGCCGGCGAGCCCGTTGAGCATCTTCAAAATTACCTCGACGGATGGAAATGCTTCAGCAACCAATCCGCCCATTCGCAGTTTAACCCGCGCGCCATTGGCCTCGATCGCGTCAAAAAGGCCGACTGATCCGCCGCTCACTGGAATCTCAAAGTAAGACTGCAGCCCATCGGGAATGCTGCGGGCGATGGAATCGACATCGTCCGGACATTGGACCTTGACTTCCACCGTGTCGATCGCAAGGCCTTCATCGAGCATGTGCCGCAGCACATCCCAATCCGCTGAAGGGGTCGCAATCACGGCGATTCTGCATCCGCGCGGTGCGTCGCCCGCGATTCTTTTGACATCGCTGATGCGCGGCAGGTCCACGAGAAACCGGCCAAGAGCCAGCGCATGCTTGCTGTGCAGATAGCTGAAGTAGTTGCGCAGAGCTGCGCGCATCTCGAGTCCTGTGGGTGGATAGAGGCCCGCGTAATCGATCAACCCGGTAAGCAGGCTGTCAATTGCGCTCATCCTTTCGACGTCCCACCCTTCGCGCCAGGATCGAAGTGTTTCTTCAGCCCTTGCCAGCATTCAAAATACTCATGCTGCAGAATCTTCGTCTTCATCGCGAATTCGGTTGGACGCACGACGAGCTGCGTCTCGAACATGAAGGCGAGGGTGTTGTCGAGGTAGTGCGGCTTTAGATCTGCATTCGAAGCCCGCTCGAAGGTCTCCGCGTCCGGTCCGTGGCCGGCCATGCAATTGTGCAGGCTGGCACCGCCCGGAACGAATCCCTCAGCCTTCGCGTCGTACGCCCCAAACACGAGTCCCATGAACTCGTTCATGAGATTGCGATGGAACCATGGTGGACGGAAGGTGTGCTCCGCAACCATCCAGCGCGGGGGAAAGATTGCAAAGTCACAGTTGGCCGTTCCCGGCATCGCAGACGGCGAACTCAATACCGTGTAGATGGAGGGATCGGGATGATCGAAGGAAACGGTGTTGATGCAGTTGAAAAGCGCCAGGTCGTACTTGTATGGCGCATAGTTCCCATGCCATGCCACGACGTCGAGCGGCGAGTGATCGATGGCCGCCGACCAAAGCTTGCCAAGAAACTTCGTCGTCATGAGAAAGTCACCTTCGCGATCCTCATACGCCGCCACGGGCGCTTTGAAATCGCGGGGATTCGCCAGGCCATTCGCGCCAATCGCGCCAAGCTCCGGCAGGCGGAATGGCAGACCGTAGTTTTCGCAGATGTACCCGCGCGCCTGCTTGTCCTCCAACACCACGCGAAACTTTACACCACGCGGGATCACGCAGATCTCACCGGGCGCGACTCGCAAAATTCCGAGTTCGGTGTGAAAGGTCATCGCGCCCATTTGCGGCACAATCAGAAGTTCGCCGTCTGAAGTCGAAAAGAAGCGGTCCTCCATCGAAGCGTTGGCCGCATATAAATGAATTGCGACCCCAACTTGCATGGCGGGGTCGCCATTTCCACCCAGGGTCACAATGCCATCGACAAAGTCTGTCTTCTGTGCCGGAATCGGCAATGGGTCCCAACGCAACTGATTCGGCGGCGTCGGCACCTCAGTGAAGGGCCCGCTGCGAATCATCTTCGCAGCAATTTCCTCAAACGGCCGATGGGTCACCGAGGGGCGAATGCGGTATGTCCATGTGCGGCGGTTGGTTGCGCGAGGCGCGGTAAACGCGGTGCCGCTGAATTGCTCGGTATAAAGCCCAAGTGGATGCTTCTGGGGGGCATTCTGTCCTACCGGCAGGCCGCCGGGGACGGCTTCGGTCGCGAACTCATTCCCAAATCCTGATTGATACCGGATTTCTTCAGACATCGTCTGACCTTTCAGAGCCGGCCGCGCAGAGCTCGACGCTCTGCCTCGTGCATGGCTTCGTAGACCTCGTCAAAACTATTCACGGCAAACAGCAGCTTGTGCAGCTCATCCACCTTCACCGGCGTGTTCAAGACCTCATCGAGGGTGAAGTCCCGCACCATGCAATGGCCGTCAATGACGTTCTTGCACTCGCCATGCGAGCTGATCAGTCCGCTGCCGTATACCTTGATCTCGCCATGCTGACGGATCAGCCCGAACTCAACCGTGTACCAGAAGAGACGGCCCAGCTTCTCAAGCACCGCAGCGTCTGTGACCGAGGCGCAGACTCGCCCGTAGCGTTCCAGAAAATCAGCGAAGACGGGATGCGCATGCATCGGCACATGACCAAACACGTCGTGGAAAATGTCAGGCTCTGGAGTGTACTCAAGCGACTCGCGGTTGCGCAGCCAGGTCGTCGTCGGAAACCGCCGCGTGGCAAGCATCTCAAAAAATGCGGGCGCGGGAAGAAACCCGCTCACCGGCGTCGAATGCCAGCCCGTCCGCGGAATCAGGCGCGCGCTGATGGTCGGCAGGTAGGGGAGGCAATCCCGCTGCAAGCCGATGGTTTGAAAGCCATCCAGATACTCCTGCGCGGCGTGGCGTTCCAGTTCCGGGAAGACACGGCCGACAAGCTCAGCCCACACCGCGTGCTGCTCTTCGGAGTAAGCGGAGTAGTCCTGCTGAATAATGTACGGCGCCGCGACCGAAAGCGTTTCAATGTTCATCGAGATCTCCTGGACCCGGTCTTGAACTACAGATTGCCGCGTGCCTGCTGTTCGCGTTCGATTGCTTCAAAAAGCGCTTTGAAGTTGCCCTTTCCAAAACTCCGGCTTCCTTTGCGTTGAATGATCTCGAAGAACAATGTGGGGCGATCCTCAACCGGCCGCGTGAAGATTTGCAGCATGTATCCTTCGTCGTCCCGATCCACGAGAATGCCGAGTTCCTCAAGCTCATCGAGGGGCTCATCGATCTTCCCCACTCTGCTCTGCAATTCGGTGTAGTAGGTATGCGGGACATGAAGAAAGTCGACGCCCTGCTCGTGGAGCTTGTTCACCGTGTGCAGAATGTCGTTGGTGGCCATCGCAATATGCTGCACGCCGGGGCCGGGATAAAAGTCCAGATACTCCTCGATCTGCGAACGCCTTTTGCCCTCGGCCGGCTCGTTGATGGGGAACTTCACAAAGCCGTTGCCGTTGGCCATCACCTTCGACATCAATGCGGAGTATTCGGTTGAAATATCTTTGTCGTCGAAGTGCTGGTAGAGCGAGAAGCCCATCACGCGCCCGTAGAAATTCACCCACTCGTCCATCTCGTGCCAACCCACATTCCCCACCATGTGGTCGATGTGGAGCAGTCCCACGGGACGGGCGACGGTGTCGTTTTCGACCGCGCGATAGCCGGGAAGAAATGGGCCGTCATATTCGCCGCGCTCCACGAAGGTGTGGATTGTGTCGCCGTACGCTCGAATGCTGGAAAGAACTGTGTGCCCATGCTCGTCGGACAGCATGTACGGCTCGGCGACACTGACCGCGCCGCGGCTGGTCGTCTCCTGCCAGGCGCGCCGCGCATCATCGACCCAGAGCGCGACCGCTTTGACCGCATCGCCGTGGCGATGAATGTGATCGGCAACGGGGTTGTCGCTGCGCAGCGGCGTGGTCAGCACAAAGCGAATCTTGCCTTGCTGCACCACATAGGAGGCGCGATCGCGCTGACCCGTCTCCGGGCCGGCATACGCCACCAGGGACATGCCAAAGGCGGTGCGGTAAAAGTACGCGGCCTGGCGTGCATTGCCGACGTAAAACTCAACGTGGTCGGTTCCCTTGAGGGGGAGAAAATCACCGCTTGTTTGCGATAACTCTGGCGACGGATGCGCCGCAAGGACAGCAGAGGCTGAACGGGTGTGAGCGCTCATGGAATTTCCTTTTGCCGGAAAACCGAGGGGACATGCGGGGAAGCATTTCCAGCTAGGCGGTAGAATAGGCCCCTCTTGATAAACACTTAGAATGGAGTTTGTTAGAAAAACAGCCATCAACACTTAACGAGATTAGGCATAATAGCTGCCTAGACTTAATGAATTGGTGATCCATGGCCCACAAGACCGATCCGAATATCGTTGAACTCGACGCCATCGCCTGGAAGATCCTCGAGGCGCTGCAACACGATGCCCGCCAATCGTTTGCTGAACTCGGCAGAAAAGTCGGCCTTTCCACGCCCGCGGTCGCCGAACGCGTCCGCCGCCTTGAAGACGCCGGCGTGATCTCCGGCTACCACGCCGCTCTCGACATGGCCAAAATCGGCGTTCCCATTCGCGTGCTCATGCGCCTGACCATTCCAGGCGGCGATCTGCAGATCAGTCGTACCGTCACGGCCATTAAAGAGCTTTCTGAGGTCAGCCGATGCCATCGTGTTACGGGCGCGGAGTCCTTCGTTATCGAAGCTCACCTTGTCTCCGTTCGCCATATGGAGGTCCTGATCGACAGACTTTCGGCACTCGGCGCGACCTCCACATCGACTGTGCTTTCGTCTCCGGTGGAGCGGCGCGACTACCAGGCAAAGCACATTGAGGCGTTCGCGAAGTACCTTTAACGGCCTCTGTCGCAATTCGTGAGTGCCCCTCATCACAGCCGAAAGTATTCACTCCCATCTACTATGAGCAGTTCCCTGAATGGACTTCACCAGCCCAGTCGGGAACTCTTGCAACACTTTGCGGCAGATTCCAGTCTGTTTCCGATCTGGATTCCCCGTTGATTCTTGAAACGGTCAAAGTCGGTTCCGAGCCTACAAATCGGTACAGACTGAGAACGGTGTGGAGACGTCGGGCATGATGACGCTTATTGCAGTCGCCTTTGGTGCATTCGCTTTTCTCTATGTCTTGCTGGACGGCATTTTCGCCGTGAACGCCGCAGAAGTTGTGGTCATCACTCGACTTGGCAAATTCAATCGCATCGCCAGATCGGGAATGCACTGGAAGCTTCCCCTCGAAAAGGTGGCGTGCCGTCTGAGTCTTCGTGCGCAGAGTGCCGGCCATACCGCCGTCGCTGAGACGAGCGATCACGTTCAGGTCGCCATGCCCGTTTCGGTTGAAGTTCGGCTCGATCTGGCCCTCCTCGAGAGCGGCTTCAAGAGCCCTCTCGACCTGAACCAGATCGTGCGCTCCTGCGTCGACCGAACTGTCGGCCGCATGGTTCCGCGCATTAGTCTCGACACGCTCTTCGCGACCCAATCCAGCGTTGCAGCCGCCATCAAAACTGCAGTCAACGAACAGCTGGCGCCTTTCGGCTACGAAGTCATCAGCATCAAGTCGACCGATCTGATCCCCGTCGAATTGGAAGCTTCGTTCGAATATCACGGGATGCTCCTGGACGCCTAGACCCCTGCTGCAGCAACGGCCGACCCGGAGAAGGAAAGGCCCTCCAAATTCATGCGTCTTGCAGAACTTGGAGGGCCTACGGAAAATCGCGCGAGAAGTGAGGCGTCCCAGCCGAGCCGATCAAACCCTTGCGAGATTCGAATCAGTTCAGCTGGTTCAAGTTAAAAGTTCAGCTTGAGCGAGAGCTCGACTTCGCGCCCGGGATTCGATCCATCCAAGAGACCGAAGAGTCCAACTGTCCCTGCGCCGCCACCGTAGTAGCCTGTGGTGCGAACGCCATTGCAAGCCTGGCAGGAGCTGTACTGTCCCCACCAGCTGGCCGGCACACTGAAGATCGGCGTGTTGGTCAGGTTGATGAATTGAGCAGCGAAGGCGAGGTTGGCCTTCTCGGTCACGGCAAACCTCTTGGTGATGCTCAGGTCCGCAGTCTTGAGAGCTGGCCCGCGCAGGGCGCCCGTCTGGCAGTTTCCATAACTGCCGCCAGCCGAAGCGTCTGCCACTTCACTCACCGCCCCCGGATTCAGGTTGGTCCTGCCAATGCTCCCGCCAATCTGCACCGTCTGCAAGGATTCGCTGCCGGACGCACCGGCCACGCAATTCGGACGTGGCTCGTAAGAACCAGTAAGCGTGGAGGCAGAGTTCGGATTTTCGTCGCCCATATAGGCTCCCGCGAACGGCGTGATGCCGAAGCCAGAGCGAAGCGTCAGGTTGAGCGCCGTCTGCCAGCCGCCGATCACCTCATCCACAGCACGAGGAACGTCATTGGCAAACTGCTTACCGCGACCAAACGGCAGGTCGTACACGGCATAAGCGCCGAAGTTCTGCGCCGCATCAATCGTGCAGCGGCCGTAGTCTCCCCTCGGGTTGTACTCGTTCTGGAAGAAGTTTTGCGTGGCCTGGGTCTGCGATTCGCCGGCGCCCTCTTCATCTCCATACGACCCGAAGTAGCCGAGCGAGTTGGCCAGGCACTTCGACCAGGTGTAGCTGGCCTGCATTTCAAGGCCGTGGTAGTTCTTTTGCACAATGGTGGCCTCAAGCGCGTTGAAGCGCGAGATGCCGTCTGAAGCGTTGTAGCGAGCCTGCGCTCCGGCGGCCACGATGGGCTGCATGTAGGGACCCGGCACGACCGTTCCGGACGAGTCGATCTGCTTCTGGTTGTAGAGGTAGATGTCTGACATGTGGTCGTCTTTGTTGCCCACATAGCCAACCGTCATCGTGGTGTTCGCCTTCACCTGCTGTTCGACGAAAAGGCTCCATTGCTGATCGACCGCTGGTTGCAGGTGCGGATTGGTGGCGTGCGCCTGGCCACTCGCGAAGCAGGCCGGAGAGAAGGCCGCCAACTGAGTGGGTGTGCAGGCCGCTGAGAACGCCGTGTATCCCTGATCGAGTGTGGTGACGGGATATTGCAACGCTGCACCGGAATTATTCAGTTCATTGTGGAGTTCAACATTGGGAGGATTGACGACGGCCATGTTGTTGACGCCGTTCCCTTCCATGTAGGTCGAGATGTCATAGGCGCCGCGGACCACGAGAGCATGGTCGGCCATCGGCTTCCATGCAAAGCCTATGCGGGGCTGGAAGTTATCGATGCCCGTATAGGTCTGGTAGTTGGTGCCGATCTCCGGCGTGCCAGTGAGCAGGTCGAAGTTGACGTTGTTGTTCGCATCTTTGTCGCCGCGAGGGGTGGTCAGTTCATAGCGGAGCCCGATGTTCAGGCTCAGGTTTGGCAGCGCCTGGAAGTTATCCTGCACGAACCCGGCGAACAGGCTGTTGCGCAGATGGAAATTGAAGGGAACGCCCTGTTGCACCTGCTGCGGAAGGCCCAGCAGGAAGTCGGCAAATGCGTTGCCGATATTGCCGTTCGCGCCCGTGTACTGGCCGCTGAAGGTGAACGATCCTGCCGCGCCCTGGTTGCCGGCGTATACGTCGTTCATCTGGTAGTGGTACCACTCGAATCCACCGTGAATGGAGTGCTTGCCGTGCGTCCAGGTGAGCGAGTCTTCCGCCTCGTAGGTGGTGTCATGGAAGATCTCAACCCCGTCGGCGCTGCCAATGTTGGTGTAGCCGAAGCTCATTGAGGGAAGGATGCTCTCCTGCACACCGGGCAGGCCGAACTCCTGGGGAAGATTCACGTTGGTTGCATTGGTGTAGATCTGATCGTTGGCCGGGAAGATCTGCGCACCGACGCGAACGTCGTTCACCAGCGTGGGCGTAATGGTGCGAACATAGTCGACCACGAAGTTCTTCAGCGGATACTCGCGCGTCAGGTTCGGCGTCAGGACATCGGTGCCGTTGGTGCTCGCATTGATGGTGTACATCTGCGAATAGCGCCCTGATATATGGTCGCGATCGGTCGGCTGCCAATCGATTTTCAAATCGCCCTGTGATGAGTGAACATAGCCGGCCGTGAAGTAGTTCAACTGCGATTCCTGCGCCGCGAAGAGGGGGGAGGCAACGATCGCCCCGGCCACCTTGCTGTTGATGGGCACCATGTTGTTGGGGAAGGGCTGACGGGCGGCCAGCGGGGCTACCTGTCCTGCGTTGGGACCGGTCAGGTAGGTGGGGCTATAGAGCTGATACGCCGGATTCGAGCATAAGCCGCTGACGAACGACGCTCCCTGGCTTGTGCAGAGTGCCGCGAAGTTGCCGGAGAGAAAATCCTGGGGAATGACGCTGTTTGTCTGCGCTGTGCGCGGCGTGTTGTTGATCTCCGTCTGCTCATCGGCAAAGAAGAACAGCTTGTCCTTCTTGATCGGACCGCCAACGGTCCCACCGAAGTTGTTCCACTGCAGGACCGGCCGCGGAAGAACGGAGCCGACGACAGTTCCAGCAGAGCCAACCAGCGAGCCATCCGCCTTATCCTGCCAGCTATTTGCATCCAGATCGGTGTTGCGGATGTATTCGAACACGCTGCCGTGATACTTGTTGGTGCCTGACTTGATCGACTCAACGATTACGCCGCCGATGTAGTTGCCGTAGTCGGCCGGGGCGTTGCTGGTGATGATGTTGAATTCCTGAACCGCATCAGGGCTGGGAACATACGCCACATCGTTGTTGTCTGGCTGGTTTACATCCATGCCATCGAGGGAGAAGTTGTTGTCCTGCTCGCGCGCCCCGTTTACATACGGGCGGCCGGTGCCGAACGTATTCTGCGACGACTCAAAGGCGAAAATATTGGGGCTGATGACGCCCGGCGCCAGCAATGTCAGCTGGTTAATGTCGCGCGAGGCCATTGGCAGCGCGCCAACCACGTTGGCATCAATCAGCGTTCCGACCTCGGTCGACTCGGTCTGCAGCAGGGGAGGCGCCGCATTCACATCAACCGTCTCGCTCACTTTGCCGACCGTCATGTTGAAGTTCACCTGAGCCGCCTGGTTGAGGGTCAAGGTAAAAGAATTCCGGACGGCTGAAGTGAAGCCGGTGGCCTCAACCTTCACCGTGACATTGCCCACTGGAATCGATGGGAATTCATAGAGACCCGATGCGCTTGTCCTGGTCGTCCAGGTGGTTCCCCGATCGACGTCGCGAACGGTTACCGTGGCCCCGACCACAGCGGCTCCGGAGGGGTCCACGACGGTTCCGGTGACGGATCCGGCGGCCTGCTGGGCCCATGCGATGGAGGGCGCCTCGAACAACAGGATGGGAGTACACGCGGTAGCGGCTGCCATCACCAACATCCGGCTTAATCTTTTCACTGAGATCCTCCTTGAATACTGGTTCTGGTTGACGAGTCTTTTAATCAGACTGCTATAGCAAGTGACTAAAGTACGATATAGCAGTTAGAGAATCAGGAGTCAAGCATCGTTTATGCGCTATGCAGCAGTTTTGGTTCAATCTTCTGTGGAAAACTCTTCGCGCATCACGCAAAATCAACTATTTGGCTGACTTTCTGAATTTTCCACCGTGATAGACGTCAACGCGGAATCAAGAGTCGATGACCAGAACATGAATGGGGAAAACGCCAGCAAAGCTATTCGGAAAATAGAGGTTGCCAAAAATGGCGAACCGCTATATAGCTAATGTTGAAACGGCTGGCGAATCATTTAAGGTATCTTGAATTCAGAATCGTTTTAGCAGCCGAGAAAGCAGCGTCGCACGTTTATGAATGGACGAGCCACAAGAACGCAGAATCATAAAGACGAGCCCGCATATAAAAGAATCCAGAGGGTAATTCGCCGGCGGATTGAAATTGGGGAGCTGAAGCCTGGCGACGTCGTCGATTCCGAACGGGAGTTGGCCAAGCTGCACAGTGTAAGCCTGATGACTGCCCGTCACGCGCTCGCTGACCTGGCGCAGGAAGGTGTGGTCGAACGGCGTCATGGCGCCGGCACCTTCGTGGCCCCTCCGCAAATCCTCTTCAACAAGCTCCTCAGCTACTCCGAACAAATGTCGAGTGTCGGTCTGCCGGCTCGGTCGAGGATTGTTTCCTCAAGCATCGTGAATCGCGAACATGAAATCGCAGCTCGCTTCGGTCTCTCCCCTACCAGCCCGCTGGTCCGTATCGAACGCGTGCGCTATGCCGGGGACGAGCCCGTCGCGCTCGAAGTCTGCTACGTTTCCGATGATGAGTGCCATCCGCTGCTCAATGCACCGCTCGAAGAAGGGATCGCTGTTTGCGACCCTCGAACGGGAATGCGACATCGAATTGGCGTACGCGGACGAAGAGGTGGATGCAACCAACGCGGATCAGCGCATCGCGAAGCTTCTCAATATTCCCAACGGTTCCCCGCTGCTGCGCATTCGCCAGCTGATCTTCTCCACTAAGGGACGCGCCACCGTCTACATGCTGGGTCTCTACCGCTCGGGCCGCCACACTTTGAAGATTCGCCGGTTTCGATAAGCGGGATCGACTCTCCAGCCCATGACGAGAGCGCCCTCCCGAACCTGCAACCCGTTCGATTGACTGGGGAAAGTTTGGAGGCGCGGGCCGGGATCGAACCGGCGCATAAAGGTTTTGCAGACCTCAAAATGCCCTTTATACCGGTTTGCACTCGATGCTCTGCTTTGTGTTTTCAGAGGGCTAAGGGTCGTTGCTCTCAACCGGTGCAACCCGGTCTAAACCGGCACCCGCTACAGTATCCGCTACAGTCTCAGGCTGGCATCTTTGGGTTGTGAGTTTCGAGCGGACTGCATTCTGTCGAGCACTGAACTGTGGTCGTGCCCACATTTCACCCTGCAAACTTCCTCGAAGCGGCGACGCCTTACCGCCGAAAACGCTGGCCTGACTCTTCGCTCGAAAATGCGGCGCAGTCTCGAACCCTGACCGTCCCTTTCGGATCGCTCGATTGTCCAGGGTTGGACCCTGGCAAAAGGCATCAACCCGATTGCGAATCGCTCGATTCAAGCCAATTTCGAAAAAAAGGCGCAGAAAAAGGCGCAGAGAAACAGCTTCAAAGCTTAGAAAGGCGCAATCTCGGCGCAGAGCCGCCGTATCTCGCTAGACGCGCGGCGCACAATTTTTGAACTCAGGCCAGTGACGTCGATCACCTCCAGCGCCATGTTTCGGCCCGACAATCTTCCCATGCGCAAGAAGCTCGATGCCAATGTTTTCGCTTGCGACGCTGGCGTTGGGTGCGTTCTTCGCGGTCTGTGCGATCTGGCCGTGCGATTATCTTTTCCCTGAATTGCCGGACGTTTATACGAAGTGGATGCAACGAAACCCAACTCCGGAGCAGCCTTCCTTTCATGAAAGGTTGAAGAGCAATGAGCCTTTCACTCAGGACGGCGTAACTTTCAAACCTCGCTCAAACAGCGGACCCGTTTCATGGGGCGGGTCGTCAACAGACCCAGGCAAACCGGGGAACAAATAGGATTCGAATTCGTCGCTCGTCAACCCCGGTATTTTCTCGCCTGTCCCCCTAGGAAGCCGAGCCGTCATTGGTGCCTCCCGGGGCTGAGCCGCTGGGATTCCATGAAAAATGGTTTGAGGGTTAGGTGCATTGAGCAAGCATCCTGCATGCAGTTCAACCCGTTGCTCGAATGCTTGCGACGCAAAGACGCACGCACCACCAGCCACTTTGAAGCCACTTCGACCACCAAAGTAACCGCGCGCCCCGCTAGCATTGCAAGCATCAATTCGAGTGAACGCCATGCTTGCGTCATGTCACAAATCTGCGTTGACGCCGGTCGCGGCGGAAGGGAAGACGTCGCTGGCGTGGCGCGCAGCGCTTGATGAACCCAGCAGGAAGTTGCACGCCCCTGGCGGGGATCGCGACATGGTGGACCACGGATTCGGAATAACACGGCAACTCCTATCTACCCAATGACTATGCGGCACTCGAATCGGAGAGTCAGCATAGATAGGCCACGGAGTTTGGGAAGGTGTAGGAGTTATTGGGAGTCACGGCGCAGAGAGCCGCAAGAAGCCCGTGGGATTCTTTGGGAGTCTGCGGGAGAGTTATCGGGGAAGTTGTTGAACCATAATGCCAAATGCCTTGGCAAGCTTGAGGCGCGTCGATGGGTACGGGTTAGTCTTTCCAGACAGATAATCTTGCGCCGTTGCGTGGGACACTCTTGCCGCGTTTGCCCAGTCCAATATCGACCAACCCTTGGCGTCCAGTAGAGGCTGAATCGCCGCGCGCCTTTTTGCGGATGGGATCACTTCAGGCAAAACGGCATCGGCAATTCCCGGCTCTTGGGATTGAGTCAGAACCACGTTGACGAGTCCGGGGCCATATCGCTTCGGACCGCTGCTCAGCGCTCTTGCGCTCCCGATCAGCCGGAGTCCCTTGTCAGCTTCGATGCTTTCCCGCGTTTGGCGAATTACGTATGATTCGCCGTTCCAAGCTATCCAATCGTCGATTCCCGCGCCGTGAATAGTAGCGCCAGGAAGAGGTGCCTCGTCATTCGATAGACCTTCGGGTGTAGCGACAGCGGGCGCAGGTCTGAGTGGCGAGATGGCGGGTGATCCATCAGGGCGGACAAAGTGAATGGCAGCCTTTCTCAGTGCCTCGTTCCTGCTCTCGGCCTCAAGCAACCCGAGTTCAAACCACCTGATGATTGCACCGCTCAACTCTTCTTCGGTGCCCCGCCAAACGAGGGCGTGCGATTGAGCGCGAATCAGTGCGAGTGCGCGTTCATGATCCTTCTCGCCCTCGCGCACCTGAGATAGGCGCATTTCTTCCATGATTCGTTCGGCGAAGTCCATCGCTCCCTTGAATCGGGCGCGAGGCAGCGGTACGATAGGGGTAACCAGCCGCACTATCGAAATGCCCCGGCCTCGCGCCGGGCTTTTCGTTTCTAGGCAGTATAATTCGGCCAATCGACTTTTGCATGGAAAGGAGCAACTAGGAATGGCGACCAAGAAAGTTAGGCGCGTGAAGCATCTCAATGAAGTTCCGGCCAAAGTGCATCTGAAGGCCAACGGACTTACTATCAGCGTCACGATCCCTTGGGACGATCTGAAAAGACGGCTGAACGTTGACTTAGAACCGGCAAGAAAGAAATTCCGGAAGAGGAGAAAGTCAGCTTCCGCTCGATAACTGCGAAGGACTTTCAAACAGGGTAGGCGCTAATGAAGGTTTCACCATATTACTCAGTCAATGAAATCCAGAAACCGCCTGATAATCGCGTCTTTCACACGCAAGCATTGCGAGAAGAAGGGTTAGGAATTTTCCGCCTTGCGCGGCCTGTCGGCTAGAGCTATGGCCGCACTGAGGAGTTCCCGGCAGCAGTGCGTCGGCAGAAATCCGAGCCATAAACCAAGAGCCCCGCCATCTCTAGCGGGGCTTCATTTGGACCAACGCGGAACGGGAAAGTGCGGCAGACCTCAGTCTGCCTCGAAGTCTAGGTCGTCCACCGTGACGGCAGTCACCGGGCTTTGATCCGCATGTTTCATCGTCAGGTGCGCCGCGAATGCCTGACTAAACCACGTGACCACCTCCGCTGAGGCGGTCAACGCGGGATCGGCTCGGGGCATCCCAGCGCCGCAGCCATTGCACACCGCACCGATGGGGAAATGATCTGGGTCGTAGCCAATCATAAGTTCATAACCGACTTGGCTAACCAAACCCGTTAAAACTTGGTGGCGGCCTCGAAAGGTAAGGCCGCCAGTGGGTCATTCAATTGAACCCCATTCAAAGGTGAGTTGGCTCGTGATCTCGGACTTTTTGAACACCTTCGCAAATTTCTCCCGAAAGTCCTTCATGTTGTCGCACAGCTTCATGATCGTCGTGACCCGCTCGATTTGATCGTGTACCTGCTGGCGTCCCCAGTCAGTCAGAAGTTGATGCAGACTGTTCTGGTAGTGAGGGTCCGGTATCGCGGCCTTCAATGCCCGCGACACATCCATGTCGATGGCGTCGTAAACGAAAGCCATGATGTACTTGCCCCAGCGCAGGGGACGATTGCGGGGGCGAGTAGCGAATCCCCTCCAATCTCGCCAGTTCGATCCAAAATTCAGGCTTGAACATCTGCGCCCACTCCTGCAACTCCTCGGCGATGAAAGTCTGAAATTTGATTTGAAGCGCGCGCTTCTTGCGCACCTCTTGGTAGCCGGTCGCCTCGTCAACGAACGGGATCGAGAATTTCTGGTCATGCCTGAAGCGCAGTCTGGGCGGCACATACATCAGCGTCGAGCCCTACCACCTCGATGCCTACGTTGAGGAGCAGGTTTTCAGATTCAATCTCCGCAAGAAAGAGCACTCAGACTTCACACGGTTCAAGGCCGTGCTGAGGGACGTTGTAGGGCGTCGCTTGACCTATGCGGAGTTGACGGAGAGGTTGGCCCCAGCGGCGTAAGAATCCATACCGCAGGCAGCGCGGACCAAGGGCGCAGGCGCAGGACGCGTTCCCTGATATAAGCGTAGAATAATTAGCAAATTAGCTCGCCTCCGACTGCAATCGAAGGCACACCCGGTTTGCGGCTCACTCAAATCATAAGAGGGAGTGCGCCCGAAATGCAAATCGTGGAACGGCGGAATCAGTCGAGAGGATTATGGTCCCCCAGAAACGGATGTCCCTGTGGCTTGCCGCCCGCCTCGCCGCTATTCAGGTTCTTGCCTGCATTGTCGTGGTCATCGCGCGGGTCGTTTATGTCTACGGTCCAGCGTTTTGGCAGAACACAACGGCGGTCAACTTCATCGCTGCCTGGATGCCTGCGCTCATCGGCGTGGTGGTGGCCTTCGTTCCAGACAAAGACTTGGAGCGCCACGTGAGGTTGCGATGGCGTCTCACGGTCGCGGCTTGTTTCGTTGGTTGGAGTGTTGTCTTATGGCATCAGCAAACCTTAACAGAGGCGAGCGACAAAAAGGGGCGAGAAGAGTTAGTAACCGCAGCGGTCGAAAAATCAAACGTTCACGCCGACAGCAAATTCCATGAAGTAGAAACACAAGTTGGAGAAGTCAAAGACGGTCTCAAAACGACAGAAGATCGCATCAGCACCAAACTGGATCAAGCGACTTCCGCCTTCAGTAGTGGTCTTAAGGGGGTAGGAAAGCCCGATCCCCCTGAGCTTGCTAAACTGCAGTTCACTTTTATGGATGACTCAGGCTTGCCAGAGCCCATCCAATCAACAACCGTTTCGCAGGCATCTGATGGTTCTTACCCTCTAATTTTCGCGGTAAGGAACACCTCGGCGGTCCAAGCCGAGGGAGTTGATGTTTGGGTCCACATCTGCGACCAGTGCTCATTTGCGGGTGAACCGGCTGGATTCGAGCACCCAAAGGGTTCCAATGAACACCAGCGGCACAAGTTCGTGGGGTCTATTAACCCCGGAGCAGCTTTCGATGTCTCTGAAGTGAAAATCAACGCACCGAGCAGTGCCGTGCAAATACACGTCGGCTTCTATTCAAGTTGTAAGAATTGCGGCAAGATTCAGCCGATGGTGGACTACGTTTTGATTCCCTCCCCTTCGCCAAGCTTCAAGCCTCCGTCTGTCCAATAACCGACACAAATTCGTCAAAAATAGAGTGATGTTCGTCACGCCGGGGAGTAGGGGATGGCAATCGATATTTGCGTCCGGCTCGGTAGGAGAATCAGACTCCTGCGGGAGAAGCGCGGCTGGACGCAGCAGCAGCTTGCCGACATGACGGGGATCGGGCGCGTTCATGTTTCCGAGTTGGAAAACGGGAAAAGAGAGGCCGGGCTGAGGATGCTGGAAAAGCTGGCCGCCAGCTTTGAAAATACCGTCTCTGATTTGGTTGACGGAATTTGAAGCCGGGGTATACTCAGCCTGAGATCGAAAGGAAGGACGTATGAACGCTTCCCAGATAACGCACGCACTCAAGACGGTTGGCTTCGGCCAGAGCATGATTCTCGGCGTTGCGGTGATTGCCGCTGCCAGCGTGATCGTCTACGCTAATCGCCAGGAAATACAAAAAGGGTTATTCTCTTAGGAGAGCACGGCCTTATCTAAAATAAGAAACCCGCCTTTGCGCGGCGGGCCTCGGTGTGGCGGAACTCTGTAGCGACATGATCGCACGGAGTTATGCCCAGATGCAAACTGCGCTCAGTTTGGCTTTTTCTCGCCTGATTCCCATTTTTCAAGCAATAGACGCTGAATTTGATTCAGATCGATTTCGGGCAACGGCGGGAGCTTTTCGTCAAGAAGTCCTAAAACGCGGTCTGCTTCCTCTTGAATGTCGGGAGCCTCAAGAGCAGCTTCAACCAACTTATCCACCCCCGGCATTACAGAGCCCCTCAGCAGACCAATCACGTGCCGATACGCAAGGGTCTGGTGATAGTACATCTTCAATTTCTCCGCCAAGAAGTAAGCCAGTGCCTTGATCTCTGTATCGTCCATGCCGCTATTCTCCGTTAGCGTGGGCTCTTGTTACAATTTCCAAAATCGAATGGACACGCAGGATCACCCCCCCCCCGATAAACCAAGCGACCGAGATGAGAGCCCTCTCCCTGTCGCTAAACCTATGACCGCTCAGCCGGAGGTACAGGCCACCGCACCATCTATACCAGCGCCCCCCCAAGGTGAACTCGCAGCACAGCCCGCACAGCAACAACCCCAGCAGGAAGCTACCGACATTCTGAAACCATTGCTTGTCCGAATCGTCGAGGACGACGAACTCAGCTCGTTCGAACGAAAAACAATTCGCTATGGGGCGCTTGGTATTCTGGTCGCTTTCCTTGCTCTTGTTGCCGCATGTGTAACGGGATACTTTATTTACCAACAATTTGCAGCAATGGAAGAGGCGAATACGTTGGCAGATTATGTCGCAAAAAAGGCGAGATTGGATTCCGCCGCTTCGAGCATCGCCACCGCCAAACAAATGAATGGCCTCCAGGCTCAAATAATTGCGGCGCAGGAGGCTACAAAAGCCCTCCAAGGTCAGCTGGTAGAGTCTCGGCGTTCTGCCAATATTGCTGCCCTTCAACTGGAGTTGACTGATCGACCGTGGATCAAAATCGAAAAAGTAATGCCTAGAGGGAATGGCCCTGAAATTCCAGCTTTGAGTTTTCAAGACATCAATGTTACTAGCCCACAAGTGATAAAACAGCAGACCTACTTGAACTTTGAGGTCCACGGAAGGAATGTTGGACATTCCACCGCCTTGAGCGTCAAAGTCATTCCAGAATTGTATTTGGCTCAATGGAAAGATGGATATTCCGGCAAGGTTAAAGAAGAGGAGGCGCGGTTTTGTGCTCAGCGGGAAAGAGAGAACGAAAACTGGTCGAGCGCAGCCCAGGCCGTTTTCCAAGGTGACCCGTTCGATTTTTACGGGGGAAATTCTGGAGCAATTTCGACCGATGCAATGAACTTTTTCTCCGACATCCCCGGAGGCCCGTATATTCTCCCGGTCTTGATTGGCTGCGTTGACTATCAATTCCAATCTTCCCCGGTTCACCATCATGTGCGGTTTGTTTATGAAATCTTCCATGCCTCTGACCCACGCACCCGTTTTTTCTTGGCTGGGCAAGGGGTGAAGGCCGACGATCTGAATTTCATCCGAAACCCGGACGACGATTATGCGGACTAAGTGCAAGTCAGCAATCAGGAACAAAAGCCAAATTAGGACACTACGAAATATCGGGTGGGCCTTCTCCCTTTCTGGTCAATCCCTCCAATTCCCAAGTAGCCCCCCTGGGAAACGCGGAGAGGACTCTGATCGATGGCGAGTGCACGGATTCATAACGGATGACACGTCCTAACGGTATCCGGGACAAGTGCCGCGATGCAATCGCGGGTCTGGCTGCGCCCGGAAGAACTGGCTCCAATTAAACATTCGGTTCGCTCAGATCAAGCCTACGGATCAGATTCGCCGAAACAGGTCCGGCAACGCCGTCTTGAGACCCTTAGCCACCCTCTCGATGTGTTGAGCAGTGAGACGTTTCTGGTGCCACGCTCGATGCCGGAGTAGTAAGTCCGGTGTAACCCGCAGCGTTCAGCAGCTTCCTCCTGATTGATCTTCTGCTCCTCGCGGATGCGGCGAATTGCGCGACCAAACCGGATGCGGATATCGACGGGCATTGACTGCCATCATCGAGTTATGCAGCCGATGAGTACACACCCGATGAGTCACATTGATGTAAACTTGCAATCGCGTCCCGACTGGAGCAAATCCCGGCTCACCCACGGCTCAATCGTTTGGAGATGGCCTCATGCAAATTTGCCAGCCTACCGCTAAATGCATTCCTGCTGTTCTGTTGAACCACGCCACGATCGTTGCCGTTTCGATTTGCTTTTTGCTCACCGCGTGCGGCGGGGGTAGCGGCGGAGGAAGCACACCTACCCAAACACCCACGATCACGTCTGTAGCGGCGGTCTGTTCTCCGGCGTCCATTCTGACCACGCAGACATCTACGTGCTCCGCAACTGTTCAGGGAACCGGATCGTATAGTTCGGCAATTACCTGGGCCGCATCGAATGGCACCATCACTTCTTCCGGAGTGTTCACACCGACCGCCGCAGGAACGGTGACTATCACAGCAACATCAACAGAGGACACCGCAGAATCGGGCTCCGCATCGATAGTGGTTGGAAGCGCAACTTCCAACGGTGAATGGACGTGGATGGGCGGGAGCAGCACGGTGCAGCTCATGGCAAATGGCTTCTATGGGCAGTCTGGCGTCTACGGCACTTTGGGAGTCGCTTCTTCCAACAACGTTCCCGGTGGAAGGATGGGAGCCGTTAGTTGGCTCGACGGCGGTGGAAACCTCTGGCTGTTCGGGGGTAACGGCTACGATTCGACTGGAACATTGGGCACTCTCAACGATCTCTGGCGGTTCAGCCCCACGGCCAAGACATGGACCTGGGTTAGTGGAAGCAATATGGGCACCCAAGACGGGAGCGTTCACGGCACGGCGGGTATCTACGGCACATTGGGCGTTCCCTCGGCAGCGAATGGTCCGGGAGAACGGGATGGAGCTGTAAGTTGGACCGACAGCAGCGGAAATCTTTGGCTCTTCGGAGGCGCTGGATACGACTCAACCGGGGCTCTGGGTGATCTCAATGATCTCTGGGAGTTCAATCCGACGACGAAGGAATGGACGTGGATGGGTGGGAGCAACACGGAAGGTGCTATTGGAGTCTACGGGACCGAAGGAGTTCCCTCGGCCAGCAACATTCCCGGGGCGCGATATCTATCGGTTTCCTGGACCGACAAGAGCGGAAATTTTTGGCTCTTCAGCGACGGTTATGCAAACGATCTATGGGAGTTCAATCCCACAACCAAGATGTGGGCCTGGATGAGTGGGAGTAGCGACACCATGGTGAACCCATCCGCTCCGGGCATCTACGGCATGCAGGGTGTCGCGTCTGCCAGCAATATTCCTGGCGCGCGTCAAGAGGCCGTTAGTTGGACAGACAGCGATGGAAACCTTTGGCTCTTCGGCGGTGAGGGCGGTGAGGGCGTCGGCGGATTTCTCAATGACCTTTGGCAATTCAGCCCCACGACTAAAGAATGGACGTGGGTTAGTGGAAGTAGCACGGGAAATGCAAGCGGCGTGTACGGCACCCTAGGAATTGCCTCTACTAGCAATGTCCCGGGTGCCCGATGGAGTTCCGTAAGTTGGACCGACAGCAGCGGAAATCTTTGGCTCTTTGCCGGGACCGGCCTTGATTCGACGGAAACAAGTGGCTGGCTCAACGATCTCTGGGAATTCAGCCCCTCGACCAACGAATGGACCTGGATGGGAGGCTCTAACACTACCTACGCAAATTCGGCACAAGATCAGGCTGATCGGGGCCAGCCCGGTGTTTACGGTACAGAGGGTGTGCCTTCAGCTACGAACGCTCCCGGTGGCCGATTTTACGCGACAAGTTGGACTGACGGCAGCGGCAATTTCTGGCTGTTTGGAGGGGAGGGTCATGATTCGACGGCGACGCAGCAGGGCGCACTCAATGATCTCTGGCGCTATCAGCCCTAACTACTCGTACGTACTTCCGCTTCAACCGGGCGTGAAGAGAGGGTCGCCATCGCACTGTCATCAATCCAGCGCTGCGTAACAACGAGAGCATCTCCGTCAATACGAATCGAGACTTCAATGTCTTGAATCGCTCGCACCTGTCGCTGTTTCACGAATTGAATGAATCGCTCGGCCTGGTTCATTTGTCGATCCTCAAGGACTCAAGGTGTTCAATGGCAAAACGAAACGCAGTAGCTTCACTCTTCCCTGTGGAACGGAAGGTGGGTCCCTTAACTACGCGCAGCAGTCCGTCCCGAATTGCCAGTCGGCGGAGACGGGAAACTGTACGTTGGTCGCAGGCCAGCAATCCGTCGATGGTCCGCGTTGGGAGGTAAATGTCTCTTTCGCGGTGGAGCCACTGGAGCCAACCGGCGAGGCTAATGAATCGGTCGTAAAGATTCCCTCTCTCGTGCGCTGCTTTGAGGGGAAATTGTTGGGACAAACGAAGCGCGTTGTGCAGCACGTCGCGAAATGGAATGTGGCGGATGGCGTTCCATGCATTCATGAATTCGATCTGCGCCTCCCCTCTATCCTCTGGATTAAAAAAATAAACCCATGGGTCGTGGCCTAACGGAAGATCATCCCACGCGCGCATGGCCGCTTCAACGGCCTGCATCGCCTGGTAGTCCGGCAGATCAATGAGGTCGCGGTGAGGTTTACAGAAACGAGTAAAGGAAAACAGGGGCGAATGCCAAGATTCTTTATCGTCCTCTTTCAACATTTCAGTGTATTCGTAGACTTGCCGTAAGTAGTCCGGCAGGGGTCCACTCAGTGCTTCTGAAACTGAAGGAAACGGATCACTGAGAGTCTTTGAGTTTCCTTGGGAGCCTTGAAGGTCCTGGGAGTCCTGTGCGTCCTGTGGGGCATCCGCTCCGAAGGAGAATTCGGAATTCGGAAGCGTCGAAATCGAAACTTCCGTCGCCGAGTTGCAAATCCGTTTCTGCTTGCTGGCTGTCATTACCCCTCCTCCGGCGACGCCGGGGTCTCGGGGTTGCATTTCGCGAGAAAATCCTGAATGTCCGATTCAGCAATCATGACTCGGCCACCGACTCGTGTCTTTCGGAGTTTCTTCTTGCTCAACCATGAGTAGACAGTCCAGTAAGACACCCCTCCCAGCCTCTCAGACGCCGCATCCCTCACATTCCAGAGTTTTTCAGTCATTAAAGTTCTCCAAGAACTCTGAAAGAATCTCATTGAATGCAATTCGGCACCAGTGTATTGTAATGTGCATATGAGGTCAAAAACGCGTCCGTTACAGGATAAGAAAAAATCCACTGCCGCCGAAAACGCCGCCCGCGTTTTCAAGCGATCAGGGTTTGGCCCGGAGAGATGGTCGAGAACGGCGGAACACAACCTCATCCGATTGTTAAATTTGGAGGCCAACATCGTGACCGATCGGTTGGAAAAGATCGCTGAAGCATGCCACCGTGTGATTCAGTTGAGCGACCAAATTAGAATGGCTCCGCCTGAAGCAAGGGAGGGCCTGATGCTCGCTCGGCACGACATCTTGGATGATCTGAACTCTCGCCTCTCAAAATACAAATGGCACCCGTTCGTCGGCAACGGTGCGTACCCCGGAGAATACTTTTACATAAGGTACAAGTTCTACAGCCCGGACGAACCCACCTTCCATGAGAATGCGGCAGTTCAGTGGATCATTCGGCATATTGACCTCATGCACCGGGTTCGGCGCTGCGATCGAGAACTTTGCCGAAGATGGTTTTTTGCGATCACGGAACACCAGAAGTATTGCGGAGCGAATTGCAGAAAGCAGGTTGCATCCCAGGAAGAATCGTTCAAAAAAAAGCGCCGAGCATACATGAGAAAGTACCGAGCAGATCAGGGCAAAATGGACAAGAAGGCCAAGGAATTGGTGGGGAGGAAGTGATGTCAATCTTCAAGCGCGGTTCCGTTTACTGGTATCACTTCCTCTTTAACGGGGAGCACATCCAAAAGAGTACGAAGCAGGGAAACCCCCGCACCGCCCGCCAGATCGAAGCGGCCTACAAGACGGCGCTTGCCAAAGGCGAAGTCGGGATAACCGAACGAAAGAAAGCTCCCGGCTTCAACGCAGCGATGAAAGCCTTCCTCGACTGGTCGGAGAGAGAGCACGAGGCGCACCCCGCCACGCACAGGCGCTACAAAGTGAGCAGCCTTGCACTCCTCGGCCATTTTGGAGATAAGCACATTGACCGGATCACCACGGACGACGTGGAGGGATTCAAGGCCGCGCGCGCAATGGAGTCAGCTACGGCGAGAGGCAAAGCAAAGGGCCAGCGCAAGAACACAGGAAAGAGAATCCGCCCCGCCACAGTCAACCGCGAACTCGCCTGCCTGAAGGCCCTCTTCAATCACGCGCTCAAATCTGAATTCACATTCAGGAATCCAGTCAGCCGGGTCGATTTCCTGCCAGAGAACAACGAACAGACGCGGGTGATTTCCTATGATGAGCAGAGCAAGTATCTCGCTGCGGCAACCCCGATGCTCCGGGATGTGGCAACGCTCATGCTAGAAACCGGGATGCGCCCGGAGGAGGTTTATCGGATTGAACCTGAAAACGTAAATCTGGCGGGTGGGTTCATCGTCATTCCCTACGGCAAGACCAAAGCAGCGCGGCGGCTGGTGCCGCTGACGGTGGCAGCCCGGGACGTCCTCACCCGGCGCATGACAGGGCTGAAAACACCCTTCCTGTTCCCGTGTGAAACAGACTCGGAGCGCCCCGTGCCGAAGGTCAACAATGCCCATGACCGCGCGGTGAAGGTTAGCAAGGTTGCCTCGTTCCGGTTGTACGATCTTCGGCACACCTGGGCAACGCGGGCGACGGAATCAGGCATTGACCTTGTAACGCTTGCGGCGCTCCTGGGTCATTCCAAGATTCAGATGGTGCTTCGGTATGCCCACCCCACTCAAGAGCATCAGACTCGGTCTGTGAAGCGCATGGAGCAGTTCGTAGCGGCTCGGCAGATGGAGGCGCTATTGCTGAAACAGGGAGCGCCCGAGGGCATGATTCAGTGAGAAAAGACGGGCAGTCGCTACAGTTTCCGCTACAGTGCCTATTTTACCTGCTTCGTTTGGATGGTCTAAGTTATTGAGGAGTTTGGAGGCGCGGGCCGGGATCGAACCGGCGCATAAAGGTTTTGCAGACCTCTCCCTTACCACTTGGGTACCGCGCCTTGGCAGGGCTGTCTTCTGGAGTAATTGCTTCGCCCCAATCCACCGTAGCCAACCCGGCTGGAGCCGGAGGGCGGATTGGAGCGGGAGACGAGATTTGAACTCGCGACCCTCGCCTTGGCAAGGCGATGCTCTACCACTGAGCTACTCCCGCTTGTTGCAGTCTTGAGTATACCGGGCGCCTGAAAAGGGGTCAAACCGCGCCAGAAGTTCGATTTGGCGCCGTACCCGGGCTGCTGGTGCCCGCAAGACCTGTCGAATATGAGCCTTTCTCCTCTTTCACAATCTCGCCGTCGCGCATATACAGGATGCGCCGCGCGATTGCCGCAGCCTCAGGATTGTGCGTGATCATCAGCGTGGTCTGGCCAAGCTCCTGATTCGACCGCAGCAGCATCTGCAGTACGGCATCAGAGTTCTTGGTGTCGAGATTGCCGGTGGGCTCGTCGGCCAGCACAATCGCAGGGCGCGTGATGAGGGCGCGCGCAATCGCCACGCGCTGTTGTTCGCCGCCGCTCAGCTCTGAGGGGCGATGTTCGAGACGACCTTTGATCGAAAGGAGGTCGCTGAGATGGTCAAGATAGGCGCGATCGAGCGGCTCTTTGCGCCCACTCACGGTGTAGGCAATCTCGATGTTGCCCATCGCGGAAAGCGTGGGCAGCAAGTTGAACTTCTGGAACACAAACCCGATGCGGTGTTTCCGTAACTTGGTGCGCTCACCGTCATCCAGCGTGGCAAAGTCAATGCCGTCGATCACCACGCGCCCGCTGGTGGCCCGCGTCAGGCCTCCGAGTAGGTAAAACAGCGTGGACTTGCCCGAGCCGGATGGCCCGACGATCGCTACAAATTCGCCAGGTTCGATGGCGAAGGAGACGCCACGAACCGCGGCCACCTCAAGTCGGCCCGCCGCGTAAACCTTGGTCAGCTTGTCCGCGACAATAATGGGCGAGGTCGAGTCAGGTGTCACTTGTCCATTGTAAATGCGACGGCGCGCCGCACAGTCTCGTAGAATGGCTAAGGTCCTTCCGTCAAGATCAATTCAAAGAATGAGCAGGTTGTAGGCATGAGCGCTGAACTGAAATCGAATCTCGTCACCTCCGTTGAATCCGCCGCCAAGCAAGCCGGCCTCGTTTTGCAGTCGGTCACGCAGGGCAGTGACTTCCACGGCCAGCCGACCGCGGTCTTTCAGCTCGGCTTGCCCGGCGCCGCGGAGGCCGGCCGGGCGCTTCGCCTTGAGCTCAGCGAAGGCTTCGAGTTCGACAAGCCCGACCTGTTGCCCACCATGACCGCGCACCTTGCCGGCGAGGCCAAGCGGCTGCGCAATCCGCGGCCCGATTGCTATGTCACGCTCGGCGGACTGCCGCTGGCCTTCGGGCAGTTTCAGTGGCCTTTCCATCAGTCGACTTCAGGTGCGGACACCTACATTGTTCACGGGCAGATCGATCTCGCCGACGGTGGCGCGCTGAATCTGCACGCCAAGGTTGCCGCCTCGGTGACCTTAACCTTTGCGGAGATCGTGCCCGCGATGGAGCAGCCTTACGCAGAGACCTTTGTCTATAACGCCGTCCGCAAGACCGTCGATCTTGGCCAGCTTGAATTTTTGAAGTCTGGCAACCGCCAACCTGTTCCTGTGACTACGCGCTACTACAGCCGCTGGAAGAAGAAGTTTCTGTTCACTGAGACGAACGATGCGGAGCGGCTCGAGTATCTACTGCGCAAGGTTTACTGGCTCTCCGGCGTTCTCGGCGAAGGCAAGCCGGTGTGGATCGCCGACCCGCGCGACGGCCAATATCTGAATACGACAGAGCAGGATTTGCTGCGCATGGCGGGCGATGAAGCGGGTCAAGGGCTGATGGTGCTCGATGGCGAGTTCGCGGCGGCTACTCCGCAGTTGATGGCGCGCGCTGAGCAATATCAGGCGGCGCTTGAGGCGGCCCTTAACTTCACCAAGCCGCAGTTCAACGAGTCGATGCGGTCGGGGCAGGCGAATATGTAACCCCGTTGTGCGCGCAAGAATCTGGCTAGCGCTTGAAATGTCCGATTGCGCCCGAAAATGAAGTCTATTTTCCACTTTCCAGCGAAGACTTCATCGGACGGTAAACCGTAATGTCGCATGGAAATATTGCGCCTTGCCATCTCGGATGAGGGGGTGGAACGACGCATGTCTCAGCGCGTTACTTGCCGCCATCAGAATGGGCGCTTGGCCAGCGGGGGGAACCGTTTTGTAGGCGACACCAGCAACTTGACCTTGCTCATTTACGCCTATCGAGATCTCGATCACCTGACCGGGCTGAACGAAACCAGCCGGCCACGCCGGCTCGTCGATCTTGATCGCCAATTGCCTCGCTTCGGCATCACTCAATTCGGGCAATGGGCCTTCAATCCGAGTTTCGAAGGCGAACGATAGAGGCCCGTCGACCTGAACTGCCTTTCCTGTTTTATCAATCGCAGGCTTGATCTTCCACTTGCGAACCTGGTCGCGCACTGAGTCATCGATGCCACCGTTGTCCGAGTTTACTGGCCATACTTCCCGCACTTGCCCTTCTGCGTCTATCGAGAGATAGACAGCTATTCGTCCTCTGATATTGCCGGAGTGGACGGTTGGCCAAACGATCGGTGCATTGTCTCCAACGAGCTTCTCAAGGGTGTCGGCACTGACCTGAACCTCCCGAAACCGATCCTCGTCGGAGGGCAAAGGGACAAACAAATCTGAGGAGACTCGCGCTTTGGCTTCGTCTTCGAGAATAGTGACGCGGCCGACAAGCTTTGTTCCTGACTCCGGATCATCCGACAGGGTACGGGCTATTTTCCTGCCTGCAAATCCGCGATAGTCGTGAAATTCCATGCTATAGCCCGGCATCGCGACGAATTTTAGGGCGCCGTCATCATCGAAGCAAACATTGAAATACACTGTGGACGCTCTATCAGACGAACCGATCTTCGATTGAAACCGGGCACAGGCATCAGTTTTGGCTCCGGGCAAAAATATCTGTTCAACCATGAGGCCGCTGCTTGCCCACTGGGAAGCATTTGGGATCGGGTCAAAGGTGGCCCTTACGAAATTGCGTAGCCAAACGGGTAGGTACTCCCCCTCATCTTTTTCCGTTTTCTTGCTGCCTACAACCACGATTGTCTGTCGAATGCCATCCTTACTTCTGACTTCCCGTCGCCATTGATCCGGAGAGACCCACCATTCTTCGATTGACCCCTGGTAGGGAGACTGAGGGTTCTCTGGCTCCGATATTTCGACTCGAATATGGAAGGGAGAGGCGCCTGCGCTGGTGAGCGATCCCTTGGCAAATGCCCTATTCAACGCATCACCGATTGGCACCGTCGTGCGCTTCGTCTGGCTACAGCAAGGCAACGACAACGCAGCGAGAATTAAGGCTGCCGTCAAGTGAGACTGTTTCATGCAAACAATCTACACGGTCGAGCTTCCACGAGACCGCCCCTACAGCGTATTCCCGCACCCGGCGCAGAAGCGCGAGCCTGGCGGGTTGACCTGCTGGCAGCGCGTGCACGCAAGCAGCGTCGCCATCGACGTGGTTCCTTGCGCGCTGGGCTGGGCGCTTGCCGGAACATTCACCGTTACATGAAGGGGCTGGCTCCAGCCTGGCATGGGAATACCAAGTGCGGCGGCAATGCCGGCGGCCTGAATTGCGTTGAACTCGCGCACGCGGCCGGGCATGAAGAAGCACTCGATGAATCCAAGAATCCACGGAATCGGCGTCCAGAAAAAGCAAAGATACAGGATGCCCAGCCCGGTGCGCCGCAGGTAAAAATGGTGCACGCCGAAGCCGCCAAGGAACAACGCAAGCAGGATGCCAACCACTTCGTCGCGGCGGACGTATTCGTACTGCTGATAGAAGATGGCTTGCGGATTTGGGTAGGGCGTGGTGGCCATGATTGCTTCTCCGTAGTTCATTGTTCCTTGCTTCTCTTACTCCTTACAATACGCAACGGCTGCGGAGGTGGTTCCACATCGACGGGGACCTGGCCCCCGGCTGCTAGCATCCAATTCGGAATGGAAAACTCAACTCCGTCAGCTTCTCTCAGCGGCACATTCTCAATAGGCGGCGATCTGGCCGTTCATCGTCTCGGTTACGGAACCATGCGTCTTGTCGGTGAAGGCGCGTGGGGCGAGCCGGCCGACCCGGCTGCTGCGCATCGCGTTTTGCGGCGAGCCGTCGAATTGGGAATCACGCTGATCGACACGGCAGATGCCTATGGGCCCGAGATTGCTGAGCGGCTGATCGCGGAGGCGCTGCATCCGTATCCGCCTGGTTTGGTCATCGCAACCAAGGGCGGGATCACCCGGCAAGGTCCGGCGAAGACGGAGTACGTGGGGCGCGCGGGATACCTTATTCAATGCGTCGAGATGAGCCTGCGGCGCTTGAAGATTGATCGAATCGATCTCTACCAACTGCACCGCATTGACCCGCTCACTCCGCTTGAAGAGAGTCTCGGGGCGTTGAAGCAGATGCAGGATCAGGGCAAGATCCGCCACATCGGTCTCAGCGAAGTTACGCCGCAGGAGATTGAAGATGCCGGCAAGATCGTCAAGGTCGTGAGTGTCCAGAATCGATACAGCCTCATCGATCGGCGGCAATGAGGAGACGCTCAGGTATTGCGAAATTCAGAACATCGCCTTTCTGCCCTGGTATCCCATGGCGGGCGGAAAACAGCTTAAAGCGGAACACCCGTCTGCGCGGCCGCTGACGCAGATCGCCGCGCAGCACTCCGCAAGCGTTGCGCAGCTTTCGATTGCGTGGCTGCTGCAGCGGTCGCCCGTGATGCTGCCCATTCCGGGGACTTCAAACATCGAGCATCTGGAAGAGAATGTCGCGAGCGGCCGGGTTGAACCTTAGTCCGCAGGAATGGGCTGAGGTCGAGGCGGCGGCAGCGGTTTAGCCTTCGTCAATCTCTTGTTAATTCAGCATCCGCTCCGTTGACTTGACCCGAGGCGCGCGTCTACGTTGACTTGCATGAGCGATCCCGACTTCGATCAATTACTCGCGACCTATAAGCAGGCAGTCGATCAATGGGTGGCTGCGATCCGCGCGGCCGAGGCTCTTGCCAACCCTGACCACTCGATGGTGGAGATGGAAAAGTGGGACGACGCCGACTTCAAGGTGGATGCGGCTGAAAAGGCGGCCAGAAAGGCACGCGACGCTTACCAGGACGCGCTTCGCCAGAAGAACTACAGCTTCTAAGGCGTTTAGAATCAATCTTTCAGGAAACTCCACCGCACATTCCGGACCGCTTTTTGGACAAAAACTGTGAACACCCCCCTCGGAAGATTCTCTTAACAAGCTACTTGGGAGGGGTTCACAGGAAAAGGGGCGGTTTTAAGGATGCTTTTGTCTGAGGGCCCGGAGGCCCTCAGAACAGCCGGCTGGGAAGCCGGCGCTACCGGAATGATGCTGGCGCTACCGGCAAGATGTTGCGGTTTTAGAGAGAGAAGATCGGGCGGAGTGTTGTAGATCACGGCGTGGCCTTTTTCGCGGTACGTGTTTTCAATCGGTTAGGGAGAAATAGGGGGGTGGGGGTAGACCGGGCGGATATCAGACGACTTAGTCCGGGGCATTCCTCACGAGGGACATAGGCTCTCCTTCCGCGGCCCTTGGCCGCCGCCTCTGTGGAGCGAGTTTCGTGAATTGGCGAGTTGGCCACGCTGCGGCGCGGTGGCAAGTTCGCAAGTTGGCGTGCGATGGAGGTGCGCGGGATTTGTTGATTGGCGAGTCAGCCACGCTCTCGCGTGTTCAGCAAGCCAGCAAGTCAGCTTTCAATTTCAAGAGTACGCAATCGCCGGAAATAATATGCAAATCGGAGCAAGGTTTCTTTCGTTTGGAATGAGGGAGTTGCAGATTATTTTTGGGTTGGGGTCTTGACAGGTTTCGGCGGGCTTGGTGCGTGAGCGATAGACGGTCCCTTTATCGATCAGAATCACAGTATTTATGAGCGATAGGTCTTGCCTGGCCCCGACTCATTTCCCAGGCGAAAACATGCCTCAGGGGCTGAAGCCCGTGTTTATGAAAGGCCTCCTTCGGCACGACTGAAGTCGTGCCCTTTCAAAACCCAACCGGCCCGAACTCGGGCGGAGGCGCACTCAGAGCCTCAGATGGACAAAAAAAGCCGCAGCTTTTGAGGGCTGCGGCTTTTCAATCTGGCTTGCTTCCAAATCACATTTCTTTGACGCCTTCGACGAAGGCTTTCAGCTTGCGGCTGCGGCTTGGGTGACGCAGTTTGCGGAGTGCCTTGGCTTCGATCTGGCGGATGCGCTCGCGCGTTACCTGGAAGCTCTGGCCCACTTCTTCGAGCGTGTGCTCGGAGCCATCTTCAAGACCGAACCGCATCTTGATGACCCGCTCTTCGCGCGGAGTCAGCGTGCGCAGAACCTGCGACGTGTACTCCTTGAGGTTGACGCTGATGACAGCTTCAGAGGGCGACACGGCCTGGCGATCTTCAATGAAGTCGCCAAGGTGCGAATCTTCCTCTTCGCCGATCGGCGTTTCGAGCGAGATGGGCTCCTGCGCGATCTTGAGCACCTTGCGGACCTTGGCGACAGGGATGTCCATGCGGCGCGCGATCTCTTCGCTTGAGGGCTCGCGGCCCAGCTCCTGCACAAGCTGACGGCTGGTGCGGATGAGCTTGTTGATGGTCTCGATCATGTGCACCGGAATACGAATCGTCCGGGCCTGATCCGCAATGGCGCGGGTGATGGCCTGGCGAATCCACCAGGTGGCGTAGGTGGAGAACTTGTAGCCGCGGCGATATTCGAACTTGTCGACGGCTTTCATCAGGCCGATGTTGCCTTCCTGAATCAGGTCGAGGAACTGCAGTCCGCGGTTGGTGTACTTTTTCGCGATGGAAACGACGAGACGGAGGTTGGCTTCAATCAGCTCGCGCTTGGCCTGCTCGGCGTCCATGTCGCCCTGGATCATTTCGCGCTGCGTGCGCTTGAGCTCAACGATGGAGACGCCGGCGTCGCCTTCGATTTTTTCGAGGTCGGCGTTGCAGTTTTTCTGCTGGCGGCGGTATTCCTTCTTCAGCTCTTCGCTCTTGGAGGCGTCGAACTTCTGAGTCGAGCGAACGAATCTGGCGCTCGAGCGTGCGCATGGTGTCGACGGTCTTGTTGACCTTGTCGAGCAGGCGCTTGCGCTCAATGGGCGGTGTACTTGAGTTCGCGCACGATGCGCGAGATGAAGACTTTTTCGCGCGCGATCAGCCAGCGGGTGTGGCGCGCTACCGAGACCTTCGCCTTGGTGGCCGGCCGCTGTCCTGCTTCTCTTCAAGGCCTGGAATCTTCTTCTGGTGCTTGACCAGAGCGTCGATGCGCGCAACGGTGGCCTTGACGCGCGTCTGCACCACTTCTTCGGTGAGCTCTTCTTCGTCGAAGATGACCACTTCTTTTACGTTGCGCACGCCGCGCTTGAGGTCTTCGCCCAGGGCGACGATCTCGCGAATCACGATGGGCGAACGCGAGATGGCCTTGAGCACGCGCAGCTGGCCGCGCTCAATGCGCTTGGCGATTTCGACTTCGCCTTCGCGCGTAAGCAGCGGAACGGTGCCCATCTCGCGCAGGTACATGCGGACGGGGTCGTTGGTTTTTTCAAGCGTGCCGGGCGTCAGGTCGAGCTCGACGTCTTCGCCCTCTTCGAGCTCAAATTCCTTGTCGCCCGGAAATTTGGGGCTGTCCAGCAGATCGATGCCCTGGGTGCCGATGGTTGTGATCAGATCGTCCAGATCGTCGGCGGAGCCAATCTCATCGGGCAGAATGTCGTTGACATCGCCGTAGGTGAGATAGCCCTTCTCTTTGCCGACTTCGATCAGGCTGTCAATGTCGCTGTTCAAATTTGTCGTCAATCGCCAAAATGATCCTACTCTTCTACGCAAGAATTGACGGCACCGTTTGCGCACCGGTGCGAGGCTTGTCCCATGACGGGCCGCCAAAATAACGCGATTTCCGATGTGGAAATCGGAGCACGCGGTCGCAAGTGGACACAAACCTGCGGTTGACCCGCACAAAAGAGCGGCTTCAGGTATATTGCTCGGAACAGGATGTGTCGCGCTTCAGGTTTCGCCTGGTCGCCCGCGAGCCGCAGCTCATATGTGGGGCAAAAGGGCGCGCATCCTCACAGAGATCAATAGATTACCACAGACCGCCGCGGTTTCGTTCCCCCTAAATGAGGGAAAACCTCTTGCCCGCCCAGTTTGTCGCATTCAACCGACCTAACGATCAACGGCCGCCCGAACTTGTCCCTTTGTTTTAGACGCACTTCGGGCGCGTTTCGATGCAATCTGAGCCATTCAGTCAGCCGCTTCGAGACGCCGGGCTGTCTCGAGTCTTCAGAGCGGCTTCTTGCGCTGAAGATCGCGCAGGGCGCGGTCCAGATCAAGCTTTTTCTGGGTGAGACTGACGACCTCCGCGAAGTCCCCTCGCCGCTCGGCCTCTGCGATCCTCGTGCGGAGGTCCCGAAGATGGCTCTCAATCGCCCGCTCCTGCAGTTCCTGGATCGCGCTCAAGACTTCGGATTCCGTCGGCGGCTTGGTCTCATGAAGCAAGACCTCCGCCAGAAAAGCCCGCTGGGCGGCATTTTCGACCGCCTCCATGGGATCGCGGGCCTGACGATGGGCCAGGGCCAGCAGCGCCGGCGATACTGCAAGATGTTCGAAATCTTCAGGTTGGCTGAGAACTGCGGCGGCGGCGAGGCGACGCGTCTGCTCATCTTCGGGATCGGTGATGGCGAGGGCGCGTAAGAGAACTCGCTCCACTTCGGTCAGGCTGGATGTCTTCGGGTTCGATGTCGGTCGCGTCGCTTCAGGGCGGCCTGGCGAAGTTCTTCGCGCATGACGGAGTCGGAGATGCCAAGCTTCTGGGCGGCATCCCCGGCGAACTGATCGCGCGAGAGCTTTTCGGGCATGCGCCGGATGTGCGGCAGCAGGAAGTTCATGGCTTTCAGCTTCTGCTCGGAGCTGGCGCCGGGAAACATTTGGCGGGCTCGTTCGATGAGGTAGTCGGACTGACGCCGTGCGCCGCGAAGGGCGGCCATATATGCCTCGACGCCGCGCTCGCGAATGAAGCGGTCGGGGTCGAGGCCGTCGTCAAGGGTGACGATCTTGATGGTGAATCCTTCTTCGGTGAGGAGGGCGATGGACTTCTCGGCCGCATTCGACCCGGCCGCATCGGGATCGAAGTTGACGACGACCTGCGCGGTGTGGCGGCGAAGGATGGCGACTTGCTGTTCGGTAAAGGCTGTGCCGCTGGTGGCGATGACGTTTTGAATCCCGCGCAGAAAGACGGAGATGCAGTCCATCTGCCCTTCGACGAGAAGAGCGAACTCAGCCTGGCGGATGGCTGTCTTTGCCTTGTCGAGGTTAAAGAGCACCTGGCCCTTGGAATAGAGCGGGGTCTCCGGGGAGTTGATGTACTTTGCGCCGGCCTTGTCGCCGGTCTCAAGCGTGCGGGCGGTGAAAGCGATGACGCGGCCGCCTTCGTTGGCGATGGGAAACATGACCCGCTTGCGAAAGCGATCGTAGATCGGCCCCTGGCTGCCGTCGCCCTGCTCTTTGGAGCTGAAGAGGCCGCTGGCGCGGAGGGTTTCTCCGTCGGCCATGCCTGAGAGGCGGTCGCGCAGCGCGCTGAAACTGTCGGGCGAGTAGCCGATGCGGAAGGTCTTGATGTTGTCAGGGGTGAGGCCGCGTCCGGCCAGATATTCGCGGGCAACTGCGCCTTCGGGACCGCGGAGCTGCTCTTCAAACCAGGCGGTTGCCGTCTCATGCAGTTCAAGGAGCTTGGCGCGCTGGCGGGCCCCCGCTGCCTCTTCGGGCGAGGAGTATTCACGCTTGGGCAAGGGGATGCCGCATTTTCCGGCAACAATCCGCACGGCTTCAGGGAAGCCGACGTTCTCGATTTTGCCAACGAAGCTGAAGACGTCGCCGGACTCGTGACAGCCGAAGCAGTGATAGAACTGGCGCACGGCGTGAACCGAGAAAGAGGGGGATTTTTCCTTATGAAACGGGCAAAGGCCGGAGTAGTTTTGCGCGCCGGTCTTGCGCAGGCGGATGTAGCCCTCAATGACTTTGACGATGTCGGCTTGTTGCTTGACGGATTGGGCGAAGTCGCTCAAGGGAGGGGTCTGCTTTGAGGATAAGCCCGATGGCCGGTGGGGTAGGCTTGCGGAAAACGGCGCCGGGAGTGTTGGGCAGGGAAAATAGTTGTTGCAACGAATATCATGCTGCTGCATCCAAAGAAATGAAAGGAGCCACCACACATGGCCACAACACCAGCACCAGATCCCTCAGCACCCGCTTCCCTGATCACCTGGAAACTCGATCCCGCGCACTCGACGGCCGAGTTCAAGGTCAAGCACATGATGATTTCGAACGTGAAGGGCACTTTTACCGGCTTGTCTGGAGTGCTGGTCAGCCAGGATCACACCGACCTGACCAAGTCCAGCGTTGAGGCGTCGATCCCGGTTGCCACGCTGAACACGGGCGACCCACAGCGGGATGGCCATTTGAAGAGCGCAGACTTTCTGGATGCGGATCAGTTCCCCACGATGACTTTCAAGTCGAACCAGGTGGAGCGCGGCCATGATGAGGGCTTTAAGGTGACCGGCGACCTGACCTTGCACGGCATCACGCAGCTGGTTGCCTTTACGGTGGAAGGCGTGAGCCAGCCGGCGAAGGACCCGTGGGGCAATACGCGCATCGGGCTTTCCGCCACGGCCAAGATCAATCGCAAAGACTTCGGCTTGACGTGGAACTCGCCGCTTGAAACGGGCGGGGTGCTGGTTGGCGAAGACGTACATATCACCCTCGACGTGCAGTTCATTAAGGGATAAAGGGCATAGCAGTCAGGAGGAATATCGTGTCGTTACGAGCTGTTAAACAGATTCTTGAAACAAAACCGACCATGGAAGGCGCGGGCGTGAAGTTGCAGCGCGCCTTTGGGTTCGGGAAGACAAAAGAGTTCGACCCGTTTTTGTTGCTGGACGATTTTCGCAATGAAAATCCGGCGGATTATCTGGCGGGGTTTCCCTGGCATCCGCATCGCGGTATTGAGACCATCACCTACGTGCTGGCGGGCGAAGTGGAGCACGGCGACAGCCTGGGCAATAAGGGCAAGATGACGTCGGGCGACGTGCAGTGGATGACGGCGGGGCGCGGCATTCTGCACCAGGAGATGCCACGCGGGGATGCCAATGGGCGCATGCATGGGTTTCAGCTGTGGGCGAATCTGCCTGCGGCGCATAAGATGACCGATCCGCGCTATCAGGACATTCCGTCGAAGGCGATTCCGGAAGTGACGGAGGATGATGGGACGCACGCGCGCATCATTTGCGGCGAATTCTGGGGCAAGCGCGGGCCGGTGGAGGGGGTTGCGACGGAGTCGAGTGTGGCGGCAAGCTACGTGGACATTTCGGTTCCGCCGGGGAAGCTGCGCCGCATCAAGGTCGAGACAACGCGGAACGCGTTTGCGTATGTGTTCGCAGGAGCGGGAACGTTTCGCGATGCTTCTGCGCCGCAGGCGGTGCTGACTGAGTCGGGCGTCGATCCGAATGCGCAGCCTGTTTACGACGCGAAGAATCATTCGCTGGTGCTGTTCGATCGCGGCGATGAGATCGTGGTTCAGGCTGGTCCCGAGGGCATTCGGTTCCTGCTGGTCTCGGGCAAGCCGCTTGAAGAACCTGTCGCGTGGTATGGGCCGATTGTCATGAACACGCAGGCGGAACTGAACCAGGCGGTTCACGAGTTGCAAACTGGGAAATTCATCCGGTAAAGTCTGCGGAATTTGTGAGCAAGGGGAAGCTTTAGAAGTGGAACCTTGCTATACTTTTTTCATTCCCGGAAGGGGTGGGCTCCTCCCGGGAAGTTTGGCTACCACTACCAATGGAGCAGTAGCGCGAGGATTAGGATTGCGAGTGCAATCAGAAACCGCCAGTCAATGGCGATGGTGATTGCCACCCGCATCCAGGACGATCTCTCATCCATCGTCCTCACCTCCTTTGCGTTAGCACGGCCCGCAGGTCGTTGTCGCGGCCTGCGGACCGTCAACCCGATCTTCCGGGCTGATCTTCTGCCGCCGCTCCCACACTCACAAATGAGGCTCGTTCATCCTAAGGTCTGGTTAACGCAGATTGCGGTGATGCGTGCCCGATTTCATACTTTCGGAATCACCGTGCTCGACTCGGTGTTGCCCTACACTTCCACCGGAAGTTCCGCGGACAGGACTTTCATCGGCGTCAGGCCGCTTTGCCGCAGAGAACGCAGGCTCAGTGCGTCGTGGCGTTTCGCAAGGCGGCGGCCATTGTGGTCCACCACCAGGCGGCAGTGATACCAATCTGGATTGGGGAAACCTAGAGCACGATTCAGCAGGATTTGTCGCGCGGTGGATTTGAGCAGATCGGCGCCACGCACAACTTCAGTGATGCGCATCGCCGCGTCGTCGGCTACGCAGGCAAGCTGATAGCTGGGCACGCCGTCGCGGCGCCAGATGACGAAGTCGCCAAAATCTTTGCCGGCAATGAAACGCTGCGGGCCGAGATTGCGATCGACGAATTCGATGGCCTCGCCATCGGGAACGCGGAAGCGCCAGTTGTAGCCCTCGGGCTGTTCGGGGTCCGCATCGGTGCGGCCGGGCAGTTGCGGCGCATAGATCTGTAATTCGCGGCAGGTGCCGGGATAGATCGGCTCATCGTCTTCCTGATCGAGTTTGCCCAGCGAGCCTTCCGGAGAGCTGCGCGGAGTGCTGCGCTCGTGTGGCGCTCCCAGAGCGGACTCGAGATCTTTGCGTGAACAGCGGCATGGATAAATCGCGCCCACGCGCAGCAGTTTGCGCCACGCGGCCAGGTAGCTCGCCTTGCGGCGGCTCTGCACGTAGGGCGCGTAGGGTCCGCCTTTTTCGGGCCCCTCATGCCAGCGGATGCCAAGCCAGCGCAGATCTTCGAGGGCGGCTTCGGCATAACTTTGGCGGCTGCGGTCGGGATCGAGATCCTCCATGCGCATCACCAGGGTGCCCGCGGCGGCGCGCGCACGCTGCCACGCCGTCCAGAAGGTGCGGGCGTGGCCTACATGCAAATAGCCGGTGGGAGAGGGTGCGAGGCGGCCGCGGTAACTTGAGACCGGGGTGGGAGAGAGGCTGCCCATGCTACGAACAAGTGTAGAAAGGGCGCACGACGGCGCATATGGAGAGCTTGATTCCGGTGGCTAGCTTGGTTCGAGTCCGCAGGCAAGGGGCGACGGGCTTTCATGCGGACTCATTCGACGATGAGGCAGCTAATTTGAAGCGCCGTCGGCGTCCTTCGCGTCTTGAGTGTCGGTATTGTCGTCGTGATGATGATGGGTGTACTGGCCCATATCGTCATCGAGGTGTTTGGGATCGACAGCCATCTGCACCACGTTCATCTCTTTGCCATCGAGATCGACAACCATCATGCCCATCTTGTCGCCGTCGGGGTGGACGAAGATCAGCGTCTGTTCGTGGCCTGCCTTGCTGGTCGAGCGAACGATCCGCTCCCAGCCGGTCCCGAGCTTCTGCTCCACCATGCCGTTCAGCTCATCGCCGTCAACTGCTTCGGTGAAGGATTCGAACTCGGCGACATGCAGGCCCATCACGCCGCCATGCGTTGCCTTCCGCGAGGCAAAGCTGATGAGGCCCATGAATGGAATGTGCGTCGCCTTGACGTGGTAGCGATTCTCGATGGAGTGGACAATGGCGTCGAAGCCACCGTCGCCGCTGCCGGCAAGGACCACCGCGGGAACGGCCAGCGCAATCAGAGCAACGGGAACAAACAAGAGTGGTCTCATTCGCCTCCACCTTTCTTATCCTTCACTTTGTCTTTGCCTTTTTCGCCGCCCGCGTTCTTAGCGATGCCGCTCAAGTCGCCGAGGCCGGCTATTCCGTGCAGCTTGCCCAGGTCCTCCACCTTGACGGGACCGAGGATCAGAACGATGGTCAGCTCCTTCGGTTCGACGGTGAGGATGAACATGCCCTTGGTTTCGCCGTTGACCAGCTTCACCATCACGTCGGTGGTTTCGCCGGACTTCCGCTCGCGTTCTTTGACGATGGGCGACCAGTCGCTCGTCTCGAAGTATTTGCGCAGTTGCTCGACTTCGTCTGCGGAGAACTGACCCTCCTTGTCGAACTCGTAGTCGCGCACGTAGATGCCGTCGAGGCCCTGGATCAGCTTCCTGGCTTCTGCGTCGTCGTCGTCCTTGCCGTCCATGAATTTGGAGGCGAAGGCGAGCATGTTTTTGCCCAGGGTCACCTCGGTGACGTTGGAGGCGCGCGCCGCCAGTTGCTTTTCAACCGGGGGCGGCGCGGGCAAGGGAGAATCCTGCGCCAATGTGTGCGTGGCGGACACGCCCACAATCAGGATGAGTGCGGCTTGAACAATACGTGCGGCGATGCGGCTTGTCGGTCTCATGATGCCTCTCTAGTCTTGCGCTCGGTTGTGCGAGGCAAGTTGCTGGTTGACGTGGTTGAGCGCGCGGTTCGTCAACCGAAGCGCAGTAAAAACCTGTTGCCGTGCAGCCTCGCCCTTCCGCTCCTCTTCGCGATTGCGGAGTGCGACCCCGCCGCCGATGAGAGCGACAATGCACGATCGATGCGGCCAGGCGCATCCAAAGCGGCGCCAGGGCGCGGGTGGGCTGCGGCCGCCGACGGGCCATGATTTTGCCTTTCAGTCCGGGCGGCGCGGGGCGGCGATGAAAGGCCTGCTGCAACTCGCGCTCGAATTCGTCGATTGATTCAGGTCTCAAGTCAGGCTCCACGGACGTACTCCTTCAAATGCGTTGCGGCTTTGGCTCGCAAAAGCTTCAGGCCGCGCTGCAACTGGCTCTTCACGGTGGCCAGGGCGCTTCAAGCGCTGCCGCAATCTCCTCGGGCGTGAGGTCTTCCTGGTAGCGAAGAATCAGTGCAGCCCGTTGCGGTTCGGGCAGCGTCGCCAGCAGTTGTTCGAGCCGCGATCCCAGCGGCGACGATCGCTCTTCGGTGTTCATGCCGTGGCACGTCTTCCATCTCGACCCACAAATCCATGCCGCGCACCTTGCGGCGGCGGAGGGCGTCCGCTGAGCGGCTCATCGTAACCCTTCGCAGCCAGAAGCAGGTGTGCTCAGCCGATTCAAGCCGTCCGAGATTTTTGTCCAGCTCGAGAAAAACATCCTGCGCAATCTCCTCGGCCAACCCGCGATCGCCCGTCATGCGCAGCGCCAGCGAGAACACCATCGACTGATGCTGATCCACGAGTTGTTCGAAATGAGGGTGCCATTCGCGGGTGGTCAGCATTGCGTCTACTCTCTTATCCGCAGAACGCACGGCGCGGGGATGCAGAGAGTACGCGCGGAAGCGAAAAAAGTTCGGAGGGGATTGGAGATCGCTAAAACAGATCTGGAATGCTGTGGAAGGCGATCCGCGTGGGCGCGGCTTTATACGCGGTCAGCATAGTGGCGGGCGCGAGGGTGCTCATCCCATATTTATTGTTGAGTTCGTCCATGGTGGCCAGGAGCCGGGTTCGGCTCTGGTGGTCTTCGGTGCCGTCGAAGAGGTTGAGCGTGTGCAGTCGGTCGGGAACCAGCCCGTCGAGATGGACGCCAATAAAGTACGGGTGCTCATACTCGGCGCCGGAAGGGCGGCTGGCCCACAAGCGGGAGAGCGCGGCAATCAAAGTCTGGTTGTCCTGACACTCGCTCAGCTTGATCTCGCTTTTCCATCCGCGTTTGGGGACGCCGAAGCTGCTCACCGCATTGCCTTCGCTGCGAGGTCCGGCAAAGCCCACCGACAACGAGATACTGCTGGCCCACAGGTTTGCGGCGCGCAAACGCATGGCCGCCTTGTGCAGCAATTTGTGCGCGACAGCCCACGCCTTCTCGGCCGTGCGCATCTCGGGCGCGAGCACATGCTGGTGGCTGAGAGACTTGGCGTGATCCGTCTCGGAC
>CAWBSV010000035.1:0-31990 GCA_963791505.1 uncultured Acidobacteriaceae bacterium
GGCGCGCGACGATGCCCTGCATGTAGTGTTCCTGGTTCTGGACGGGGCCGAGGAGGATGGGGCTGGTGAGGTCCATCATCTTGGGGACGCGGCGGCGGGTGGGTCCGAAGAGGGTGCGCTGCGCTTCAGTAGGGCAATCGATGATGTCGTCAGGCGCGCCGAGGTATTCGCGGATCAGCTCGTTCTCGTGCTTATAGAAGGTGCGCTCGAGGTGGGTGGTGAGGAAGCCGTCCATGATGTTCATGCCGGGGGTGAGCGAGAGCTCGGTGACGCGGCGCAGGATGAGGGCCTGGTCGGCCGCCTGCTGGGCGTCTTTGCCCATGATCATGATCCAGCCGGTGTCGAGGGCGCCGTAGATGTCGTCGTGTCCGCAGTGGACGTTGAGGGCGTGCTTGGTGAGCGCGCGGGCGCCGACTTCGAGGACCATGGTCGAGCCCTTGCCGGGCGCGTGGTAGTACTGCTCGACGCCGTAGACAACTCCCTGGCCGGAGGTGAAGTTGACCACGCGCTTGCCGCAGACGGAGTGGGCGATGGCGCCGCCCTGGGCCGCGTGCTCGCCTTCGGTCTCGATGGCGATGGTGTTGTTGCCAAAGGCGTTGAGGTGGCCCTCGGCATAGGCCTGCTGGAAGAGCTCGCCGCCCTCGGTGGAGGGGGTGATGGGATAGAAGACGCCGGCGTCGGCGATTCTCGTTTCGGTGTGGTAGGAAACGAGCTGATTTCCGTTAGCGGTAATGCGAATGCCAGGATAACGCGCTGGAACCGTCATGAATCCCTCTCAATGAGTCGCGTGCTGAGTCGATTGTTCGCCCTGCCTGGGAGCTGGGTTTCGCGGAAGATGCCGTCGAATCAGCGTCCAGGCCGATCTGGTGCGCGGTGAAGCGCCATTCAATCGTTTTAGCGGCTACTGGCATTGTAGTGCCCTTGCAAGTGTAAAGGTCGGATGGAAAGGTGGGAAACCCAAGGGGTGGGTGCGTCCCACGAAAAACGGCCTATTGATCAGTATGCGCTTGTCTCTGAGACGAAATACCGGATATTGGTATGAATTGAGGTCGTCCTTGGGCTGGGTGGCGGCAAAAATCAAATTGGAGAGGGAGGTCGAGGATCAATCGTTCAGGGGCTGAAGCCCACGTTCGTAATAAGCGACTTACGGCACGACTAAAGTCATGCCCTGTTACAAAGCCCAGCTCTGGCCGGCTCGGCGCGACCAATGTGAGCAGCACACCAAGGTGGCGACGGCGCGGCGGTTTATAGTGGGGCGACGATCGAGTCCGCAATCTTGCGGCAAGAGAAGCACTGGGAGCACGAGCAGATGGAAAAGCGGAAGTTGCGGTCGCAGGCGTGGTTTGGCGGGAACGATAAGGACGGGTTTATTCATCGGAGCTGGATGCGGAACCAGGGGTTTCCTGGGGATGTGTTTGACGGGCGGCCGGTGATTGGGATTTGCAATACGTGGTCGGAGCTGACGCCGTGCAACGCGCACTTTCGCGAGCTGGCCCAGAAGATCAAGAACGGCGTGTGGGAGGCGGGCGGATTTCCGCTGGAGTTTCCGGTGACGTCGATGGGCGAGACCAACATGCGCCCCACGGCGATGATGTTTCGCAACCTGGTGAGCATGGATGTGGAGGAGTCGATCCGCGCCAACCCGATTGACGGCGTGGTGCTGATGTGCGGCTGCGACAAGACGACTCCGTCGCTGGTGATGGGCGCGGCGAGCTGCGATGTGCCGACGATTGTGCTGTCGGGCGGGCCGATGCTGAACGGGCGCTATCGCGGCGAGGCGATCGGGTCGGGCACGGTGGTATGGCGGTTCAGCGAAGCGGTGAAGGCCGGGACCATGACGCAGCAGGAGTTCATGGATGCGGAAAGCTGCATGAGCCGGTCGGCGGGGCACTGCATGACCATGGGCACGGCTTCGACGATGGCGTGCATGGTGGAGTCGCTGGGGCTGTCGCTGCCGGGGAATGCGGCGATTCCGGCGGTTGACTCGCGGCGCGGGGTGCTGGCGCAGGAGACGGGGCGGCGCATCGTGGCCATGGTGCATGAGGACCTGCGCATTTCGAAGATTCTGAAGCGCGAGGCTTTTATCAATGCGATTCGCGCCAATGCGGCGGTGGGCGGATCGACCAATGCGGTGATTCATCTGATCGCGTATGCGGGGCGCGTGGGCGTACCGCTGACGCTGGACGACTGGGACCACTATGGGCGCGATGTTGCGACGATTCTCGACATTCAGCCTTCAGGGCGCTTTTTGATGGAGGAGTTTTATTACGCGGGCGGGCTTGCCGGCGGTGCTGAGCAAGCTGGCGGAGCACGGCAAGCTGGAGGTGGATGCGCTGACGGTGAACGGGAAGACGATCGGCGAGAACGTGAAGGCTGCGCCGGTGTGGGACAAGGAAGTGATTCGCGACTATGAAAATCCGCTGGTCGAGTCGGGCGGCGTGGCGGTGCTGCGCGGCAATCTTTGTCCGGATGGGGCGGTGTTGAAGCCGTCGGCGGCGACGCCGGCGCTGATGCAGCATCGCGGGCGGGCGGTGGTGTTTGAGAGCATCGAGGACTATAAGGCGCGGATTGACGATCCGGCGCTGGAGATCGACGAGAACAGCGTGATGGTGCTGAAGAATTGCGGGCCGAAGGGGTATCCGGGCATGGCCGAGGTGGGCAATATGGGGCTGCCGCCGAAGCTGCTGGCGACGGGGCATCACGGACATGGTGCGGATCAGCGATGCGCGCATGAGCGGGACGGCGTATGGGACGGTGGTGCTGCATGTGTGTCCCGAGGCGGCGGTGGGCGGCCCGCTGGCGCTGGTGCGCGAGGGCGACTGGATCGAGCTGGATGTGGAGGCGCGGCGGTTGACATCTGGAAGTGGACGAGGCGGAGTTGGCGCGGCGGCGGGCGGAGTGGGTTGCGCCGGAGCCGGCTTTCAAGAGCGGGTATCAATCATTATATGTGGAGCACGTGATGCGGCGCGGACAAGGGGGCGGATTTTGATTTTCTGCTGGGGTGCCGAGGGCATGGGGTGCCGCGGGAGTCGCATTGAGGTTGTAATAGCTCACAATGGGCGGCATCGTTTCCAGCCTTGGCGAAAAGACAGTTGACGGACTCTTCGCAAAATCCTAAGGGGTAGGCCAAATCGAAAGCGACCAAGGCTCCTTGTACCATTTCCGTCGAGAAAGCCACCAGTCGCGAAACCATTCTGGCTTCGTCCGTATTTTTGTCGATCGACACAAGAACGTTGCGTGATAAACAACAGGAATGACCTTCCAATACGTAATGGGATGATTGTGTAGTATCTCTAATTCAATCGATTGCCGATCAATCTCTAGGTTGTTGAACTCATTGCACCAGCCGATTTGGATCATCAGAGAGTCAAGGCTGGCCGACCACGCATCACCTTCCATTTGCGATTCTTCAGAGGGCTGAGGACCAAATAGGGCAAAAACATATCGTTCCCAATCCGGTTGAGCGAACCGTTCCCACTCCTCTCCACCGGAAGTGGACAGTTCCCACCTCAAATCGGGCCTCACCTGGCCGACTGGTCCCGGGATCCTACTGCGTCTACTCGTGACATGGGGAATTTGAAGCCGGGCCTGGATGACGGATTCGACAACCGACCGATTGGCCTTGGTCTGACTGTATTCTGCTTCCGCGTCGCGGAAGCAATTTATGTGGCCCGCGTCGTACAGGGTAAGAAACGCTTCGCCATAGTCGTAGGGCGTAGCTCCAGGCACAGCTTGAAGGTTGAGGTGCAATTCCTCCACGCTGGGTACGAAGTCGGACAGCATGCGTGCGCCTTCAACAGCCAGGTTGAGGATCCAATGACGGACAATTACCTCGTTGGGTTCCATGAATTGCAGATCGGTCGGCGCGCGGCTAGTGAATTCTCAGAGTTACGCAAGACAACCGGTTCACTCATTCTAGCTGCGTTACCGGAAACCTCTTCAAATGCCCTAATATTCTTCTGTGGTTTTCAGCGACTTCTCTGCAGCGCAAGCGCCAACCGGCGCGCTGGACTCTCTTACTCGCATCACGCGTCTATTTGAAGTTCGGAAAACAATGAGGGCTTGCGTCAGCGTCCTGGCTGGCTTGATGGTGATGCAGGGCGCGGCATTCTCCGCGAGGACGGCTTGCGGGCAGTCGATGCCCTCGAGATTCGCTGGCTCGCACGACGATGCTGCGGCTGAGTCGGCGGAGTATCGCGCTACGCAGACACGGCTGGCGCAGGGATGGAGTACGTGGGATGTGCACAGCGTGACGACGCAGGTGCTGTTGCCGGAGGGGTTGGCGATCCGCGTTGGCATGCAGCACAACACCACAGAGAATAGCGACGCGTATCTGGGCGATGCGTTGATTGGGCGGATGGGGAAGAGTGACGAGGTTGTCACTCCGGGGCCGCATGCGTGGGATGGGAGTTATACCGAACTTACGGTTGCCTGGAAGGGGCATACGTGGCGGGTGCAGAGCGCGCATGACGGCAAGGATCTGGTGCTGCTGGTGACTCCGCTGAAGAATGAGGGAGCGCTGCCGCCGACGGTGGTCTTCAGCGTGGGGATGTTGTGGAATCTGAACTCGGGGATGGTGACGGCGGGCAAAGGGCCGATTATGACCACGGGAGCAAATGGGGCGATCCAGGTGGATTGCACATGCACCGGGGGCACGCAGGCTCAGACGGTGAGTGCTCCGATTGATGTTCCCTATTTCGCTGCGGATCTGACTGGACCGGTGGGTATCAGCACGCATGCGTTTGACCCGGCGCAGGTGGGGAGCGGGGCGATGGAGCCGCGCACACTGGAACAGATTCAGAGCGTCATCGGCCGGCAGCGGGCGGCTTATGAGAAGTCGATCCGAAGCGAGGGAAAGAGCGGGCCGATTGTCGACGCGATCGAGACAACGCTGGGGTGGGACACGATCTACGAGCCGGAGAAGCGACGGGTGATCTCGCCAGTGAGCCGGATCTGGAGCGTGGGCTGGGGCGGGTATGTGATTTTTGACTGGGACACGTTTTTCGCGGCCACGATGGCGGGCATTGGCGACAAGGACCTGGCCTATGCGGATGCGATTGAGACGCTGCGCGAGGAGACGGCGCAGGGCTTTGTTCCGAACTATGCGCGCGCGGGCGGATGGAAGAGCTCGGACCGGTCAGAGCCGCCGGTGGGCGCGATTACGGTTCTCGGGCTTTACCGGAAGTTTCATGACCGCTGGTTGCTTGAGGAGGCGTACGCGCCGTTGCTGCGCTGGAACCGCTGGTGGGCCGCGCATCGCGATATGGATGGTTATCTGAGCTGGGGCAGCGACGCGGAGAACCAGCCGGCGAACCTGGATGACAGCTCGCGCGGCACGCATCAGGGCGCGGAGTACGAGTCGGGGCTGGACAACAGTCCGATGTATGACGGCACCACGTACAACCCGCAGACGCACCTGTTGGAGTATGCGGATGTGGGGTTGATGAGCCTTTCCATTGCCGACTGCGATGCGCTGGCCGAGATCGCGGAGGCGCTGGGGAAGAGCGAGGATGCGAAAGAGCTCCGCGCACGGAGCGCGCATTATCGGGCCAAGCTGGGCACGCTGTGGGACGAGAAGGCTGGGATCTTCTTCAACAAGGATTTGCATACCGGGCAATGGAACACACGGCTTTCGCCTACCAACTTTTATCCCTTGCTGGCGCACGCGGCCACGGACGCGCAGGCCAAAACGATGATCGAGAAACACCTGCTCAATCCTGAGGAGTTCTGGGGCGAGTGGGTCATTCCTTCGATCGCGCGCAACGACCCGGCGTTTCGCGATCAGGAGTATTGGCGGGGACGTATCTGGGGGCCGATGAACTACCTGGTCTACCTGGGACTCGCGAAGTATGACGTGGGGAAAGTGCGCGCAGAGTTTGCGCAAAAATCGTATGACTTGTTTTTGAAAGAGTGGACGGAGAAGGGTCACGTGCACGAGAACTATAACGCGATTCTGGGCACGGGCGATGATGTTTCAAGCAGCGACCGGTTTTATCATTGGGGGGCGCTGCTGGGGTATGTGAAGTATCTGGAGCTGACGGAAACGGACGCGCCGGCGCGCTCGGGACCGTAGAATCGTGTCCCCTAAGTTCGTAGCAGAAGATCCGAAGTACAACCGCAGATCCTTCGACTCACCACCCCCAAGCTGAAGTACGCTTGGGGCCCCGTTCGCTCAGGATGACAGTTTCAATATTGATGTGGGCATCAGACGCCGGAGACTAGAACCTACGGCAGGCGTTTTCCGGCGACCTGCGGGCGAGGGCGCTGATGCCTTACTATGCTCGGGAGGGCTCATCGAATATGAATTGCACTTCTAGATTGCGCTTTGGTCTGGCTGTTTCATTGATTGCTTTTGCCGCTGCATTTTACCTTGCATCGCCCGCGCCGGCTGCGGCTCAAACTGAAGTGGAGCGCGCGCGCGTGGCGGCCGAGGTGGCGCGCGTGGCTGCTGCGCTGCCGCCGGAATCGCAGGCCGTGATCACGCGGCTTACCGAGCTGAGCCATCTGCCCGATGGTGCATGGAAGATGCATGGGGGCGACCTGGCCCATGGCGAGGCCCTGAATCTCGACGAGTCCGACTGGACAACGATCAAGCCGATCGCCGAAGCGCCGAACGATGCTGTCTGGTTTCGCCAGACGTACGTGGTGCCGGAGACTCTCGACGGCTACGACCTGACTGGCTCGCGGATCTGGTTCCAGTTTCACGCGGACGCGAACGGGCCGATGCCCGAAATTCTCTACTTCAACGGCCGCCGCGTTGCCCTGGGCGACGACCTGGAGCCCGTTGTGCTGTTTGACAGCGCCAAGCCTGGCGACAAAATCACCGTGGCCATCAAGCTGCTGCATACGGTGGACAAAAAGAACATCCGCGGCGCGACGATGAACATTGAGTTCCCGGCGAGCCGGCCCAATCCTGAAGATCTGCGAGTTGAATTTCTCTCCGCGGCGCAACTGGTGCCGTCGCTGGCTCCCAATGACCCCGGCACCGATTAAGACGCTGAATGAGGCGATTGCCGCGGTGGATGGCAAGGCGCTGGATGCGCACGACCAGGCGAAGTTCGATGCCAGCCTTACTGCGTCGCTCACCAAGCTTCAGGCGCTTGAACCGCTGCTGCAGAAGGCTACCTTCCACATCACCGGGCAACTCGCATATTGATGCGGCGTGGCTGTGGCCGTGGACGGAAACTGTGGACGTGGTGAAGCGCACGTTCGGTACGGCGCTGCAGTTGATGTACGAGTATCCGCAGTACACCTACACGCAAAGTGCCGCGCAATACAACGAGTGGATGGCGCAGAAGTATCCCGACATGAACGCGCAGATTGCCGCAGCGCATCAAGGAAGGGCGCTGGGAGGTGGTCGGCGGCATGTGGGTCGAGCCCGACCTGAACATGCCCGACGGCGAGTCTCTGGTGCGGCAACTGCTGGTGGGCAAGCGCTGGTACAAGCAGGCCTATGGCGTGGATGTGAGGATCGGCTGGAACCCGGACTCGTTTGGCTACACGTGGCAGTTGCCGCAGATCTATAAGAAGAGCGGCGTGGATTATTTTGTGACGCAGAAGATGACGTGGAACGACACGAATCAACTGCCGTTCAAGCTGTTCTGGTGGGAGTCGCCCGATGGGTCAAAGGTGCTGGCGTACTTTCCGCATGATTATGCGAACGACAATTTGAGCCCGGTGCGGCTGAGCCAGGACCTGGTGCAGGCGCGCAAGCGGTCGACGGGGATTACGGACATCATGGACCTCTACGGAATTGGCGATCATGGCGGCGGGCCGACGCGCGCCATTCTTGACGAGGGCATGCACTGGTCGCAGCCGTCGATGCCACCGAAGGTGATGGCGAACATGGCGTGGGGCACAGCGCAGAGGTGGTTCACAGCGGTCGGAGCGCAGATCGCGCCTGAGAGCAGGGAGTGGAACTACCAGTCGATTGCGAAGGGGTATGAGGCCCCGCCGGCGATCAGCGGACAGATCAGCATTCCGACGTGGAAGAGCGAATTGTATTTCGAATACCACCGCGGCGTGATGACGACGCAGGCGAACCACAAGCGCAATATGCGCGACGCGGAAGTGCAGGTGCTGGACGCGGAGAAGATTTCTTCGATTGCGTGGCTTTATGGCGCGAAGTATCCCGGTCCGGAGTTGACGGAGGACTGGAAGAAGGTTCTGTTTAACCAGTTCCACGATCTGGCGGCGGGGTCGGGGATTGGGATCATCTATAAGGATGCGCAGAAGGACTACGATGTGGTGCGCTGGTCGACGAATGAGATTGGCGCGAAGGCGGCGAAGGCGGTTGATGAGCATGTGAATACGGCGGGGGTTGGGATCCCGGTGGTGGTCTACAACCCGCTCGCGTGGGCGCGCTCCGGTGATGTGACGGTACGCGCGCAGGGGTCGGCGGCGGAGGCAAGCGAGGTCACGCTGCACGTGGACAAGGTGCCGGCACTCGGGTACAAGGTCGTGTTTGTGCGGCCGGGGATGCAGTCGCAGAGCGTTGGCGCGATGGCGGGCGGATCGGAAGCGAAGCCTACGCTGCATAACCAGGATCTGATGGTTGCTGTCGATAAGAGCACGGGGTGCATCACGAGCCTCTATGACGTGAAGGGCAAGTACGAGACGCTTGCTACCGGGGCGTGCGGCAACCAACTGCAGTTCTTCAAAGACACGCCGAAGGACTATGACGCGTGGAACGTTGATCCGGGAACGTATGACGTCGCTCCGGCAACGATCGATCACGCGGACTCGGTGGAGTCGGTCAAGACCAAGGCGGGCGAGCCTGCGATTCGCGTTAGCTATTCGCGACCCGATTCGAAGATCGTGCAGACGATTACGCTCGAGGGCGATCAGGTGGATGTTGAGAACGACATCGATTGGCACGAGTCGCACATCTTGATGAAGGCGGCTTTCCCGCTGGCGGCCTCGGGGCCGTTTGCGACGTACGAGATTCCGTACGGCTCGATCGAACGTACGACCTTACGCACTAATTCGTGGGAGAAGGCGCAGTTCGAAGTGCCGGCGATGCGCTGGGCTGACCTCGGCGATGGCAAGCACGGGCTGAGTGTCATCAACAATTCAAAGTATGGATACGACGCGGCGGGGAACGTGCTGCGGTTGACGCTGCTGCGCTCGGCGAAGTGGCCTGACCCCGAGGCGGACATGGGGCATCATCACTTCCACTACGCGCTTTATCCGCATGCGGGGACGTGGAAGGACGCGCTCACGGTGCGGCATGGCTACGAGTACAACTATCCGCTGCACGCGGAGGTGACGACGGCGCATCCGGGCTCGCTGCCGGCGGAGCACTCGTTTGTTTCGGTTGCGCCGGAGAACGTGGTGTTGACTGCGGTGAAAAAGGCTGAAGATGCGAAGGGGCTGATCTTCCGCGTGTATGAGTGGGCGGGCAAGAGCTCGACGGTGGAGTTCCATGTGCCGCCGGGAGCGACTGGCGCGATGGTGACCAATATGCAGGAGACGCCGGAGGGAAGCGCTCTCAGCGTGACGGGCGGTGTGGTCAAGGCGCCGATTAAGCCGTATGAGATTTTGACCATTCGGGTGGATTATCCGAATGGGGGGCCGAAGGAGTGATGTTTGTTGTCGTCGCTCACTGATCCCCGGTCCCCAAAAGCGAGGGACCCGGGGCACCCGCTTACGCCATTCGGAGTGAGAATCCCAGGTCCCAGAAGCGGGACCTGGGGCACCCCGACTGTTTTGGTAGTCTTAGCAATAAGGAGTCTGCACCGTGGACCTTCATTCCCCGTTCGTTGTTGTTCCTGTCATCGCGATTGTCTTTCTGGCGTGCATTCTCTTCAGCACCAGCACCAAGGAAGACGGGCACGAGTCGCACTGACGACGCCTTGTCCTGACTTCTCCCTCAGGGGCTAAAGCCCGCGACTTTTGACTGAATTTGCGGCACGACTGAAGTCGTGCCCTGTTACCAAGCGCGGCTAATGAGATGGTTTCCAGACCGCACCGTTCGCGAGATGTCACTTCGGCGTGAATCGCAGAAGGACAACGCCCTGACGGGGGAGTGTGAGATCGAGGCTCGCCTTTCCATCCTTGTTCACCCGTAACGCGGGCGGCGACGGTTGCCGGAGCGGGCTCAGCGTAGATATTTTGTCGATATCGCTCGGCGCGGGATGAGCGGGGCTTCCGATCTGCTGCCAGGCTGCATACGAATTGCCGTGCGTCGCATCCATGCGGTACTCGGTGAGCTGCGCGGTTTTTTCGGGCAGCCCATCGATATCGAGGTGCACGTGGGCCGCAGGCGCGGGAAGGTCCACATCGTGGTAGTTCCAGACGAGCACATCGACCTCAGCGCCATTCCGCGTGGCGACGGCACTCACATCCGGCGATTGAGTTACGCTCTGTTTCACAATCGCGTCGAGAGGCACTGCGCCTGAGCTTTCGGTCATCACCCAGGCCGCTCCCGGCTTTCCTGCGCCTAACATGCCGAACAGGCGGAAGACATTCAGCACCGGCTTGTCGATGCCGTTGGTTGCCAGTGCGCGAAACCCTGCAAAGGCGGGCTGATCTTCGAACTCAAACGCCCACGTGACAGCGCCCTCGACGGTCAGGCCATATTTGCGCGCCAGCTCATAGGTCCGCATGGTGGCTTCGGCCACGCTCACGCCGTAGAGCGGCCCGTTGCGATAGCCGAGCTGATTGCCCTGGCAGGCGCCGCAACCTTCAGGGTCGCTCTCGCCAAGGATGATCGGCGTGTTCTTCCACTCCGGAAAGCTGGCGATGACGCGCATGCCGTGATCGACGGAGCGAAGCTGCGTGCCGACGCTCATGATGACGTGACCGTCCACGAATTTCGCGCTGCCCTTCGGGTGGTAGCTGATGAAGTCCAGAGGCGCACCGGTCGCGCCGGTGGCGGCATTCACCCCATGGGCGCAGTGCTCGAGAAACTGGCGCAGAAAAACTTCAGAGCGATCACTGACGCCGGTAACTTCCGGTCCGCCGATGCGGGCTTTTGGCAATGCGGATCGAATGGCGGAGGCGGAGAGATCGTAGAGGCGATCGAACTCCTCGGGCGTACCGTGCCAGTAGCCGATGTCGGGTTCGTTCCAGACTTCCCACAGCCAGGTGTCAACCTGCTTGCCGTACCGGTCGCGCATGTGGGCAGCGTACGCGGCAACGAGCTTCGACCATTTGGTCTCGTCGTTCGGCGGGTACGACCATCCCGTGAAGATGTCCCCTTTCGGAAAGTCGTGCCGGTAGGGCTCGGGGTGGGTGCTCAGCGCTTCGGGCATGAAGCCGATCTCGACCAGCGGCCGTACATGAGCGGCGACCAAAGCGTCAAAGATGCGGTCGGTGATGGTGAAGTCGTAGATTGGAGTTCCGTCGGCGCCTTCGGTATAGACGTTGGTCGAGCCCCATTTCAGCGAGCCATCGCCGTCGCCGGTGGTGAACAGATTATGGGTGCGGAAGTAGACCGGGACCAGGCTGAGCTGCGCTAGTTCGCCGAGAAGCTTTTGTCCATTGGGTGCGTAGAGATAGTTGGGCTCGTCGGCTCCGAAGTAATTCCAGAAGGGAACGTACGGCCCGATGGTCTGAGCGGCATGGACGCGGAGTGCGACAGGTGTATCTTGCGCAGGCAACCGATCTGGAATGGCGGCGAGAAGCAGGAGAAGGGCGATGCCGGCAGCGATCTTCTTCATGCGTTCCACCTTACTCCCACGGGGCGAATGGGAACATGCCGATCGGGAGGCAGTCGCAGCTGGATCGACCCCGCAATTGAAGGGGCCGGCCCAATTTGAAGGAACCTTTCCCGGCGATCCGGCGTATAACTGGGGCAAGAGGTTGAACGCCATGATGTTGAACAAGATGCGGAATGGAATTGCTGCGCTGGCGAGCCTGGCTTTGATGGCAGGCATCGCTGGCTGCAGGGTGCACGTGGACAAGAATGCAAACGGCGAGGACAAGAATGTGCAGGTTGATACGCCCTTTGGCGGGGTCCATGTCAACACCGATCAGACCTCAGCCGCGGATCTCGGGCTTCCTCTGTATCCGGGCGCGCAGCAGATCAAGGGCGACGACCAGCACAAATCCGCCGACGTTCATCTGGGCTTTGGGAAGTGGGAGTTGCGGGTGCGCGCAGTCTCGTATGAAACGCCCGACTCGCAGGAGAAAGTGACGGCGTTCTACAAAAAGGCGATGGGGCGCTATGGCGATGTGATCACCTGCCAGGGCAAATCGCCGGTTGGCACGCCGACGACGACCTCAGAGGGCCTGACCTGCGCCGACGATGGAAACAGCAAAAATGTGAAGATCGATCACAAGGACTACGGCACCGACGAAAACAGCCTTGAACTCAAGGCCGGTTCAAAGCGCCATCAGCACATCATCGGCTTCGAGAATCCCAAGGAAGGCGAGACGCGGTTTGCCCTGGTCGCACTGGATCTGCCGGCGGGCGTGGATTACAAAGGCGACAAAAGCGACTAATCCCTCATGGATTCTCCGGTCCGGGAGGGCAGCCGTGTCTTTTCAAGAACGGAAGGCCCGAGCGATGTCCTACAATCGGACGGAATAGGTACGACATTCCCACCGGACCGGAGAATCCCATGTACTCAAAGTTTGCTCGCCTTGCCCCTGCGGCTTTTCTGGCTGCAGCGGTTCTGCTGCATGCGGCCGAGAAGCCCAAAGCCGCGCCGGCGCCAGCCGCAACTGATCCCTACGCTGAAGTGCAGCCCGCCACAGAAACACTTGATCTGGCGATGTACCAGAAGATTCGCGATGAGGGCCTGAATCACTCGCATGTGATGGAGTTTGGCTCTGCGCTGATGGACGGCATTGGCCCGCGCCTCACGGGATCGCCCAATCTGAAAAAAGCCAATGAGTGGACGCGCGATACGCTGACCAAAATCGGCCTGGAGAACGCGCACCTTGAGGACTGGGGCGAGTTCGGCCTGGGCTGGCAACAGATCAATACCTGGGCGCGCATGGTCACGCCTGACACGGCAATCCTGATTGTGCAGGCCACGCCGTGGTCGCCAGCCACCACCGGCCCGGTGACGGGAGATGTAGTCTTCGTGAGCATTCAGGACGAGAAGGACTTCGACAAATACAAGGGCAAACTCGAGGGCAAGGTCGTTCTCTACGGCGCGATGCGCGAGGTGCCGCCCGTCGACAAGGCGCTGTTTGAGCGCTACACCGACAAGGAACTCGAGGACATGGCCGAGTTCACGGTGAACCCCGGCGGCGGCGGCATCCCCCCCGAGATGCAGGCCCGCCTGCGCACCTACATGGAGCGGCAGCGCATGATCGACAAGATCGCGCAGTTCTTCGCGGACGAGAAAGTGGCGGCCGTGATTGAGCCCAGCCGCGACGGCAAGAACGGCGGCGGCTCGGGCGGCACATTGTTTGACGACAACGGTGCGACGCTCGGGCGCACTCCCTACATCGCTGAGAAGCGCGTCAAGATTCCCGTTGTGGTGGCGGCGATTGAGAGCTATGGGCGGCTTTATCGCTTAACGCAAGCGCACGCTCCTGTGAGTGTCGAAATTAACGTGGACACGAAATTCACCGGAGAACACGAGCACGGATTCGACACGGTTGCTGAGATCCCAGGCACCGATCCCAAGCTGAAGGAGCAGGTCGTGATGCTGGGCGGCCACCTGGATAGCTGGATCGGCGGCACCGGCGCCACGGACAACGGGGCGGGGACGATTGTTGCGATGGAGGCTGTTCGCATTCTCAAGGCGCTGGACGTCAAACCGCGGCGCACCATCCGCATCGCGCTGTGGACGGGCGAGGAACAGGGCATCTTTGGATCGAAGGGATATTGCAGGATTCATTTCGGTTCGGCTGCGCTTTCAACGGCGCCCGATCAGATGGCCTTGCCCGAGTTTATGCGGCGCGCGACGGGGCCTCTGGAAGTGAAGCCGGAGCAGAGGCTGATCTCGGGCTATTTCAACGTCGACAACGGCAGCGGCAAGATTCGCGGCGTCTACACGCAGGGCAACAGCGCCATTGCGCCCATCTTCGCGCAGTGGATTGCGCCGCTCAAGGACTTGGGCGTTACGACGATTACCAACCGCAACACCGGCGGCACGGACCACCTGAGCTTCGACGCAGTCGGCATTCCCGGGTTTCAGTTCATTCAGGACATGCTGGACTACGAGTCACGCACGCACCACTCGAACGAAGATGTGATGGAGCGGATGCAGCCTGCCGATCTGAAGCAGATCGCAACCGTCGAGGCGATCTTTGTCTACAACGCCGCGATGCGCGACCAAATGTTGCCGCGCAAACCGCTGCCCCAGCCCGATCAGGAAGAGAAGAAGCGCGCGCCGCTCGATATCTTCCCGGGCGCGATGCCCGACGAGAAGAAGTAACCGCCCGGTATCGTTCGGTTGACGAAACCGTCTCGCGCCGCACGCGGGGCGGTTTCGCGCCGATGCTGCAAATGGGCCACAGCCAAATCTGCTACACTTGGCGGAGCGCAATCAGGGGAAAAACGCGCCAGGCCCGCGCCCCGTCGATACGCATCTACCCATGTTCGGGGAGTGGCTCAGCCTGGTAGAGCACCTGGTTCGGGACCAGGGGGTCGGAGGTTCAAATCCTCTCTCCCCGACCATCGCTTTGCATGCAGCAGACGCGGCCCAAGGGGCCGCATTTCTGTTTTGGGACAGCCTCGGGGGGGGGGGCGGGACCTACTTCCCAGTCTGTTCAGCGAGAAATCGAGAGAGACTTCGTGATCCCCATTCTCAAAAAATAGAGCCTCGCGCCGGTTGCCCGGCTGCGTCCCACGATGCCTGGTGAGCCGGCCAGAGGACTGGAAGTGCCGTATCGGATGTTGTTGGCGCTGGAGGGTACGGTTGTCACGGCGGAACATCTGTGTTTGTCTGTGTCACCGACCGGAAGCCGGCGTGTTCTTCGAGCTGTGGCAAGCAAGCCGGCGGTTCGGGTAAGCGGACAAACCGGTCGGCAACGAAGTCCAACTGTCGGTGGGAAGTGATATAAATCATTCTAGTTTTTTCGAAGTGAAAATGGGATAGGTGATGCCACAAGACTCTGGATTTGAATCCTTCCGCCGCCCCTTCAATCGTCGCCGCTTTCTCAAGACTGCCGGATCCGCCGCCATTCTTCCAGCGCTTGTTCGCAGCGTCGCAGCGCAAACCGCGACAACCTCGCCCAATAACCGCATCAATCTTGGCGTGATCGGGATGGGATGGCAAGGGCCCGGGAACACCGAGGCGTTCCTGACATTGTCGGACTGCCAGGTGGTTGCCGCGTGCGACATCGATGCCAACCATTTGCACGCTGCCGTCAAGAAGGTGAATGACGCTTACGGGAACGAGGACTGCAAGGGCTATCACGATTATCGCGAGTTGCTGGCGCGTGAGGATATCGATGCCGTCATGATCGCGGTACCGGATCACTGGCATGAGATCGTCGCCACCGAGGCCGCGCGGCACAAGAAGGACATCTACGGCGAAAAGCCGCTGGCGCACACCATTGCCGAACAGCAATCGATCGTGCGCGCTGTTGAGACAGAATCAGGTCATCTGGCAGATGGGATCATGGCAGCGTTCCGTTCCCATGTTTCATAAGGCTGCGGAGATCGTCCGCAATGGGCTGATCGGCGAGGTGACCCATGTTGAAGTTGGCTTGCCCGGCGGCAACTCAGACTTCGACGGGGTAGGGAAAGATGCTCTCGCAAAGTTGGCTTCCAAGGGGCAAAACGCGGTCAGCCTCGAGCAGGTTATGTCAGGCACTCCTGCCTGGGAGACTGCTCGTCACCGATCCACCCAAGGAACTCGACTACGAGATGTGGATTGGCCCATCGAAGATGGAGCCATACATCCGGGCTCGCTCGCACAAATCGTGGCGCTGGAACTACAACACGGGCGGGGGCGAACTGCTTGATTGGATTGGTCACCATTGCGATATTGCCCACTGGGGCCTCGATTTCGATCACACCGGCCCGACGGAGATCGAGGGCAGTGGCGAACTGCCACCGCGGAACGCGGTCTGGAACACGGCGCCGAAGTACCGGTTCGAACTGAAGTATCCGCGCGGCGTCACCATGACGATTGCCGGGGGGCATCCCGATATTAAGAGTGGGGTGAAATGGATTGGCTCCGAGGGGTGGGTATGGGTTGATCGTGGCGGGTTCGACGCCTCCAACCCAGCCTGGAAGCAAGGCAAGTACTTGCCGAGGGAACTGCGCAAGGTCAAGCTCTACACCTCCGCCGATCATCAGCAGAACTTCCTCGACTGCATCAAGACGCGTGAAGCGACCGTTACGCCTGTCGAGGTTGGGCACAACTCCGCACTGCCCGGACACCTTTGCCTGATCTCGATGCTCACCGGAAAGAAGATTCGGTGGGACGCGAGGGAAGAGAAGATCATTGGCGATCCGGAGGCGAGCAAGCTGATGACGCGCGAGTATCGTGGTCCCTGGAAGATGAGCTAGCAGTTGACCGATCCGGTCCTCATTCATTCAAGTGCCGATTCAATTGGAGCGATGATGCGATCTGTAACGCGCAGAACCTTTATTGGCGGGGCAGCCGCGGTTGCTGCAGTTTCATCAACGAAACACTCGTTCGGAATGCCCCTGGGCCTCGCCTCCGGCATCCAGCTTTACAGCGTGCGGCAGCAGATGGCACAGGACTTTGAAGGCACGCTGGCAGCGGTGCGCGAGGCTGGGTATGTTGAGGTGGAATCTGCTGCTCTGCCGAAGAAATCCGCGGCGGAGATCCGCAAGGCGCTCGACCAGGCGGGGCTGAAGTGCGTTAGTGCGCATCGAGGGTTTGCCGATGTCACCGTGAACCTGGACGCCACCACAGAATTTGAGAAGGCAGTCGGTGTGAGCTACATCATCTGTCCATCACCGGGACGCAGGAATCCAGTTGTTTCGGGCCAAAACGGGGCGCTCGCGATCGATGATTGGAAATACAATGCCGAGGAATTCAATAAGACCGGCGAGAAGCTGAAAGCCGCAGGCATCACTTTTGGGTATCACAACCACTGGGTGGAGTTTAAGCCGGTGGATGGCAAGGTGCCCTACGAGGAGTTGCTCGCCCACTGCGATCCCGACAAGATGACGTTCGAAATGGATCTGGGCTGGGTCAAAGTCGCGGGCGAGGATCCCGTCGCGTTGATGAGGAAGTATCCGCACCGCTTCTCCATGCTTCACGTGAAGGACTTTCAACTTCCACCGAACATTTCGTTCGCCACGCATGACGAGGCGAAGGTCACGGAGTTGGGCCGCGGATCGATCGACTATCGGCCGATCTTTGCGCAGGCTGCCAAGAACCAGAGGATTACGCACGCCTTTGTCGAGCAAGAGGCATTCGATATGCCCTGGAAAGAGTCGCTGAAGGTGGATGCCGAGTACATGAAGAACCTTACGATCTGAACACCTTCTATGCCTGAGGAACCATGGCTGAGCCATCTGAGATAAGAGTGTCCCCCGTCCAGAAAGTCGCTTGGGATTTCACCTTGGCCTTTCTAGTGTTGCGCCTATGGCTGGGTTTTCGTGCCCTGTTCGTCGGCATTCAGAAATATGCCGCGTATAAATCAGTTGCAACGCCGCTCATCGACCCCTCAACTGGCCAGCCTGACGCAAGCGGGGTGATGGTCAACGTGAGCGTGAAGTCCTACGCCCTGGCGAATTATGTGGGAATCCCTGTTGGGCTCAGAGACAAGTTTGCTCATGACCCGCTGTTCCCAAAATTCGCATTGACGCTGTTCGATCGCATGCTCGGCCCGTTGTTCATTCTGACGGGAGTCATGCTCATCATTGGACTGGGCACGCGTGTCTCCTTGCTTGTTCAGGGATTGCTCTTCATCGCGCTGACGGTCGGCCTCGTCTTGATTGATTCGAACGATGGCGTCGCGTACCTTGGCATTCATATCGGCCTGGTGGCTGGGGCGTTCTTGCTCGCCCAGCACAACCGGTTTGCGGTCCTCAAAAAATGGTAGATAAGTTGAATCGTCGCGAGTTTATCAGTGCTACGGCGGCGACCGGCGCTGCGTTGCTGTTGGAAGCCTGCAAGTCTGATTCAGGCGAGCAGAAGGCGGCCGTCAGTAAGTCTTCGCTGAACACCATCAATGTCGCCCTCATTGGTTATGGTGAGGAAGGGAAGGTTCTCCTCGAGTCGTTCCTCAACATTGAGGGTGTCAGGCTCGTTGCTCTCTGCGACATCTGGGAATACCACCGCGGGGAAGGCGAGCGCTACCTGCAGAAGTTGGGGAACGATGTCCGCGCTTATGAGAATTACGAAGACCTGCTCGCCAAAGAAAAGGATCTTCAGGCGGTTCTGATTGCGACGCCGGATTTCTGTCACGCGCCGATGACCAACACCTGCCTCAAGGCGGGATTGCATGTGTACTGCGAAAAAATGATGAGCAACACGATTGACGGTGCGCGCTCAATGGTGCAGACCATGCGCGAAACCGGAAAGCTGTTGCAGATCGGTCATCAACGCCGCAGTAATCCACGGTATCTGTTCACGCTGAATAAGCTGCTTCACGATGCCCAGTTTTGCGGCCGGCTCACTGCCGTGCAAGGGCAATGGAATCGCGCCGTCAAAGAGGACTTCGGCTGGCCGAAGAAATATGAGATGCCCGCGAGCATGTTGGCAAAGTATGGCTACAAAGACATGCACCAGTTCCGCAATTGGCGCTGGTACAAAGGGCTCGGCGGCGGTCCCTTATCCGACCTCGGCGCGCACCAGATCGACATCTTCAATTGGTGGCTCGATGTTCCGCCCAAATCCGTCGTCGCCAGTGGCGGCCTCGACTACTTCAAGAATCACGACTGGTACGACAACGCCATGGTCATCTACGAGTACCCTCTGCCCCAGGGTGTCGCGCGCGCCTTTTATCAGGTGCAGACTACGACCAGCGCCGGCGGCGGCTACTACGAGATGTTCATGGGAGATGACGGCACCATCAAAATGTCAGAAGATCCGTCGCTCTGCGCCATTTATCGTGAAGCGCGTGCCGATGCGGTTTCTTGGGACGACCTGGCACAGAAGGGCTATGTGAAGGCAATCCCGATCCCCGCGGACGCAACCAAAGTGGACGTGCGTGAGACCGCGCAACTGGCGCAATACGAGATTCCTGTGTTTTTCAATAAACCCCCGCACCAACCGCACCTTGAAAACTTTTTCAACACGATTCGGGGAACGGCGAAGTTGAATTGCCCGGGCGATGAGGCTTTCACGAGTGAGTACGTCATTCATAAAGCGAACGAAGCGGTGGGCGCCGAGAAGAAGCTTTTGATTACCAGCGAAGAAGTGAAGGCTTGAGATGATGAAGACTACTCTTTTCCGAAATTGTTTTTTTGCGGCCGCATGCGTTGTGGTTGCGAGTGCCGCTCTGGCGCAGGACAAAGTTCCGCTGAAGACTCAACTGCCGCGTCCGCTGTTCGTTGGCACGCCGGTTCCGCTCAATGTGCCCAACCTTGAGCCGCCGCTGAAGGGCAAGCGCCCGGACTTCATGGTTCCTGCAGGCACTATCAATCTTGCCAAGGGAAAAAGAGTTACCGCCAGCGATAACAACCCTGTAGTGGGAACTCTCGACCTGGTCACCGATGGCGACAAGGCCGGCGACGAAGGTTCGTGGGTCGAACTCGGACCGGGCAAGCAATGGGTGCAGATCGACCTGGCCAAGAGCGCGAACATCTATGCGATCCTTGTTTGGCACTTTCACTCCCAGGCGCGCGTCTACCGCGATGTAGTCGTCCAGGTCTCCAACGACCCCACATTCAAGTCGGGTGTGACCACTGTCTTCAACAACGACTTCAAGGGCGAACTGGGAGCCGGCGCGGGGAAGGACTTGAATTACGTTGAAACCTACCAGGGCAAGTTGATCGATGCGAAGGGCGCGAACGGCCGCTATGTCCGCCTCTACAGCAACGGCAACACGACCAACAAATTGAACGACTACATCGAGGTTGAGGTGTGGGGCGAGCCTGCGTGAATCTGATGGCCGCGGCAGCGCACGAATGATGAGCGCGGCTTCTTCATTGCGTTGGGCACGCTGGGCAGCCTTCTTCCTCGTTGCGCTGATCGGACTAGCCATTCGCCTGCCGCAACTCGACGCGCGGCCCATGCACACCGACGAAGCCGTGAATGCCTACACTGTTGGACAATTGCTAGCCAAGGAGCCTTTCATTTACGATCCGCAGGATCGCCATGGTCCGGCGCTGGCGGCTCTTGCTCTGCCGATCGTCAGAATGCAGGGAGCGCATTCCTTCTCTGACCTGACGGAATCGGAGTTGCGCATCGTACCGGTGATCGCAGGGACGATCACGATTTTGCTTTTTGGCACCGCCGTCGACATGTTCGGCTTCATCCCCAGCCTGCTCGCCGCGATTCTTTTTGCAGTCGCGCCGTTGCCTGTTTATTACGACCGATACTTCATTCATGAATCACTGTTCTGCGCCGCAACGTTCGGATTGATCCTGTCTGGCTGGCGCGCATGGCAGACACGTTCTGTCCGCTACGCAGTGCTTGCAGGTGGATGTGCGGCTCTGATGCTGGCTTGCAAGGAGACGGCGATCCTTCACTTTTTCGCGCTTGCGATTGCTGCCCTGGTGATCGGGTTTGGAAACGGAGGATCGGGCCAAACACTTCGGATTCATCGAAAGGCGATTCTCGCCGCGGTTCTTTCTTTTCTGCTGATCAGCGCTGCCGCATTTACCTGGTCTGGCAGAAACTGGAAAGCGCTGCCCGCGCTTTTTCATGCGGCGCCCGATCTCTTGGCACGCGCGGCAGGACAGGGCCACGAGAAACCCATCTGGTATTTTTGCCGGCTTCTGACTGTTGGCTGGTCTGGTGGTCTGTTGCTCGCCCTGGCCTGCATCGGGCTCGTCGTGATCTTGAGAAGTAGGGGCACTTCCCCCGATCAGTGGCTTGCATGCTACGGATTGTTGATCGCGCTTATCTACAGCCTGATTCCCTACAAGACGCCATGGCTGGCGCTCAATCTGTGGCTTCCGCTGACATTGTTCGCGGGGATCGCGGCCGAGTCCCTATGGCTCTGGAGCACAACGAGAATCGGCCAGCGCGCAACGGTTCCCGCAGCCTGTCTACTCGCAGCCTTAACTGGGGCCCTGATCGCGCACGACACACGCCAAGGCGTTTTTCTCTCTCCAGCGGACGAGAGCAATCCGTACGCTTATGCCCAGACTTCGGAAGACATTCTGGGACTTCCTGGCGAGATCGCGGATCTGGCGCGACGGAATGGAGTCGCAACGCCGCGCATTGCGGTGATTGCTGCCGATCCGTGGCCGCTTCCGTGGTACCTGCGGCATTCTTCCGCAGTTGGCTACTGGCAACCGGGTCAGCAGGCAGGCGAGGCGAATTTCTACATCACTTCTACCGAGGCGGCGGATCAATACGCCGATCAACTCAAGAATTTTCGCCCGGAGTTCTTCGGAGTCCGTCCTGGTGTGCTCATCCTGCTATGGTCGCCCGCACCAAAATGAATTTCTATGAGTGAGAATCATCCATTCAACATTCATCCATTCAACCACGCCGCCATGGCGACCCATTTTCAGGTGCGCATCCAGTGCGATGAGAGAACGTACGCCACGCAGGCCGCACAAGCCGCATTCGATCTGGCCGACTCGCTCGAAGCGTGCTTGAGCCGTTTTCGATGCAACAGCGATATTGCCCGTATCGCAGATCTGGCGCCTGGAGAGAAGCTCCGCTTGAGCGAGCCGGCATTCGCCTGCATGCAAATCGCGGAGCGGATGGAGCGGGCGACACACGGCGCATTTTGCGCGACTCCCGCAGCCCTGAAAACTCAGCCGTCTCTTCCCGAATGGAGTTTATTGTCAGACGAGCAATCCATCCTTTGTTTGCGCGGCCAGCTCCTCTTCGATCTGGGCGCCATCGGCAAAGGATTCGCCCTCGACCGCATGGCAGAGTTGCTGCGCCAATGGGATTGCCCTTCATTTTTGCTGATCGCCGGCGGCAGCAGTGTTCTTGCGGGAGATCCGCCTGCTGAATCAGCGGGGTGGTCCTGCGGCCTTGGCGAAGATCACGCAGAGCAAAGGGTACTCCTGACTTGCGCTTCCTTGAGCGGTTCAGGGCTGGCGGTGCAGGGATCTCATATTCTTGATCCGCGAAGCGGGCGCCCCGCATCGCGGCAGATGCGCGCGTGGGCTGTGGCCGATACCGCTGCTGAATCGGATGCGCTCTCAACTGCTTGCATGGTCCTCAGCGAGCCGGAGCTTGAAGAGGTGCTCGCACAAAACCATTTGTGGCTGTGTTTTCTGGAAACAGACGAAGGATATCGAACGCTTGGCTGTCGCGCCCTCCCGATGCAATCCTAAAGCTTCGATTCCGATGGTGCGGAGGTTCCCGGTTGTCCATCGTTTCGCAGGCCATTTACAGTTATCTGTCTCTTTGGATGGGGAGAAAAAGATGAGCGATGGATCGGGTGGACGGCGCGAGTTTTTGAAGCAGGCGGGGCTGATGGGGTCGATGGCCATGTTGGCTGCACTGCCTGAGAGCGCGGGGGCGCTGACCGGTGGCGCCGGCCGGGCGATTGGGGGCAGGGTCATTGAAGACGCCGTCGTTCGCGGTCAAGAGGAGATGCCCAAGCACGCAATCCGGTTCGCTGTCTGCGGCATGAGCCACGACCATATCTATGGCATGATCGGCGCCATCCAGCGGGGCGGCGGCACGCTGGTGATGGCCTGGGGCGGCGAAGACGACAAACTTGCCGCGTTCACCAAGCGCTACCCCGACGTGAAGATCGTCAAGTCGCAGGACGAGATTCTCGACGACCCTTCGCTGCAACTTGTACTCAGTTCGCAGATCGCCAGTGAGCGAGCGGGGATTGGCATACGCGCCATGAAACGCGGCAAGGATTTCTTATCGGACAAGCCGGGCATTACCACCCTGGAGCAGCTTGCCGCCGTGCGCGCAACAATTGCGGCGACCAAGCGCATCTACGCGATCATGTACAGCGAGCGCCTTGAGGTGAAGGCCGCGGTCTATGCGGGCGTACTGATCCAGCAGGGCGCGATCGGCAAGGTCATTCAGACCATCAACATTGCGCCGCACCAGGTGAGCCAGCATGCCGGCGATGCGGGTGGGGGTACGGGGCGGCCAGAGTGGTTCTGGCATCCTGAGCAGTATGGAGGCATTCTGTGCGATATCGGCTCGCATCAGGTGGACCAGTTTCTGTTTTACACTGGGTCGACTTCGGCGGAGATTGCCGAATCACAGATTGCGAATGTGCGCCATCCTGAGCATCCGAAGTTTCAGGATTTCGGCGATATGGTTTTGCGGGGCGACCGCGGTCTGGGTTACGTGCGCCTTGACTGGTTTACTCCTGACGGTCTGGGAACCTGGGGCGATGGGCGGCTGTTTGTTCTCGGCACCGACGGCTACATTGAGATTCGCAAGTACATCGACGTTGCCAACAAGAAGCAGGGCAACAATCTTTTTCTTGTCGACAAAAAGCAATCAAGGTACATCGACTGCAACAGTATGCCGTTGCCGTTTGGCCCTCAGTTCGTTGCCGACGTCGTGGATCGCACGCACACTGCGCAGGATCAGACGCAGTGCCTGCTGGCCGCGGAGTTAGTGATCAAAGCGCAGCGCGCGGCGAAGTGGGTCACGCTGAAAGATTGATGAACGGCGGCAAAAAGAAGTCAGGAGTTGGGGATGACTGACGCGGGTCGGCGAAAAGCTTCGCGAAGGAGTTTGATCAAGACGGGGTTGGGCGCAGCCGCGACAGCGGGCTTTCCTACCATTCTTCCCGCGCATCTGCTTGGCCAATACGCTCCCAGCAAGCGCATCAATGTGGGCGCCATCGGAGTGGGGCGCATCTCGCGCGTCCACGATATGCCGAACATCCTCAAGTACGATCAGGCGCGGATTGTCGCGGTGTGCGATCTGGATGCCCATCGTGTGGAAGACGGCAAAAAGTTTGTCAACGATGCCTATGCGAAGAAGAGCGGCAAGCCCTGGGACGGCGTGACCGGCTACGCGAACTACCACGACCTGCTCGCCAACAAGGATATTGACGCTGTGGTGGTCAGCACGCCCGATCACTGGCATGCGCTGATCGCGATTGATGCGGTGCGCGCGGGCAAGGATGTGTATTTGCAGAAGCCGGCTTCGCTCACCATTGCGGAAGGCCGCGCGATGAGCGATGCGGTGCAGGCTTCCGGGCAGATTCTGCAGATCGGGAGCCAGCAGAGGTCGACGATTCAGTTTCGCTAAGCGGCGGAGTTGGTGCGCAACGGGCGGATCGGCGATCTGGAGCGGGTTGAGGTGGGTTTGCCCGGCGATCCAGCAGGAGGCGATAAAACGCCGATGGCGGTTCCGGATGGATTCAACTACGAGATGTGGCTTGGGTCGACGCCTTATGTGTACTACACGCTCGACCGCGTGATGCCGCTGAAGGGATACGATCGTCCCGGCTGGCTGCGCTGTCGGCAGTTTGGCGCGGGCATGATCACCGGCTGGGGCGCGCACCACATCGACAGCGCGCACTGGGCCATGAATACCGAGTACACGGGGCCGGTTGAAGTGTGGGGCGAAGCGAAGTTTCCTGATCACGGACTCTGGGATGTGCATGGGAAGTTCAAGACTGAAGCGCTCTACGCTCCGAATAACGTTTCGGCGAAGGGCGTGCGCATGAGCGTGAGCGGCGACTACACCAACGGCATCAAGTTTTATGGCAGCAAGGGATGGCTGTTTGTCTCGCGCGGCAACGAGCAGGTTACCGCGAGCGACCCGCTCGCCAAGCTTGCCGACGCGACGGCGTTGGCAGCGAGTGATCCGGGGATCCTCAAGTCTGTGATTGGTCCCGACGAGATTCATCTCTACGAGAGCAAGGAACAGCATGGCAACTGGTTGGATTGCATTATCAGCCGCAGGCAGCCGATATCTCCGGCGGAGATGGGGCATCGCGCCTGCTCCACCTGCCTGATTCATGACATGGCGATGGTGTTGAAGCGCAAGCTCAACTGGGATCCGGTCAGGGAGCGGTTCAGGAATGATGATGAGGCCAATGCGATGTTGTCCCGTCCGCAGCGCGCGCCTTACCGGCTGAGCTAGAGGTTGCTGGAGAACGCGGCGCACTGGTCAGGGGACGGCTCAAGTGGGCTCTCGTTTTCGACCGATGCGTCCGTCGAAAATGGCAAGGAGCAGCAGCACGAACCCCGCTGGCAGCATCCAGACGCCGGTTTTTGCGTGACTGCGGCTTTCCGCGCCGAACTCATTGAGCAAGCTTCGATCCGGGGCGGACGGATCATAGTAAACAGTCACTGGGCCGCCGGCTTTACAGTTACCCTGGTTGGACGGCGTCGTGCACTGCCGGTCGAAGGAGTGGAAGGTTTTGCCGTCGTGTTGAAAGGAGTATTCGAAATCCCAGCCACGGCTGCTGTGGGAGGCGGACTGGAGAGTTCCGACCGCAGTTGCCTCTCGCCTGGCGATATCGCTGTAGTACCAGGCCCTGATGAATTGACCGAGACCGCCGGCTGTAAGCGCGCCACCCAGCACGACCACCAGGATCTTGAAAGACACGTCACTCGACCTCGAATCGGATGAGCTTGGCTGGTAGCAAGTGTACCGGAACGAACGCGGCGGTCTCCAATCTCTTCCGTGCGACGCTTCGACCAGCGAATATCAAGCGGCTGCATGGCCCAGTAGGCCCAAGTCCGCTAATTTAGAGCCGGTTATCCCCATTTCCCGAGCGGCACTTGTTAGAATTGCTTGCCCCCTGGAGAAATTAGATGTTATGTGCTTTTTTTCTTTAGATGTCTTATTGCTTCTCTTTTCCCGCTTCTCGTCTTTGAATTCAGGCAGACGCGCGAGCAAATGCGGAAGCGTCGCCATGGTTCTGCTAGTCACCGCGGCGGTTGCATCGTCCGCACAAAGCAGTCTGGGCACAATCAACGTGGGCGCAAGTACTTCGGCAACCGTCACAGTCACGATTGCAAACGCGGGCACACCGGCGACGATTTCCGTGCTCACGCAGGGCAGTCCGAATCTCGACTTTACGAATGCAGGCGGGGGAACCTGCGTGACCGGTACGGCGTATTTGGCCGGGGCAACCTGCACGGTGCAGGTGAAGTTTACGGCGCTTTATGCGGGGCTGCGGAGCGGAGCAATTGTGCTGCAAGACGCGGGTGGATCCGTATTGAGCACGACATATCTTCAGGGGACGGGGCTGGGCTCGCAGGTGGGCTATTTTCCGTTCGCACTCAGTAATTCCATAGGGCTGCCGACTTGCGGAGACGGGACAGCCGTGGATGGGGCGGGGGATGTCTTCATTACCTGTCCGAAGTCGAGCTCGGCCTACAAGGAAACTCCCACGGCGAATGGCTATGTTGAAACACAGATTGCGTTCGGACTGGCCAAACCGGATGGCCTCTTTCAGCCGGAGGGGATCGCGGTGGATGGCGCTGGAAATGTCTATATCGACGATGCGGATCAGAATCGTGTTGTGAAAGAGACGCCTACCCCCTCGGGATATGTGCAGAGCGATCTGCCCATTACAGACCTGGTTTCGCCGGAGGGGATGGCGGTGGATGCCGCCGGCAACCTTTACATCGCCAACTGGGGCGGTAACTCGGTGATCAAAGCAACGCTTACGAGCACGGGGTATCAGCAGACATTCCTGGCGACCGGAATCGACGGCCCGTCTGGCATCGCAGTGGACGGCAACGGCAACGTGTTTGTCAGTTCACCGGGTAGTTCGAATCTCTATATGTTTGTCAATTCCAACGGTACATATACCCAGAACGTTCTAGGAAGCGGGTATCGCGGCCCGACCTACGTGGCAACCGATGGGCTGGGCGATGTCTGGTTTGAAGACCAGTACAGCGGATTCTACGAAGAGACACCGGTCAATGGTTCCTATGTCCAGACAGTCATCTCTCCCGAAGGACTCATCTCATTCGGGGGAGAATCCGCCTCCCCCTTTGGGTTGGCCATAACCGGGGATTTCAGCTTCTGGTCAGAAGGCATCGTTGCGCAACTGGGGACTGCACCCAGTTATGACTACTCCTTCAGCACACTAGGGGTGGCGGGGAACTCGTACTCGGTGGGCGTTGCTAGTTTCGGAAACCAGAACCTCCAGCTCTCGCAGATTCGTTTTGCTCCGGACTTTCCTGAAACGGCGCCGGTCACCGGGCTCACCCCTCCGCCGCAAATGCAACTCACGGGGGAGTGCGCTGATGGCCAGGTGATTGCCTTCAATCAAATGTGCGCGCTTACGATTGGTTTTCTGCCGGAGGCGGATCTCAATGGGCAAAACAGCATCAATCTGAACGAGCAGGTGACGTTCAATACCAACATGCAGACTGCCGACGGAAGTTTGCAGACGATCAAGGTGTCAGGCAGCGAGGGCGCGCCCCTTTCAAATCTTCTGCTCACCCTGTCCGCTGATCCGATCGTCGCCGGGCAGTCAGTCACATTCAACTTGCAGGTGCCGGGTGGGGCCGTACCGGCGACAGGGCGGGTTTCAATCTACTCGACGTCTTCCCCGCCTTATCCGGTCACGACGTTAGTCGCCGTTGTGAATCTCGACGCAAGCGGACGCGCGAGTTATACCCTCAGCGGACTTCCTGTTGGAGCGAATAACTACTATGCCACCTATGCGGGGGATGGGAACTATACCAGTTGTTCGAGTTCGACAGTCACCGTGACGGTTGTGCCGGCGCCGGCGACCAATAGCTTCGGGAACACGACAATGGGCAACATCAACGTGGGCTCAAGCAGCAGTGCGGCGCCGTTGACCGTCGAATTTAGCGCGTCGGTGACTCTGAGCAACATTGCGGTTGTCACGCAAGGTTTGCCGAATCTGGACTTCCAGAATGCGGGTGGTGGCACCTGCGCAACCGGCACGGCGTATACCGCGGGACAAAGCTGCACGGTGAATGTAGTCTTCAAGCCTTTACGCCCAGGGCCCCGCTTTGGCGCGGTTGTTCTCACATCAGCGGATGGCAGTGTTTTTGGAACTGGGTATCTGCAGGGGACGGGGCAGGGAGCGCAAGCTCAATTTTCGCCGGGAACTCTGGAGTCGATCTCACTGCCGGCGTCCTATGCGTCCGGCATGGCCGTCGATGCGGGGGGGAACCTTTATATCGCCTCCGGCAACGTGTACAAGCTGACTCTCTCGAACGGGCAATTCACGTCGACCGAGATCGCAACAGGCATTGGTGCGAATGGAGTCACCCTTGATGGAAGCGGAAATGTTTATGTGACCGCAACCGGTTCGGGACCATCTTCCGTTCTGAAGTTGACCCCAATCAATGGAACCTATGTACAAACGCAAATCGGGTATGGATTCGGCCTGACGATGGGAATTGCCGTTGACGGTCAGGGAAATGTCTTCGTCGCTGACTTCAAGGGACAGGTTTATAAAGAGACGCTCAGTAACTTGAGCTACGCCCAGTCCAGCGTTGGGGGGCCATGGGATAGTCCCAGTGCGATTGCTATCGACGGCAACGGCAATCTCTATGTCACGGATGATGGAAATTCCTCTCTGGGCCTTTTCAAAGAGACGCTTGCAGGCGGCTCGTACACCAAGTCCGCGATTGGCTCGAACTGGAAAAACCCAAGCGGCGTTGCCGTCGATGCGATTGGGAATCTCTACGTCGCGGACAACGCCGATTACCTTGGCTTTGGATTCGTGACCAGGGAATCACCGCAAGCGAATGGCACCTACGTCAGCACCAGCCTGGCCCCGTCCATTCTGATTCCGATTTCGGTGGCAGTCGATGGCGCCGGCAACGTATACATCTCGGGTCAGGATAGCGGAGGCTCAACTTACAAACTCGATGTAGCCGATGCGCCCTCCCTCACCTTTGCGACAACGGCCAAAGGGGCCACGAGCAGTGACAGTCCCAAAGTCGTCACCCTCGAAAATGGCGGCAACTCCCCCTTGGGGTTGTTGTCGATGTCCTTCCCGTCGGACTTTCCTGAAGCGAGCGCGGGAACGGGCGCCTGCAATCCCGCAGCCGCTCTTGCTCCCGGGGCCAGTTGCACATTGACGATCGACTTCACGCCGACAGCCGCGGGCACGCCGGGGACGTCGAACCCGCTGAGCGAAGCGGTGATGGTCGCAACAAACGGGGCAGTCAATCCGCTGAATATTTCGGTTGCTGGAACGGAGACGATCCCTGCTGTGGCTGCGTCTTTCACCGTGAGCGGAGCTTCGCTGAGTCTCACGCCCGGTGCTGTGAACGGCAATACGGCCAACATCAACATTGTGCCCAACGACGGTTTTACCGGCAGCGTCACACTGACAGCCGCGCTCACGTCCAGTCCGGCAGGCGCAGTCGACCTGCCCACATTCAGCTTCGGCAACACCAGTCCCGTGAATATCAGCAACGCCAACGCAGTTTCGGCGACGCTGACCGTCAACACCACCGCGCCTTCGAGTTCTGCCATGGCTCGTCCCGCGCTGCGGCCGGGAGCCTTGAATGCAGCGGGGGGCGCGGCTCTGGCGTGCCTCGCGCTGATTATTGTCCCGATGCGGCGGCGCGGCGCACGCACTTTTTGGGGAATGGTGATGCTCTTGATGCTGGCGATGGCCGCCATGGGAGCATGCGGCGGTGGCAGCTCGGGCGGTGGTGGAGGCGGCGGAGGCCAGAACATTCCTGGAACCACAGCCGGCAACTATACCGTGACGGTGACAGCTACTTCAGGCAGCACCGTGGCTACTGGCGTTGTCGCTCTGACTGTGGAGTAGAGTGAAGGCGCTGATCGAGATCCCGTGGCCCTACTGAACCAGTACAGTGAACGTGGTCTGCGCCGAGATTGCGCTATTTGCTGAGTCGGTGCCGGTGACAATCATGGTGTATGTGCCGAGGGTCGTGCCGGTTGTCCCTCCGCCACCACCACCACCGCCGCCTCCTCCGCCTGAGCTTCCGCCACCGCCGCAAGCGCCGCAGGCGAGGGCAGCAACAAAGCCCAACACAACCATGGCGCGAAAGGCGTTCTTGCTCCGGAATCGCGCCGGGAATCCAAACCAAACGAGAAGCGCGAACGCCGTTTCCAGTCCGCCCCAGAATGGATGTCTCAACGAAGGTGCGAAGCCGGTGCCGGAGGGACCCGTTGTGTAGATGGTCACAGTGGATGTGATTGCGCCGCTGCCGGTGACGTTGACTGATGCCGGCGAGAACGAGCAGGTTGGGGGGTCGACCGTGCCGATTGATGCTGTGGAGACATTGCAGGTCAACTTGACCGTGCCGGTGTAGCCGCCGTTGGGCGTGACCGTGACGGTGGTGGTGTTTCCCGATGTGGAGCCGGCAACCGTCTGGACGTTGCCACTGGTGGAGAGAGTCAGAAGAGCCACGGGAGGTCCGACGATCAAATCGAGCGAAGACTCTGCTGACACAACGGGCGAACCCGTCGATGTGGCACTGAATTGAAGCAGGTACCAGCCGGGAGTCGTATTCGCGGAACTCGAGACAGTCATCTGTACTGGGACGGGATTGCCTCCAGAAAGCGTCACGGAAGAAGGCAGGTTGCAATCGAGAGACCCGCTCCCGAATTCGAAGGCTTGGAATGCATTGCAATTCAGATCGACAGTCCCTGTGAATCCGTTGAGTGGAGTGACCGTCAATGTGGTTCCGTTGCCCGTATCGGTTCCCGCACCCATACTCAGGTTGCTGACGCTGGAGAGCACGAATGCCGGCGCGGTCGTCACGCTGATTGGAACCGCATCGGCGATGGAGACTGCAGACGAAGTGGCCGAAGTTGCATTGACCATAGCCGTATAGGCGCCGGGCGTCGCGCCGGCGGTGGCGCTGACCTGAATATTGGCGGTAGTCGGTCCCAGTGTATTCAGCGTGACTGACGCAGGGACCGAGCACGTGGGCGGACTAACGGCGTTGCTGATGGTGGTGGAGACCGAGCAGGATAGATCCACTTGTCCCGTAAGGCCGTCCGATGGAACGAGGGTTACGAACGAAGTCCCGGGAGAGCCTCCCGGCGCAACGGTGATTGGGCCTCCGTTCATCACCGCAAGTGAAGGTGAGTTAGCCGCAGTAACAATGAGGCTGATATTGGTCGCTGCCTGAATCGCAAAAGTTGAGCCGTCCATTCCGGTCAGCGCGATCTTATAGGTTCCTGGCCCAAGGTCAGAGCCCGTATCGATCAGCAGCGGCACGTCGACGGACTCGTTAGTAGGGACAAACGTCTCGGGAACATCACAACTTGCGGCGGTCTGGGGAGTGATGGAACAACTGAAGTTGAGATAGCCTGAATACCCGCCAGACGACGTGATGGTCAGCGTCGCGATGGTTGTCCCTGAGTTGACTGCCGTAATCGGGTTGATGGCATTCATTGAGAAGCCACCACCGGGCGCGACCAAATCCATGGTAAAGGTGCTGCTGGAAGGGGCGTAGTTAGCATCGCCACTGTAGGCTGCTGTAACAGCGTTGAGCCCAGTCAAAAGTTGATTGGCCGCTATCTGTCCGTTCGCGGAAAGATTGCCTGCGAGCGGTCCTCCATTCAACCCCGGGCCGTTTGGAGGCAGCTGCGTGATTGTGTCCAACACTTGACCGTTGGCGGCAAGCGTGATGCTTCCAGTGGGTTCAGCTCCGATATTCCCGATCCAATTGAGCTGCACCGTGACAAACGAAGTCGAGTTCGTTACAAGCACGGGTGAGCTGTCCTGTGGTGTAACGAAGGTGGACTCGGGAACAATGGTGAAGGTCTTCGGCGTGCTCGTGCTGGCATTGAAGCTCGCATCGCCCGAGTATTGCGCGACAAGGCTGTGCGATCCTCCAGGAAGCACAGTGAGGGCTCCGCTCTGCTGCGGCCAGGAAGCTTCATTTCTGCTTGTGACCGACGAGTTTCCGAGGGTCGCGCCCCCGTCGGTGAAACTCACGTTTCCTGTGGCGACGCCCTGGGTATTCGCGCCTTCAGCGGTTCCGGTGATCTGCGCATCGGCGAAGACAAGCGAGCCATACGGAATGTTTGTGTTCGGGATCCCCGCCCCGGTCATGGCGTTGTAGGCGTGAATCGACAAGGATGTTGTGCTCGGCTCG
>CAWBSV010000036.1:0-23043 GCA_963791505.1 uncultured Acidobacteriaceae bacterium
ACCACCCGCCAGTTTCAGGTTTGGGAGGGCGGCGGCGAGTACAACGTGGCGCGCGGGCTGCGTCGGTGTTTCGGGCTGAAGACGGCTGTTGCGACTGCGCTTGCCGATAACCCGATTGGCCGGTTGGTGGAGGATCTCATTCTGCAGGGCGGGGTCGATTCATCGCTGATCCGCTGGGTTCCGTTTGACGGCGTGGGGCGGCAGGTGCGCAATGGGTTGAATTTTACCGAGCGTGGGTTTGGGGTGCGTGCCGCTGTGGGCTGTTCCGATCGGGGGCTGACGGCGGTGAGCCAGTTGGTGCCTGGCGACTTTGATTGGGAGCAGATCTTCGGGGACAAGAATGGAACGAAGTGGTTTCATACGGGCGGGATCTTTGCGGCGTTGTCGGCGTCGACGGCGTCAGTCGCGGCAGAGGCAATGGATGCGGCGCGAAGCCATGGAACGCCGGTGTCGTATGACTTGAACTTTCGCGACTCGTTGTGGAAGTCGATCGGCGGCAAGGCGAAGGCGCAGGAAGTGAACCGCGACTTGGTGCGCAAGGTCGATCTGCTGCTGGGCAACGAAGAAGATTTTTCTGCGATGCTGGGCGTGAAGATCAAGGGCGTGAGCGAGGATTTCGACGAGTTGCCCATTGCAGGCGTATGAGGAGATGTTGCGCGAGGTTGCTGCGAGCTACCCGAATTTGAAGCTGGTTGCGAGCACGCTGCGAACCGCAACTACGGCGAGCCGCAATGCGTGGGGCGCGATGGCGCTCTATGAGGACAGGATTGTGCTGGTGCCGCAGCGGGAGATCGACATTCTGGATCGCGTTGGCGGCGGAGACAGTTTTGCTTCCGGGCTGATTTACGGCTTGCTGGCGGGCAAGGGCATCGACTGGGCGGTGCGCTGCGGCGTGGCGCATGGCGCGCTGGCCATGACGACGCCGGGCGACACGAGCATGGCGACGCTGGCCGAGGTGGAGCGGGTGATGAAGGGCGGATCGGCGCGCATTGCGCGCTAGAGAGGGGAACAATGATGGAGACGACAGCGGAAAGAATTGAGCGGGTGGGGTTGATTCCGGTGCTGCGCGCGAAGAATGCCAAGCAGGCGCACGCGGTGGTGCAGGCCATGCTGGCCGGTGGCGTAACCGTTGTGGAAGTGACCATGACCGTGCCGGGCGCGGTGGCTTGCTGGCAGAGTTGAAGCGCGAGTATGGCGAGGAGGTGCTGCTTGGATCGGGGACGGTGACGACGGCTGCGGAGGCGAGGCGACGATTGATGCGGGTGCGGAGTTTGTGGTGAGCCCGAGCCTGCATCCCGAAGTGATCGCAGCAACGAGGACGAACTGGGAAGCTGTCGATTCCCGGAGCGCTGACGCCGACAGAGGTGGTCGCGGCGTGCGATCTGGGCGCGGATTACGTGAAGGTGTTTCCCTGCTCGGCGATGGGCGGGGCGAGCTATCTGAAGTCGCTGCTGGCGCCGTTTCCGCATTTGAAGCTGATCCCGACAGGCGGCGTGACGCTGGCAACGGCGGAAGGCTTTCTGCGGGCCGGTGCGCGAGGCGCTGGGGGTGGGCGGCGACCTGGTGAATCTTGCGGCGATTGAGGAAGGGCGGCCGGAGACTGATCACCGAAGCAGCGAAGGCGTATCTCGCCGTGGTTACAAGCTATAGGGAGATGCAGGCTGCAAAAGCTTAGCCTGCACGCTCACTAGCCGTCTCCGAGGCTCTGTGCTCGCCGCCAAACCAGGCGTAGAGGGCCACGCCGGCGAAGCAGACGACCGGGACCAGGTAAGCGGCCTGGAATCCGCTGATGTCGCGCAGAGCATGCCCATCACTTTGGTCAGCGCAGCCCCTCCCAGAATCGCCATCACCAGAAGCGAGCCGGCGGTCTTGGTTTTGTCGCCCATGCCTTTGAGTCCCAACGCAAAGATGGTGGGGAACATGATCGACATGAAGAAGCTGGTCGTCAGCACGCAGCAGACGCCAGCCAATTGGGCTGAGGACGCCGACAAGGCCGAGCACCACGTTGACACCGCGTAGACACCCAGCATGAACGCGCGTGGAAGTGTCCATCAGCCAGGCGGAGCTGAATCGCCCCACGCGAAGGCGGCAAGCGTGCCTGTGAGCATGTAGCCGGCCGGCTTTGTCGCCGACGTCCGGTGGCGGAGCGCACGTAGAGAATGAAGTAGCACCAGGTGCCGACTTGGGCGCCAACATAGAGAAACTGGGCGACAGACCGCAAGAACGAAATGGCGCTGCCAGAGGCTGACATGGCGGGGCGCGCCGGCGTCGTCGCGTGATAGCGTCTTCAGTCGCCCGCTGGCGGAAATTTGGTGAACAGCACCATGCCGGCCCAAAGCAGCGCAGGGTGCCAAGGACCATGTAGGTGGGCACAACGCGAAGCGTCTCGGCGTGCAGGTAGGCCTGTAGGTGCCCGCGGCTCGACGGGCTGCAATTGCGCGTCGGCTCAGGTCGACTCCGGAGAAGATGAAGATGGTGCCCAGCAGAGCCGCGGTGATCGACCCCAGCGGGTTGAAGGCCTGGGAGAGATTCAGGCGCCGCTCGCTGGAGGCCGGCAGGCCCGAGCTGCGCGATGAATGGATTCGCGCCGTCTCAAGAAACGACAGACCGCTGCCGATAACGAAAAGGGAGACGAGAAAAAATTATAGACGCCGGCGTGCGCGGCAGGCCAAAACAGCAAGCATCCGCTGCTGAGAAGAATGAGGCCGGTGATGAGCCCGGTCTTGTATCCAAAGCGGCGCATGAGTTGCGCCGGCGGGGACGGCCAGTAGGAAATACCCGACAAAGAAAGCCGAACTGCAGCAGGCTGCGCCGGAGGCTGATGAGTCGAAGGACTTCATGAACTGGCGGAATGAGAATGTCGTTGAGGTTGTTGGGGATGGCCCAGAGGAAGAACAAGGGGCGTGACGACAAGAAATGGAATCAGGCGACCGTGGGGAACGAGAGGCGCGTTTAGATCCTGATCGACTGTGGTGCCGGTTGACCCTGCTGAAACTCCCAATGGCTTTCACCCTTCCGATATGCGATGGACTGTTCGTTCACCCTTTCTAATCAATCGCAGGGGGTGATGGCAAATCAGAGCACGGCTCGCAGCCATTTGCCGGTGTGGGAGTGGAGGCAATCGGCGATCTCTTCCGGTGTGCCGGTGGCGACGATTTTGCCGCCGCCTTCGCCGCCTTCAGGGCCCGAGATCGATGACCCAATCAGCGCACTTGATGACGTCGAGATTGTGCTCGATGACGATGAGAGAACCGCCGCCGTCAATCAGCTTGCGGAAGGCGGTGAGGAGCTTCGAGACGTCGTCGAAATGCAGGCCGGTGGTGGGCTCGTCGAGGATGTAGAGCACGCGGCTGGCCTGCGAGGGCCGCGCCGTTGCATTGGCGGCGCGCACCTGGGCCAGGTGGGCGGCAAGTTTAACGCGCTGCGCTTCGCCTCCAGAGAGCGTGGTGGCGCTCTGCCCAAGGCGCAGATAGCCAAGGCCGATTTCGTCGAGCACCGCGAGCTTTTCAAGCAGCCTGGGCTGGCCGTTGAAGAAGCGGAGCGCCTCTTTCACGGTCATCTGCAGCACTTCGTGGATATTTTTTCCCTTGTACTGCACCTGCAGCACCTTGGCCTGGTAGCGGGTGCCGTTGCAGTCTTCGCAAGGCAGCTCGACGTCGGCGAGAAACTGCATTTCGACCGTGACGGTGCCGTCGCCTTCGCAGGTGTTGCATCGGCCGCCGGGCACGTTGAAGGAGAAGTGGCCGGGAGTGAGCGAGAGCCGCTTGGCTTCAGGCTGCGATGCGAAGAGCTCGCGCACCAGGTCGAAGCCCTTGATGTACGTGATCGGGTTGGAGCGCGGGGTGCGGCCGATCGGGGTCTGATCGACAAGCACCACGTCGTTGAGTCGTTCGACGCCGGTAAGCGATTTGAAGAGGCCGGCCGGATCGGCGCCATCGCTCTGGCCGAGCGCGCGCGCGACAGCACGATAGAGCACCTGGTGCACGAGCGTTGATTTGCCGGAACCGGAGACGCCCGTGATGGCCACCAGCATGCCGAGCGGAATTTCGACATTGAGATTGTGCAGATTGTTGGCTTCGGCGCCTTTGAGTACCAGGCGCTCTTTGCCGGGCTCGCGGCGGCGGGTGGGGACAGGGATGGAAAGCTGCCCGGAGAGATAGCGGCCGGTGAGTGATTGGGGATTGGCTTCGATCTCGGCGAGGACTCCCTCGGCAAGAAGCTTGCCGCCATGCTCGCCTGCGCCGGGACCGAGATCGAGCAGATGATCGGCGGCGCGCAGCACGTCGGGATCATGCTCGACGACAAGGATGGTGTTGCCCAGGTCGCGCAGTTCTTGGAGGATGTGGATGAGGCGCGCGGTGTCCCGCGTGTGCAGGCCGATCGATGGCTCGTCGAGCACATAGAGCGCGCCTACCAGGCGCGAGCCCAGCGAGGTGGCGAGTTGGATGCGCTGGGCCTCGCCGCCGGAGAGCGTGGAGGCGAGGCGATCGAGCGTGAGGTATTCGAGGCCCACCGCGTCGAGGAAGTTGAGCCGCTGCCTCACCTCATGCAAAATGGGGCCGGCAATCTCCTGCTGCATGGGCGTGAGCTCAAGCGATTCGAAGAATTCCTTAGCCTGCGCGATGGTGAGCGCAGTGGCCTGGCAGATGTTCTTGCCGTTGATGCGCACACTCCGCGCTTCAGCACGCAGGCGCTGGCCGCGGCAGTCAGGGCACTCGGCGTAGCCTCGATATTTGCTCAGCATCACGCGCACATGGAGCTTGTATTTCTTGCGCTCCATCTGCGCGAAGAAGCCGTAGACGCCTTCGAAGCTTCCCTTGCCGCGCAGGACGATCTCGCGCGCGGCTTCGGGCAGTTCGCGCCAGGGAACATTGAGCGGCACTCCGAGTTGCGTCGCTTGTTTCTTCAGGTCAGTAAGCCAGGATTTGTACTTGGGGCGATTCCACGGATCGATCGCGCCGTCTTCCAAGGTGACGTTCTTGTCGGGGATGACGAGGTTGAGATCGAAGTCGACGGTATTGCCGAAGCCCTGACAGCGCGGGCAGGCGCCGAAGGGGTTGTTGAAGCTGAAGAGGCGCGGCTCGGGCTCTTTGCCGGGGCGATGGCAATTTTGACATTCGAAGGCTGCCGAAAAGCGGAATCGGCGACGGTCGATCGGGCGCATCGGAAGAATCGGTCGCGCGCGGCACTTCTTCGTAGATCACTTCTCCGCCCTCGCGATAGGCGATCTCCGCGGCATCGACGATGCGGGCGCGATTCTCTGCGCTGACGACGATGCGGTCGAGGAGAACGAAGACGGGGAGGGTGAAATCGAGATCGAGCAGGGACTCGGGGGTGGAGAACTCGACGATCTTTCCCTGCTGGTAGAGGCGGTTGAATCCGGCGGCGCGCAATTCGGCGAGACGTGCTTTGAGGGTTTCCGTGTGCGGCGAATCGGGGTTTGCGGTTGCGGCTTTTTGTCCTGGCGGATTTTTTAGGACGCCCAGCGGGCTTGGCGGCGGCATCGGGCTCAACGACGGCAGTGGCCAACCGGAAAAAGAACTTGCAGGCGCGTTCCTTCGCCCAGGGCAAGAATCGCTTCAGCGATCTCGTCCATCGAATCGCGCTTCACCAGTCCATCGCAGTAGACGCAGTGCACGACGCCACATCGGGCGTAAAGCAGGCGGAGGTAGTCATAGATCTCCGTCGCGGTGGCCACGGTGGAGCGGGGGTTGCGCGTGGAGTTTTTCTGCTTGATGGCGATGGCAGGCGCGAGACCATCGATCAGGTCGACATCGGGCTTTTCAATGCGTTCGAGGAATTGGCGCGCATAGGCTGAGAGCGATTCGACATAGCGCCGCTGGCCCTCGGCGTAGATGGTGTCGAAGGCAAGCGAGGATTTCCCGGAGCCCGACACGCCGCTGACCACGGTCAGCTTCCCATGGGGGATCTCGCAGGAAATGTTTTTCAGATTATGAGTCCGCGCGCCGCGGATAATAATTGCGTCATTCAAGGGAAAGTACCCGGGATAAAGGGGCAAGCGCGACTCGGACGCCTCAGAGAGGCTCAGAGCGCAACCAGCCATTCTTTATTATAGGGCCTTTCCGGAACGGCTCGCGGAGGGGGGAGTTGAGACGTCTGGAGTCAAATCAATGCGTCGAAGCGGGCACGCACCGTGTGGGAGCAAAGCCTTTTTTTGAGAAATCCTAAGCCGCCAACGCGGAGATTCGGTCGAACTCCGATTGCGCCTGCGGTTCGACACCGCGATTCAGCACTCCGGCCAGAGCGATAAGCACCTCGCAGGCGCAGGCTGGACATTGGCGCGATGAGTTGCCGACGCAATCACAATCGGGACAAAGATAAGCCGAGGCCAGAGGGATGTGTTGCATGGATACGATTTGCATTTGCATGTCGTCACCTTGAGTTTGTCTGGCGCTGAACAACGTGCGCTTGAAATGTAGAGCACATTCTCTTTTTTAATGGATGCCCTGCCGCGGGGGCGAGTTGTTTCTTGAATTAATGCGGGTCAAACACGCGAAGAGGCTGTGCGTAACTTGGCTGTAATTACCGTGCAAAACCTTGCGCACTGAGTTTGCATCCAATCGCCCGAGGAGGGAAACAATGGATCACGATCAGAATCCCCTTTACACCGAACGGCCGAATTGCGAAAACGGAAAGGAATCGAAGGGTGATTCCTCAGAGACCAAGGAAGTTAATCGCTTCGCTGACAAGCTGGCACAGAAGGCCGGGAATACCGAAAAGAAGTTTGATCAGGAACAGGAACGGCCGTTTACGAAGTGATTCTTCAATCGGAAGGCGCAGTTGGAAGGGGGCAGCCGGGCGGGCTGCGCTTTGCGCTTCTACTTGAGACGGTTGGTTGCGGCGACTTGCGCGTACCACAGGCCTGAATCCTTTATCGTTCGCTTCTGATCGCGAAAGTCGACGTAGGTCAGTCCATAGCGCTGGGTGTAGCCGTCAAGCCACTCGAAGTTATCCAGCAGACTCCAGGCATGAAAGGCACGGACTTTCGCACCATCGGCGATTGCGCGCGCGAGCTCGGCCAGTTCGTCGCGGAAGAAAGCAATTCGGCGGTTATCGGGAACGCGTCCCCCGGCGCTCTCGAGCGGCCCATCCAGATAGCCGCAGCCGCTTTCAGTGATCTCGATGATCGGGTTGTTATAGCGATGCGCGATATCCATCACCAGGTCGTAGATGCCGCGCGGCCATATCTCGAGACCGCCCTGCGTGATGGGACCTTGCGTGGGCATCGCCGAAGTGAATCGGGTCAGCTCGTCGACTCCCGCCGTGTCCTGCGTTTCGGTGGCGCGGTCTGCTCCTCCGCCCGATCGGCCAGAGTGGCCCGCATCGGCAACGATACGGCGCGAATAGTAGTGGAAGCCGATCCAATCAAGCGGCGCATGCATGATTTTTTCATCGCCGGACCGGAAACCCATCTGCTCATACGGAATCTCTCCAACGAACGCCTTGGGATATTTTCCGTTCATTGTTGTTTCGAGGAAGAAGAGGTTGTTCATCGCCTTGTAGCGCTCGGTTGCGGCACGGTCGGCTTCACTGTCGGTGGCTGGGTAGGCGGGGCACATTCCGTGGGCGCTGCCGACGGTCGCTTTCGACGAAGCCGCTTTGAGGGCGCGGGAGGCTTCTCCCTGCGCAAGATTGACGGTGTGCGCCGCTTTAAGAAAGTCGTGATAGCTGGCTCGATTGGGCGGAAAGGCTCCGGTCCCGTAGCCGAGGTAGGTGACGGACCAGGGCATGTTGAAGGGCGCCCACACCTGGATTTGATCGCCGAGTTCGCGCGCCAGGATGCCGGCGTATTCCGCGAAGTAGCCGGATAGATCGCGATTGGGCCAGCCTCCGCGATCTTCAGCCCATTGCGGCAAGTCCCAATGGTAGAGGGTGCAGAAGGGCCGAATGCCGGCCTCGTGGACTGCATCCATGACCCGCTTGTAGTGATCGATGCCTTTCTGATTGGGAGCGCCCGGACCGGAGGGTTGAATGCGCGGCCACGAGACTGAGAAGCGATAGCTCTTCTGGCTGAGGCGCTTGAGGATCGCGATGTCCTGCTTGTAGAGGTGATAGTGATCGCAGGCCACGTCGCCTGTGTCGCCGCCCTTGATGTGACCCACACCGTGCGCGTAGCGATCCCAGATCGACTCGCCTTTGCCATCCTCGTTCCATGCTCCTTCGACCTGGTAGGAGGCGGTGGCCATACCCCACAGAAATCCATCCGGAAATTTGGCGGACGCGACGTCGCTGGAGGAGACAGCGCCGGGAATGATCGCGGGCGATTGGCTTGAGGAAGATCGAGCCGCAGGGGTAGCGGCGGCGAGATTCGTGAGCGCGGCGCCGCCTGCCGCGGCCAGGGTCGATCCAAGGAATTTGCGTCGATTCATGCGCGACTCTCCTCCGGCGGAAGGTAGCAGCGCGGTCGGGAGCGCGTCAAACGCAGGTCCTTCAGAATCAGGGCCGCTTTCCTGTTGAGTGAACCTGCGTCTCAACACCAGTCCTTCGCCTATAAAATCGATATTGAGGTACAGAGTGGTCCGCAAGGCTTTTTTCTTTTTCCTTTTGCTGGCGTGCGCGGGTTATGGGCAGGATGCCGGCGCCCAGAGTTCAACCGGGCCGGCCAAGAATGTTTCCCCGGCTCAGGCTTTGACGGTTCCCGATGAGTTAGCGGGCGCTGAGGCTCTGATCGTGAAGTCGGATTGGAAGGATGCCGCGACCAAGCTGGACGTGTGGATCGCCGCTCATCCCACCGACGCGCGGGCACTCTTTGATGCGGGCTATGTGGCCGATGCCACGAACCGGCTGGACGACGCGGAGGGGCTCTACCGGCGCGCCGTCGATGCGAATCCGAAATCGTTTGAAGCTCGCTTGTCGCTGGGGCTTTTGCTGGCACGGGAAAACAAAACAGACGATGCGCGGCCAGAGCTGGCGGCGGCCACGGGGCTCGATCCTGGGGATGCGGGTCCCGCGATGAAGGCTCGCGCATGGCGGGCGCTGGCAAAAATCGACAGCCAGCAGGATCCCGCCGAAGCCTCAGATGATCTGCTTGAAGCGCTGAAGCTTTCTCCGGAGACAACTTCGGACACGCTGCTTGCCGGGAAGATTGCCGAGGGCAGTGGGGAGTACGCCGCCGCCGAGAAAGCCTATCGGCGCGCCCTGGAGAAGGATGCCAACCTGGCGGAAGCCAACGTTGGCCTGGCCCATGTCATTGATCGCAGAGAAGAAGTATCCCGAGGCGGAGACGCTGCTGCGCGCCGCTCTTGAGAAGCATCCCGACGACCCTACCCTGACCGCTCAACTGGCCGCCGTGCTGGTCGCGGAGGATAAGGGCGAGGCGTTGCCGGTGGTTGAAAAGCTGCATGAAGCGCACCCCGACGACGCGGCGATCACGCGCATGCTTGCGCAAATTCTTGCAGAGGCAGGAGATTATGCCGGGTCAGACCACCTGTACCTGGGGCTGCTGAAGACCGCACCGAATGATCCCGCGTTGCTGATCGGCCACGGGCAGAACCTGATCCGGCAATTGCAGTATGTGCCGGCTTATGCGGTCTTCGACAAGGCGACCCAGGCGGACCCGAGCGATGCCGAAGGATGGAGCGGACTGGCGTTCGCGGCTTCGAAGACCAACCGGCCCGATGTAACCCTGCATGCGCTGACCGAGCGATCGAAACTTCTTCCCGAAGTGCCGTCAACTTATTTTCTCTGGGCAACCGCTTACGACAGTCTTCATCAAAGGGTGCAAGCGGCGGCCTACTATCATCATTTTCTGGACGCTTCCGCCGGCAAGTTTCCGGATCAGGAATGGCAGGCCCGGCAAAGACTTATCCTGCTCGAAAAGAAGCCTTAATGCCTGGATACAGCCACGCCGATGTATATTTTCAGGAATCGGCGCGTTTGTTACGATTTTTGAACCTATTCCAGATTTCCTCTTGCGCATTCCGATAAAAGCTCCCATAATCGCGGCAACTGTTCTTCGGGTCAGCGGCTCCACAATTTGGGCAAATTTGGCCGCTCCCGAGAAGTTGATCCGGTTTTCAGCTCTCAGGGTAACCAGCAACTGCGGAGGTCTCTCATGCAGTCCACGGTTAAGTTGGCGCTCATCGGTGTTCTCTCGCTTGCCACGCTCCCGGCTTGTGCATCCGGACTTGACGACAAAATCCCCGATCAGCAGAGCATTGAAGCCCTTGAGGCCAAGGCGCTGGCGGCGCAACCGCGCGAGCAATGTTTTCTCTATGCCGAGATTGTGCATGAGATGACCGAGCTGAGCCTGCGGCAATATGCGGCCGGCGATGCGGACAAAGCCTCTGCCCTGCTTAAGAACATTCAGGAGTTTGCCCACAAGATTCATCTCTCCGTCTCCGACGACAACAAGCGGTTGAAGAATGCTGAGATTCTGCTTCGCCACACCGCATTCCGGCTCTCGGAGATGCTCCACGACTCGAGCCTTGAAGACCGGCCGCTGGTCGCAGAGACACTGGCGACGGTGAACAAGGCACAGACCGATGCGATGATGCAGGTCTTCCGCAAGTAGCCCTCCTTTTCGCCAACCCGTGCTCTGTGCTCAAATGGATGCGCCGGAGTGTGTTGTCCCATGCATCGATTGCGTTCGCTGGTTCGCACCGTGATCTGCTGTTCATTGGCCGTTCTTCTTTCGCCGGGCGCTTCGAACGCACAGAAGGAAAAGCGCGAGCCGCTGACCGAGGCGCAGGTCGAACAGATTCGCGAAGCGGGCATCGATCCGATTGCGCGCGTGGGTCTCTATACCAAGTTTTTGAATGAGCACGCCGAGACGATCAAGAGCTTGACCGGCCGGTCGAAGACCGCGGCGCGCGCCCAGCATCTTGACAACGAGCTGATGGACTTTACGGCGCTGATGGATGAGCTCGGCTCGAATCTCGATGTGTACTCCGACCGTAAGGCCGACATTCGCAAGGCGCTGAAAACCCTGAATGAGGATACGCCGAAGTGGCTGGGCATCTTGCGCGCGCTTGCGGGCGAGCCCAGTTTTGATGAGGCGCGCAAAGAGGCGATTGAGAGCGGCGAAGATCTGGCCGACCAGGCCAAGCGCTTGCTGACGGAGCAGACCGAATACTTCAACCTGCATAAGGATGAAGCGGGTCAGGATCGGGCTGAACCCAAGTGACGGGGACCAAGTGACCGGGCTGCTAATTCAGTCCCGGCCTTACGAGACGAGCCCGCTTGATTCCGCCCCGCTGCCGGCTGCTATGCTTTTCTCGGTGTCCCCCGATCTTGCCCAAATCTTCGCGGAGGAATATCGCGCACTGCGGCCGCGCGCGCCGATTCCTCCCATCGCGCTGCGGTTCCGCCGATTCACTTCGCTGAACACGACGATCCGTCTCCGCGAGGGCCGCATCCACGTCAGCCTTTCTGATCTGCTTGAGGGCGCGCCGGAGTCGGTGATTCGGGCCATCGCGCATATCCTGCTGGCAAAGCTTTACAGAAAGCCGATCGATCCGGCGCACAATCGTCGCTACAAGCGCTTTGCGTCGTCCGCCGCCGTGACGCGCCAGACTGAGCTCATCCGATATGCGCGGGGCAGCAAGCGATTCAGCGGACCCGAGGGGCGCTTTTACAATCTCGACGAGGTCTTCGACTCGTTGAACATGCGCTTCTTCGGGGGCCTGCTGGGGCGGCCGGAGCTGACCTGGAGCGAGCACATGGCCAAGCGATCGCTCGGGCACTACGATGCCGCGCACAACACCATCGTGGTGAGCCGTGTCTTCGACCGGCCTTCGAGCCCGCGCTACGCAATCGAGTACCTGCTTTACCACGAGATGCTGCACTTGAAGCACCCGGTCAAGATGCGCGGACTGCGCCGTTGCGTGCACCCTCCGGAGTTCAAGGCAGAGGAAGCGCTGTTCCCGCAGCTTGCCGAGGCGATGCAGTTCATCAAGCGGCTCTAGTTTTGATGGCTGCAACGAATTCACTTCTCAGGAGCAACTCATTGCCTGCAGCCAAAGAAAAAACCCGCTGTTCCTGGTCGGTCAACGACCCGCTCTACCGCGCCTATCACGATGAAGAATGGGGCGTGCCCGAATACGACAGCCGTGCCCTCTGGGAAACTCTCATGCTCGAAGGCTTCCAGGCCGGGCTTTCCTGGATCACGATCTTGCGCAAGCGCGAAGCCTTCCGCAAGGCCTTCAAAAACTTCGAACCCGCCAAGGTTGCCCGCTTCACAGAAGTGGACGTAGCCCGCCTGCTGCAGAACCCCGGCATCATCCGTTCCCGGGCCAAAATCGAAGCCACCATCCAGGGCGCGCGCATCTACCTCGCGATGCAAGCGGCCGGCGAAGACTTCTCGAAGTGGGTCTGGACAATGGCCGGCGGCAAACCGATCCAGAATTCCGGTCCGCTCCCCGCCCAGTCCCCTGTCTCTGAAGCAATCTCAAAAGCCCTCAAGAAACGCGGCTTCAAATTTGTCGGGCCAGTTATTGTCTACGCGTGGATGCAGGCTGTTGGTATGGTCAACGACCACGCACCCGATTGCTTCCGCCGCAAGGCCCTGTCCCGCAAACGATAGAATCCCAACAACGGCAGATGCTTTCTCTTGGAGGATCACTTTGCGCACAGTACGCCCGATTCTTGTTTCTTTGATTGTCGTTGTGCTTGCTGCACAGGCGTTGGCTCAACAAGCCGCAACGTCTGGCACCTTCATTCTGCACAAATTTGCCAGGACGAATGGGAAAGAGACCTATTCCATTGAGACAAGTGGGGGCACGTATACACTGACATCGCATTTCCTCTTCAAGGATCGCGGCTCGTCGGTTCCGCTCGAGACAAAGTTCGTGGCCCACACTGCTGACCTGTCGCCTGAAACCTACGTCGCTGAGGGACGGTCGTCACGGCAGTCCGCGATGAACGATTCCCTGACAATCAAAGATGGCGTCGTCACCGTCACGCGTGAAGGCAAGAGCAAGGCGGTCACGCCCAGCGGACCGTGGTTCATTACCGATGGGTACTCCCCGGTTGCCATGCAAGAGCAGATGATGCGCTGGTGGCTCGCGCGCGGACGGCCTGCGGAGTTTACGGTCTATCCCGCTGACGCAAGAGTGCGCATCGTGGATGCTGGGCCACTCACAGTAGGCGAGCTCAAGACTGAGGGCTATACCATCGATGGGCTGATCTGGGGCCAGGAGTCGCTGTGGCTCGATGGCGCACAAAATCTGATTGCGCTGGTCTCGACCGACGCGGAGTTTGATCATTTTGAAGCGGTGCGGGAGGCCAATGAGGCCTCGCTCGGCGCGTTTATCTCGGCTGCGGTGGAGAGCAACTTGGCGGCGCTGGCGAAGTTGAGCGCCGATGCGCGGGCGCCGCGGGCGCACTTGCTCGCGATCACCGGGGCAACGCTCGAGGACTCAACCGGGGGAGCACCGATTCCAGACGGTGTGATCTTGATTGAGAACGGCCTGATCAAGGAAGTGGGTTCGCGCGGGCATGTGCGGATTCCCAAGGGCGCGACGATCCTGGATGCGAAGGGAAAATTCGCGGTCCCTGGCCTGTGGGACATGCATGCCCACTACGAGCAGGTGGAGTGGGGCCCGATTTACCTGGCCGCGGGCGTGACCAGCGTGCGCGATGTGGGCAACGAGTTCGACTTCATTCGCACACTGCACGAGCAGTTGGATCGCAAGGAGAATCCTGCGATCGGGCCGCATCTGGAATTTGCGGGAATCATCGATGGGTCGGGGCCGATCTCGATTGGCGCCATCACCGCGGACACGCCGGAGGAAGCTCTCGCCCGCGTAGAAAAGTACAAGGAGGCCGGGGCACGGCAGATCAAGATCTACAGCTCAGTGAAGCCGGAGATCGTCAAGGCGATCTGCGCTGATGCTCATGCACGCGGCATGACGGTCACGGGACACATCCCCGAAGGCATGACGGCCATCGAAGGCGTGAACGATGGAATGGATCAGATCAACCACATCCAATACGAGATGCCCTATTTCACGCACCCTGTACTGGGCGCAGACGGCAAGCCGGACCGCACCAAACCGCCGGTGCTGGAGCTTGACGGGCCGCGCGCGAAAGAGCTGATCCAGGTGTTGAAAGACCATCACACGATTCTTGATCCGACCGTGGCGTTGTTCGAGTCGTTTATGAATACGGTTCCGCTGGACAAGCTGGAACCGGGTGTTGATCATCTGCCGCCGCAACTGCATGAGGCACTCGATAATCCGCCGGAACCGCCAGCCCAGGCTGCGCTGCAGACGGCGCGGTGGCAGTCGCTGATGGCCACGCTGCGCGCACTGCATCAAGCCGGCATTCCGATGGTGGCCGGCACAGACCAGGCGATTCCCGGCTATTCCCTGCACCGCGAGATTGAGCTGTACGTTGAAGCAGGCTTCACACCGCTTGAGGCATTGCAGGCCGCGACCATCGTGCCGGCGCGCGCGTTGGGCGTGGAAAGCGAGTCGGGATCGCTGACGCCGGGAAAGCGCGGCGACGTGCTCCTGCTCGATGCCGATCCGCTCGCCGACATTCACAACACGCGTAAGGTTTGGCGCACGGTTGCGGCGGGCGCGGTGTACGATCCTGCGCCGTTGTGGAAGAGCGTGGGATTTGCTCCTTGACGCAGTGGACAGTGCACAGGGAGCAGTGGACAGTGAAGAAGCTCTTTGGACGATCCACACGCACACGCGTCGATCCGATTGTGCATCCCATCTATGTGCGAAGTCTGTTTCGAAGTGCATGCCTCGTCGTCCTGATCCTGGTCTTTTCGACCGTCCGCGGCGATGCGTATTCCCTGCTGACGCATGAGCAGCTCATCGATCTGACGTGGAAAAGCTCCATCGTTCCGCTGCTGCTGAGCCGCTATCCCACGTTGACCCCGGCAGAACTCGAGCATGCGCGCGCCTATGCCTACGGCGGCTGCGTGATTCAGGACATCGGCTACTATCCTTTCGGCGACAGATCGTTTTCGAATCTCACGCACTATGTGCGCTCGGGAGATTTCGTCGTCAATTTGTTTCGCAACGCGGGCAATGCCGATGAGCTGGCGTTTGCGATTGGCGCAATGTCGCACTATATCGGCGACTCGCTGGGTCACTCCGAGGCGACGAATCTCGCCGTTCCGGTTGAGTTTCCGAAACTGCGCGCGGAGTTCGGGACTGTCGTGAACTATGCCGAAGGCCAACATCAACACGTGCAGACAGAGTTTGCGTTCGACATCGATGCAGTTGCACATCATCGCATCGCCCCATTGCGGTTCTTCCGCCACATCGGGCTCGAGGTGCCGATCAAGCAACTTGCCCTTGCCTATTACCAGACGTATGGTCTGCGTGAAGATTTCTCAAAAGCACGAGGACGCCGCTTCAATGTGCGCGCCTACCGGTTTGCGGTGCACGCCTTCATTCCGCGCATCGCGTATGCGCTGACGCTTCTGCATCGGAACCACGAGCCTGCTGAGCCGACGAACGCCGAAGTGACCGCGATCGAAAATGAGCTTGCGGTCATCGAGAAGGAAAACGACTGGGATGCTTATCGCCGCAAAGCGGGCATCGGAACCTACATGCTGGCGGGAGTGATCTGGGTGATTCCGAAGTTCGGGCCGCTGACGCTGGTGGCCACCAAAGGCCCGACTGTCGAGACGGAAACGGAGTACATGCATAGCGTGTACCGATCGGAATTGTCGCTTAGAAAAGCTCTGGCGCGGTTTACTCCACCGGTCACGCTGCGTTCCACTGCGGCCGAGGCGGCTCGGGCCGATACAACTTCCCTGCCGCCGCCGTCGCATCCGCTGCCGGCGAACCCGCAAGCCAATCAGGACGTACCTCGGCAATCGAACGACCCGCTGCCATCCGCTGCCGAATCTCGATCTGGATACAGGAAGAGTCGTCGCGCTGGGCGGATATTCGCTGACCGACTCAACCTACGCAAATCTGCTGCACCAGTTGACGCGGCAGCCAACGCAGGCCATTCCACCGGGCATCAAGCGGGAAATCCAGGCGTATTACGCCAATCCCGCGCCGGGAATTGTGGCGAAAGAGCCGCAGTCAGAATGGGCGCGGGTGCAGGCGGACCTGGTCACTCTGGCAGCCATACCCACCAGCACGGAGCCTGAGCCCTATCCAACCTATGGGGACGATGCGGCCACAACGCAGCAAAACTAATTCGCATCTGTCACACGAGCGCATCGAACCGGCATGCACATTGCAAAGGTTAGTCTTATCGTGGAGTCGTTGTTTTATGTCGCGGCCGGGTCCAACCACTTCGTGCATCCTGCGTTTTACATCCACATCATGCCCGATCACTATTCCAATCCGGCGACGTGGGTTGCGCTGAGTGGAGCAGCAGAGATTGCCGGCGGCTTGGGGCTGTTATTTCCAGTCGCGCGACGCGCAGCAGCGATCGGCATCGCGGCAATGCTGGTCGTCTTTCTTGATGTGCATGTTTTCATGCTGCTCCATCCGGAGCGCTTTGCGGGATTTCCAGAATGGGGTTTGTGGCTGCGCCTGCCCATGCAGGGCTTACTCATTGGCTGGGCTCTCATCTATGCGCGGCGGAAGCAGACCGGGACCCGGGCGGCCTGAGTTTTATGCGGGGCGCTCGACAATTGCCGGGGCAGGATCCGACGCTGTAGCGGGGCGGAACGCGGCCCAGGCAATCAAAGCCACGCCGACCACTGCGGATCCGGCGCTCGCGAGCTGGGCATTTGACAAGCCCCATACTATCTTAGGATTGCGACGGATAAATTCAACTAGAAAGCGAGCTATTCCGCTTAAGAGTAGGTATTGCCCGACAATAAGGCCGGTGCGATAGGGCTTTCCGCCGCGCCACCAGAGCCAGGCGCCAATGGCGAGGCCGACGAGCAACTCATAGAGCGGCGTAGGGTGTACCGGAACAGTCGTGGGTTCGATCCCATTCGGGAAAGCCATACCCCAGGGCAGCGTGGTGGGCAGTCCATAGCAGCCATCGCCGGAAAGAAGCAGCCAATGCGGCCGATTCCGTAGCCAATTGCGGCTGCAGGCGCCGCAAGATCAAGCGTCTTGAGCATCCCGATCTTCGACCACCAGCCCTGGAACATCAGTGCCGAGATGCCAAAGACCAGGCCGCCGAACCAGGCAAATCCGGCCGTATCGCAGCAGAACCCGCCAGCCCTACATGCGGAACTCCGCCGGGGTATCGAGTACATGCCAGAGCTTGGCGCCGATGATGCCGGCAAGAGCGGCAATGGCGACGATTCCGACGGCATCTGCGTCGATTCCCTTGCGCTTGAAGTTGCGGTCCATGACGAACGCCGCCACGACGGCGGCAAGCCAAAGCATCAGCCCGAAGGTGGGTATGTCGAATCGCCAGAGATGGATATAAGGAAGCATCAGTCGAGATCACGAACTCCCCCTCAAGTATAGACGCGAAGTCGCGCGCTTTGATGCGGGATGGGGGCCGGGCGCGGGCGGAGAGATGCTCGGCGGGGCCCCCTCGATTTGCACAGAGAAACCCGGCGACAGAGCCCGATTCTCCGGGCGATACTGTTGGCATGTCTACCGTTACGTACCAGGGACTTGAGGTTCTCTATACCCGCCAGCAGATTGCCGAGCGCGTCGCCGAAATGGGCGCGCAGATTACCCACGATCTGAATGGCGAAAAGCTGGTGATGATCGGCGTGCTCAAGGGCGCCGCCCCTTTTCTGGCCGATCTGGCGCGGATCGATCCAGGCCGATGCGACGTTCGACTTTGTGGCCGTGACCAGCTACGGCAAGGGCCAGCGGAGCTCGGGGGCAGTGAAACTGATCAAGGACCTGGATGAGCCGATTGAAGGCAAGAACGTGCTGATTGTGGAAGACATTCTCGACACGGGTCTGACCCTGGCGTTCCTGCGCAAGCTGTTTTTGCAGCATCATCCCAAGACGTCTGCGCATTGCGGCGCTGCTCGACAAGCCTTCGCGGCGGATCGAGAAGATTGAGGCCGACTATGTGGGCTTTTCGATTCCGAATCTGTTTGTCATCGGCTACGGAATGGATTTCGCGGAACGGTATCGCAATCTGCCCGATATCTGCCTGATGGCGCCGGAGCAAAGCTAACCGGATACTAACCCGCATCAGCGCCGCTTTCTGCGAGGCACTTGCTTCAGAACCCAGTCAGCCAGTTCCTGCCCGGCGGCAAGGTTGTCATACTCCGGCGGCAGGCGATGGCCGTTGGTGTACTCGTTATAGAGCCACGGATCGACGGTTGCGAAGACCGTGCCGGCGCCGTACTTCGCAGTAGCCATCAGCACATCTCCACGATCCGTTAATTGTGCGACTGCGGGGCTTTGCGCGGTGATGGTGCAGATCTCTTTCATGTAGGCCGTATGCGGATGATGAAAGATGGGGCCGTCGCCCGGGATCATGACCTTCCCCATTTCGAATTTGTCGTCGACGACCTGATTGCGCAAAACCTTGTTGTAGTGGATGCCGAACTTCTCCGCGAGCAAGTTGGTGTGATCGATGTCAGCGTTCGCCGGATCGTTCTCCATGATCATGAGGACGCCGCCGCGATGCACCCAGTCCGCAATCCGCATGGCGTACTTCGGCGTTCATGTAGTGCGGACTCGGATTCTTCGCTGGAATGTCAGGCGACACGATGATATAGACCTGCGCTTTGTTCAATTGAGTGGCCGTGGGCCCGGTGTAGAGAGTGCTTGTTTCGGCTCCGAGATCGCGGAAGATCTGGCCCAGCACGGAGTAGCCACTGTCGGCTTCATCGTCCCACTTGTAATGAAAGTAGACTCGCTTGCCGGTCGCATCGAGGTGCGTCTGGCTGTTGTACCAGGCGTCGAGAAGCACCACCGGATGTGAGGGCCGATTGGGCGCATAGAACGCCAGGCAACAGGCCATCAGCGCACATGTGATGACCACCCGCAGGATGGATACTCCGCTCATTTTTCCCATTTGCCGTTGCTCCAAAGTGTGAACCCGCGCTTGAACCGCGCCTGACTCTGATATGCCTGACTTAAAATGAACCGGTACTCACGAACGGACTCCATGAAGCTCGCCAAGTATTCTATCGGCACAGGCGACAGGTTTGCCCACCAAGCGAAGGCGCAACTTCAGGCATGCATGTTGGCGCTCGACGCAGGGGTTGAAGTCATCCCGGTGTGGAACAAGTCGAATCGCGAACACACCCTGATTGGATCAGAGCCCTCGGAGACGCGAAGGGCCGCCGATGCCGCTGTTGCGGCAGCCGGCTGGAAGCTTCCTTACTTCCTGGATGCGGACCACATCAATCTTGAGACGGTGGCACGCTTTCTGGAGCCATGCGATTTTTACACCATCGATGTCGCCGACTTTATCGGACGAGCGGCTCCGGCCGCCGACATCGACGCCTTTCGAAAACGGCATCGCGCCCTGGCCGGCCCCATTCACCTGCCGGAGTGCACCGAGCCAATTGCGATCGACGAAAATCTCGTGTGTGCAACGGCGGAGAAATTTCTTGCCGCGGTTCAGAATGCCGGCCAAGTCTATCGGGCAATTCTGACGGCAAAAGGGGAAGGAAACTTCATCGCGGAAATCTCAATGGACGAGACCGATCGTGCCCAGAGCCCGGCCGAGTTGCTGATTATTCTTGCGGCGATTGCCGATGAGGGCATCCCGATCCAGACGATTGCGCCGAAGTTTAGTGGACGGTTCAACAAGGGAGTCGACTACCAGGGCGATGTCACGCAATTTGAGCGGGAGTTTGTTCTCGATGTTGCGGCCATCGCCTTTGCGGTTGAGCATTTCGGATTCCCTGCGAATCTCAAGCTCAGCATTCACTCCGGCAGCGACAAATTCTTCGATCTACCCGGCGATTCACGCGACGATGCGGAAGTTCAATTGCGGCGTGCACCTCAAAACCGCGGGCACGACATGGCTAGAAGAGCTGATTGGTCTGGCGGAAGCGGGCGGAGCGGGACTGGAGGCGGCGAAGGAAATTTATTTCGAATCGTACGCACATCGCGATGAGCTCTGCGCCCCCTACGCTTCGGTGATCGATATCGATCCGGCCGAACTTCCCTCCTCCAACGACGTAGCCGGGTGGACTGCGGAGCAATACACCTCGGCTCTGCGCCATCGGCGCGCATCCAAGGCGTTCAACAGCAGCTTCAGGCAGTTGCTTCATGTGGGGTTCAAGGTCGCGGCACAGATGGGTCCCCGGTATCTCGACCTGCTCCAGGCTAACGAGGGCATCATTGGCAAGAATGTCACGCAGAACTTATTTGAGCGTCACATCGCACCAGTCTTTCTCGGCCATCCCCGAGAGACGGTTCATTGACTCGGCGGGCAAGTTTCAACTGATATTCTTCCCCTGCAGGCCGTGCGAATCTCTTTTCGTTGTTTTTCGCAAATTGAAAGGCACCTCTCAATGTCCGCTTCGCTTCTCAGTCTTGAAGGCAAAATCGCAGTTGTTACAGGCGGCACTTCTGGAATTGGCCGCGCTCTTTCACTTGGACTCGCCGAAGCCGGCGCGGATGTAGTTGCCACCGCAAGGCGCTCAGAACAGGTGGACGAGACGGCGAAGGAGATCGAAGCGCGCGGACACAGGACGCTGCGCATTACATCGGACGTGTGCGACCGCGCATCGCTCGAAAAGCTGTGCGCCACGGTCCTCAAACAATTCGATCATGTCGACATTCTGATCAACTGCGCGGGCCGCATCAAGCGCACGCCGACTTTGACCATGCCCGAAGAGGAGTGGGCTGCGATTCTCGACACCAACCTGACGGGAACCTTGCGGGCCTGCCAGGTCTTCGGCGCGCACATGCTCGAGCGCGGCTACGGGCGAATCGTAAACATTGCGTCTCTGAATACCTTTGTGGCCCTCAATGAAGTGGCAGCCTACGCAGCCAGCAAGGCCGGCGTGGCTTCGCTCACGCGTTCGCTCGCCGTGGAGTGGTCGAAGAAGGGCGTGACCGTCAATGCAATCGCGCCGGGGGTTTTCCGCACCGAACTCAATGCCCAGCTGCTTGACAACTCACCGCGCGGCCAGGAGCTGCTCATGCGCACGCCGATGGGTCGCTTTGGGAAGACGGAGGAGCTGGTGGGCGCCGCCATCTTTCTCTCCTCGGACGGCGCATCGTTCGTCACCGGACAGACACTGGTCGTTGACGGCGGATTCCTCGCCAGCGGCGTCAATCAGTAACGCATCCTGGTAACTCTGCGCGTCCGACAGTTCGCCTTTGGCGACTTGGCCTCCTCCCGCGGCAGGTTCTATACTCATCTCCCGGAGATCGTCACGAAGAGCCGGCCCAGTAGAGCGGCGAGCTTCACAGCAAGGAGCACTCATCAATGGCTGCCATCACACCTATCGACCGATCGGAACTCGACTTCGACCACGGCAATTTCGACGCAGCCGGATTTACCGAGCAGACACTTTCGTCGTGGCAGGCCCTGGCCGCGGTCATCGACCATACATTGCTCAAGCCCGAGGCGACGCGCGAGCAGGTGGAGAATCTGTGCGACGAAGCGGTCCGTTACCGCTTTGCCTGCGCCATGGTGAACCCGGTCTGGGCATCGACGGCCGTGAACCTTCTCTCGGGTACGGGCATTCCGGTGGGGGTGGTGATCGGATTTCCATTCGGGGCCTCGCTGGTTTCGACGCTCCGTCAGGAGGCATCGGCACTGATCCGCCACGGCGTCCGCGAATTGGACATGGTGATTCCCATCGGCAAGCTGAAGAGCGGCGATCACCAGGCGGTTCATCATGCCGTTCACTCGACGGCCAGCGAGGTTCATCATCACGGAGCGCTGCTGAAGGTGATTCTCGAGACGACCTTGCTGACGGTGGAAGAAAAACTGCGCGCTTCGGAGATTGCTATCCAGGCTGGCGCGGATTTTCTCAAGACCTCGACTGGTTTTGCCGGTGGAGGCGCGACCGCGGCCGACGTGGCGCTGCTCGAGGCGTTGCCGGCGCGCGCTGCGGCGTTAAAGCTTCGGGCGGAATCCGCACATTAGCGGATGTCCGCACCATGCTTGAATCGGGCGCAAATCGCATCGGCGCTTCCGCTTCAGTGGCGATCGTGCGCGAACTCGGCGCGGAATAACTTCGATTGCATCAGGGTTGAGGTTTCAAGGATAAGTTCGCTCCCGTTTGAGTCGGAAGTCGATTCTACTCACTTCTCTCACTGCGCCATGCGCTATCATTCCCTTCGACACTCATGTCTTCTTCCCATCCATCTTCGCCGGGACATCACGAGCTGGAAGGCGACTATCGCCCGCCGGATTCTGCCAATCCCACGGCGCATCTTGACCCGGTCAACGTGCGCGTTGAAACGGCGGATCTGTCGTACCTAGCCCGTCTTGCGGACGCATTGAATACTACGCTCGACCTGCAGACCATGCTTGAGCGGACATCAGAACTGGTGCGCGCCGATTATCAACTACCGCATCTTCGCAATCTTCCTGCTCAATGATCGCACCCACGATCTGCGCATGCGTTTTCAGATCGGGCATACCCAGGAGACGGAGCGGACGCGCGTGCCGATGGGCCGGGGCGTCGTAGGCCAGGTCGCGCTGACCCGTCAGTCGATTCTGCTCAACGATGTGACAGCCTCGGAGTTTTACATCCCCGCCAACGCGGCGGTTCGCTCGGAGCTCGCCGTTCCGCTCATCGCCAAGAACAGGCTCATTGGCGTGATGGACCTGGAGAGCGAAGAGACAGGATATTTTCGCGAAGACCACCTGCACATTCTCACGCTGACTGCGTCGCGCATTGCCCAGGCAATTGAGAATGCGCGGCTCTACAGCAGGGTGTCGCGCCAGGCGCAGACCCTTGAGGTGCTCAACGAGATCGCGATTGAGCTGACTTCAATTCTTGATCTCGGCCCTTGCTCGAACGCGTCGGTCAGTTGCTGCGCAGGCTGATCGACTACCAGATGTTCACCATCATGCTGCTCGACGAAAAAGGCGAGACGCTGGTGACGCGCTACGCCTGGCGCTTCGGCTATACCCATGCGCCCCTGCGGCGTCTTTCCATCAAGAGCGGCCTGGTGGGCGCGGCGGTGCGCGAATGGAGACTGGTCAACGTCCCCGATGTGCGCAAGGACAAGCGCTACCTGCCAG
>CAWBSV010000037.1:0-150669 GCA_963791505.1 uncultured Acidobacteriaceae bacterium
GGGCTCCGATTTGAAAAGTCCAAACACCCGCGAAAACACCTCCGGCGAACGTCAGACCTGAAGGCGCGCAAGCGCCAGTTGGCCCCACCGCAGGTGGCAGGCGGCTAGTCTTTGGCCGTTTCCACTGTAGCCTCATTCCGGCCGCGGAGCGGAACGCTATAGCCTGCCTCCGGCCGGCCTTGCGGCTTCCGGAGAATGCGATAGCCGAACTCCCGCGCGATGTCGTCCGCAGCGTAGATCAGTTCGAGCCCGAGAGGAAAAGAATCGGTGGAGTCGAGGTTTCCACCTTGCCGCACAAACGATGCGATGCTTCTGCTGATGCTGTCCAGGCGTGCAAGTTTTTCCTGAATGGACGGTTCCTGAGTCGTGCTCACGCTGCCTCCGCTCAACTGGCGCTACCCTCTGCTTAACGCAATTTGCAGCAGCCTTCCTTTCACGCCGCTCGCTGTTGAAACATTTTTCATTCTAGAACCTTATACTGAGCCCGGTAGGTTACCTTTGGGGAAGCGAAGCGCGGGCTTGTTGATGTATCGCCGGCCGAATGGCCATCTTGAAGTTTTCCTGGTTCACCCGGGCGGCCCGTTCTGGGCGATGAAAGATCGCGGCGCGTGGTCGATCCCCAAGGGCGAATATCACGACGACGAACAGGCACTGGCTGCGGCTCAGCGTGAGTTCGCTGAGGAGACCGGATTTGTCGCCGCGGGAAATTTCCTGGAGCTCGGGCAGGTCAAGCAGTTAAGCGGGAAGGTCGTATCCGCCTGGGGATTCGAAGGCGATTGCGATCCCGCCGCCCTCATCAGCAATCGCTGCATGGTCGAATGGCCGCCGCGCTCCGGCCGCCGCATCGAGGTCCCTGAAGTCGATCGCGGCTCGTGGTTTTCTCTCGCGGAAGCGCGCGAACGCATTCTCAAAAGCCAGGAGCCATTTCTGACCCGCCTCGCGCAGGCGCTCGCCCCTGGCGAGCCATGAGTGAGCAGAAGAAATGAGGTACGGCCCGGCCGCAGGGGAGCCCTCTGGGCCGGGTCGCGGACCCTAAGATGCTCTCGGGCAGCGAGGACATGAGTCAGGGCCTGACTTCAGTCGGGCCGTCAGTCGCTTGTTATAAATGTGGGCTTCAGCCCCTGCGGGAATCATCAGCCTGTCCGCTCCTTCTAGTGCCCGCCCGGCCGCGCATGCGAAGTGACGCTTCCCTCCGTCATCCCCAGCGCCCAGCGGATCGCCTCAAAATACATTCTTGCGCACGTCCGGATCGTCCCACGATTCTTCAGTGTGGCCCAGCGTCGAATAAAACACCCGCCCTTTGCCGTACATCTTGCTCCACGCCACGGCAAAATCGTGGTCCGTGCGATGAACGCGCGGATTGTTATTGAAGTCGAGCTTGCTCGCATCGAGGCTCAGCAGCACATTCACCTTGTCGCGCGACCATGCCTTCGGCTGATAGATCTCATCGTACTTGACAAACGCCTTGGGGAAATGCCGCACCGCCGGAAAATCCGGGTCTTCATTGATGATCGGCGCATTGAACGTCATCCACGGATGCTGGTCGAACCAGCCGCCAATCATCTCGCCATACTCCGGCCAGTTGTAGTTCGTATCCAGCGCCGCATGAATGCCAACGAACCCTTTTCCCTCGTCATGAATGAACGAGAGCATGTCCGCCTTCTGGCTCGCGTCCATGTCGAGTTCCGCCGTCGTGCTGGCAAAGACAATCAGGTCGAAATAATTCAGGTTTTTCGCGTTGCGACCCAAATCTTTTTTGGTCAGCAGTTCGGTGTCGGTGCGGATCATCGTGTCCCATAGGCCACTCTCTTTGCCCATGTTGTAGATGGACGCCATCGCGGTTGAGACCGAGTCGTGTTCGAAGCCCTTGGTCTGCCCAATCACCAGCACATGTTTGAGATGAATCTGTTTGGTGTGCGGAATCGCGGGCAGCGACTCGCGATCGGCAGCCTGTGCGCCTGCGCGCTGTAGACCAAGTGCAATGACACAACCAACCAAGACGAGAAGAAAGCGAGACATGCGCACGGAGTTCTCCTTTTTTTAGCCCGGCAGCAAGTCTACCGGCCCATCCCCGCGCCGTCCAACTGAAAAACTCAAGTCGCACTACTCATACCGAAGCGCAATCATCGGATCAATCTTCGTCGCTCGGCGCGCCGGGATATACGACCCCGCCAGGAAAAATGCGCTGATGGTCAAGACCGCCGCGATCAGGGTGAACGGGTCAGCGGGATCGACCCCGTAGAGTCCGGCCTTGATCGCTCGGCTCGCTGCGAAGCTCAAGGGCACGCCGATCGCCAGCCCGATTCCCAGCAAAACCAAACACTCTCTCAACACCATCCAAAGCAGCGCCGGCCGGGGCGCGCCCAGCGCCATGCGCACGCCCAGCTCGCTTGTCCGCCGCACCACGTTGTAGGTCATCACGCCGTAGAGCCCGATGCACGCCAGCGTCAGCGCCAACAACGCGAAAAACCCTGCGAGCCTCGACACAAATCTCTGCAAATCGATCAGCTCGTCAACCTGCTCGTCGACGGTGAGCGTCTTCAAAATCGGCAGATTTGGATCGACGTCCGCGAGCGCCGCGCGCACCTCGCTCGTGATCCCGGCGAGATTTCCATCGCTTTTCACCTGCAGCCAATACGCATAGTGATCGTCGCCGGGCAATTGCGTCACCGCGAGAAAGGCAAATGGGGCCGGCTTCTCCGCCGGGCTGCTGTGCTTGAAATCGCGCACGATGCCGACGATGTGCCAGACACCGGGCGCCCCTGGATCAGCGATGGTGAAGCTGTGGCCAATCGCGTCTCCGTGGGGAAAATACCGATCCGCAAAGGTCTTGTTCACAACCGCCGATTTCACCGCATCGGCCGTGTCGATCGACTGAATGGTGCGCCCGCGAAGCAGCGGAATCCCCATGGTCTCAAAGTATCCCGCCGACACCCGATTCAGAAGCGCGTCAATATCCTCGGTCGGAGGCGTCGGGCGGCCATCCAGATCGATTGGTGAGCCCCATGTGCCCCTCGACATTGGCGCACTGCCCGATAAACTCGCCGAGCGCACCCCTGGCAATGCCGACACGCGTTGCAGGATCCGATCGTACAGCGCGTTCAGGCGCTCCGGCGTATATCCGGCAAACTTGGGATTGGTATTGATCAGCAGCACGCTGGTTCGATTCACGCCAAGGTCCTGTGCGCGAAGATTCTGGAGCGTCCGCAGCAGCAGCCCCGCCACGGTAATCAGCACCAGCGCCAGCGTCACCTGCGTCACGATCAATGCCTTGGGCAACCAGCGGCTCGCTCGCGACGCTGTGCCTCCCACCGTCCGCGTGTTCGCATTTAACGCACCCGAGACCGCTGTGCGCGCTCCGCGCAAAGCTGCCGCGCTGCCAAACAGAACCGCGGTCAAAATGCAGATGCCAAGCGTAAACAGCAGCACGCGCAAGTCTGGCGTTGCCGAGAGCGCGGTGTGTTCCGCACCCTGCACGATAAACCGGATCAGCAAGCGCGTGGCCCAGAACGCCAGCCCCAGTCCCAGTGCGCCGCCGATCAGCGCCAGGACCAGCGCTTCAATCAGGATCTGCCGCGCAATGCGCCCGCGGCTCGAGCCCAGTGCAAGGCGCGTGGAGAACTCGCGTTCACGCGATGCCGACTTCGCCAGCAGCAAATTCGCAAGATTGGCGCATGCAATCAGCAGCACCACGCCCACCATGATCATCAGCACCATCAAAGGCGTCTCGTACTCCTTCCGGATGTAAGAGAGCCCCGATCCGCCGGGCAGCAGGGGAATATACGTCCCGCCGATCTGACCTTTGCGCAGCGCCGAAATGTTCGTCCCTTCCTGATCTGTCAAGAAGCGCTGAAACTCCACCGTGACCCACGATTGCGCCTGCGCAACCGGCACACCCGCCTTGCGCCGGCCCATCATATGGATCCAGGACAGCCCATCGGGCTTCAGCAGCGAGGGCTGCATCATCACCTGCGGCTGCATGGTAATCGGCAGCCAAAAGTCCGGCGAGTCCTGATTCAGATCGACGCCGTAAAACGAAGCCGGCATCACGCCAACCACTGTGAAAGACGTGCCGTTGATCATGATGGAGCGCCCCAGCACCCCAGGGTCTGCCGACAGATTCTCCTGCCAGAAGCGATGGCTGATCACGGCCACTGCGTTGCTGCCCTCTGTCGTCGTATCCTCGGGCGTCAGCACTCTCCCGAGTAAGGGCTGCGCGCCGAGCACACTGAAGAAAGTTCCGGAAACCAGGTGGCTCATCGCCTGCGTCGCCGGCCCTGCACTGGCCGCCCCTGAGCGCACGCTCACCTGGGTTAAGAAGCTTCCGAAGGCGCAGATTCCGTCCAGTTCATCGTGATTGCCGGCGATGCGCCGATAAAAATCGTAGGGGAAGATGGCGTAGGGGCCTGGACTCGATAAAGCCACGATGCCGTCTTCCATTCCGTCGCCAAACGAAACCAACATGGCTGGATCGCGGACCGGCAGTTGCTTCAGAACAAGATCGTTGATGACCGTGAATATCGCCGTGTTGGCTCCGATTCCCAGCGCCAGCGAAAGAATGGCCACAATCGACAAACCCGGCGAACGCGCAATCTGGCGCAGCGCCCAGCGTATATCGTTGCCCACCGACTCCATTTTCGACTCCCAACCAGCGGACCACACCTTGTGCCTCACCATCTCGGAGCTCCTGATCTCAATGCGGGCCGAGCGCTCGGCGTCCGCGCGGCTCATTCCGTTCTGCATCTTGTGTTCCACTGAAGCTTCAAAGAAACTCCGCACCTCGGCCTCGATCTCAGCGTTGCGTTCGTCCGGCCGAAAAAGAGACTTGATTCCACTGATCAGATTTCCAAATGGCATCCGCGTCTCCTACGCTTCGAGAATCTTGCCGATGGCGGCAACCTGCCGGCTCCATTGCGTCTGCTCTTTGGCCAGGGCCTTCACGCCGCGCGCAGTCAGCATGTAGTACTTCGCGCGCCGATTGTTTTCTGAAGTCTGCCATTCGGACTTCAAATGCCCTGCCCGCTCCATGCGGCTCAGCGCGGGCAGCAGCGATCCCGGATTCACGCGGAAGACGCCGTCGCTGATCTGCTCAATGCGCAGGGCAATGCCATAGCCATGCAGCGGTTCCAGCGCCAGTGTCTTCAACACCAGCATCTCCAGCGTTCCCTGCACCAGGTCGTACGATTCGTCAGCCATGTCTCTCTCCACTTGACAATCTAGAGGTATAGCGGAGCGATCACTAGACTGTCAAGAGGAGGCTCGGTTTTCGGGCACGAAAAAAAGGATGGGCTCTCGCCCATCCTTTTAGTTTGCAAACACGAACAGCCCTACGCGTAGATGCCGCGCTGCTTGATGGTGAACGATACTCGATCGATGGCCAGCATATAGGCCGCAATGCGGTTGTTGACGTTATGGGCCTCAGCGTACCGCACCACATCGTCAAAGCTGTCGCGCAGAATCGTCTCCAATTGCTCGTTGACGATCGCTTCTTTCCAGAAGTAGCCCTGGCGATCCTGCACCCACTCGAAGTAGCTGGCGGTGACGCCGCCGGCGTTCGAGAGAATGTCGGGCACCACGAAGACCCGCTTGTCGGCGAGGATTTCGTCGGCAACCGCCGTCGTTGGGCCATTCGCCCCCTCGACCACGATGCGCGCCTTGATCCGTTCCGCGTTGCGGCTGGTGATCACGTTCTCTGTTGCTGCTGGAATCAGAATCTCGCAGTCGGAGACGAGGACTTCTTCGCTCGGCGTCGCTTCAGCGCCGCGGAATCCAAGAGTCGTGCCGTTGCGGTGCTTGTATTCGATGAGCTGATGAATGTCGATGCCGTTGGGGTTCAGCAGACCGCCATCCTTCTCGGCGATGCCGACCATCTTGTAGCCGTGTTCCATCATCAGACGCGCCGCATTCGATCCCACGTTGCCAAAGCCCTGGATCACGACGCGGCAGCCGTCGATTGACATGTTCAGGTAGCGCAGGCTCTCGTCGCAAACCACCATCACGCCACGGCCCGTCGCTTCAACGCGCCCGCGCGATCCGCCGATGTTGAGCGGCTTGCCCGTCACGACGCTGGTCACCGTATGACCCATGTGCATGGAGTAGGTATCCATAATCCAGGCCATGGTCTGTTCATTGGTATTCACATCGGGCGCGGGCACATCCTTTTCCGGCCCGATGAAGTCGATGATCTCTGAGGTGTAGCGCCGCGTCATGCGCTCGAGTTCGCCCTGGCTCATCTTGTGCGGATCGCAAATGACTCCGCCCTTCGCGCCGCCGAACGGGATATTGACGACGGCGCACTTCCACGTCATCCAGCTGGCCAGTGCGCGGACTTCATCCAAGGTCACATCGGGCGCGTAGCGAATGCCGCCTTTGCCCGGACCGCGGGCGATGGAGTGTTGTACACGAAACCCGGTGAACATCTCAATGCGTCCGTCATCCATGGCGACGGGGAAATGCACGATGATCTCGCGGGAGGGGGTGCGAAGAAGCTTCCAAAGTCCTTCTTCCAAATTCAACTTGCGCGCCGCAAAATCGAACCGGGCGCTTTGTGCTTCCCAGGGATTAATCTCCTGGTCCAACGTCATTACTGGTGATACTGCCATACACTCTCCAATTCCAACTTCATACCGGAAAAAAAGCGCCGCTCAAAACACCGACCGTTTTGAAACGCCGCTCCGCAAGATAAGACGTTCTCTGGCACCCTTAGTTGCGGTGCAGATTGTCGCTTCCCTGCCCACCCTTCAATTCCTCGCACATCTATTCTTCGATTCGTTGGGGTGGCCCTATTTGCGTTTGGTTTGTGATTAAGTCTTCACAAGCCCAAACCCCAGTGAGTCTAGGCCCGCCAAGGAGCCCCGTCAAGCATTAGGAACCTCTTTCACTACCTTCGGAATGCCCCTTTGGTGGAACACCCAAACCGGCCACTCTTCGATAGATGCGTGGCAAGCCGGCACGATTTTAGACCCGCCTGCCAGAGCCGCTACAAACCACAGATTCGATGTGAGATAGGCATCATGTCGGCGGCATTCGGCGGTCCCTTGGATACACTGAAACTGTGAAAGCCCAGGCCAATCCCCTTCAGCGCAAAGAGTTCCTTGCGCTCGCCCGCCAACATACGTTGGTGCCCGTCTGTCGCGTGCTTACTGCGGACCTTGAAACACCCGTCTCCGCCTTTCTGCGCGCCGCATGGCCTGAGAAGGAATGTTTTCTCCTCGAGAGCGTCGAAGGCGGAGAGCAAGTGGGTCGCTATACGTTCATCGGCCTCGCGCCCTTCAAGCGCATCGCCGCCCGTGGCCGTCAGATCGCCGTCACTGAGGGCCGCAAGACGGTTCGCTTCGAAGGCGACATCTTCACCGTCCTGCGCGAAGCACTCGGTGGACACAAGCCCGCGCGCCTTCAGGGCATGCCTCCTTTCACGGCGGGAGCGGTCGGCTTCTTCTCCTACGACGCGGTGCGCCAGATTGAGCGCCTGCCCTCGCTCGCCGCGGACGAACTCGGCGTCCCCGATGCCTGCCTGCTCTTCTTCGATGAAGTGCTGGCCTTCGATCATGTGCGCAAAGAAATCTGGCTCGTTGTCACCGCCGACGTCACCAAAGAGAAACCGGCCGCGGCGTATGACAAAGCCGTTCGTCGCTTGGCGAAGCTGGAAAAGCGCCTCGCCCAGCCGCTGCCCAGGATTGCGCGGAAACGCGGTGCCGCAAAGCTCAAAGTCAACCACCGGACATCGCGAAAAAACTTTCTCGCGGGCGTAGGAAAGATCAAGGAATACGTGGCCGCCGGCGATGTCTTCCAGACGGTCTTGAGTCAGAGATTCGACGTCGAGCCGGGTGTCGACAGCTTTCAGGTCTATCGCGCCTTGCGCGCCGTCAATCCCAGCCCGTACATGTTCTTCTTGCGCTTTGCCCCCGACGGCCCGCTCACCGGCGCTTCCGCAAAGAAGACAAAACAGCCTCAGATTTTGGAACTGGCCGGTTCTTCGCCCGAGCTTCTCGTCCGCGTGCACAACGACCGTGTCGAATACCGGCCCATCGCCGGAACGCGGCCGCGTGGCGCCAACGAGAAAGAAGACCAGGCCCTCGCCGACGAAATGCTCAACGACGAGAAGGAGCGAGCCGAGCACGTGATGCTCGTCGATCTCGGCCGTAACGATGTGGGGCGCGTGAGCAAGTTTGGCAGCGTCAAGGTCGATCGTCTCATGTTCGTCGAGCGCTACTCGCACGTGATGCACATCGTCAGCACCATTGAGGGCATGCTCAAGCCTGATCTCACCGCTGTCGAAGCGCTGCGTGCCTGCTTCCCTGCCGGCACGTTGAGCGGCGCACCGAAGGTCCGCGCCATGGAGATCATCGAAGAACTCGAGCCCGCCCGCCGTGGCACCTATGGCGGCGCCGTCCTCTATGCGGACTACTCCGGCAATCTCGACTCCTGCATTGCCATCCGCTCCATGCTCGCGATTGGCGGCAAAGGCTACGTGCAGGCCGGCGCAGGCATCGTTGCCGATTCCGTGCCCGAGCTCGAATACAAGGAGTCCATCAACAAAGCCAGCGCCGTGATCCGCGCCATCGAACGCGCACGGGAACTGTAGAAAGAGTCATCTCCACGCCTCTATTCTCCAAAACGGCGCGCCCGAAAAGCGGGCTGCTGCGATCAGCAAGATCAGTCCGAGGACCGCGACGCCCGGAGCCACAACCCAGCGGCCTTCGGCAACGTCCATGCACACATCTAAGAGCTGAATCAGGCCAACAATCGCCACAAGGTTACCAAGCGCCCGCCGCGCCCCAACGATCAAAAGCACCAGCAGCATGCCTGCCAGAGCAAGATTTCGTGTGGCCAGGTAGCCCGCATAAATGTGGACAGCCCCGTTGATCTCATCGTGGGGCGAAACCAGCATGACCGGATGAAGCAGGGCAATCACGCCGCCCATTGCCGTGAGCACAACACATACGAGCACGACGACCGGCGGCCACCAGCCAACTGGCTTAGTGATCGCGGTGCTTCGAGAGGTGACCGAATCTCTTCCGTCGCCGAATGGGGACATGCTCCGCCTCCGCAAGCGTGGCTGGGATGAAGTAGCTGGTTGCGCGGTGTACGTATCGAGGTGTCTCTCGGTTCCGTCGATTCTCAATCCGCCCCGAAGAGCCGTCGAAGGAACCGCACAAACGCCGAGTGCTGCTTCTTCTGTGGCGTTGGTGCAGCCGTCGCGGCGGGCGCCGCAACCGGCGCACTGGGAGGAGGCGGCGGGGCGACGTCAGTCGCGTTGTGCACCAGCGGCGCGGTGGTCTCCGCATCGTGGCCCACCACGCCAATCGGCGCGGGCTTGGGCGCCCCCAGTGGGGCCAGCCCTTCGCTTTGCGCCAAGGGAAAATCGTTGCTGTCCGGCTTGGGCGGCGGAGGGCAGCCGCAGGGTTCCTTCTCCTGATCCACAACCTCGTGCAGATTGCCGTGCTGGAACATCACGCGCTGCCCTGCCTGCACGCGATAGGCACCGGCATCGAAGACGCTCGAAACCAGCACATAGGCTGCGCTGTCGCTCCCGTTATCCACGCACGTATCGCCGCCCTGGCCGAGCCGCACCTTCACGTCGGCGGTGCCGGGCCCGCCGATCAGGATGCGAAAATCCGGCGTCATCAGGATGTCGGAGTTGCGCCCCGTGGCGAAGCTCGCCTCGATCGCGCCATGATCCATCGCCATCAGCAGCCCTGGAACTTCGCCCGCCGGTACGCTCGCATCCGTCGACAACTTCACCGTCGACGACGTGCAAACTCGTAACGTGCCGCGATAGGGCAGCGTCACCTGCGTCGTCTGCGCGCCCGAGGTCACGGTTCCATTGCCCGTCAAAAACGCGCGGCCGTTCGATACATTCATCGCGCCTGTCACTTCCTGCGCGAATCCTGGGATCTTGCTGTCCAGGGGGATAATCGCGAGCAATCGCGCGTCTCCATTCGCAGGGGTACTCGAAGGTGCGGGTTGCGAAGCGGATGCGGAAGGCGGCGCCGGCACAGGGGTCGCCGGCGCTCCAGAAGAATTTCCCGCGTCGCCACTCGCCGGCTGCTGCGCCCAGATCACCGCAGGCGCAATCCCCATCGCCACAAGCAAGACGGCATAACGCCTCCAGCCGGCGCAGTCGCGTCTTTTCGTCCGCCCGCGCGCGCGCATCCTCACATCCCCAGAAAATTACGAATCATCTGGTGTCCGCCCTCGGTCAGCACGCTCTCAGGATGAAACTGCACACCCTCAATCGGCAGCGTCCTGTGACGCAGCCCCATAATCACCGAGCCGTCGCCGTTTTTCCCGTGCGTCCGCGCTGTCACTTCCAGCTCTGTCGGGAGAGAATCCTCAGCCACAATCAGCGAGTGGTACCGCGTGCACGTCAACGGTGTCGGCAATCCCGCAAACACGCCCTTGCCGTCATGCTCCACCGTGCTCGTCTTCCCGTGCATCAGCGTGTGCGCGCGCACCACGTCGCCGCCAAACGCCTCGCCAATCGCCTGATGTCCCAGACAAACACCCAGAATCGGCGCCTTTCCGGCCATATGCCGAATCAGAGGCACCAGGATCCCGGCTTCGCCCGGCGTACACGGACCCGGCGATAGCAAAATCCGCTCCGGATGCAGGGCCTCAACCTCTTCCACGGTCAGCTCGTCATTGCGGCGAACCTCGACCTGCGCCCCCAATTCGCCCAGATACTGGACGAGGTTGTAGGTGAAGGAATCGTAGTTGTCGAGCACAAACACCATGATGAAGTTCAGTGTAGCGCGTGGGCCAGGATACGGGCATATTGACTCGGTCTCCGCGCAAAGAGATCATCAGCACATGGGCTACGAACATCTTTTCGCGGAGCGCGACCTCGCATTGCTTCATGACTGGCTGCAAGACACTGGCGAATTGTATATGGATCTGGATAGGCCACATAGCGGGGGAAGGAACAACAGCGTCCACTTCATCCAATCTCTGGCGCAAATTAAGGGAATCGTCTCCGAGGAAAAACATCCAGAGGTTAGGATCGAAATCTTTCGCGAAAAGCAGTACCCAATTCGTGGTGAAGCGAATGAAACGCTGCTGGCTGCGGCCTTGGATTTCATAACAGACGGGGAATGGTTCAACATTTTGTTGTTAGGGGATGGCCCTCTCGCACCATGCCAGATTGTCGGGTTTGGTGATAGCCACGCCGAACTGCGGGACGACTTCGCTCGGCTCAAGGACAAGAGCATTCACTTCGGGCGGAATCCATTCGATCAGAGGGACACCTATTTTGAAAGGCCAGACGATGTGTGGGTTGCAAAATCCTATCGGCACGGCCAACCGAACGTCACAAAGAACAGGATCAATTATTCTGCATTCGAAGATGCGCCAGACCGCTATCGCCCTCACATTGCTTTTTGGTGAAGCGGTGCAAGCTTGTGCTTAATCGCAAGAAGCGTTCGGCAGGAGAGGAAGATAGGGAGTCGCCCTCCTGTCTCAAAAGGGCCCTTCTCGGCACGACTGAAGCCGCGCCCTGTTACAAGGCCACGCTTTACGACAGTTTTGCTGCAGCCTATTCCGACAGCCCGACTCAAAGAGCCGACCGAAAATATCCCATTCCAACCTGACCCAATTCCGTCTATAGTGATCAAGCAGCAAGGAGGTCCTGGTGCAACGGCTTCCCTTCACATTGCTTCTTGCCCTCGCCGCGACCGCCGCAGCGCAGCAAACCCCGACGGCCACGGTCGAAATGCACGATGGCGGCTCGAATGTTGCTGAAATCCGCAAAGGGGTTCGCACCGAGGTCCTGCAAAGCATCTTCATCCCGCCCGTCAAGAATGCCCCTTTCAGCGCCACGGTCCTCACCGAATGGAAGCGCACTCTCCCCGACGGAGGCACCTTCACCCTCGTCAACTCGCGCCCCATCGCGCGCGACTCTGAAGGCCGCATCTACCAGGAGCGCTGGACCCTGGTTCCGCCCAGCGGCAAATACAAATCAACGATGACGAATATCCAGGTCAGCGACCCGTCAACGCACACGTTCTTAAACTGCTTCACCCTGAACAAGCCGCGCACCTGCCTGGTTGAAACCTACGCCGAACTCACCACCGACCGGTACATCCCGGTCAGCCGCCCCAGTGGCCCCCTGCGCGGCATGGATGCCTACAACATTCATCAGGACCTCGGCACGCAGGCCATCGAAGGAGTCGAAACAAAGGGCACGCGCGACACGGTCGATTACGCCGCCGGCGCATTCGGCAATGACCGCCCCACTGAAACCAAACGCGAATATTGGTTCGCGCCCTCGCTTGGTATCAATCTGCTCTCCATCGTGACCGACCCTACATTCGGCAAACAGACCTTCACCATCACGGACGTCAAGCTTGGCGAACCCGATCCTGGCCTGTTCAACACGCCGCAAGGGTATGCCGTTGAGGACCATCGCGATTCGCCAACGCAAAAATAGCGCGGGTCAACCCGCGCCGGCAAACGGTTGCACACCACGCCTCCATCTGCAAAACTGGCCTTGGTCTCATTCATGGTTCTTCACTTCCTCATTCAAGGCAGAGTTCAGGGCGTCGGCTTCCGCTGGTTCGTACACCGCGAAGCCAGTGAACTCGATCTGCGCGGCTGGGTCCGCAATACCGAGGACGGCCACGTTGAAGTGGTTGCCGCCGGCAATGATCGCGACCTCGCTGAACTCCGCGCCAGCCTGCGCCGCGGACCCCGTGGCAGCCGTGTCGATCATGTCATCGAACATTTTCTCGATGAAAAAGAAGCCGAGTCTCTGGGCTCGTTCCGCATCGACGGCGCGTGGTGAAAAAACAGTGAGCAAGTGCACAGTGAACAGCCTTTGGCGCTGAGGGCTGGCCCGAAGATCTCCCACCCATCACTCACTCTCCGCTTCTCACTGTTCGCTGTGCACTGCGCACTGTGCACTGTCCACTGCCTCTTGACTTCTCCCATCGGTTCGTTCACACTTACCGTAAGTGGACACTTACCTACAAGCCGGGCTCGATGCCATCGGGGACGCCACCCGCATGGCCATCTTCCAGAAGCTTGCTGCCGGCCCAATGCCCGTCAACGAGCTGGCCCGCACGCTCCCCGTCAGCCGGCCAGCCGTCTCGCAGCACCTGCGCGTGCTCAAAAATGCCGGGCTGGTCCTCGACAGCAAGGCCGGAACGCGCCGCTACTACCGACTTTCGCCTGAAGGGATTGCCCGCCTGCGCGCCCACTTCGACAAGATGTGGGAGCAGGCCATGCACCAGTTTCAAACCGTTGCCGAAAATCCAACCGCCGGAGATCGTCATGGCAAACACAACCGAAGAAGCCGTCGTCCGTAAGAACGTGCGCGTGCAGGTTCCCATTGAGCGCGCCTTTTCAGTCTTTGTCGAGCAAATGGAAACCTGGTGGCCCGCGACGCACCACATCGGCAAGACGCCTTTCGTTGCGCTGTTCGTCGAGCCACGCGTGGGCGGCCGCTGGTACGAACTCAATGCCGAAGGCGCGCAGGTCGACTGGGGCAAGGTACTCGCCTGGGACCCACCGCATCGGGTCTCGCTCTCATGGCATGTAGGCCCCGGTCACGATCAACCCGACTGGGTGTGCGATCCCGATCCGGCCAAGGCCAGCGAGGTCACCATCCGCTTCAAGCCGGAAGGCCCCTCCACCACATTCGTCGAATTGGAGCACAGCAAGCTCGAACGCCACGGCGAAGGCTACCAGCAACTCCGCGAGCTCTTCGACGGTCCCGGCGCCTGGGCGGGCATCTTGTCTCTGTACGCGCAAAAGGTGGAAGGAGCTGGCGCATGAACAAGCCGGCTCTCTTTCTCCGCATCGCTGCGACGCTCATCCTAATCGAGGGCGTGCTGCACACCATTGGCGGTGTATTCGGCAAACCGAACCCAGGTCCGATGACAACCGCGTGGACCGCCATGCAAGCCAACCATTTCCCGCTCATCGGCGTAGACCGCACCTACGCGCAGGTCTACACAGGCTTTGGCCTCTGCATCACCATCTCCTGCATTCTGGAAGGGCTTGTGCTCTGGCTGATGAGCAATCGCATGCGCACGCACGCCGCGTTGCTGCGCCCCATCATCGGCCTCTTTGCAGTTGGGTACCTCGCATTGGCGATCGTCGCATATACCTTCATCTTTGCCCCACCTGCCATCTCCAATTTCATCGTTTTCCTCTGCCTCGCCGCCGCCTATTTCTCCGCGAAGCAGGAGAATGCCGAGGAACTAAGGGACTGAGGGACTCAGGGACTGAGTTGGTTGGAGGATCGGCGAACAGAGTAGAGAACGCTGAAGAATGGCCAAGGGATGATGAATTCACACTCTCTCACTTCCTCAGCCCCTAAGTTCCCAAATCCTTCAGTCCCTAGGTCCCTTAGCCCCTTAGTCCCTTAGTCCCTCAGTCCCTCAGTCCCTCAGTCCCTTCGTCCCTCTCTGTTCCCGCCGCTCTCTTTTATAATCAGTAAATGCCCGAAGATACGAAAGCCATGAGCGTCGAATCACTCAAGGCGCTGGTGCGCACTGTGCCCGACTTCCCCAAGCCCGGCATCCTGTTTTACGACATCACCACCGTCCTTAAAGACAAGACCGGCTTCGCCAAGCTCATTGACATGCTCGCCGCGCACTACATCGAACGCAAGATCGATCTCGTTCTCGGCATCGAGGCGCGCGGATTCATCTTCGGGCCGGCCCTCGCCTATCGCCTGAATGCGGGATTCGTCCCGGTGCGCAAGCCGCGCAAGCTGCCCGCTCCCGTTGCCCGCGTGACCTACGACCTGGAGTACGGCTCCGACGCGCTCGAGATTCATCTGGACGCAATTGCACCGGGCCAGCGCGTGGTGCTCGTCGATGATCTGCTCGCCACCGGCGGCACCATGGAAGCCACCATCAAGCTCGTCAAGCAACTCGGCGGAGAGATCGCCGGCCTCGCCTTCGCCGTCGAACTCGACTTTCTCAAAGGCCGCGAGCGCTTCAAAGAGTACGACGTCTTCAGCCTGCTCCACTACGACGAGTAGTCCTGGAGACGGCTACGGGACTTCCTCAGGAAGCGGCTCGTCCGCAATCAGAATCGTCTCGTCGGCTGCCTGACCCTCGCTGACATGTCCAGTCTCTTCGTTGAACATCTGCGCGTCTGCGAAGCGATACCCCACATAGACGTCTGTCAGCAAATAGAGCGGGTTCGACGGATCATCCTCGATCTTCTTTCGAAGTTGCCGCACAAAGGTTCGCAGGTATTCCACTTCTTCACGGCAATCCGGCCCCCATACTGCCGTCAGCAGGCGCGCATACGTCACGACACGGCCTGCACGGCTCATCAGGCAATGCAGAATATCGAATTCTTTGCGCGTCAGATGAAGCGCCTGTCCGCGCTTGGTCACATTCCGCTTGACCGGCTCGATGCGAATCTCCCCAATCTCAATCGGCGCATTCTCAGCGCGCACTGGGGCCTTCACACGCCGCACGGCCGCGCGAATGCGCGCAATCAGCTCGCGCGTGCTGAATGGCTTGGTCACGTAGTCGTCCGCCCCCAGGTCGAGTGCCTGCACTTTCTCTTCCTCCTGGTCGCGTACAGTGAGCATGAGAATCGGCAGCCGCGGCGCCATCGCACGCATCCGGCGCAGCGTCTCGATCCCGCCAATCCCCGGCATGTTTACATCCAATAACACTGCGTCGAACGGAGTCGTCCGCAGCGTCTGCAGCGCCTCTTCGCCACGAGCCGTCTCGGCGACCTGGAACCCAAGCTCAAGCAGCGGTGGGCGAAGTGCGCGGCGAATGGCCGGCTCATCATCGACGATCAGAACGCGAAGTGCTGGTTGATTCATGACTGCCCCTTCTTGCTGTTTGGCGATGGGATAGATGCAAAAAATGTGGTTCCTTCCAATTCCTCGCTCGTCACCCACACATACCCTCCGTGAATGAGCGCGACCCTCTTGGCAACGGATAAACCAATGCCCGTGCCCGGGGCTCGATTGGAATACGTGGAAGAACGATAGTAGCGGTCGAAAATACGCTCGCGGTCGGCCATCGGGATCACCGGCCCGTAGCTATGCACGGAGAAGATGGCCTCCGCATTCTGCCGCACCACGCGAATCGTAATCAACGTGCCGAAGATGGAATACTTGCATGCGTTGTCGATGTACTGCGTCAACAGCATCACCAGCAACTGCCGGTCGCAGCAAAGCACCAGGCTGTCGTCCGGCATTTCAATCGACGACCTTCATGCTGGCCAGATCGGTCGCGAAGACTGGCCACCACTTCTTCAACCAGCGACGCAACACCGACCGACTCGGCGTTGATCGCAACTTCGCCCGCATCCAGCCTCGATGTGGTGAGCAGCCGGGTCGTCAACTCGCCCAGCAGCCCTGTCTGTTCGTCGATCAGCGCCACCAGTTCTGCCTGCCCTTGCGACAGATGGCCCATCTCGCCCAGCCCGGTGCTTGCGGCGCGAATCGCTGTCAGCGGCGTTTTGTACTCATGCGCGAGCGAGTCCAGCACCGTTGAACGCGAGTTGTTCCGTGCGCCGCTCTGTTTCGATGCGGCTCTCATTGGCAAAGGCGCGATAGCGATCGAATGTAATCGCGATCAGCGAGGCAATCGCGTTATTCACCAGGGGTGTCGTCTCGCCTCGCACCATCAGGCTGCCGACCGGCACCGTCCCCAGCCGGACGACCCGCCTCCCCACACCCGTCATCGGATCATCATCAGAAGTCTCGAAGTAATAGATGTTCTGCGCCATCTCCTGTGGATCGACTGCCCAATATCCAGCCTGATACACGTCGTGCAGATCGGCATCGAACACGGCCACGGCTTCCAGCGCAAAAATCTCGTGCACGAGTTCAACCAGTTGCGGACCAGGCTCCACATGCAGGTTCATCTGCAGCGTGCGCCGCGTGAACTCATACAGGTCATGCATCTGTCCGCCGCGCGACTCAGCCTCCTGCGCGTGACCGATCACGCGCGCTGAGAGCCGGCTCACCGTCAAAGCAACAATCACAAAAACGATCAGCGTGACGGTGTTGACTGGGATCAGCAGCAGGATTGAATGCCAGCCTCATGCGAAGTGATGTAGGAGTGGGCGATGACCGCTGAAAGCGAGACCAGAATGGCCTGCCAGAATCCCGACAGCAGCGCCGTCGCCACCACGATCAAGCAGATAAAGCAGCGGCGCTACCGGCAGCAGCCATGAGGCCCAATGTGCAAACGCGGAGATCAGCACGACCGCTAAAATGCCGAGCGCCGACTCCAGCGCGAACAAGAGCGCAGGGAAACCAGTCGCCCGCGAACGCCGGCCGGCGAAGATCGAACGGACAGGGATGTAGCTTCCGGCCAAACCAGTCAACCGCCTCTCAAATGGTCCAGAATCCTGCCGAAGAAAGTCGCCGGTACGCATCCGCTGTACACGAATTGCGTCTGGCTTTGAGGTGCACCCTCCTACGCTCTCAACCTGCGGGAATGGGGCTTCAGGGGAGTTCGGGTGCGTCTCCAAAATTTTAACAGGATCGAAATGGGTTTTCACGCCTCATTCCGCAGTGCCGATTCCCCGCTCCGCGCTCCCGCCCAGGTCAAGCCTCCGGCCCCTCCGTCAGGGCAGCGATCCGGCGCCCGAGTACACCCTGATTTTACGATTCCTCATTTCATCTTTATTGCACCAACTTTAGCATTCAAGGTACTCACTGAATACCCCTGCGCATCTGTCCCAATCGACTTAAGAAACAGACCAATCCCATGCACATCCCCGGATAAGAATCGCGGGAGCGCACCGAAAAAGACCACGACCCAACTTTCCAGGAGAATGCACATGGCAGACGAAAAAGCACCTCAAATGCAGGCGACGCTGGGGCTGACGGGGCTGACCAGCAATGCGATGGCACTGATTGCTCCGGGCGCGTTCCTTTGGCTGACGTTCGCCATTCAGGCCAACACGGGCGTAGCCGGCCAGCCCTCCACATCGCCGGCCATGTGGTGGGGCATCGTCGCAGCGCTTCTGCTGTGCCTGGCAACGGCCGTGGCCTACGCGGAGATCTCCAAGCTCTATCCCGGCACCGGATCCAGCTACTACTACGCCGAGCAGGCGCTGCTGTCCAAAGACAAAGCCTTCAAGTACGCGCGCGTCGCCAAATTCATCGTCGGCTGGGGCTCGCATCTCTATTACTGGGTCTATCCAGGCGTAATGGTGGCGACCACCGGCATCTTCTGCGGCTACATTGTCGGGTTCCTGTTCCCGACCTTCCTCAGCGGCTCCAACCCCGGCCCGGTGTTCATGGCCCTGGTCGCGGTTGTGTTCTCGTTCTTCGTCGCCTGGATCGCGCAGAAGGGTGCCGGCGCATCGACTGCGGTCAACATGGCCATCAACGTCATTCAGATCTCGGCGCTTGGTTGTGTTCAGCATCCTGGCACTGGGCTATCGCGCCAGCCATCCGCAGGGCGCGGCTGCCTTCCAGTACGATTCGCAAACTCTGGCTACTTACACCTACCAGTTCGCGACAGCCAAGGACGGAACCCCGATTCGCGCCGCCGACGGTACGCCGCAGCCTCTGCTTGACCCGGCCGGCAAGCCGGTTCCGTTTACCATCGACTACACCGAGCGCGATGCGAGCGGTAACTTCCTGGCCCACACGACGGCTGCCTCGGTCGTCTCGCCGCACAAATTCAGTTATGTATTTATCCAGGCCACGGTGGCCATTCTCATCCTGGTCGGCTTCGAATCGGTCACGGCCATGGGCGGAGAAGCGAAGAACCCAACCAAGCACATCCCGATTGCGGTGATTGCGTCGCTGCTGATTCAGGGCGTGCTGTGTTATCTGTTCGAGTATTTCGCGGCCAACTACTTCCTCAACTCCGGTTACTCCATGGCCAGCGCATCCGGATCAGCCGCGCCCATCGGCGACATGATGATCATCGTCGGCGACGGGCTGCTGGGCCACGGCAACGGCAAGTGGTTCATGCTGGCCGAGGCCTTCACGGTGTTTCTTGCCCTGATCGGCACCACGCTGAGCTGCATGAACACAGGCGCGCGCGTCACCTACGCCATGGGCAAGGACGACGAAGCGCCGGAGCACTTCGGCATGCTGCACGCCGAGTCGCTCACCCCGCGCCGCGCCATCTGGACCCTTGCTGTCATCTCGGCCGTCATCGGCGTCATCGCTGTCCTCATGGTCTTCGGCGACGCTGCCGCGCCCACCGACGCAACCATCGCCGCGCTGCCGCACAACATCTTCTCGAACTTCGGCTACACCTCGCATGACGCAATGGCGGCACTGCCCAACTCGCTGCTGACCATCACGCTCACTTCTAACTTCGGCACCTTCATCCTGTATGCGCTGAGCTGCTTCCTGTGCATCGTCGCCTTCCACAAGCGGCCCGACTACAATCCGCTGCTGCACCTGATCATCCCGGGCTTCGGACTGCTGGCCAACCTGCTGTGCATGGGCTTCTATCTCGCCGGACCGTTCTTCAACCTGGGCACCAAGATGGAACCACTCACCGCTCTCGGTATCTCCGCAGCATGGGGCCTGTACGGGGGAATCTACTTCCTCCGCTCCTCGAAAGCCAAGGGCAAATCCGTGCTTCTCACCGCCAAATAGAGCGCTCGATACGCGGCAATGAAGAGCACTGCTGGGTGGCCTCTGACCTCCTTCTTCGTGATGAGAAGGCCAGAGACCCACCCAGTAGTTTTTTTGACCTGAATGTTTCAGAATCGTGAAAGAGCGATCTCCGCGGCAGATCGCGGCCAATCTTTTCAGGCGGCGGCGCCCATGTTAGAAGTACAGTTCGGCCAGGCAAGCGATTTCGGTAAGGTCCGCACCAATAACGAAGACGCGATGGGATCGTTCATCCCCGAATCGCGGCAACAGGCGCGCTCGCATGGATATCTCTTCGCCGTCGCCGATGGTGTGGGAGGCATGGATCTTGGCGAAGTTGCTTCCGCCACCGCAATCAAGGTGCTCACTGAAGGCTTTGCCGGCGCTCAAGCGGGAACCATGCTCATCAGCCTGATCCCACGTCTCATCCAGCACGCGAATGCCGCCGTTCACGACTGCACCCTTGCCCCCGAATACCGCGGCAAGCGCATGGCCACCACGCTCGTCGCCTGCGCCATTCGCCACGATCAGGCCATCGTCTCGCACGTCGGCGATTCGCGCTGCTACCTCATCCGCAACGGCAAAGCGCGCCAGGTCACGCAGGACCACACCCTGGTCAACGAACAGCGCAAGATGGGCCTGCTTTCCGCCAAAGAAATGGCTGAGTCCGAGTCGCGCCACGTCCTCATCCGTTCGCTCGGTCCTGAAATGTTCGTCTCACCCGACACAACAGCCGTCACCCTGCAGGCCGGGGACACCCTCGTCCTCTGCTCCGACGGACTTCACGATGAGATGAACGAAGCCACCATCGCCCAAATCGTCACTCAGAAAAAGAACATCGAGGACATCGCGCGCGAACTGGTCGACCGCGCCGTCGAGATCGATGGCGGCGACAACACCACTGCTCAGGTCATCCGCGTTCAGTCCGTCGAGCAAGTCGGCATGTATCGCGGCCGTCCCTACCGGCTGCCATCCTGACCGAACCTTACGCAATCCTTAGCCGAAATTCCATCCCTTTCCCGATAAACTCAAAGCAGTAATCCAGCAGGAGCAAGGCGCCCAATGGGCTATCACAGCGCGTTAGAACCCGGCGAAGAACTCGATTCGTATCGCATCGACGCGCCAATTGCCCGCAGCGGCATGGCTTCCATCTACCGCGCCACCGACCTCCGTGACAACAAAGTCGTCGCGCTCAAAATTCCTCATCCCGATCTCGAAGCCGACCCCATCCTCTTCGATCGCTTTCAGCGCGAAGCCGGCATCGGCGAAAAACTGAACCACCCCATGGTCATGCGCGTTTTCGGCGGCGAAAAGCGCTCCCGCATTTACATGGTCATGGAGTGGTGCGACGGCCGCCTTCTGCGCCAGATCCTCGACGAAGGCCGCCTCCCGCAGGATCGCGCCATCCGCATCGCCATCGGCGTGCTCGGTGCGCTCGAATACATCCACGCCAACGGCGTTGTCCATCGCGACCTGAAGCCTGAAAACATCATGGTCGACGACCGACGACAATGTGAAGCTCATCGACTTCGGCATCGCCAGCGACACAGCGTGCGAAGCCGCCTGACCTATGCCAATCTCACGGCCGCGCTATCGGCACGCCCAACTACATCTCGCCCGAGCAGGTCAAAGGCAAGCGCGGCGATGGCCGCTCCGACATCTACTCCATGGGCATCATTCTCTACGAGATGCTCACCGGCAAGCTGCCCTTCAACGGCCCCTCGCCGCTCGCGGCCATGAACGAGCGCCTCCTCAACTACCCCATCCCGCCGCGCGTGGCCGACCCATCGGTCTCACCGCAGTTGCAGGAAGTCATCTATCGCGCCATCGAACGGGACCCCCAAAATCGCTACGCCAAGGCCCACAACTTCGCCTGGGATCTGGAGCATCTTGACCAGGTTGGCGTCGAAGACCGCACCGAGCTCCGCGACTGGCAGAAGCGAAAATCCCAGCTCTCCCGCAAGATTCTCTATTACGGTGGACTGGCCCTCATTCCCGTTGCCGTCCTGCTCATCATGCTCCTCGTTGCGCGCCACCATTGATCCACCGCCCCGTAAGGTGTTTCAATATCCTTTCCGGTCAAGGAGGAAAGCAATGTCCACTGAATTTCGCAATTTTCTGTCCCTCCCCTACGAGGAGCTCGAGGAAAAGAACCTGGCCGCCAAGGCCGACCGCATCAACCGCGTTCCAGCCGACGAAATCCGTGAAAAGCGGCTCAAATACCTCACCGACGAGAAGCGCATCAAGGCCGTCACCGTGCTCTTTTCAGACCTTGAAGGCCGCCTGCACCTTCTCGACTACGACAAGAAGTTCCTGCTGAACTCCTACGACAACCTGACCTTTGACGGTTCGTCGATTCGCGGCTTCACGGCGCAGAAGGAGAGCGACCTTCGCCTCGGCATCGATTGGAGCGCCTTTTACTGGGTGCCTTCCGACGTCTTCGGCAATGGCAAGGTCCTGGTCTTCGGCACCGTCATCGCCAAGGACGGCACTCCCTACTCCGGCGATCTCCGCGGCGTCCTCAAGGAATACGCCGACCGTCTCTACGCCGAAAAGAAATATACCCTGAACGCGGCGAATGAGATCGAAGGCTTCCTCTTTGCCGGGAGAGACGCCGAAAAGCGCTACCATGAAACCGGCAAGTTCGAATTCATCAACACCGGCGGCTACTATCATGTGCTGCCGCTCGATCCTCTTCGTCAGTTCATCGACACCGCGGCTGAAGTCCAGCGCGCCATGGGCTTCCAGAACGAGAAGGATCACCCCGAGGTCGCTCCCAGCCAGTTCGAGATCAACTACGGCTACGGTGAAGTGGTCGCCGCGGCCGATCAAATCCAGCTCTACAAGCTGCTCACCCGTCAGATTGCTGCCAACATGGGCTACACAGCCTGCTTCCTGCCCAAGCCTGTCGTCGGCGTCAATGGCAGCGGTATGCACACCAACGTCTCCATCTCTGAAGGCAAGACCAATCTCTTCTGGGATCCCAATGGTCTCGAGAAGCTCTCAAGCTTTGGTTGGGAGTTCATCGATCGCATCCTCACTCACGCGCTCGATATCTGCCTGATCCTCAATCCCAGCGTCAACGCGTATCGCCGCCTCGACCCGCACTTCGAAGCGCCCAACCAGATCAAGGCTTCCGCAACCGACCGCGGTTCCATGGTTCGCGTGCCGATTGGCAACTCAAAGTCGATGCGTGTTGAAGTGCGCTCCGTCGCGCCGGACGCCAACCCCTACCTGACCCTTTACTCGATCTTCAAAACCGGCATCGACGGCCAGAAGGCCGAGATCGACAACCTTCGTCAGGCGCAGCGCTACCTGCCCGACAACATCCAGAGCGCCATCGACGACTTTAAGGCATCGCAATGGATTGCCAAGATTCTCGGCGATGATGTCCAGGGCCGCTTTGCCGATTTGAAGCAAGCGGCGGCCAATCGTTCTCCGCGCGAATTGGGAACCTTTGTGAAGGGCTCTGAGGTCCAGTACCACCACGAAATCTACAACCAGTCCCTCTGGAATAACTTCTAACACCAGACAGCAGAACACCCACGAAAAAGGGCGGCGGGCCACATGGCCAACCGCCCTTTGTTCTTTCCCGGGGCCACTACGCGGTGACGAGCTCTTCTTTCGGCACGCTGTTGATCGTGTGCAGAATCCGCGACACAATCTGGTACGGATCGCCTTCCGAATTCGGACGCCGATCTTCCAGATACCCCTTGTAGCCGTTCTTGATAAAGTTCACCGGCATGCGGATCGAAGCGCCGCGATCCGACAAGCCGTAGCTGAACTTGTCGATCGCCTGCGTCTCATGGTGCCCCGTCAGCCGCAGATGATTGTCAGGTCCGTAAACCTCGATGTGCGCTGCCACGTTATCGGCAAACGCCTTCATCAACGCTTCGAAGTACTCCTTGCCGCCCACTTCACGCAGGTACTTGGTCGAGAAGTTGCAATGCATGCCCGACCCGTTCCAGTCGCCCTTGATCGGCTTGCAATGCAGTTGCACATCCACCTCGTACTTCTCGCAGAGGCGCATCAGAAGATAGCGGGCAACCCACGTGTCGTCCGCAGCCTTGCACGATCCCTTGGCGAAGATCTGGAACTCCCACTGCCCCTTCGCAACTTCAGCATTGATGCCTTCGTGGTTGATGCCGGCTGCCAGGCAAAGCTCAAGATGCTCTTCAACGATGGTGCGAGCCGTACTGCCCATATATTTGTAGCCGACACCGCAGTAGTACGGGCCCTGAGGCTGCGACGGATACCCGCTCTTCGGGAAGCCGAGCGGCGCGCCGTCTTTCCACAGGAAGTACTCCTGCTCGAGTCCCACCCACAAATCGGGATCATTCTCGATGGTGGCACGGTAGTTGGTTGAGTGCGGCGTGCCGTCCGGGTGCATCACCTCGCTGAGAACGATGAATGCGTCCTTGCGACTGGCATCTGGATAGAGGGCCACAGGCTTAAGAATGCAATCCGAACTCTTGCCCTCGGCCTGCATGGTGGAGCTGCCATCAAAACCCCACAGCGGCATATCCGCGAGCGTTGGCGTCTTCTCAAAAGACTTGAGCTGGGTTTTGCCGCGCAATTCAGGAACGGGCTTCTTGCCATCAAGCCAGATGTACTCAAGTTTGTATTTCGTCATCGAACCCCCTTTTGTGGCGAAAAATGTACGGGACAGTCAAGCCGATGCTATCGAGCAGCGCATAAAGATCCCATCAAATTTCCCAAGGAGATTCGCCCCCTAACCACGTAATCTTCTGTGATTTGCACCACGAACCTTGCACGTCGCCTGCGCAGTCAGGCGCCATTTCCTGAAAACTGGGTTCGCGCTTAAAATTCAATCGTTGCTCTGAGGTTCTGCCCCGTTTTCAGTGCAAATCGCCTAATTCTTTCGGCTCACGTAGAAATCCATCAGCCGCTGGTACTCCGCGTCGCCCGAGCCATGCAGCGCAACATACTCCTCGTCGCTCATCGAGCGCCGGAAGTCCAGCGTCTGCTGGGCGTCGGGGCCCACCACATGGCGCAGCTGCCACGTCCCGCTCTCGATAATTTCGCGGATCCGGTCCGCCACCAGATGCGCCCCCCGCGGCGTTGCAAACGCCGCAGAAAAGAATGCCGCCATGCGCCGCTTATGCGGATAAGGTGTGTCGTGATCGGACTCCTTCAGGCCGCGCGCCATCCCCGTGTCAATAATCCCCGGCTCAACAATCGCCACGTGGACATCAAACAGCTTCATCTCCTGCGCCAGCGCTTCGCTCAGCGCCTCCAGTGCGAACTTCGACGCTCCGTAAGGCCCGAGCGGCGAAGTGCACAACCGCCCCGCAATCGACGTGACATTCACAATGCAGCCGCTCCTGCGTTTGCGCATCTCCCCAACGACCGCCTTGATGCAGCGCAATGCCCCAAAGTAGTTCGTCTCCATCACCTCTTGAAACGCGGCGAACGGTGTCTCTTCGATCGATCCGTTTCGCTCGATTCCCGCGTTGTTCACCAGCACATCGATGAATCCGGCAGCCCTCTGAATTGCAGCAATCCCCTGCTCCACGGACTCGTTTCGATCCACATCCATAACTGAAATATGAATGGGCAGCTTCTCCTCCGCCGCTTTCATACCCAGTTCCGGCGACCGTCTCGGATCGCGCATCGTGGCGTAAACCGTGTGGCCCGCCCGCGCCAGAACAAGCGCGGTCTCCATTCCGATCCCCTTGCTGCACCCCGTCACCACTACAGTCGCCATTGTGTTTCTCCCTTCTTGCGATCAAGCAGACATGGAGTTTATCCCAGCAATCCTTCACTGGAAAAGCAGCAATCCCCTGGCCAGAATTTTCAAGCCCAACGTGCTCTAATGCGAATGGAGCAGTCGTCTGGGATATCGCCATGCCTGTAAAAACCATCATTGAACCCTTCCGTATCAAGAGCGTCGAACCCATCCGCTGGACCACGCGCCAGCAGCGCGCTCGCATGCTTGAGGCCGCCCACTACAACCTCTTCCTGCTGCACGCCGACAACGTTCTCATCGACCTGCTCACCGACTCCGGAACAGGAGCCATGTCGACGCATCAATGGGCAGCGATCATGGAAGGCGACGAGAGCTACGCAGGCAGCCGCAGCTTCGACCGCTTTCGCAATTCCATTCAGGACATCTGCGGCTATACCCATGTCGATTCCCACCCACCAGGGCCGCGCGGCCGAGCGCATCCTTTTTGGCGTCATGTGCAAGAAGGGCGACATCGTCCCCAACAACACGCACTTTGACACCACCCGCGCCAACGTTGAAGCCACCGGCGCTGAAGCTCTCGACCTTCTGATCCCCGAAGGGAAAGCAACCTGCCTTCGATCATCCTTTCAAAGGCAATTTGGACGTCGTCGCCCTGGAAGACCTCATCGCACGCGTCGGCCGCGAACGCATTCCGCTCGTCATGCTGACAGTGACCAACAACTCAGGTGGAGGCCAGCCCGTCTCCATGGAAAATGTCCGTGCGGTCAGCGCGATTTGCAAACGCAATAACATCCCGTTCTACTTCGACGCGTGTCGCTTCGCAGAGAATGCCTGGTTCATCAAGCTGCGCGAACCAGGCTATTCCGAAAAGACTCCTAAGGAAATCGCGCAGGAAATGTTCCGGCTGGGCGACGGCTGCACGATGTCGGCCAAAAAGGACGGCATGGCTAATATCGGCGGTTTTCTCTGCACCAATAACGACTTACTCGCTCAACAAGAGAAAGACCTGCTGATCCTCACCGAGGGCTATCCCACGTATGGCGGACTCGCTGGCCGCGACCTGGAGGCCATCGCCGTCGGCATTCAGGAAGCACTCGAGGAGGATTACCTCCGCTACCGCATTGCGTCCACCGCGTATCTGGGCAATCACATCGCGGCCGCTGGTGTGCCCATCGTCCAGCCGCCCGGCGGTCACGCCATCTATATTGACGCGCGCGCCTTCCTTCCTCACATACCCTCAAATGAGTTTCCTGGCGTTGCCCTCGCCGCGGAACTTTATCTCGAAGGCGGCGTCCGCTCTGTCGAGATCGGCACCCTCATGTTCGCCGGCGCCGCGCAGATGGAGCTCGTCCGCCTCGCCATCCCGCGCCGCGTCTACACGCAAAGCCACATCGATTACCTCGTCGAAGTAATCATTGAAGTCTTCAACAATCGATTCAAGATCCGCGGCCTGCGCCTCACTTACGAAGCGCCCTTCCTGCGACACTTTACCGCGCGCCTGGAGCCGGTGGCATAACTCCTCACAAACAAAAGGACCTGGCTTTTGGCCAGGTCCTTAACTTTGGACGGTTAATCCTCGATTTAGAATCGGACCATGATCGCAATCATGGTGGAGTTTTGGTCCCGGCGAAGGTCTGGGAACCAAAGCGCCCCTGTACCGCCGCCACCATTGTTCAAGCCCATCCCAATGCAAGCCGCTGACGCCTGCGCAATGCCCGTGTTATAGCCTTGCCCAACCCCGAGCGCCGTTGGAAAATATCCAACACCCGAGTCGCCACCGGCCGCGCATTGATAGTCGGCCGCGTTCCCGTTGTTGCCTCCCGGAGGAGTCATGCCACCGCGACCCGCGTAATACGGCACGTCGGACCAGCGGTAACTCTGCTCCAGTCTGAAGGTGATGAACTGTGCGGGCATGTAATCAAATGTGAGCGTCCCATCGTGCATCTGCGCGCGGTCGCCTCCATTCTCAGTGAAATACGGGCTGCCTGTAGATGCGGTCGCGCCGTTGATCGGCGGCAACAACGTCAGATAGCGTCCAGGATTGTTCATCTGGCCGCCGCCAACGGTCATCGCGTATAGGTCCTTCTTAAACCAGAAGCGCAGATAGCTCATCCAGCCTTCGAACTCCTGCTTCGGACGGCCGTTCGCGCTGTTATGGCAGTTGACGCCACCCGAATAAGTGGATTGCGAGGCAGAGCTATTGAGGTTTGCCAATGCCGTTCCGCTTGTTCCCATGCCCCCGGTCGGAATCATCGGCGACTGACCATTGGCCTGGTAAGAACCTGAAGGGGCTCCGCCCCCGTATTCGCAACCTACGTCGCCCGTGACCGTAACGGCAATCTTGTCCAGCCACTCCTTGGGATGGTCATACATCTTGATCTGTGCGGAGTAGTCCGCATGAATGCGGGAACGGCCAGGAGCGCCTGCATCATCCTCACCCAGGCCGTAGTCGTTCCAAACAAAATCGAGCCACGGTTTTGGGCGATACAGAATCTGGCCGCCCAACCCTGGCTTGCCGTTGTAACGCGCGTAAGACTGCCAGCCGTTGATAATCCAAGGCTCGATCTTGAGCTTTTCCGTCGGCCAGTACTGAATGCGAAGGCCGTTAAAGAACCAGGGGGTATTCGATGATACATAAGACGGCTGATATGCCCAGTTGTCGAAGTTGTAATAACTGAACAGACCGATATATGAAACAAAGATACCGGCATCCACATTCAGGCCGTGAGCAACATCCCAGTGATAGCCGCCCCATGCTTCTGAGAAGTACCGGTAAGCGCCGGATAGGTTCCACTGGCCGCGATTGTAACTCGCGTCATTGCGCGGTGTCGTTGTCGCGAAGAGGCCATCCATGGTGAGCACACGACCGCGGACGTTCTGGATCCGGATATCGCCACCGAAGCTGACCTGCTCAAGCTGCCATTCATCCGAGCGGAACATCTCAGTCGAACCACCCATCGAGTCGTCGATCGGGTGGTTGTAATCGAGAATGTAATTCGCATCGAACCGCACTTCAGGCGTGAAGTACTTAGTGCTCATCGGACTGTCGGAGTTATGGCCGCCCGAGTTCAACCACGTCCAGTCGCCGGGGAATGGCGCCGACTTTGTTGTTGTCTCCGCCGAAATCTCCGGCGGCGGTGGAGTTGCTGCAGCCGCGGGAGCCGCCGTCGTTTGCCCGACCGCAGTCGTGCCAGTCGCATCGCCCCCTGCATTGCGCAGCGCATTCGCGTCCTTATCCGCATCGGCCTCTTCGTCCGCGCCCGTTCGCGCCTTCAACTCGGCTTCCAGCGCCGCAATCCGCGCCTTCATTTCGGCAAGTTCCTTAATCACCGCATCGCGGCCAACAGGAGCAGCCACCGTCGGTGTTCCTGTTGCGGTTGTCGCCCCTGGATCGGTGGACGCATTTGCCCTGCCTGTCGCCGCTGCGGTTCCCGTCGGTGAGGAATCGCCGGATTTCGTGGCAGGATCCGTTGACGTACTCTCTACGCCGGGATACTCGACCGATGCAGTTTGTACAGATGGCCCCATGCGCACAGGCTGCTGCGCCCGAGCGATCAGTGGCATGAGTCCGCAGCACACAATGGCTGCGGCAGGAATTGCCTTCCAGGGAATGCTTGTCATTCAGCCTCTCACTTTCACAAAAGATTTGGGTATGAAAAGCCTTTGGAACGTCGCGGGAGGCAGGGATCTCCTCTGCTGCTCCACAGGCATGTCTGTCGAGTCAGGGTCGATTCCCAGGTTGCAGGTAGAGCGACGGACCTGCTTACTTATTGCCAGATCTCATTTCGCCTGCTAACTCAGGGATGTCATGTTGAAGAGTCGCGGCATTCGCTCCGCGTGAGAGCGAACAATATGATTTCTTTACACACTAGGTAGGTCGCTATAAAGATCCCATATGCGCATTGAAGAAAGTTATGAGTACCACATGAGGATGACGTGATTGAGTCATATAGATTGATTGGTTATATAAGTACTCCCTTTGTGAATCTCCAACTTGCATAGGTCGGCTCGCCTTTGATGACTCACGCCTCTGCAATCGGCTCGTTGAATCGGTATCCCACATACGCTTCGGTCAGCAAATACACGGGGTTTCGCGGGTCATCCTCGATCTTCTTCCTTAGTTGACGCACGAATGTCCGAAGATACTCGAGTTCATTGCCGTACTCCGGGCCCCATACCGACTTAAGCAGGCGAGCATGCGGAATCGGCTCCCCGGCATGCATCATCAGATAGTGGAGCATTTCGAATTCCTTGGGCGTCAGATGGATCGAACGCCCCGCCTTCTGCACACGGTACTTAACCGGATCGAGCTCAAGCTGCCCCAGCCTGATGGGCGCATCGCGATTGTCATCCTGCGTATTCCTTCTCCGCACCGCCGAGCGGAGCCGCGCAGTCAACTCCCGAAGTTGAAAAGGCTTGGTGATATAGTCATCCGCCCCAGCATCCAGCGCCAAAACCTTATCGTCTTCTGAATCCATCACCGTCAGCATCAGAATCGGCAGCCGCGCAATCGCGTGCCGAATGCTTCGACAAGCTTCGACACCCCCCATTCCTGGCATGTCTACATCCAGAAGGACGGCGTCAAACCACGTCACCCTGACCAGCGAGAGCGCCTCCTCTCCCCGCGCCGCTTCAACAACTGTGAACCCCAGACTCGACAGCGTCACCCGCAACGCCCGCCGCGTTGCGCTGTCGTCATCGACAACAAGAACCGTTCCTTGACCTTCATGCTGACCATTCGTGCTCACGGCCTCCTCCTTGATCCCGCCGGGATTGATAGAAAGAAAGTCGTTCCTTCTTTCTCATCGCTGATCACCCACACGTGTCCGTGATGAGCTTCAGCCGCTTTCTTCACGATCGAGAGTCCAATTCCTGTCCCCGCCGTTGCTTCGCGATGAATCGGCGAACGATAAAACCGCTCGAAAACAGCTTCGCGATCTTCAATCGGGATCATCGAGCCGAAATTGTGCACCGAAATCAGAACCTCGCCGTGGCTGCGTCGCGCCGCAATTGTTATCTGCGTAAACGGTGTCGAATACTTGCGCGCATTATCGATGTATTGCGCAAGAATCGTCCCGACTAGCTGCCGATCAACCCGCATCGTCAGTCCGGGATCGTCGAGAGCAACGTCGATTCGATGCCCTTCCCCGCCTTGATCAGCTCTGCGTGCGCCCAGGACCTCCTCAATCAGTTCCTGCACGCTCACATCGTTCATGTCCAGGCCAACCTCGGGCGCGTCCAGTTTGGCCGTCTGCAGCAACCGTGTGCAGAGCTTGCTCAGGCAGATCGCCTCGTCGTTGATCAGCCTCGCAAGATCCTCCTGCGGTTCATTCAACCCTCCCAATTCAAGCAATCCTGAGCTTGCCGCCTGTACCGCCGTCAGCGGCGTCTTGAACTCGTGCGCCAATGCATCCATCACCGCTCCGCGCAACTGTTCAGTCTTCCTCGCATTCTCGGCCCGCTCTTCCTTCTCGAACGATTGATGTCGGTCAATCACAATCGCTGCCAGCGACGCCAAAGCATCTGTCACAAGCCCGGTAAGCGAACCGCGCAACACCAGCGCACCCACAGCCCCGGTACTCGTGCGCAGAATCCGCGTCGCCCTTACGTTTTCGAGATCATCCTCGTCCACATCCCGCTCAAAGCTTTTGCGCGCAGGACCTCCGCCCTTCGTGCCGCAACCCTCGGCACCCCACTCCCCCGCGCAATCTTCACGCCCCAGGTTGAGGTCGTACAGCGCCACCGCTTCAACGTCAAAGACTCTGTGGATCAAAACTGAAAGCTGTTCCCCGGGCGGCCGGCGAAGATCAAGAAGCATCGAGTTCCTGCTCAACTCGTAAAGCTTCTCCATCTCCATTCGATGCAGAGCTGCCTCGCGCTTGCTGCGTAGCTCTTTTGATGACAGCCGGCTGATTACAAGTGCCGTCGCCTGGAACGTTCCAAGCGCAATCCAGTCCTGCAGCCCAGCAATGGCAAAGCGATACAAGGGAACTGTGAAGAAATAATCCAGGCACGCCGCCGCAAGGACCGACGCTAAGGATGCCTGCCAGAAACCAAAGAAAAGTGCGGCCGCGACCACAAACAGAAGGTAAACAAACCCGACCGCCGAGAAATCCAGCCCCAGTGCATGTCCACCCCAGGTCAGCAGGGCCACACCGGAACAAATTGCGGCAGATTGCGATACTCCTTTTGCGATCTTCTTCGACGCTGCCCGGCCTTTTACTTTCGTGCCTTTCATGGCTTCTTCTTCACGCGCAATCCACTGTCCCACCCATCTAACGTGAGGGTATCGGTCACTATATAAAGAGCGCATAAACACTTCCTATGGATCGCCTAGAGATTTTAGGTTGAGCTTCCGTCTTCGCCGTTGCTCCCGCTCGCCGCAACCCGTGAGCCGATAAGCCATCCTGAGCCGCACAATTGAAACATTCAAAGCTGTTTGTCTTCAATCGCGACTTCGCTACGCTCGGCACCCCTTTCTCAGTCGGATCCATAACTCGCAATGTCCCGGCCAAGACATATGAAACGCATGAGGATCAAATAAGAGGAAAATCACACCACGGAATCCGCAATGTGCGCCGACCAACCACGTTGAATCGATGTCAAAAGTGCCAGATCAAGTCTGCCGCGATCACCAGCGCCTGCGACTTTGCTCCAATTGACTGCATCGTTTCGCGCGGCGATTGGCCAACGGCAGCATTTTGCATCGCCGAAACCGACTCGCCAGGGGAGATATCCAGCGCCCGCAGACCATATGGGTTAAAGGCGTGCACATAACTCAGTTCCGGCCGGAACGTCACTGTCGAGCCGGCCCAGAAATCGAACCCAAGCATGTGCTCCTCGAAGTAGCCGGGCGTTCCCGTGCGCTGTCCCTTGATGTCGTTCACAATCTCGTTCCGGATGTTGAGGGATGCCGTGTTGTTCCAGAAATTGTGCTCGATATAGTTGGTCATCGCCCATTCTGGAGCATAGCAATAGGCTTTGCGGGTCCCCACAAATGTATTGCGAGGATCTTCGCAAGTGGCGCCGAAGTTGAGTGTCGAAGGTGTGACGCCTGGCGCAACAAACCGGTAGTTGTTCACATTCTCCGGCCACGGCGAGCTGACTTTGTTATAGGGAACCCCGGTGTTGATCCACCACATATTCGGGGTATCGCGCATGTATTGGTACCACCCCTCAGTATCTGTATGCCAGTGCGTGCTGATACGGTGGTACCACGTCGCATAAAACGCTGTCAGGTTGTTATAGCCGTACTTTCCGTTGTTGAGCGTGTTGTCGCATACATTGATAGCGTCCCCGCCATTCGTCCAGGTATAGACGACACATGCATTCAAGGTCAGCTGCGCATCTGTGGTCCACGGGGCCGTATCGCATCCTGGAGAGACACCCGCCTGCACTGTCCAATGATCGTTCACCTTTGTCGTCAGGTTTGCTCCCACCTGGGTGTAGCAATCGTAGGTATATAAGATTGAATGGGAATACGAGTAGTTATTGGGCGCCAACTGCGCCTCAATATCCGGCAGCGAGACATACCGCCCGATTCGAAGATCTGAGCCCTCGCCCAGCTTCGGGAAATATAGATCCACGTACACCATGACCGGGTCATAGCCATATTGCGAATTCTTCACCAGCAGTTGTTGGCTCAAGATGCCGTGTGATGTTGTGTATCGATAATCCTGTCCGTACAGGTTCGTGATTCTAAAACCCCAATCGAAATGGTCAGTCTGCACCGTATCGGCCAGCTTCTCGGCATACAGTGCAAGCTGGTCGATGACCAATGTGTTCGGATATTCATCGTAAGCGAGCGGGCTATTTGCCGGAATCCCCTTGCTCGAGTTACCACGGTTGTTCGTCGACCCGTTCGCTCCAACTGCGATCCACCCATACCACTTTATCGCGCTCAGTTTCGTTGCATCGCGGTCCAGCGCCGATTGCAACATATAGGTGCTGTAATCCGGCGCGCCAATCTCTTGCGTCCCCCCAATCGGCCAGTCCGATGCCGGATACGGCGGCGATGGAATCGGCGGCGGTGTTCCGCGGCGTTTCGGCCCATCTGAATCGACCGGCGTGGTCCCCGTCCAGTCAGCAATGTAGGCCCTTCCCCAGCGCGCAAAGAACCCTGCATCGTGGAATGCTCTGCGAGCGGCGAGTGCCGATTGCTGCACCGAAGCCGCCTTATCAGCCGCGGAGGAACCAGCGCAGTCGTTCTTGGCTCGTGGCGAATCCACGACCCTCGAATCGTTGACGTCAGCAATTCGGCCAGGCGCACCGCCCTCCGGGCACTCCCCGCCTGCAACGGCAGACGAAGCGACTTCGGCAGGGGCGAGACCGGTCCCCTGCGCCAGGCATGGGCGTTGTAAGCCGAAAACAAAGAGCGATAGGGACACTCCGCCGATGAGCTTGAGGAACCTGGACATTGTTGGGCCGTTCTCCGTGGCGCATGCGCCGCTAGCTTAAGACGTCAAGTACTCGTGAAGTGCTGTCTTCGCCCGCCCGCGACTCTCTCACGTGTTCCTTATGAGGTGGATGAGGGCGCCTGCCCGTTCCATCTGCGAGTGACTATCTTGTTTAGATCGGATAAAGCTTTCAATACGCGCAGCTTTCCTGTGCCCTGCTCGCGGGAGCAAGACCTTGTATCACCTGACATTCATCAACGATGTTTTGAGTATCTATACGTAGAATGAGGGGCGCATGAAGAGTCCGACAAGCGGACATGATGCTTCTGTATGATTTTCATTTAGACAGCGAAATCAAGGCGGATGCTCCCGCTGGAGACTCGGATCAGTGCGGGGATGACGTCCTCAACGAGAAATCCGGCAGAGCGAAGTTACTCCGCCTCTTCCTGTGTCCTTGCTTCTTTGACCATGATTTTGAATCTGCGTGCAAGCTCGCGAATGCGATACTCCTGTCTGTGAGCCAGAGCATCTTTGGGAAGCAGTTCGCCGCCAACACCAATTGCGCTGGCGCCGGCACGAATGTAATCGAATGCGGTTAGCTGATTCACTCCGCCGGTTACGATCAGCGGAATCTGCGGAAGCGGCACCTTGAGCGCCCGAACATAGTGCGGCCCCCCAACCGTTGCAGCCGGGAAAATCTTCACAAAATCCGCGCCGGTCTGCCAGGCGGCAATCACCTCCGAGGGCGTAAGCGCCCCTGGGAACACAACAACGCCAGCCTTCTTCGCGCACGCAACAACTTCGGGGATCAATCCCGGACTGGTGATGAAGCGCGCACCCGAGTTGATCATCCTCTGCGCGGATTCCTCATCAAGCACCGTCCCGGCGCCTACCAACAGGTCGGGGAATTGCTTCGAAAGTTCCTCCACAACTCGAGGCGCCTCAGGCAGGGTCAGCGTAATCTCCACCACCGGAATCTCTGCCGCATAGAGCGTTTCCGCGGCAAATGTAGCCTGCTCCGGGATCTTCACGCGCGCACAGGGGATGATGCCTACGTCCTCAATCTTCTTGCAGATTTCCTGTCTATTCATCCATCCTCCGGCGAATTACAACTTGCTGCTTATAGAGTGAAATGTACAAACACAGGGTTGCACACCTTTGATTTCCTGCGCCTATTCTGTCGCCCATTCCGGCTCGGGCGGCGGCAGCACATCATTCTTGCCGGCAATCCAGACATACAAAGTCGGCAAAATAAAAATGCTCATGCCAAGAGCCACAATCAATCCACCCACAATGACAATCGCAAACGGGCGTTGCGAATCGGATCCAATTGCGTGCGAAAGTGCCGCGGGAATCAATCCCAGCGTCGCGACAAAGCTGGTGATCATGATCGGTCGCAGTCGCAGCACTGCGCCTTCAACAGCCGCGTCCTCAATCGTGAATCCATGCACGCGCAACTGGTTAATGTACTCGAGCATAATGACACCCGTCTGCACTGAAACCCCAAAAAGCGCCAGCATTCCAATCGCTGCCGAAACGCTGAAGTTGGTATGCGTCAGGTAAAGGGCCAGCAGCCCGCCCAATGGCGCGAGAAGCTCGTTGATCAAGATCAGAATTGCCCATTTGAACGAGTGAAACATCACATACAGGATCATGAAGATCAGCAAGATCGTGATCGGCGTGACAATCGCCAGTCGCGCGTCCGCGCGTTGCTTGCTTTTGTATTCACCCGCCCACTCCGTGTGATAACCGGTCGGCAGTTGCACTTTCTCCTTCACGCGCTTGATCGCCTCTTCGACGGCCGAGCCGAGGTCGCGCCCGCGCACGCTGTACTTGATCGCTACGTAGCGCGATTCCCCTTCGCGATAGATTTCCTCCGCGCCGTCGGTCATCTCCTCCTGGGTCAATTGCGAAAGCGCAACGCGCTGCCCCGACGGGGAGAGCAAACGCACGTCCGCAATCGCTTCCTTGGTGTCACGATACTGCTGCTGATAACGCAGCACCACATCGAACTGCGCCTCGCCCTGCAACAGCTCCGTCACCGCATTGCCGCCGACCGCAGTCTGCAGCGCATTCTGAACATCTGCGACATTGATGCCGTAGCGGGCACAGGCCGCGCGATCCACGACAAAAGTCATGTTCGGCTGGCCGATAATGCGAAATAAACCCAGATCGGCGATACCCGGAACCTGGCTCATCACGCTAACCACTTCGTTACCCTTCGCTTCAAGCGTTCGCAGGTCATCGCCATAGATCTTCACCGACAGCTCGCCCTTCACCCCCGAGACGGCCTCTTCCATGTTGTCTTCAATCGGCTGCGAAAAACCCCAGATCACCCCCGGCGTCTTCTCCAGTTCCTTGTCCATTGCGGCGATCAGTTCCTCTTTGTTCTCATGGAAGATCGGCCGCCAATCTTCTTTCTGTTTCAGGTCGAGAAAGTATTCCGTGTTGAAGAACCCAGTCGCGTCCGTCCCGTCGTCAGGCCTTCCAATCTGGTCCACCACCTTGGTCACTTCCGGAAAGGAGGCCAGCACATACCGCGCATGCTGCGCAATCCGCCGGCTCTCGTCCGGTCCTGTCGACGGGGCAAGCGAACCCCGCGCCCATATCGCGCCTTCATCCAGATGAGGCAAGAACTCAGACCCCACGACACCGCTGAACCCCATGAACAGCGTGAGCGCGAATGCCCCGGCCCCCACGCCAAGCGTCACCCAGCGATGCTCAATCGCCCAATGCAGCCCTGAGCGGTAGCGCGCGGTGATCCAGATCAGGAAGGGGTTGTGCCACTCTTTCGCACCGCGCGAAAAGAAAATGCTGGCCAGCACCGGCGCAATGACAATCGAAAAGATCAACGCCCCCAACAGCGCAAAACACACCGTCCAGGCCATGGGTTTGAAAAGCTTTCCTTCTACCGCCTGCAACGTATAAATGGGCAAATAGGCCGTAATAATAATGGTGATAGCAAAAAACACCGGCCGCTGCACTTCATGGGCTGCGCCCGCAATCTTCTCAAATGAAGTGCGCGCATCATTCTTCTGTCCTAAATGACGGATGATGTTTTCAATCATGACCACCGCGCCGTCCACAACCATCCCGAAGTCCAGCGCTCCCAGTGAGAGAAGGTTCGCCGGAATGTGATTCAGACTGAGGCACGTCGCCGCAAACAACAGAGAAAACGGAATCGTGCACGCCACAATAAATGCACCGCGCACATTGCCAAGAAAGATAAAAAGGATGATCACCACAAGGATGATGCCTTCCGAAAGGTTGTGCAGCACCGTGTGCGTTGTGAAGTGCACCAGGTCCGATCGATCGAGAAACGGAACCACCTTCACGCCCTTGGGCAAAATCTCATCGTTCAGCTGTTTGACCTTGGCTTCAATTCCCTTCAGTGCAGGGTCCGCATCATCGCCCTTCTGCAGCAGCACCTGCCCTTCGACCACATCGGGCTCATCGATAATCTTGCCCGTCTTCTCGTCTCGCCACGCTTTACTGATCTGCCCGAGACGAATCTTCGGCCCCTGCTCGACAACCGCGATATCTTTGATTCGAATCGCCGCCCCATTCGCCGATTGCACAACGGTGTTTTCGATATCCTGCACGGTCCGATACAAACCCTGCGCCTGGACGTTGATCTGCTGCGGTCCCTCCTGGATAAAGCTTCCGCCCGCATTGGCGTTGTTTGCCGCCAGTTGATTTTCAACCTGCGAAATACTGAGCCCGTAACTGATCAGCTTGTTCGGGTCGAGCCGTACCTGGTATTCCTTCGTCAGCCCGCCGAAGGTCGCCACATCCACCACATGGGGGACGCTCTTGAATTGCTTGCCAAGCGTCCAGTCGGCGATGGACTTCATCTCCATCACGTCAACTTCAGGGTTCTTGCTCTCAAGGGTGTACCAGAAGATCTGTCCTGCGGGGCTCCAGTCGGTCTGCATCTGCGGAACCAGTCCCGCGGGCAACGTCACCTCTGAAAGCCTCTCCAGCGCGCGCTCGCGGCTCCAGTTATCGTCCGAGTCATCATCGAAGTTCAGCATGATGCTTGAAATTCCGGCAAGCGTAAACGAACGTAGGCTCGCAAGGTGGGGAATCCCAGCCATCTGGATCTCCACCGGAACCGTCACCTGCTTTTCAATGTCTTCCGCCGAATGTCCCGGCCATTGCGTAATGATATTTACATAGTTATTGGCTACGTCCGGATAAGCATCGATAGGAAGATTCTTGAATGAAATCGCGCCCCAGGCCAGTAAGAAGGTCGCCATCCCAAGAACCAGCATGCGGTTCTTGAGCGCAAAATCGACCAATGCCTTGATCATTGGTTCTCCAGTGTGGTTTCAAGAGCCAACACATCGGAAACGACCTTGTCGCCGCCGCTCACTCCATCAAGGATGACCTGCTTGTCGCCAACCATCTGGCCCGCCTTCACGCCAACGCGCTTGAACTTGTTGTCCCCCGCCGCCTCAAACACCCAATCGCGGTCGTGCAGATGCAGCACAGACGCAGCCGGCACCAGAGCATAGTTCTCCTTCTTCCGGCTCTGGAACGTCGCCGTCACGAACATTCCCAGCTTGAGAATCCCAGGATTGGCTACTTCAACGCGTACCTTTGCTGTGCGAATGGATGGATCCAGAACCGGCCCGATATCCGAGATGCGCCCAGTCAGCGGCCTGTCTGGGTATGCGGTCAACTTGATCTTCGCTTCCTGCCCCAACGCCAGCTTGGGAATATCGTTCTCGTACACATCGCAGATAATCCACACCGTTGAAAGATCCGCGACCGTGAACGCGGTTGCCGTCCCCGAGAGAGAGACGCCTGCCGCCGCCGCATTCGTGACGTTTTGTCCGATGATCACGCCGCTGATCGGCGCGTAGACATTCACCATATTCGTCGGATGACTCTTGTCGACGCCGTAGATCTCGAGCTGTTGTTCTGAAGCAGATAGGTCCGCTTTCGCATCCTTCTCAGCAGCCTCGGCCTGTTCCAGCATCGCCTGCGAAATCGCCCCATGTTGGTAGAGCTCGTCGGCACGGAGATAGGCTTTGTTTGTCATCTGCTCGTCGTTCACCGCCTTGACATAGGTGTCGAAAGCGTTCGTGATGTCGGGGCTTTGCACGCTAAACAGAAACTGGCCCTTCTTCACGTTGTCATCCAACCGAGTCTTCAGGTTCACGACTCGTCCGTTTGCCAGCGTGATCACCGGAACCTCACGGCTCACATCGGGAAACACCGTCCCCGTCACGCCCAGTTCCGCCGAGGTGCTGTAGGGCTCCGCCGCTACTAGTGGAAACTTGTCCGGCTTATCGACTGAGACAAGGCTCATGTCGCCAGTGGTCACGACGGGAAGCTGAGGAGTGCTGGCTTCGCCACTTTCCTCTTTCTTGCACGAAGACACCGCCAGGCTCGCGGCCAATAACACCGCAGGTAGAAGTACGAATAAAGGTCTCGACAAGCGAAGCCGCATCATGGAATCACCTCACGCCCCACGGATAAATTCAGTTGGCCGACAGCCGTCATATACGCCCCCAGCAATTGGGCGTATGCCAACTGCACCTGGCGATACTCGCTTTGCGCATTCAGAAAATCCATCACCGATGCCCCGCCATGCTCATAGGAGAAGGTCACCGTGTCGCGCACCCGAGTCGCTTCGTCGTTGTACTTCGCCTTGTACGGCTTCAGAAGTGCGATGTTGCTCTCGACCAGCTCATACGATGAATCCACATCCGAAAACACCTGTGCCCGCGCCGCATCCGTCAACTGCTGGTTGCGATCAATGTCGATCAGCGTCCGCTTTTTCTCGCCCTGGTTGCGATCGAAGATGCGCAAAGGAATACTCACGCTCAGGCCCAGCGTCTCGTAGTCATTGGGATTCGCAAACGACGGGTTATGCGTCTCCCACGCGCTCAATGTCGGATCGGTCGAGCCGTTCGCTTCGGCCAGTTTGTGATTTGTTTTCGACTGCAGAAGCGATTGCATCGCCGCCTGCAGATCAGGCCGCGCATCAAGCGCCGCTTGCCGATAATCGTCCAGTGGCTTTAAGTCCTCTGAAAAATCAAACCGCCCTGTAATGTCGAATGCATCCAGCGGCATCCGGTCATTCAGCATTTGCATCAACTGGATCTTGGCAGTGTGCAGATTCACAGTAGCAGTCTGGATCTCAGACTCGTATTGAACTCGCTGCAATTCAATACGGTCGAAGTCCACCTGCGCGATATCGCCCGCGTGCAATCGGTTCTTGCTGATGTCGATGATCTTGTCGTAGTACTCGAGATCTGCCTTGGCCAGGTCCAATACATATTTTGCCTGCAGGGTTTGCACAAACGCCGAGCGCAGATTAAAAAGCATGTTGCGCGTCAGATCATCATGTTGATCCTTGCTGATCGTTGTTCCCTCTTTGGCGCTCTCCAGCCGAAGCTCGCGCTTCTGGCGCCGCTCGTGCAGATACGAAAAACTGTTTTCAATCTCGGTCCCGCTCAACGGCTGCCACACCCCGTTATGCGGAGCCAGTTGGGTCCCGTCCGTCAGCAGGGTGTACTGGGGATTAGGGCGCAAAAAGGCAGTGATCTCTTCAGCCTGCGTTTCGTCCACGTTCAGCGCATCCGCTTTCAAGGCCGGATTGGCTTCCAGAAACTTTGCCTTCAACTGATCCCATGTATAGCTCTGCTGGGCGCAGGCCGTCAGGCTCAGAGACAGGGTTACCGCCGCAACACCGCCGCTGCAGGCAGTTCTTAACAAGAATTTCATTCTTAGCATTCTGATCTCCGGACTCACGCGAAAAGGTAAGGCAGGATTGAAGGTTCATCCCCGCGGACATCGGGATCGAGCCAGGAAACTTCGGCAGCCTCAGGCGTTGAAAACGGCTTGGCTGTCCTTGTTTTTTTCAATGCTAACCCACCGCAACCAGCCATTGGCACTATCTTTTGGACAAACCCGCCCGTCCTTATCTCGGCGTAATATTCTCCCTACGAATTCCATATAATTCCCCCATGGGCTATTCATAATCCCGTGTATGCCACAGTTTAAACTCTTATTCATAGAGCTTTCCTAGTTCGCCGGACGGGAGCTGCGCAGCTGACTATGTTCGCCGTTTTGTTTCAGGGAAGCAAACAAGCCGTACTCATCAAGGCATGCGTGCTGATCGCCGCAATTGCGCTCATCGACTGGCGCGTCAATGCCGAGGTTCCACTTGGGTTCTTATACCTCGTCCCAATGATCATGATCGGCAGCGTTGCAGGGCGCGTCTCCATCGTGGTCTCCGCATGCATCTGCACCTCCCTCGCCGAGCGATTCAGCGATCTTGGGTGGAACGTACGAACTGGGACGTCGCGTGATGTCCTCTACTTTGCCGCCTTCGTCGGTGCCGGCTTCTTCATTCGCGAATCGGGCAGAAGCCGCCTCAACGCCGAGATACACCTGCACGAAATTGAGCTTGAGCGCGACGCACGCACTGAGGCCGAGGAGCAACTGCGCGTCCTCATTGAGAGCAGCCCTGTCGCGGTCGTCACCGCAGACTCCGCCGGGGTCGTCCTCATGGCGAATGGCGCTGCCCACCGCCTGCTCGGCTTGATACACGACGACCTCACCGGACGAGTCATCTACAAATATCTGCCGGCGCTTACCAACGTATCCATGAAGGACGACTCCGAGCATCATCTTCGCGCTGTCATGCAGGCTCGCGGACAACGCGAAGACGGCGAAGCTTTTCTCGCAGATATCTGCTTCTCCACTTACCGCACCAACGTTGGAACGCGCCTGACTGCCATGGTCATGGATGCATCCGAAGACCTGCGTACCCACGAAGTTTCTGGCCTGCACCAACTGCTCGAGGGCTCCCGCATCGCCGTGAGCGCGCTCTCCCACGAGATCCGCAATGTCTGTGGAGCCATCGCCGTCGTCCATCGGAATCTCAAGCGGACCGCGTCCCTCGCCGGGAGCAAGGACTTCGAAGCTTTAGGCGGCCTCGTCCTCGCTCTCGAGCGCATTGCCAGTGTCAATCTCCGCCAGTCCGACAGCCAGGCCACTGAAGTCGATCTGATCGTTCTGCTCGACGAGTTGAAGATCGTCGTCACCCCTTCACTCGCCGAAGAAAGCATCATGACGCAATGGATCGTCGAACCTGGCCTGCCACTGGTCTGGGCTGAACGATCCAGCCTCATGCAGGTCTTTCTCAACCTCATCGCAAACAGCACGCGCGCCCTCGCGAAGACAACCCACCGCTCGCTCTTCATCTGCGCGCGCAGCGAGGACGACAAAGTTCTCGTGGAGATCTCCGATAGCGGCGGTGGCGTGCCCAACCCTGAGCACCTCTTCCGCCCCTTCCAGGCCGGCGCCGAGGCTACCGGACTCGGCCTCTACCTCTCGCGCGCGTTCATGCGCTCATTCAGCGGCGACCTTCGATACCTGCGTCTCGAAAATGGCTCATGCTTCACCGTCGAACTCATGCAGGTCACCGCCGTGGCCCACACCATCCACCTCGAACGAACCATTGTCTAAAGGGTCGCAACCGCGAAAGACCGTCGCTGTCAGGCTTTGAAGAATGCCCGCCGCGCTTCCCCCACCTCTGCCGCCACCAGCGTCAGCACTTTTCTGCAACTCACCGCGTCTCTCTTGATCAGGTCGTTAAAGTCCGCCCGCGCAATCAGCAGCACTTTCGATCCTTCCCGGATCTTTGCCGTCAGCGTATAAGGCTCATCCGTCAGCAGCGCGGGTAAGCCGAGCAACGAGCCTGGGCCCGCATGCAGGCACAACACCGTCTCGCCTGTATGCGACACCATTGTCAGCACGGCTTCCCCCGATTCCAGCAGGTGTATCCCCTCCGGTGTGTCTCCCTGACGAAACAATATCCCGCTCGCGTCACAGACTGCCGCCCTCGACCGCTTGCGAAGAGCTGCAATCAAATCATTATCCGCGGCAAGCGAATCATAGGTCATGAAATCTCGAGTCCTCCGCAGCGCCAGCGGCCATCCAACGACGATGGAACCGGGCCCGCAGCGAACAGATTCTCACTCCCTTTTCGCTTCCCCTGTGACGAACGGCACTCCGCTTGACCGCCAATAACCGGATCCGGGTCAGCCTCGACTTATTGATGTCGGGGGCCCGCCGTGTCGAGCCGCAGAAACCGCGCCGCGTTGTTATACAGAATGTCGCGCTTCTGTTCCGGCGTCAGGTAGTCCGCGTTCTGGATGATGCTGATCGAGTAAGCCATCAGCCCTGGCCACTCGACCTGGTCCGTGCCAAACATCACGCGGTCTTCAAAGCCGGCATCGACCAGCCGTTGAATGTACCGATTGACCTCCTTCAGCGGATAGCTCCAGATCAGGCCGGCCACATCAACGTAGACATGCGAGTTCGCCTGCAACAGCGTGAGCATGTTGTCAATCATGGGATACCCCGCGTGCATCACCTGCACCCGCAGCTTGGGGTGCCGTGCCAGCAAATCTTCAAGCAGCAGCGGATTCCCCATGGACCCACGAAACTTGCTCATCCCCACGTTGGCGCGACCCGAGCCGCCCGTGCCCATGTGAATCGCAACAGGAATGTCCAACTCTTCGGCCAGTGCGAAGTATTTGTCGACTGACGGATCGCTCGGCGACAGCCCCTCGTATTGCAAGCCGATTTCGCCCATTACTTTGAAGCCGTCCTGCGTGAAATCCTTGCGCAGCTCGTCCAACGGCACGCGGGCACCCGGATTCATCCCTTCATTGAACGACGTCCCCGGAATCACATGCCCCGGCATCGCGTCCTTCCACTTCTGCACGCTCTTCGGGTCCCCAAACACAACCGCCGTTACATTGAGCCGCTTCATCTCCGCAGCCATGTCTTTCAGGTACTCGCCCTTCGCCGCCGGATACAGCTTCGGCGTGCATTCTTCCTGCGACCAGCCAAACGGCGCCTCTTTTGTGCTCGGGTCCGAAGCCAGAAACTTGCTCTCGTTTGGACACATCGTTCCCATGCCGGGAAACGACTCATCCATCGCGTGGACGTGAACATCAATGACCGGGGGAACCGTGTCGCTGGTGTTCTGAGCCATGAGTGGATTAGGAAGGAGCGCAAGCGCAACGACAGTCGCAAAAGAGCCGACAACTTTTTTGAAGTGCAAAAACATGAGGAGTCTCCAGTGTCGGCAATTCTAATCGCTCGACCGCAACGGTCAAGCAGCGACGCTTCGCCGCTACGCCATCGCCGGAGCCAACTCCGCGGTCTGGACGGCGGCCATGCGCGTCACCGAGATAACACTGATATCGTCTTCCTGCCCAAACTTCTGCGCCGCATTTGCGACCTCAGCCACTCCGCTCGCCGAGTGCAGCAGTTCTTCAATGCGCTCGAATCCGAACAACGCCCCATTGGCATCGGTGGCTTCCGCGATGCCGTCGGACATCAGCATCAGCCGATCCCCATCTTTCAGCTTGAAGTGCATCACGCTGAACTCCGCACCGTCGATCATCCCCAGCGGCAATGCACCTTCCATCGCCACCGGCTCGCCGTTCAGATAGGGCGCCATGTGCCCGGCATTGGCCAGCGTCGCGCTCCCATCCGCCTCGATGCGCAGCGCCAGGCAAGTCGCTTGCGAGTCGCCGCGCCCCATCAATCTTTGATTCAGCGCGCGAAGCACGCCTAGAGGGTCGCCGTCGTATTGCACCGCTGTGCGCATTGCGCCCACCAGCAGAGCGACCACCATCCCTGCCTTCAGCCCCTTCCCCGTTACATCGCCGGCGACAATCATCAGGCTGCCGTCGCGCTCATTGGGTAGAATCTGAAAGAAATCGCCGCCCACCTCCCGCGCCGGCCGGTATTCGCTCTCCACAACCAGGCCTGGATACACGGCTCGCGCCTCAGGCAAGATCACCTGCTGAACCTCCTGCGCTTGTTTCATGTCCATCGCCATCACCCGCTGCGCCTGAGCCGAGAGAACCCAGCGCCGCACCAGCAATCCGCATAAAGCAAAGGCAATTGCAAGCGCGACGATCTGCTGCGTGCTGATGACAATGCCCCACGGCGCATAGACGCGCGACAAGTGAAGAAACGGAAGCCACGCGGCGGCTTTATCCAGGGTGTCGAGTACGACGGCCGGCAGTAGCAGCCACGCTTCCATGCCTAACTTGCGCACTCCCCGCCACACGATCCAGTAAAAGATCAGCAGGAAAACAAATGCAATGATCTGCGAAATCAAGAAACAGACAGGCGAAGAAGCCGCTCCCAAAAATGGAATGAGAAAAAAAGCTCCTGCGTACGAAACCGCCTGCACGAGTGCCAGCACCGCTGACGCCCACGGCAACCAGCGCGTCCGATCCAACTGGAACCACGTCCACAGCATCATCACCCAGGCAAACCGCACAGTCGGGAGGACGAGCACAAAACAAATCCAGACCTCGCCCGTAACCGTGATGGTCTGCGTCAGCCCGGCCAGCGCGGTCTCCCAGTCTCCAACGGCCGCAACCAGAAAAACCAGCCCCATCCAGAAGTAAACTGCGTCTTCGCGGTTCAAGACGAACAAGATCAGCGCGACCAGAGTCAGCGCCGAGAAAACGATTCCGCTCAGCAGCCAGACGAGGTTTTGCTTTACGACGTCCACCCAAAGCAATCGGTTGACATCAAAAATCGTTTCCGCGGTTCCAAGGTACGGGGCCGAATGAAATCCTCCCGCGTCGGACTGGCCGACCAGGGTTCTCGGAGAAAGCCAGAAGCGGAAGGCAATCACCATGTCCGTTCTCGCCGATCCCGCCGCGCCGAGCGAAAGCACGACAGGTTGCGCATAGTAATACTGGGGCCTTTTGCCGTCGAATCGGCCGAATCCACCCAGCAGCGCGCCGTTGCAAAAGACCTGGTAGGCGTCATCAAAGTTGTCAGGCCCGGCGAGGGCAAGCTTGTCCCCAGGCTCGGCCTGCACCCTGACACGCATCCGATACCATGCGTATCCCGCATGGCCCGGATGACCCTTGAGAGTCCATCCCGGCGAGAGCCCCGCGGCGCCAACAATGTTGCCATCAAAGCCGGCCTTGGGCGTCAGGTCCACATTCTCCCAGTGCGAGTCATCAAATCCAGGTGCCGCCCACAACGGCTTGCCCGTCTGCTCGTCGAGAGGCGAGTCGCCAACCGTAAACTTCCACGGTCCGTAAAGCGGCACCGCCGAGCGACCGAGCTCGATCAAATCCGACGAATCGGGAAAGGAAGAAACCGGCCCCGTCTGCTGGGCGGCAGCCAACCCGGCAAACAGCAGCGCTAAAAAGAGAAGCCCAGCCACGCGGACAGTTCGTGCCATGATCAGCCTCACGTTGTGAGAGAGCTTATCCCAGCACTATACCGGCTCAACTCAGGCCGATACGAGAGAAAAACCACGCCATGAATTCATTGCTCGCGCAGCGTCTTCATCGGGTCAAGCCGCGCCGCTCGATAGGCAGGGATTCCGCTCGCCGCAATACACACCAGCAGCAACAACCCTGTCGTCGCCGCAAATGTCATCGGATCGAAGGGCCCCACCCCAAACAGCATCTTCCGCAGCATCCCGGTCATCGCCGCGGAAATCCCCAGCCCCACGCCTGTTCCGATCAATGCCAGTACAAACCCGCGCCGGACAATCATGCCGAGCACATCCCTTCGCCGCGCCCCCAGCGCCATCCGCAGTCCGATCTCGAGCGTCCGCTGCACCACCAGGTACGACAACAGCCCGTAGAGCCCGATCGCCGCCAGCATCAGCGCAATCCCTGCAAAGCAGGTCAGCAGAAAAGTCTGAAACCGGGGCGCCGCCGCTGACTTCGAAAGATACTCCTCCATCGGCGACACCTGGTACACCGGCACGCTCTTGTCCATTGCGCGCACCGCCTCGCGAATCTCATTTTGCAGCGTTGCCTGGTCCATCTCGCTGCGCACCACGAGATACGGATTGGTCACCACCGCCTGCGCGTAAGGCATGTAATACTGCGGCTCCGGCTCCGCCGTCAGCCCCTTGCGCTTGATGTCTCCCACCACTCCCACCACCTCGCGGACCGGATGTTCGATCACGTCATCGCCCATACGCACCTGGATGTGCTGCCCCAGTGGATTGGTGTTCTGAAAATACTTGCGTACAAATGCCTCGCTGACAATGATCGCCGGCGTGCTCTTCACTGTGTCCTGCGGTCCGAACACTCGTCCCGCCAGAAGCGGAATCCTCATCGTCCGAAAATAGCCCGGCAACACTACCCCTGCCGACTCGCTCGGCTCATCCCCTTTGTCTACGGGCCTTCCCTGAATATTGAAGGATACGTTCGCGCCGTTGTCGCTCATTGGCAGCGGCCATCCCGCCGACGCCGACTCCACGCCCGGCATCGCCGCCACCCGCGCCACAAGGTCATCAAAAAACTGCACATGCTGATCGTGGCTCAACTTGTCGAACGACGCCCGAACCCGGGCCGTCAAAACATGTCTCGGATCAAATCCAGGATCGACATTCAAGATCTCAACAAAGCTCCTGATCAGCAGTCCCGATGCCACCAGCAACACCAGCCCGATCGCCGTTTGCGCAATTACCAGCCCATCGTGAATGCGATGTTGCCCGCGACCGCCCGCCACATTGCGCGATCCTTCACGCAACGCCTGCGCAGGATTCGCTCGCGACATCTTCCACGCCGGCAACACCCCGAACAGCAAGCCCGTAGCCAACGACACAAGCACTACAAATGCCAACACGCTGCCATCGATCGTCGCGTCTTCTACGCGCGGAATATCCAGCGGCACAAGCTTAACCACCAGGTGCACCAATCCGTATGCCAGGGCGATGCCGGCCGCCCCGCCCAGCAACGACAACGCGACCGATTCCACCAGCAACTGGCGAACAATCGCCGCCCGGCTCGCGCCAATGGCGGCGCGCAAGGCGAACTCCCCACTACGCCTCGACCCACGCACTAATAACAAGCCAGCGACATTGGCGCACGCCAGCAGCAACACCAGCGTCACCGCGCCGAACAGCACCCGCAATGCGGGTCTCGTATCGCCGGTCAGGTTTTGCAACTCCGGCTCTACCAGTGCCGACGTGAAGTGCTTGTTGTTGTCTGGATACTGGCGCGCCAGATTGCCCGCGATCACACTCAGATCTGCCTTCGCCTCCTCGATCGTCACGCCCGGCTTAAGGCGCCCAATCACCTCCAGGCCGTCGAAGCCCCGTTGATTCGTGGCCGGACTTCTACCCTCCGCATCGCTCGCAACCGAAACCCACATCGCCGGCGCCGGACTCTCCAGAGGAAAGCGAAAACTCCTCGGCATCACGCCCGCGACCGTGAACTCGTGCCCGTCCATGCGAATCGTCTTCCCCGCAATATCCTTTGCAGCCCCAAACATCGACTGCCACAGCCCATAACTCAGCATCACGGCGCGGTTGCCGGCCTTCTCTTCCTCCCATCTGAAGTCGCGGCCCAGCACGGGCGCCACGCCGAGCACTTGAAAGAAATTCGACGAAACCACCACCGCGTCCAATCTCTGTGCCTGGCCCTGCGACTCGACCGTCACGCCCGCCCCGTTGAATGAAGCCATCCCGCTGAAAGTGTGATTCTGCGCGCGCCAATCGAAGTAGTCCGGATAACTCAACTGCTCCGATGCAACGCCGGGCAGCGAGTGATCCTGCTGATCGATCCACATCAAGCGATTCGATTCAGGAAACGCAAGCGGCCGCAGCAACACCGCATTCACCATGCTGAAAATCGCCGTTGTCGCGCCAATGCCCAGCGCCAGTGTCACAATCGCCGTAAGAGCATAGCCGTAGTTCTTCGCCAGCTGACGGATGGCGAACTTTGCATCCGCCCACAGGCTTTCGGCCAGCGGCCACATCCATGCTTCGCGGCCGCGTTCCTCCATCCTGGTCACATTGCCAAAGGCCCGCCTCGCTTTGCGTTCTGCCTCTTCGCGACTCATGCCCGCCGCCATCAGAGCCTCGGTCTTCTCCGCAAGATGCTGCTGAATCTCCTCGGAGAGGTCGCTGTAGATCCTCCGCCGAGTCATCAATTGCCTGAGCCAGGTCATTGCATCCTCCTACGATTCCGACGGCGAGAGAACCAGCGTGATCCCCTCGAGCATCCGTTCGAAACTCGACATCTCCCGCTCCAAATGCTTGTTTCCTGCTGCGGTGATTCGATACGTTCGCACCCTGCGATTCGACGCCGAGATCTCCCACTCCGCCTTGACCAGGCCCTCGCGCAGCAATCTTTGCAGCGCAGGGTAGAGCGATCCCTCCTCCACCTGCAAAAGCTCGTTCGATCGTTGTTGAATATGCTGCACGAGGGCATAGCCATGCATCGGTTCGCGCTGCAGCGAGCGAAGCACCATCATCTCCAGTGCGCCGCGAAACAGGTCTCTTTGTTCGTTTTTTTGCGAGATCATCCCAGGCCTATGTCAAACAAGCCTAGAGTAAATAGGGATTAGATTTTCGTCAAGTGCGGCAGCCCATCCGAGAGGGAGGCAGCTTCTAGTGCGCGCTTCCCTGGCCGAAGGTTTGTGGGGGAGTTTCGACAAAAACCTGGGCCAAACCGGCATTCGCTTTCTCGACCAGATCTGGATCGAGCTTTCCACGATAGCCCTGGCAGCGCTTGTATACCTCGATCCCCAACCGGCTCGGCGTGATGTCGAAGAACTCGATCGGCAAGTACGACGTGAAGTGAAACATATTTTCCAGCAAACCCAGGTGGTACAAATACGCCATGTCGTAGCTGGCTCGCGTCAGGTCCGGCCTGTCGGTCACCTGCTTCATCTCCTCGGTGCTTAGCGTGATCGGCGGAATCTCTGAATGCACCGCAACCGTCAATGAGTTCATGGCCCGCTCACATGACTCGTTGAAGATCCTTGCCTGCTCCGGTCCCATGTGTCCAAGCAAACTGGCACACACCTGATTGGAGTCGTCCGGCTCTACCGAACAGGAAGAAATCAGCAGGCCCGACCAAAGGCGAAGCACCCGTTCATCCAGGCTCCAGGAACCCTCGCGCAAAATATAGGTCATCAGCTTCGGATTTGCGCGCTTGGCGTCATAATTGGCTTCCAGTGTAAGCCGGTCTTCCGCGGCAATCGCAATCTTCACCAGGCTATCCACGCGCTCTGAATTGAGCTGTCCGCCCAATAGAAAAATCGATTCCTCCGCCTCGGCCCCGCAGAGATGGCACGCAAACAAAATCGTTCGCAGGACCCTGAACATGTTTTCGATCTGGCGCGACTCGTTCAACAGAACAATATTGCGCACCAGCACGCCCCACAGCGAGCTATCCATGCCCGGCGGCAGCACAAACGATAACCCAAGACCGTCTTCACCCTGCCGCGCCACCCGCGCATGGACCGAAATTCTGCACTCGGTGATCCTCTTCCCGTCCGCCTTTTCCAGGCGAAGCTCATCTTCCTCCATCAACACAAGATTGATGACCTCGCCGGTGCGGAGACGCTTTTCCGTGGCCAGGTAGATGCCCGAGGCACTAATGTTTTTCACGCCTGCAGGCCAAGTCGGCAAATCTTGGCCATAGAGAGCCCCTAGCTTTGAAGCGTCATGCCGCTCTGCCCGCGGCTTTTCCACTTCGCCTAGCTTCTGCACCGCGCGCTTCAACTCACTCAACTTGAACATTGCCCAGACTCTCCCGGCTCAACCGCTGCAGCAGACCTCGCCGGTCAGGACCCCGACCCATCCCCGTCCAGCCAAAGCCGCTCTTCACTCCATCGATTGATTCGTAACTCTACTACACGCAAGCGGGAGTTGCGAAGCCCTCAAGCCACGATCGGCCACCAATTAGGAGGCACTTTGGGCACCACCTTTCCCCGCGAAAAGTTTGCGAAGTGCAAACTTTCGGGTCAGTCCGCTTGAGCCGTCAATGCAACGAACTTGCACACCCACCCTAAACACGGCCTGTGCAAGCGGATAATCAAGCGAATGGCCCCACCGTAGGTGGTCGAGCGTGGCCGCATCATCGTTGGTGAGCATGCAGCCCCACCGCAGTCTTGCGAGCGAACAGCGAGCGTATGGCCCCACCGCAGGTGGCGGATGGCCCCACCGCAGGTGGCAGGTGGTTAGGCGGGGGCGGTCTTCTTCCATTCGGCCTTGAGCAGGGCCCGGTGGACTGGCGCCTCATGCAGCAGAAGTTCGGTGGACTGCACCAGCGGGCTGGCATGGAACCAGCGTTGCACGATGTTGTCGTCCAGAAGATTAAGAATGGCAAGCAGCGACATTCCTTGATGGTGCGCCATCCATTCGCGAACAAGAATCGGATCTGCCGGACGAGGTGGAGAAGTCAGCAGCCTCGTAGAACCCGTGCGACCCCACCCATCCGGCAGAAACCATGCGGCGCAAATTGCGCAGCGCTTCGACGGAATCGACGCCCAGCGCCAGAAACGAAGAGTAGGGAGAGATCACCGGCCCGGCGGTCGCTGTATACGACAACGCAAGCTGAGGCACGCCATACGCATGATATTGGTAGTGGCCCGCATCGTCTTTGCCCGATGAACCGGATTCTGAAATGCCCCAAGGCAGGCGTAGGCCGCGCGCAAATGCCCGCTGAACCGCGACGCACGAGTCGAGTGTCTTCGCAATCAGGGTGTCATGATAGCGCCGCATCCATAGCGCCGGCATCAGGTATTCGAACATGGTTCCGGTCCACGAAAGCAGCGTATAGCAACCGAACGCCAGGGTGTGGTCGCGCCCCAGCTTGAACCAGCTTTCCTGGGGAAGCTCTCCGCGCGCAATCGCGAGAAACGTGGCAACGCGCGCCTCAGACGCAAGCCTGTCGTAGCACGAGTCCTGCAGCTTTTGCTTGCTCGTGTCATAGCCGATCGAAAGCAACCGCCGCGACGGATCAATCAGAAAACCAAACTTCATCGCCTCGCCGAGCCGCTCAGCGGAATCGGCAATTGCGCGCAGGCCGCGGTCGAGCGATTGCAGATTTCTCCTGGCGGCAGGTAACAGAGCGCGCAGGCGCTCCATCTCTGGCCGCAGCGGATCATCGCTCGCCCCCGAAGCAAGTCTCTCGTCCAGCTTTTGGCCAAGCAACTCGACATCGACGATCCCGCCCTGAATGGTGACGGCGAACGCCTGATCGTTTACCGCCGGTGTACGGATCGCAAGCTCAGGCACTGCGCGCAATTGCTTAAACTCAGGGTCGAGCCACGGCAGATAACCTCGGACCAGCTCGCGGATCGCCGCAACTCGATTCAACGTTTCGGTCGGCCACCACAAAGCTCCCTCGCCCAGCGACTGGGAAGAGCCGTTTGCAGTTCCATTCGATTCAGCGATCGCCTGCTCGGTCTCCGCAACCCAATTGATCCATTGCTCAGTCGTCGCGGTGCTGCCGGGAATCGCCAGATGCGACCACGACAGAGGAAGAACGCGCTGCGCCTCCATCATGCGCCAATGCACGCGAACCCCGTCGAAAAGGCCGTCGGAGAGAAGCGGCTTACTCGCACGATCGATCGTCCCCGCATGGAGCGTCATCAGTGAAGCCAACAGGTTCCCGCTGTCCACCGACGAAATGAAAGGCGCGCCACCCAGGGGCTCAAGGGTTTCCGTGTCGTACCAGTTCAGCAGATGACCACGATGCTTTTTCAGTCGATCGATGGTCGCAAGGGTCCGTTCCGTCAGCGCAACAAACTCCGGAAGCGTCAAAAAGCCGAACTCGGATGCAGCCTGTCGCGCATTCAACAGCAGTCCCACGTTGGTTGGCGACACCCGCGCCGCTTCAAACAACCCCTCTTCTTCAACGTTGTCGGGAATCAGGTAGTGATGCCGCTCCACCCCAAATTGACTGAAGAAGCGCCAGATGAAAAGCGCATGCTCCTGCAGGAAAGACTCGTCCGCATGCGACAGTCGCTTCTTCTCTTCCCTGGGCGGCGCATTCAGCCACGCCTTAACGAGCGTCGCGAGCCCCCAGAGAACAAGAATCGGCGCCGCGATGAAAATGGCCCTCCCGTGCGGATGCGCGAAATAAACCGCAAGCGCAACCAGCGTTGAAACCAGCGGCGCGAGCGCCAGATATCGATCCGCCGGGGACTGCCTCGACCTCTGATTCTCAGCCTGCGCGGCGGTCTCCCACTCCAGAAGCCGCTGACCGGTAATGAACTGCCTTACCAGGGCGCGCACAATCGCATCGAAAGCGAGCAACGTCTGATCAGGCAGAAAGACAAGGTTGAAAACCGTGATCAGCAGGCCTTTCCCTACCCCGCTCCATACCTGACTCACTGCACCCGCGCGGCCTCCTGCAAACGCGCGAACAAGCCCGAATAAGAGCTGGACAAGCAAGGGAAGGAACAAGAGAAAGAGCGAGACTGCGGTCCAATACCCGGGCCCCCCGGGCAATCCGATCCAGCCGGCGACAAACAAGATGAAAGTAAAGGGTTCGACCAGCGATCGACGCAGGTTGTCAAAGATCTTCCATCGCGAGATTTCGGAAATTGGATTTGCCACCCAATGGCGCGATTCATCCCGAACCCGCCCAAACATCCAGGGCGCAATCTGCCAATCGCCGCGCACCCAACGATGCTTGCGGCGGCTGTAGGCGCTCAAATGCGAAGGGTAGTCGTCGATGAGCTCGATGTCCGCGGCCAGCCCTGCCCGCGCGTAGGCCCCTTCAATCAGATCGTGACTAAGCAGCGCGTTGGGTGGAAAACGATGGCCCAGCACAGTGTGCAGTGTCTCCGCCTCGTAGATTCCCTTGCCCGTGAAACTGCCCTCGTCGTACAGATCCTGATACGCATCCGAAACTGCGCGCGTATAAATGTCGAATCCGCTTTGCCCGGAATAAATGGATGCAAGCCGCGAGCGCGATGCGGATTGGACCGCAACCCCAATGCGCGGCTGCAAAATGCCGTAACCATCCGTCACAATGCGCAGCTTCGGATCAATAATTGCCTGGTTCAAGGGATGCGCAATCGCACCAATTAGTTTGGCAGCGGTCCCGCGCGGCAACTGCGTGTCCGAGTCAAGTGTTAGAACGTAGCGAACTGTCCGCAGCGATGCCACATCGCCTGCCTTGATCGGGAACGCATCGAATTCGCCGGCCATCAGCTTGTTCAGGTCAAGCAGCTTGCCCCGTTTCCGCTCCCAACCCATCCACGCGCCCTGCTTGTGGTTGAACATGCGGTGACGATGGAGGAAGAGGAATGTTCCCTTCCCCGCCGCAGCATATTTGGCATTCAGTTCATTGATGAGTCGGACCGCCAAATCAACCAGGGGATCAAAGTCTTTGTCCCGTGGCTTCGAAACGGAATCGGGAAGGTCCGTCAGCAGCGCAAAATGCAAATTTGGATCGCGATTGGCAAGGTAGCGAACTTCCAGATCATTCACCAGGTCGCGAACCTGCTTCTCATTGAGCAGCAGAGTCGGAACGGCCACCAGCGTCGCGCACTCGCAAGGGATCCCTTTGCTGAAATCCAGCTTCGGCAGCGCAAAGGGATCGAACACCGACATGACCGTGTTGTTCACCAGGTCAACCGCGCTCTGCGATGCCGGCAAGATCAGCAGCAATGCCGCAATCAAAATGTCGATAACGCTTGCGTGCGGTAGAGGGATCGCCACTAGGGCGGCAATAAAAATTGCGGTCAGCGCCTGAATCACAGTGATGTAGTAAAAGTCAGCGTGGGCGCGTATGTGCGATCGAATCTTGTCTGGAATGGGAGCATGATACCCGGCTTTCAGAGCGAGCCGCGCGAAGCCCTTGTTCACAAGGTAATACCCAATATGAATGCGCCGTTGCTGGATGCGTGGGCTGTTCACAGGTTCTTTCAGACACTCCATCGCCATCGCCAGTGCGGCTTCGGTCACCTCACACTCCGTGAGATCGGAGTTCGCCGAAATGAACGCGATTCGCTTGCGGTAAGACTCGCGACTCTCAAAGTCCATCGCGGGATAAGCCCCGGCCGGGTCTTTTCTGAGCGTCGAATCGAACACAATCAGCATTTCAGTCAGCGAGACCCAATCGGCCATGCCCATGGCCCGCAGGCTCCTGAGATATGTCAGGATCAGTTCCGCGGACGCCGCGCTCTTCGAGTCGAAGAAATCCCTGGTAGCGGGCAGCAGTTGTTCCAACGCAGCGAATCGCAGAAAAGCCGCCGCGCTCCACAACTCCTCGAGCAGCAGCGGTTCAAACGCCTGCACTTCATCCATGAAGATTCGGAACGAGGTCTCGGTGAATGCTCCCTCCATCGTCTGCATGTAAAGCTCGGCGACCTTCGCAATGCGGGGCTCTTCGCGCTGATTTGCGCTTGCAACCCTGGGGAGTCGGTCGATGGTGCGCCGCTTGTCCGACAAGTCGGCGATCACCATCCGTAAAAGCCTGGGGCTCTGCCTCAGGTCGAACAACGCCGTTTCTTCGGGAGTGCTTGGTGAATCAGCTAGCCCGGCGGCTGCAGCCATCGCGCGTTCGAGTTTCGCAAGCTCCGCGCGAGCAGCCGCGACCCTCGGCGCGAAGCTCGACCCAACATTGGGCCGCAAAATCACATCCCATTTCTCGGCAGAACGCGCCGCCTCGCGCAACTTCTCGACCTCAGCCTTGGGCAAAACGTTTTGCGTATCCTGAATGCTTGAAACGCTCATCATGCCCTCAGCGGTAGCTTGCAGCCTGCATCTCGAACATCGCGGCGTACCTGCCGCCGAGAGCAATCAGTTGATCGTGCGTGCCTTCTTCCACCAGCCGCCCCCCTTCGAGAACGACAATTCGATCCGCCATCCGGACCGTGGAGAAACGATGGGAAATCAGCAATGCCAGCTTGTCGTAGGTCAGTTCAGCGAATCGCTCAAAGACCTCAAGCTCACTGCGCGCATCAAGTGAAGCCGTCGGCTCATCCAGAATCAGCAACTGCGCATCCCGCAGATACGCTCGCGCCAAAGCGATCTTTTGCCATTCGCCCCCCGACAGGTCGACGCCGCCATCAAAGCGACGTCCCAGCATCTGATCGTAGCGGCTGCCCAACTTCGCAACCACGCCCGCCGCAAGACTCTTCTCCGCGGCATATTCAACCTCTTCAAGTGTGTGCGGCGTCTCCACGCGCCCCACCGAGATGTTCTCGCGCGCCGTCATCTCGTAGCGCATGAAGTCCTGAAAGATCACTCCGATCTCCGAGTGGAGGCTAGCCAGGTCATACTCGCGCAAGTCAATCCCGTCGAGAAGAATCTGCCCTTCGGTCGGATCATACAGGCGAGTAATGAGCTTTACGACCGTCGTCTTGCCCTGTCCGTTCTCCCCAATAAGTGCGACCCGTTCTCCCGGGCTCAGCGAGAAACTGAAGTCACTCAGAACTCTGCGGCTCGTTCCGGGATAGGTGAAAGACACGTTGCGAAACTCGAACCCCCGCCGGATTGGACGAGGCGCCTGAATCCCGCCCACCTTCGATTCGACGCGCGGCTTCATCTCGAAGAATGCCAGCAAATCCGTCAGGAACAGCGCCTGATCCGCAACTCCAGACGCCGTCGAGAATGCCTGTTGGATATTCGACATTGCCTGCATGATCGCAGCGGTGATGAGCGTAAGATCGCCCACCGTGTAGCGGCCTTGAATCGTCCGATAGATGCTCATGCCATACGCCGCGTAATAGCCAAGCTGCCCCACAATGGCGAGCAACCCACCCCAGAACAGCCGTCTGCGATTGAGCGCAACGTTTTCTACGTAGATCGAATGAGACAACCCCGCGAAGCGCTCCGTGAGATAGTGGCTGAGATTGAACAGCTTCAGCTCCTTGGCTGCTTCCTTGCTGCCGCCAACCTGGCGCAGATAGTCCATCTGCCTGCGCAACGGCGTCTGCCTGAAGTTCTTGGCATACGTCAAAAAGGCAAAATGGCTTTCCCCAAGAAACGCAGGAATAATCCCCGCAATCAGCAGCAAAAGCAGTAAAGGAGAATACAGAACCAGCACAGCAGAAAACGCAATTGCAGTCACTGTCTGCTGAATCAGCCGCCCCATCTGCTGAATCATCGCCAGCCGATCCGTCGCCTGCACACGCGCCCGCTCGAGCCGATCATAGAAAACCGGATCTTCGTATACGGTCACATCGAGCGCTGCCGCTTTGCGCATCACTTCGACGCTGACATGATGGGTGTAGCGATCGGCGAGCAACTGGTCGAAGTAGTCAATCGACCGGGAGAGAATGCCCATCATCACCGCAAGCGCCATCTCCGCGCCCACCAGCCACCAGAAATTCGCTGGCAGCGGACGATGCATCGTCAGCCGATTCACGCCATCGATGATGAACCGCCCGATGACCCCGATCCCGACCGGCAAAAACGCGACCACGATCCGCAGCACAATGTTCCAGAACACGACCGCGGGTCCGGACTCCCACACAAAATGCAAAACCGGAGGCACGTTCTTAAGAGCGCGAACCCGATCGGCCCACGCGCTCACCGACTTCTCCGGATGCTCAGACTGCTCGCCCGTTTTGCGGGGCGATTTTGCCTCGTTCATGGCGGGAACGCTCGTACAGTTTAGGAACCTGGGGTTTGCCTCTCATTGGCATCGGAACTCGATAAATAAAGGTGAGAGGCTGAGTTTAAAAAGAGCTTACCTACCTCATTTCGATGCAGGCGTCAGCTTCATCGTTGTTCGTTGCGAACCGCGAGATGGTCAAATGCGGGATAAATTCGAGGACGGAAGCGCCGGAGGCCCGGCCTGAACCAGTATCGGAATCACAGCCGGCCGAAACCAGTCTCCGTCCCTACCCTGGGGATGACTCGTTGCCCCATCCTATCAGCCCTACGACTTCTTTTCATACTTTTTGAAGCCGGCCGTTTCCATACCGCGCTGCGCCTCGGGATTCTTCATGAAGGTCTCCCAGACAAATCCCGTGCGCGCGTTCTCCGCCATCAGCATCGTGATCCCCGTATCGATTCCGACAACGTCTGTGTCGTACCAGCTCGTCAGTGGGTTGAACGCGTCCACAAACCCATACCGGCACCAGGCCTTGGGATAGTGATCGTGAATCGTCCGCAGCACGCGCATTGTGGCGACAGGCAAAAACGGCAGCGACCCGCCTGCCGCCGCAGGCACGATCGTTCCATCAATCGGCCCCATTGCCGGCGGCCCGCCCCAGATGACGTAACCCTTCTCAGAGTCAGACGCGGTGATTCCCCACAGCGCATTCGTGTAGTCAGGAAACTGCTCATTCAGCTCCAGGCAAAACCGGCGATGCACATCCGTCGCGATCACTGAATTCTCAAAATAATCCGCGTAGCGGTCCTTCTTTCCGCGGAAATCGAACCACGCCTGCGAGTACTGATGAACAAACAGCGGCGCGAACGACCCCACGTAGCGAAGACCGTCGTATTCAAAGATCGTCCGTTTCCATGCGAACCACGCCTCGCTGGGCAGTGTATGCGATGAGGACCCCATCCCCAGCAGGTACATCATCATCAACTCGCTATAGTCCTCCCACTTGTATGGCAGAAAGCCGAGTTCCGGCGTCCATCCATGCGGCAGCAGGCTCGTGTCCTCCGACAGCCACGTCCAGTCCACACGATCGAAAATAGCTGTGGCGAGCTCCGAAATCGTCTCGTCTTCAAAATGCTGACGGCAGGTCAGAAGTCCGCACAACAGCATCGCCGTATCCACAGACGAGACCTCTGAATCCCAAATTCGCTCGCCGGTATTGATATTTGCGAAATGATAAAAAAATCCGCGATGCGTTGGCAGTTTTTTAAACAAGAACGAAAGTGTCTGAATCACGCGCAATCGCGCATCGGCGCGGCTGACAAACCCACGCTTCTCGCCGATGCAAAGCGCCGTAAGCGCGAAGCCCGTCGACGCGATACTGGCCACGATGCTCGTGTCTTTCACCGTAACGTTCGAGCGGTCCTTGGTCAGCCCGGTTTCAGGGTTGGTCTGCTCCCAGAAAAAGAGAAAATTGGCCCGCTCCAACTGGTCGAGGAATTGATCGTCCTGCGCGGAAAGTGATGTTGGGGCCGGCGGAGCCGCTGGCCGCGTATGCTGCTCATTGCCCTGTTGAGGCTTCCCCGCCTGAGCCGCTGTGCCTGCCAGCGATTTGACCCGCGAGAGCGGCCAACCGGCTGATAAAACAGCCATTTGCCGTAACAGCCCACGGCGCGACCACTCCACTTTTCGCAGATGATCGATGCTTTGGATGAGTTCCCATTTCATCTGTCCGCTGCGTTCCTGTCCAGATCCATTTGAGGGTCCCGCGTGCCGCCATCCTGTTGGATGCAGAACAAAGCCCGGCCGTCACGGCGATAATGTACAGCATATCGCGCTCCATCTGCTTCCAATCATCTATAAGGTGAACGTAAAGTGAGCAGGACAAAGATCGTCATCTGGTCTCTCGTTTCGGCTGGTGTCGCAGCCGCCATCATCGGCGTCATCCTGCACAATCATCATTGGCGTCCGCGCGTCATCACCATCCAGGGCGCCGTCATCCGCCGCGACGACGATACGCGCAAAGAGCTCCCCGTTGCTGACGCCAGCGTCACGGCCACAGACGGCGTCAGCACCGCCACCGCCCAATCCGACGCCAACGGATACTTTAAACTCCGGTTCCAGGGCGGAGTCTGGCCCGACCAAACCCTGCTTCTCAAATTCAGCCATCCCGACTACGAACCGCTCGACATGACCCTGCGTACAGGCTTTCGCAGCGCCGATAAAGAGTTGCATATCGCTGCGCTTAAGCCCATTCCACGGCAGGACACGGAGAACACCAATCAAAAACTCTCCGTAGTCTCAAACATCCGCATCCGCTACACCGAAAACTCAGAGAACGAAGTAAATGTCGGCAGCGCCGTTCGCACGTTTCAGGTCGTCAACAAGGCCAACGTCCCCTGCGACCACAAGCTTCCCTGTTCTCCAGACGGCAGCTGGAAAGCAACAAGCACGTCGATCTCCCTGGATGCAGGCGCGGGCAATGTCTTCCGCGATATTCGAGCCTCCTGCATCGCCGGCCCGTGCCCCTTCGCCCGCATCGAGACCAGCGATCTGGAGAATGAAGGCCGGACCCTCAACGTCTCCGCCCTTGACTGGTCTGACCCTGCCACATTCCTTGTCGAGGCTGAAGTCTTTCACTCCGCCATCGCGTCCAAGGTGCGCCTGTCCTATCCCGTTCAATTTGGACGCACCCTCAACTTCACTCTGCCGCCCACTCAGGAAGGCGTCAGCATCGTCGCCGAAGTCGATGGAGCCTCCATGGTGTTTCCCCTCGGCCCCAATCTCTATCTCAGTTGGGCTACCTGCACAATGACCAACTCCGGCGAACAAAAAACGACTGTCTATCGCTGCGAATTAAAGCCCGGCTACCGCTTCTAAAGTCCGCTAGGTTTGAGGGGATCAGCACTGCCGATCACAAACTTCCCGCCCGCGATCGAGGCCAGTTAAAGCGCCGTCCGATATTTGCCTTCCAGATCCAATCATCCGTCGTTGCCGTCACGCCGATCCCCACGCCCACGTTGACATCCCAATCCGGCGAAACATGCACGTCCATCACCGGAAAAAACTGCTGCTGCTGGTTATGAAAGGTCGAAATAGAGCGCAGGCTTCCATAGCCGCCATAGTATTCAATCCCGCCAGAGACGGTCCTATTGAAGCGGTAACTCACCTTCATACTTGGATCGAAGGCCACCCCCTGCGCTACGCTCTGCCCATGAAACGACCGCTCCAGCGCGGGGTTCGCCGCCACATACCATCGCCCCAACTGCCTATCGAGAATGGGTCTGAGTTCCATCGTCCATGTGTCTGTCGAGTAATGCGGGCGCTGATAGCCGAACTCCATCGACAAGCTCACGCCCACGGGCCAGTGCCACCGGTCTGGTACGCGCACCCGCGGCCGAATATGGTCGCCCACCCACTGCCATCCGCCCCCGCTGCGCGCGTTGTTGAAGACATAGAATCCAACCTCCGCCCAATCACGAATGCCCTGCGTCACCTCAATTGACTCATGCAATGCATCGTCGGTTGGGTAAAGCTGATCCTTGGAATACCCATTGATCGCGAGCGGAACCGTACCGTCCCCGGAGACATTCCCCAGCGACTGCAGCAAAGTCGTTCCCGGCCTCACCGTCTCAGAGCCGTAAACCTGGATTTCGTAGTTACTCATCTGATAGTTATTCTGCGCACGCGCGAACGCACCGCCGGCCATTAGCAGGAACATCAGGATCAAAACTTCGCGCCACGATCGAACCTGTCTCATCGGCACCAATTCTTTCCTACTGCTTGTTGACCTCGATGTAGTAGAGGTCCGTTGCCACTCCGAATTCGTCTTTAGTCAACGGCGTCTTCATCGACTGCCACTTCGTCGTCGGATGGATGATCTGCCAATGCTCCGACGTTCCCACGCGCACCGGCATGGCAAAATCATCCTCGTCGGCGCGCCACTTGTACATCACCATCCCCGGCGCCTCGCCGAAGAGCAGTTCCAGGCGCGGAATCGCGCGCCGCCGCAAATACTGATCGAAAATCGGTGTCAAATTCATGCCCGTATGCTGGTTGAACCAGGCCACCACGTCTTCCGTCATGATGTTTTGATACTTGAAATGCTGATAGAAGTCATGCAGCAGCGCCCACCACTTTGCGTCATCGTTGACAACGCTGCGCAGGGTATTGATCATCAGCGCGCCCTTGAAATACTGGTCCTGCGTCGGCTCGGCATTCACCCCGCGCTCATCGACGATCGGGCGCAGATTCTTTACCTTCGGCCGGTAGCCGCTCAAATACTTCAACGCGTCGCTCTTGCCCCACCGGTACTCGACATAGAGCGACTCCAGGTAAGTGGTCCAGCCTTCGTGAATCCACATATCCGCTGGATCAGCCGCCGTAACGCTGTTCCCGAACCACTCATGCCCGCTCTCGTGGATGATGATGAAGTCAAATCGCGGGCTGATTCCTACGCCTGTCCAGTCATGATCGAGATAGCCATTCTTGAAAAGATTGCCGTAAGTCACGGCGCTTTGATGTTCCATCCCGGAGTAAGGAGCTTCGATCAGCTTGTAACCATCCTTGATAAAGGGATATTCGCCAAAGTAATGCTGGTACGCCTCCAGCATCCCTTTCGCCTGCGCGAATTGGATCTTCGCTTTATCCAGATCCTCGGGAAGAACATAAAAATCAAGTGGCACCGCGCCAAGCTGATCGTTGAAGTGCACATAGTTTCCGATATTCAACGAGACATCGTAGTTGTTAATCGGATAGTGCACGTGCCAGTCCCACCGCGTATACCCGTCTCCAAGATCGGTCTTACTGACAAATTTCCCATTGGAGACATCGACTAGGGCGTTGGGAATCTCGACATTGATGTCCATCCACTCCACTTCATCCCGCCATTGATCCTTATTCGGCCACCAGACACTCGCGCCCGTTCCCTCGCAGGCCGTGTTAATCCATGGATGTCCGCTCGTATCGGTCTTGAAGGTGATGCCCCCGAAGCGGCCCGTGCTTTCTGGAATGCCGGAATAGTAGAAGTCAATCGAATAGACGCGCCCCGCATGCAGCGTCTCAGGAAAATCGATAAAGACCGCGCTCGAATCGCGCTCATAATGAAGCTCGGCACTGCCCAACAGAATTTTGTCGATGGCCAGCGGCTCCTGCAAATCCATTTGAATCCGCGTTCCGTCGCGCAGCATGCGGAACCGGATCGTATTCTTTCCGCGCAGCGACTTATTTTCCGGATCCACACGAACGTTGAGCTGGTAAGAGAGCAGATCATTGTTGGCGCGATAGGGCCCGTAAGCGCCGCGCAGCATCGCCGTTCGGTCCGGCAGGGCTGCTTCTGCATCGTTATCCCGCACATGCTTGGCCCACGCGGACGGGCTAGCCTGTCCCCCAGCCGCGGTCGCCGGCGCCTGCACTGGAGGCGCTGCCTGGCCCTGCCCAATCAAGGCGCAGGGAGCAAACACAAGAAGCACAAACGCTGCGATGGCCGTCCGCCGACGCCCATCAAAACAAGAAGAAACATCGATCATAGAAGCCATCCTATCGCGCCAGTCCACGGCCAGAATAGATGCGACCTGCTGCCGACCCGCACCCCTCCAAGTATCCTGAGGTGTGACGGCAAATCCCAACCCACCACCCGGCATCGCGCCTCGCAAGCGCTTTCGCCCAACACTCCGCTTCTTCGTTCGATATCTGCTCATCGTTCTCGTGGGCTTGTGGTCTCTGGCTGCGTTCACGCTAATCGCACTTCGCTTCATCGACCCGCCCACCACCGCGGTCCACGTCGAGCGACGCATCCAGGCATGGATTCATAACAAGCCCTACACGAGCCGCTACACCTTCGTTCCCCTCCGCGAAATCTCGCCCGAATTCCAGCACGCCGTCATCGCAGCCGAGGACGCGCGCTTTTATGAGCATCATGGATTCGATTGGCACGCCATCCAGATCGCCGCTGAAGACGACCTCGAAGGCGGCCGCACTCGTGGAGGCTCCACGCTCACCCAGCAGCTCGTCAAGAATCTCTTCTTCGGAACCAGTCGGTCCATCCTTCGCAAGGGCGCGGAAACCACGCTGGTGCCCGTCGCCGAATTCGTCCTTGGCAAACAACGCATCCTCGAGCTCTACCTCAACGTTGTTGAATGGGGCCCAGGCATATACGGCGCCGAAGCTGCTTCCCGCTACTACTACCGCACGCCCGCTCGCAACCTCGACCGGCAACAAGCCTCGCGCCTTGCCGCCATTCTTCCTTCGCCCCTCAAGCGCCGCCCGGACCGCATGAATCATTACTCCGAGCTCATTCTCGAGCGCATGCGCCAGATGGGCTGGTAAGTTTCGGGCAACAGGATAGGCAGCCTGCGCATCCTAGTTAGAACCTCGAACGAATGAGGCAGGATGGCTCCCCCTCATCCTTGAAGATCCTCTTGGGTGTCGTCACTCGAGAGTCCCTCGCGTGAATTACAGCGCAAGTTGCTTCGGCAAAACCACAGAAAGGGGAATCAGCGATGAATGCAGAATTAAGATCGGCACGGCCGGTTCAGGTAAGCCCCTCGCCCGACACGTTCCTCGATCCGGAGGCGGTCGAAACCTGCGCGGGCTGCGGGGAAATCCAACCAGTCGACAAGCTGTCGCTCTTTCTCTGCTGCTGCGAATACTTCTGCGAGAAATGCTCCTGCACCTGCTCGTCTTAAACGGCAAGGGTGCGGCATAACTTAATCATGAGGACCCTGCAAGCCTTCTCCGCACCGCCTCCCCAAACGCCGTCGGCATATACCGCGACACCAGGAAAGGCTCGTTCGACCAGCTCCAGGCGGCCCAACCGATCCCCAGTCCTTCCATGTAACTCAAGAGTCGCCGAACAAAGTCCACATCCTTCGCCGATTCGCTACCCCCAAATTCCCCCGCAAAGACCGGCACAGTCTTGGAAAGATTGCCGAATGTCTCCGCCCATTTCTCTCCCTTATTCGGATAAACATGGGTTGAGTAAACAACATTTTCCAAATCCATCGGCATTCCCCGCAGGTCATAGGCCCAGTTCGTTCCACCAATAAACACCAGCGCATCGGGGTTCTCATCGCGCACTGCCTTCCCGAGCGCTCGTGCCCACGGCTGCCATTCCTTCATCGTTACCGCCCGCTGGTCTGGCGGATACGTTGCGCCATCTTCCCGGTTCAGCGGATACGGATCATCGGGCAATCGGTCATGCGGCTCGTTGAATAAGTCATAGAGGACCGCGGGCTCGTCCCTGTATCGCCCAGCCAGTGTCTCCCAGAGCTCGATCGATTCCATGTTCGGCAGGGGAGCAACAAAGTTACGATCCCCGCCATGGATGCGATCAGCGTCGAGCCATTGCAAATCAAGCAATGTGTAAGCGCCAAACAGCGATGCCCAGTAGATGATCTGATCGATTGCTTCCTGATACTCCTCACCCGACCGCCCCATGCGCCCGCGCAGAACAAAATCCTGGTTGAAGGGGAGACGAATGACATTGCAATGCCACTCTTTGACAATGAATTCGACCTCCGCCCTTGAGATCGAGGCCCCCGACAAAAACCCTTGCTCATCGGGGCCACAATATTCCAGGCCCGAGCGATTCACGCCGCGCAAAATCACCGTGTCACCGCTTGAAGTGCTGACAATCCGATTCCCTGACGTGCTAAGTGCTGATAGACCGTTCGAAAGCAACCCGTTCATGCATTGTCCTTAACATGTATGGGCATCCGGCCTCAAGCCCAGTCTTCCGCAAGCGAAAGGCCTGTATCTTCAGCAGGTCTTCCCCCAGCCCCCGATGTCGATCTGTTTCGGCATCGCGCTTACGCTGCCGGCTTATGCAGAACTGCGTACAGCCCGTTCACCGGCGCGCCAGCCTCCTCGCGCAAAAATCCCTCTTCAAACAGCTGTACCTCCAGCCCACAGGCTGCAGCGGCCTCGAGGATGTGCCGCTCGTGATGCGTGTAGCGGCCCGTCGCCATGAGCGCGTGGGGGTAAATCTCGCCGCGCTCTACTGTAAAGCCGAACCGCCCGCCCGGGCAGAGCCGCGACGCCACGCCCTGCATCACGCGCATTAGATCGCCGAAGTACTCCATGCAATCGCAGGCTGTAATCAAGTCAAAAAGCGCGGGGGCGTGATTGTTGTCCCTCGGATGTTCAAGCCAGTGCACGATCTCGCTCTCCTCCAGATGGTCGTAGATGCCGCGCTCTTTGGCCAGTGCGAGCATGCGGGGCGAGAGGTCAATTCCGGCCAGAAAGCCGGCGCGCGATCTGAGACCCACTCCGTTCAATCCCGTTCCGCAGCCAAGGTCAAGAATTGCCGGGCCGTTGCCTGCCGCTCCGTCTCTCAGGGCGTCGCCCGTGTCGCTGGCCAAGCCGATTTGCTTCCAGAGCTTTTCCTGCAGGCGCTCCGGGGCTTCGTACTTCAGTTTCTCGCGCATACTCGTGTCGTAGTGAGAAGAGAAGCCGTCGAACTCCTGCGCAACGCCCTCGTCGCAGACGCGCTCCGGGGCAGGCTCGCCACGCAGCGCGCGCAGCTTATGGCGGGTATAGGCGTCATCCGGCTTCAGTTCGAGGTAGCGCTCGTAGGCGGCCACGGAATCTTCCCGCCGTTTCGCGATTTGGGCCATGAGTCCGAGCCGAAACCACAGATCCGCATTCTCGGGTGCCTGCTCAGCGGCGCACTTCTGGCACTCAAGGGCCAACTCGGGGCGGCCGCGGTTCTTGAGCTTGCGTGCAAGCTGGGTCAACTGATCCGCATCAAGCCACAGGGGCGGTGCCGGCTCCCAATCGCCGAGCAGTCCCGATCTGTACCCCTCGGCGAACCACGCTGAAAGGCCTGCTCTGCTTTCCGCAGGCAAGAGCGCGGCGAGCAACGACGTGATCTCCTCCTCAGTGCGTGAGCCATCCGCCAGCTCCGCGGTGAGACCCACAAGCGGCGGAAATTCGTGGACCTTATCCTGTTCCGGGTCGTAGCCGAGAAAGCCGCTGGCGACGGGCACCAGGCCAATGGATGGTTTGAACTTGGGATGGGACATCGAAGATCTCCTGAAACGAATTTGGGATTGTGGTCGAATTCAGAAGGCTCAACGGCAGGCGATGATCTCCGCCTGCCTGTTGGGTCTGGGCAGTTCTTCAAAGTTGGGATACTTTGATCTTGCTGTATGCGCTCGGCTGCGCCTGCGTGGTGAGGTTCGTGATCTCGTTGACAATCCAAACTACGGCGCCCTCGACGGATGCGACGCTGTTGATTGCCACCTGTGCTGCTGCCGGCGCCATGGTGGATGAATTCACCGGAGCGGCAGCACAGGGGAGGCCGGCCGAGGCGGCGAGGATCATTGCAGCCAGAACCTTGCGGCGGTTGGGGTGAACGTTTCTGAGGACGGTTTCAATTTCACTGGATTGGGTTTTCTGGGTGTTCATGGAAATTCTCCTTTCAGATTTTTGGGGATTGGCGCGGCGGCGCTGGTTGTTGAAGCGGTGAAGAGTGGCGGGGGCAGAGTCGTTGAAAGCCTGCACCAGATTCGGGAGAAGCGGCCCTCACGATTGAGGGAGATGGATCTTGTAGTAGCTGGGCGTCGCCTGGGTGGTGAGGTTCGTGATTTCGTTGACAATCCAAAGCGCGGCGCTCTCGATGGAGGCGACGCTGTTGATTGCCATCTGTGCTGCGGCCGGCGCCACTGCACTGGCGGATGCACTCACCGGAGCGGCAGAGCAAGGAAGGCTGGCTGAGGCGGCAAGGAGCATTGCAGCCAGAACCTTGCGGCGGTTAGGGTGAACGTTCTTGAGGACGGTCTCAATCTCACTGGTTTGGATTTTCTGGGTATTCATGGCAATTCTCCTCTCAGATGTTGAAGCGGCCTTGAAAACCGCCTTCACTGGAGAACGCGTTACGGCGCGGGAAAAGGGGCAAACAAAATTGAATTATTTTGGCAGGGTGTTGCGAGGGCCGCTGGGCTCTCAACAAGCCGACGTCTGGAGTGACTCAGCTTCTTGTCTCAGTGGACCTGCATCGAGAGGCGTCGCCAACAACACAAGCCGTACTCGTCGTGGGCTGCTCGATCGATGTCAGAGGTGGGGTTAATTCGAGGGTGGGGACGAAGCGGACTTCGAAGACGCCACTTGTTTCGCGTGAGCGACAAGGGCTGTGAATCGAGGATCGCCATGCAGCGAAGCCAGATCTGAGTCCGAGTCCATGCGCAAGGCGTCGGTGGAGGGGAGCCCATGATCCACAGCATCGGCCAGCGAAGCAATAGCGGCGTTCTTGTCTCCCATGTGCGCTCTGAGACATCCTATGTCGTATCTGACGGTTCCGGTGAAGGCAGCATCCTGGCCCGCAACGCGCCTGGCGACCTCCAGCACATGCATGTACAACGCTTCAGCCTCTTTGTATCTTCCTTCCTCCATATAGTCCTCCGCCAAAGCCCCCATGGAGGACAGCGTCACAGGGTGGTCGGGTCCCAGCACGCGCTTCAAACCTTCCAGCGCCTGCACATGAAGCTTTTCCGCGTCCGCGTATTTCCCCTCGTCCAGATAGGCAGTCGCAAGGTTGTTCATGGCCCCCAGCGTATCGGGGTGATCCGGCCCAAGGACGCGCTCATCGATCGCCAGCGCCTCTGACATGAGCGTCTCGGCCTGAGCGTACTTCTGCTCACTGATATATGTAAGCGCGAGGTTATCCATGGTCTCCACGCGATCGGAGTTATCCCGATCCAGCACCTCGTTCTCAATTGCCAACGTCTGCAGGAAGAGTTTTTCCGCATCCTCGAATTTCTCTTCATCCATATAGGTTGTCGCCAGGTTGTTCATCGTTCGCAACGTTTCGAGATTCTTCGGACCAAGAACGCGGCGCTGCGCGTCCAACGCCTGACGGTCCAGCACTTCGGCTTCCGGATAGCGGCCGTCCTTATCGGCCACCAGGCCCAAATCGTGCACCGCGCTCAGCGTCGCTGGATTGTCGGGTCCGAGCGCTTGCCGCCCTAGTTCCCGCGCACGCTCCAACTGCTTCCGCGCTTCTGGATACAAACCGAGATCGATATACGCCGCGGCCATCGTGTTGCGTAGCGCAACCTCCACCTCCGGCTGTCGATTAAACTTGCCGTCAATCTTCTGGGCCGCTCGATCAAGGACCGTGCGCACCGTGATATTTGGATCCGGCTTGACGCCCCCCTCTACCTGAGACGACGCACTGGCCTGCCCCAGCAGATCGTTCTGCAGAAAATCATTCACGGCCTGGGCGACGGCTGCTTCGCGACGGGCGCGAATGCTCTGGACAATACTGACCGCCGTGGCAACGATCAACACCAGCACAAACGCTGACGCCGTGATCAAGCTAACCCGGTAGCGGCGTGCAAACTTCTGTGCACGGTAGGCGAGCGAAGGCGCCACGGCCACCACCGGCTGGTTGGTCAGATACCGCCCGATGTCGGCGGCGAAATCCGATGCTGTGGCGTAGCGGCGCGAGCGCTCCTTCTCGAGCGCCTTGAGGGCAATCGCGTCCAGCTCGCCGCGGATCTGCCGAACCAGCATCGCGGGCGCCGTCCCGCGTTTGCGCGCCGTCTCAGTCGACGTTTCTGGATCCTGAGTCCGGATTCGGGTGCTGGGCTTGGGCACGTCCTCCTCGCGCAGCTTCTTCAGAAACTGCTCCAGAGACGCTTTGCGCAACTGCAGCGGCGTCGTCCCGGCGAGCAGCTCGTAGAGGATAATCCCCAACGAGTAGATATCCGAACGCGTGTCGATGTCCTCGCCCGAGAACGACGCCTGCTCAGGGCTCATATATTCCGGGGTGCCGATCAGCGCGCCGATGTTGGTGTGCAGGGTGTCGGCGGTGAGCTTCTGCCCCAGCGCCTTGGCTACGCCAAAATCGATGATCTTCGGCACCGGGCGGCCATCCACTTCAGTGACAAGAATATTTGAGGGCTTCAGATCGCGATGGATGATGGCCTTTTGATGAGCGTGCTGTACCCCCTCGCAAACATGCACAAACAGTTCCAGGCGCTCTCGGGTGCTGAGCCTGTGGTTGTCGCAGTAGGCCGTGATACGAACCCCGGCAATATACTCCATCACGAAAAAGGGCATTCCCTGCTTGGTTGATCCGGCATCGAGCACCCGGGCGATCGCTGGATGCTCCATCAGCGCCAGTGCCTGGCGTTCAGACTCGAAGCGCGCCATCACTTCGCGCGTATTCATCCCCGCCCGAATAAGTTTGAGGGCGACCCGGCGGCGCACTGGTTCTTTTTGTTCGGCGAGCCAGACCTCGCCCATGCCACCTTCTCCGATCTTCTCGAGCAGCCGGTAGTGGCCAAGAACGGCCCCCGCCCCCACATCCTCGGGCGCGTGCGGGGCCGCATCCACGGTGGTCGACTCTCGTTTCTCGTCGGCAACTCGAGTCCAGGCCTCCGCCCGGGGCTGAGGATGAGGAGAGTCAGACATAAATCCGGTGAGCCGGTCGTTCTCAGCAAGCAACGCTTCAACCGCGCGTCGCAACTCCGGCGAACCGCTGCATGCCTTATCAAGAAAAGCACTCCGTCCCTCGCGCGGGACCTCCAGGGCTTCTCCGAAAAGCTGCTCAGCAGGCGTCTCTTGATTGTCCATCAGCGTGCTCCAGTCCAGCGTGGTTAGAACGGTACCATGACACCTACCCTTTCGCGAATGCGGATTCCGCCGTACGGGCCCCCGCTGTATCATGCGGTCACAGCGGATGAGCACCTCGCAATCCAATCCGGGTGAAGTTACCCTGCTCCTCAAAGCCATGCACGACGGCGACACCTCCGCCGCAGGCCGCCTGCTGCCTCTCGTTTACTCTGAGCTGCATCGCCTCGCCCAGGCCTACATGCGCCGCGAGCGCCCCGACCATACCCTCCAGGCCACCGCGGTCATCAACGAGGCTTACCTCCGCCTCGCCGGTGAGGACATCGACTGGAACAGTCGCGCTCACTTCATCGGTCTCGCCGCCCACGTCATGCGCCAGGTCCTCGTCGACTATGCGCGTCAGCACAAAGCCGAGCGGCGCGCCGGAGGCCTCCGCCGCGTCGAGATGGAAGATGACCTCGCCCTCTCTCCGGAGCGCATCCATGAAGTCGTGGCCATCGATGAGGCGCTCACGCGTCTGGCCGTCCAAAATCCCCGCCAGGCCCACGTCGTCGAGCTGCGCTACTTCGGAGGCCTGTCCGTCGAACAGATCGCGCAGATCCTCGAGATCGCTCCCCGTTCTGTGAAGCGGGACTGGTCCCTTGCCCGCATTGCCCTCGCACGCGATTTGTTTCCTCAACGCACGCCTTCGCCCAGCCTCAACACTGAAGGCTGATCGTTTGTTCCTGAACGATATGGGTTGGGAATGAGGGAGACGCGAACTATCTTTCGGGGAGAGGCTTGACGCGATTTCTTGATCGGATCGAGAAGGGCTGCAAGCTTAGCAAAACGAGACAAGATTGATCCCCACCGAAATCTACGAAGGAGGACGCTGCTGGTTGCGTGCAATCTGTTGCAGGCTCTCTGCAATGCTCGTGAGCGACTTAGCAATCGTCCACAAAGCCCAAATAACAAAAATCCAAAAGGCAGCGACTACGGGGTAGACCAACGCTTCGATTAGCAATGAAGCCTCCTTCCCATGCGGGCTGACATAATGTCGAGATTATGCCATCGGCCAAGCACCTCAACAATCCAGATAGAACCAAAATTTGGGGTAAAGAACGGATTCCCTACAATTCGCCCAGAAGTCCAATCTCAGAGTTGAATTGCTCTTTGCAGACTCATTGCGAATGGTTTCTACTGTTGCTCAGTTCAGAGTTAGAGGCGCATATGGCACCCAGGAACCTGTTCGCCCTGCCGCTCGTCGGCGCATTGTGCATTGCCGGTTGCGGTGGGACCAGTGTTATCGGTGGAGGCGGAACGCAACCCCCTGCCAAAACCACAGCCACATCGATTTCGATCGCGACCACCACCTGCCCCGGCGGAACGCAGAATACCGCCTACGTGGGCTGCACCCTTGCGGTGAGTGGCGGAACGCCGCCCTATACGTTTTCGACCAACGCAAGCGGCAACTATCCGACGCTGCCCGAAGGCATGTCGATGAACGCATCGACCGGGGAAATCATGGCACCGATCATCGGCGGACAAGGCAGCTATATTCCCCAGATCATCGTGACCGATTCAGCCGGCGCAAAAGCATCCGCCGACATCGCCTTCGCGATCAACGGCAGCAACGCGTATATGTCGAGCATCTTTCCCTCGACCTCGATCTTTCACCACAGGGTGGACGCGGCCACAACCGGTCTGCCCGTGGATACTTCGCCCGCAGCCCCAATCTATAGCGGCTATCAAAGCTCAACCGTAAAACCATTCTTCGGAAACATGTCGAACGCTCCGTTCCCCAACGGCATCCCGGGCATCGCAGTCCCTTCCAACCAGCCGGATGTGTCCATCACGACGAATCAGTATCAGTCTTACTTCACGTCCGCCCCCATTCCGCCCTACGCGCCCATCGAGGAGACTGCCTACTCCGCCGTCTCCCAGGGTTCAGATCTACACGTCCTCGTCTACGTGCAGGCGGGCGGCGGAAACAACGCCGCGCTCTATGAGATGTGGCATTCGGCACTCAACGGCACTTCATGGACCGTTGGCTCGAATGCGCTCTGGTCAGACGCCAACTCGAATGCGCTCACAACGCAGGGGAAAGGAACCAGCGACGCTGCGGGACTTCCCGTGATGCCCCTGTTGGTGAATGCCGACGAAGTGATCGGAACCGGCACGCCCGCCGCGCCCAACGGAGTGGTCCAGCATCCCATCCGATTCACAGTGAGCAACATGCTGAACTACTGGGTGTGGCCGGCTACGGAAACCTCGGGAGTCGGGACATGCGAGGGCAGCGGAGGCACGCTCGCGACCGAGAGCCTGATTTCGCAGTCTGCGCCACCATCAAGCTGCTCCCATACCGGGCCAGCCGGTGAGGTCTACCGGCTGAAGGCTTCGGTGCCGACCCCGTCGTGCGTCGCCACAAGCCCGCAGGCGGCGATCATCATCACGGGTTTCCGCAATTACGGCATCATCCTGGCCGACAACGGAATCTCTGGAGGGCTGATTGGCACGCCGGACGCGCGCTGGAACGACACCGACTTGTCCTGCCTGACCAGCCTCACCCTGGCCGACTTTGAGCCGGTGAACGTGTCGAGCTTGCTGGTGAGCGACGACAGCGGGCAAACCCAGTAGACAAGCGAAATCCCGGCCATACTCCGAATCCGTTCGATTCGCGCCTATTCCGAGTTGCCGCTTACAGTTCGCGAATCGCAGTCACCGGGTTTCGGCGCATCGCTCGATGTGCGGGAAGGTAGCATGCTAGCAATGACATTGCTCCCAGGAGCAGGGCGACGGAAACGACGGTGAGGGGATCGTTGGCGCCGATTCCGTACAACAGCCGGGCGATAAGACGTGTGAGTCCCAACGCAAACGCCAATCCCAGCGCCACCCCCGTGCCGGTGAGCCACAATCCCTGCACAAGCACGAGCCGCAGCACGTCCACACGGGAAGCACCTAACGCCATGCGTATTCCGATCTCTTGCGTTCGCATCTGGGTTCGATAGGCCACGACTCCGTAGATTCCCGTTATTGCAAGAACCAGCCCAATCAGCGCGAACGTTCCCGCCAGGGTGCTTTCGATGACGGCGAAACTGCTCGCCATCTGGGTACTCTCGCGCATGGGACGCACATCGAAAACCGGCAGCCGCGTATCGATTTGGTGGATGGCATTTTCAACAGCCGGCGCCAGGTCGGCCGGATTTCCCTCGGTCTTCACCTGCACCATGGTCTCGTACCCCGCCTGGAAAAAGCTCATATACACCATGGGCTCCGGGGCCTCATTCACGAATGTATGGGTTGAATTCCTCGCGACACCGACAACCGTGAAAAGGCTGCCCCATACACTGAGTTTCTTTCCAAGCGGATCCTGCCCTGGCCAGTAGCGTCTCGCCGCAGTCTGATCCACGATGAGTACCCTGGGGGCCTTTTCATCGTCATCCGGCGTAAACTCGCGACCTTCCAGAATGGGTATTTGGAGGGATTCGAAATACCGCGGGGACACCTCGGCATGCACCACCTGCAAAGATTCATGCGGGTGCGGCACATACCCTTCCGGATACGCGTCGTCGCCCTTGTGGCTCAGGGTCATCGGAATCCAGTCGGTAAGAGACGCAACTTCGACGCCAGGCAATGCCGACACGCGATCCAGAATCTTGTGACGGATCACCTGTTCCTCGTCGTGGCTGTAGCCGGCGATATTGAGCCCCACGGTCGCAGTGAGAATGTGATCCTGCTCAAAGCCGGGGTTCGCTGCGGCGAGATTCCGCAGCGTTCGCAGGAAGAGCCCGGAGCACAACAGCAGAGGAAGTGTAAGCGCGATTTGCGCCACCACCAGCCCGTTGAGCAATTTCCGGTTGCGTGAGCCGCCGGAGACACTTGCCGACTCTGCCTTGAGCACCTCAACCGCCGGCGCGTGGGACGAACGCCAGGCGGGCAGCGCGCCGCAGAGCAAGCCGGCCAACAGGGACGACACCGCAATCCCGATGACCACCTTATGGTCCATGCTCCCGTTGAGCGTGAGGGGGTTTGAGTTCGCCGGAAAGAACCAAGCGAATGTCTTCGAAGTCCACGATGTCAACAGAAGGGCCACGGCTCCTGCGACGATGGAAAGCAGCACACCCTCAAGCACCATCTGCCGCACCAGTTGCATGCGATTCGCCCCGAGCGACTGGCGGATGGCAAGTTCACGCCGCCGGGATACAAAGCGCACCAGCGTGAGCGTAGCCACGTTTGCGCAGGTCAGCAACAGCACCACGGCGGCGAAGGCCAGCAGAATGGGCAACGTCGCCGCCATGTATCCGTTGGCGCCGAAGGGCGAGCGCCACATGGGATCGAGCGTGATGCGGTTCTCGCCCAGATGATCGGCCGGATACGCCGCCACAATGCCGTGCATCAGGGTATCGAGATCCTGGGCTGCGTGGCCACGGCTCACGCCGGGCCGCAGTCTTCCGATTACGTTCAGCCAGACCGCAGCACCACTGCGATGCGTCATCCGCCACACATCGGTCCCGAGGGGATCGAGCGTTACCCACAGATCTTCACGGATCCCGGGCATTGCTCCGACAACTCCCTCCGGCGCCACACCAATCACGGTCACAGGATGCCGGGCGATCTCGATCGTCTTGCCCACAATGGCCGGGTCTTGGGCATAACGCGTCTTCCAAAGCGCATAGCCCAGGACCACGTTGGGAACAGCATCGGGACGCGTCTCTTCTTCAGCGAGAAAGAAACGCCCCAGCAGCGGCTTGATGCCGAGCACATCGAAATAGTTCGCTGACACGTTCGAGATATAGGCGCGCTGTGGCTGTGCGCCGCCGGTCAGCGTGATCCAATCGTGATGATAGGCAAGCATTCCGGCAAAGGTGTGGTTCTGCTCGCGCAAATCGCGATAGTCGAGATACGAGAAGGGCGGAGTCGGAGAGAAGCTCCGCTCTCCCCGCTGCAGGCTCACAAGATCGCCCGTATCTCGTGCGCCAGGAATTGGACACAACATTGTGCCGTCGATCCAACTGAAGACGGTGCTGTTGGCGCAGATCGCCACTGCCAGCATTGCCGTCGAAGTGATCGTAAAACCGGGGCTCTTGCGCAGTTGCCGTAACGCGTAGCGGAGATCCCGGCCGAGTTGTTCAAGCCAGGCCTGCCCCCACATGTCGCGCGTAACCTCCTGCACCAGAGGAATATTTCCAAATTCCCGCGTCGCTGCCTGTCGCGCCGCGTCTGCCGTCTCGCCTCGCGCCATTCGATCGGCAATCGCCATCTGCAGGTGCGCCTCAATCTCTTCCTGCAATTCGCGCTTGCGCCGCTGAAAACCGAAGCTCGGGAACCACTTCATGACTCACTCTCCTCCGGCTTGACGTACATCACCGACCCAATCGCTTCGACAATTCGCTCCCATCGGCCCAGATCCGAGGCCAACTGCTTTTTTCCTTTGGCCGTGATTCGGTAATAGCGGGCTCGTTGCTTGCTCTCCGACTGCTTCCACTCCGACTGCACCCATCCCTGACGCTCCAATCGATGGAGAGCCGGATACAGCGACCCGGTCTCCACCTGGAGCACGTCTCCGGATCGCAAGCGTAGAGCGTGGACAATTCCATATCCATGCTGCGGTCCCCATTGCAGGGTCTGCAAAATGAGCATGTCGAGTGTTCCCTGCAACAGCTCAATCCGGTTCTTATACTGGTCCTTTTCGCTCATCGATGTAGACATCCTACCCCCAAGGGAGGTAGAGTGTCTACATCGCTTTGTACAGCGCAGCGAGCATGGCAACAACAAGATCGCGCAGGTCGCGTTTCAGCGCAACGGAGCGCAAGCAGAGCGCGGTGCCAAGTAATGAGTTGATTTCTTGGTGGACGCGGTAGGAATCGAACCTACAACCTGTCGGTTAAGAGCCGAATGCTCTGCCAGTTGAGCTACGCGTCCAGGAGGGTTATCACCGTGCAGCGAGGCTTGCTGCGACGGGCGGATCGAGGCAAAAATTCCTGCCGACCCTTGACGAATATACCACAGCAACGGCCGTCCTTCCAGCGCGCGAAGCGGGCGGGCATGACATGGGTTGTGGAAGAATGGCTCAGAATGACAGCCTTCATTCTGGTCGGGACTTGAGTGGCAGGAATTTAGAAAGTAAAAGCAAGCCCGCCGCTGATGCTGCGCTGATCCTGCGCGAACATCAGCACCGTGCCGTCGCTGAGCAGATAAGGCCGGTAGCCCTGCGCGAGAAGATTCTGCATATCGAGCAGCGCCTCAAAGCTCGCTGTTCCGTCGCGGCGCACATGAATGGGCTGGCGCAGATGCGCGCTCATATAAGGAGCAACCGCGTTGGTGGCGAACGGCGCCACCGGCGTCACTGTGTCTTCGGGCTGCCATCGATAACTGGCCCGCCAGTGCGTTCCTGTGCCTTCCAATGTGCCCGAAAGCGAAATCGAATAGGTCTGTGCCCGTCGAGCGCGCACTGCCGCCATGATCTGGGCCATCTGGATCTGCGTCATCGCGGCCGCATGCGCCGCCGTCGCCATCGCCAGCGCATCGCCATCCGCATAGCTCAGACCCAGCATGTCGCCGCCCGGCAGCCGTGTGTCCACAGCCGCCAGTATGCCTGCGGAGGAGTAACTCGGCCCCGACACATGCAACAATCCGCTCTGCGCATCGTAGAGCCAGGCGCCGGCGCCCGGTCCAGCGGCGGTTCCGCTCATGGCTTCGATTGCAGGATTGTCCACCTTATCCGCGAAGACCAGCACCGACATATCCGAGCGCTCCGTCTTCCGTTCCCAGCCAATCTCCTGGTGCATGCCATGTTCAATGGCCAACACGCCGTTGTGCATGGAGACGGCCGGCATCCACGTCTGCGCCCGCGACTCGTCCCCGCCCGTCAGCGCCGGCATTTGCGTCGCCAAGCGATACCGGATCGCCGTATTTCCATTCCGCCACGCAGCCGACGCGAAGGGCAGCGCCGACACCACGGTGTTGGGCGAATTCGAAGCCGGCAGATTGGAGGCCAGGCGCGCCAGCACCTGTGTCGAGCCCGCTTCCGCCTCAAACTCGTCGCCAAAATTCATCGACTCCCACGAGCGAACCGCTGCCTCGTCGAGACCATCCCCCTCACCCGACTCAATCTCCGGATGGATCGCAACCGCCGCAACCGACTGCACCGAACCCGCAAACCCCAGATCCTGCCGGAAGCCCAGCATCGATTCCATGTTCGCTGCACTGCCCGGATCGAAATCCACGCTCGCCAGCAGCTCGCGGCTATTCGCCGGCGTCTCTTCCATCTGGACGGAAATCCGCTCGCCGCTCTCGCCAAACGTTCCTTGCTGTCCCGTCGCAACCAGGCGCGCCTTCAGCTTCGGCTTGGCGCTCGATCCGTCGGACACCACCACCAGCGGGCCCGTCTTCAAGCCACCGCAGCAGCGGACGGTTCGCTGCCGAGCGCAGCGTCCACGCCCAATCGTCCTTCTCCGCATTCGGCGTGCGCGGCTCAGAAGGCAGCCACTGCATCACTTCATAGAGTGTATTGAGCGTGAGATTGACAACAGTATTGCTGCGCACCCGCACGTTTTCGCGCATGCGCCGGCAAGAACGACGTGCCCATCGCCTTCAGCGCGTAGCGGCCCGGCACAACCGAGGGGATTGTGAAGATGCCGTCAGCGCCCGTGTAGACACTGGTGACTATCGTCAGGTCTGGACGCAACAGTTGCACCAAGCGCCCCAATCTGGGGCACACCCGACGAATTGCGCACAAGACCGGAAACCGATCCCGGCTGCGCTCCATGAGACGAAGCACTCCCCAGGCCGATCAGCAGTGACGAAAACAACGAGATGGAGCCTGCGCATGATCACTCTTGGTGATTTGGCGGCGTCCCTGGCATGGACTCTTCCAAATCGAACCCGCGCAAGCTTCCGAATCTAGAGTCCGGTAACCATGCGTGCGGGGTTTCTCCTATTCCACGACAAAGGGCGCCGATTGCGCAATCTCTTGTTTCGAGATTGTGTCATTTATTTTGATCGTCACCTTGTATTTTCCTGGCTGAAGGCCCGCCATCGGCAGAGTTTTCTCCACAGTCAATTGATCGCTGTGCGCCCCTAAGTCCTTTGATTCCAGCTGCTTCTCGAAAACCACCGCGTTCGTCGCGGAGTCGACAATCTGGTAGGTCACCGTGGCCTGGTTGCTCTTGGTCGCGTCGTCGATGCCCAGGTTGTAAACCTGCATCCAGAAGTTCAGCTCCTGGTCGCGCTTGAAATTCACCGGCGTCGCCGCGTTGGCGATCACGCGCGGGCAAATGTGCGTATTGCCAATCACGCAGTTGCCTTCGCCAATCTCCCGCGAGGAAACGGTCCTCATCTCATCGCCCAGAATCAGCGACGAGGTGGCCAGCTTTTCATCGTGGTACGTCGGCACTTCAAGGCTGCGCCCAAAGATTCCCACGTGATCGGGATTGTTGACGTCCTTGATGGCGATATCCAACCGGTAAAGGCCGGGCAAGCAGCGGCAGCGCCTTCCAGTAAACGGACCGCTGGTCCAGCTTCTTTTCCAGCAGCTCGGCCGGCTCCTCCACCGAGACTGTGTCTTCCTGCGCTCTGCACCGTCCGGTGCGTCAGAGTCGTCACCTTGATCAGGATGTTGACAAAGCCCTTCGACACATTGTCCTTGGTCACAAACGTGATATCGCGGTTCCTTATTTGAACCGTGATCGGCACCAGCACCGTGCTCTCCGTCACCTTCACATAGTCGGTGCGCACATCAAATGGGAAACGGCGGCCCGTTCAGCAGCTTGTGCTCTGAAATAAAGTTGTCCAGGTCGGTGAACTTGATCGGCGGCGGCGCAAACAGCTTGGCCGCCAGCTCGATGCGGTCAAATTCCTTTGACAGCCTGCGACGACGAAAGTCGGCCCGGTGCCCAGGTTCTCGAACCCGCCCTTGAAGCGGTCGGCCTTCTTGGCCATGCCCATCTCTTCCCACTGCGTCTGGCCGGCGCCGGGAACGTGCAGCAGCGCGTCCTTTTCGCCGCGATCGATGGTGAAGTGATAGTCGCCGCACTGGCAGGTATCCACAAATTCCAGATCGATATTCTCGCCAATGCCCTCCAGATACCGGTAGTGCCAGATCTCAAACGGGAAGGTCGAGGTCTCGCCGCCGCCTTCTTCCACCGGCCGCTGGTAGCTGCCGCCCGAAGGGTGCGAGTCGATCGAGTCCGGCTTGCCGAAGGAGATATAGATATGTCCGCGGTCGGTCTTCCATCCCGGCTTGCCGGCCGCAAAATGCTCGTTGGCGTAGGCGATGCGCCGGTAGTGCTCCTCGCGGAATTCATTCTCCGGCGAATCGGGATTCGGATTGCGCCGCAGCCAGAAGTTCTCGATAAACGCGTCCCGCTCCTCGTCGTTGCTCAGGCTCTTGAACGCCCGCGCCTCTTCGTCGGAGATAATCCACACCACGTCCTGGTTCAGCCAGGTCTTGTAGGCCCCGTGCAACTCACCCTTCAGCGCCTTGTTCGCCGCGATCTTTTCCTTGTCCGAGCGTTCCCGCTTGCGCAGATCCGGATCCTGGTCTGGCGATGCGGCGGGCTGGGTTTGGGGCTGGCTGGGTGTGGCCGGGGGCGCCGTCTGTTGGGCGCTCAACCGGCAAGTCGGGATGGATGCGAGGCCGCAACTCAATGCGGCAAAAACCAGGGTGCGTCCGTTAAGCTTCATTGGCCTTCAAAACTCCTGCGATCTTTATTCTACGGGTCACAAAGACGCTGGGCAACAATCCGTGCGGAGTTGGCTACCCAATGGACGCGAAATGGCCTCTAAGGTAACCAGAATCGCCAATTTCTCTGCGAACACCGCGGACAGTGAACAGTGGACAGGGACAGTGGACAGTCAACAGCCCCTTCGCATCACTAGTTCCTCCCTGTTCCCTGATCCCTGTTCCCAGTTCCCTGTTCCCTGTTTTTTTGAGACCTCAAGCCCGTTCTTTCCGTCCAAAAACTAGCGCAATCGTTTTACCTCGATTCCCGCGGCCGCTGATGGCACAATCGCCCTGCAATGGCCAAAATCTGGTTCCCCCTGGAAGCGAAAGTCGCTCCAGCCGGTGAGCCCTGTCACGAAACCTGATCTTGCTAGGTGCATGAAACAGCAACTACGTGGAACCGAAACTGCGAAGATTGCGTACACTTGAATCGGAGAGACCTGGAGCACGGACCCGCACATGAAAAAGATTCTTTTGATCGCTCTTGCCGTAGTCGTCGCAGCTGGCCTCGTGGCTTTATTCATCTATAGGCAGCAATCCGGTTACACCAAAGTTCTTACCGCCAAGATCGCGCGCCAGGATCTGTCCACTGTCGTGAGTGGAACCGGCCAGATCAAAGCCAAGTACTATGTCAACCTGGGCGCCAACCGCCATGGGCCGCATCACCCACCTCTACGTGAAAGAGGGCGAACGCGTTAAAAAGGGTGAGACCGTCGCGCACCATCGAGCACGTGCAGCAGGAGGCCAGTGTAAACGGCCAGCAAGCCGCCATCGCCGCCGCCCGCACCGACATCTCCTCGTACATCGCCGCCGAAAAGACACAGGAAGCCAACGTCGAGCACGCCCAGGCTGACCTCGAGCAGAAAAAGCTCGACTGGGACCGCGCGCAGAACCTCTACAAAGACGGCATCATGGCCAAACAGGACTATGACGCCAAGAAAGCCGCCTACGACACCGACGTCGCCTCCGTGAACCAGGCCGTGGCCCAGCTCAATCAGGCCAAGGCGCAGACCGACTCTGCCCGCGGACACCTCGGCACCGGCAGTCGCCACCTTAAAGGGCGACCAGAACATGCTCGACCTGACCAGCGCCGTCGCTCCGTTCGACGGCATCGTCACCAACGAGCCCCTGCGCGAGGGCGAGACCGTGGTCGAAGGCATTCAGAACACCGAGGGCTCGACCATCATGACCATCGCCGACATGAGCGTGGTCACCGCCGAAGTCAAGGTCGACGAGACCGACATCGTCAATATTCAGATGGGCCAGCCCGCCGAAGTCACCGTCGACGCCCTGCCCGGCAAGTCCTTTAAAGGGCATGTGACCCTGGTCGGCGATCAGGCCCTGCTCCGCTCTACCGGCGTCGCCACCTCGCAGTCCACCACCGGCACTGAAGAAGCCAAGGACTTCAAGGTCGTCGTCACCCTCGATAACCCGACCAGCGAACTGCGCCCCGGCCTCTCAACAACCGCCAAGATCACCACCGCCCACAAGGATCACGTGCTGTCGCTGCCCATCCAGGCCCTCACCATGCACGATCCCAACGACGACAAGCCCAAGAGCTCCGGGCGGCGTGCAGGCTGCCTCCAGTCTGCGCCCGCAGTGAAAAGCAAGCCGGTGCAGGGCGTCTACGTGCTTGATAAGGATAAGAGCGGCAAGCTGCGCGCCAAGTTTGTTCCCGTCACCACCGGCATCACCGGCGCCACCGATATCGAGGTCCTCTCCGGCCTGAGTGAAGGACAGGAAATTGTGACCGGCCCCTTCAAAACTCTGCGCGCCCTCAAAGACGGTTCGCTCGTCAAGCGCGACACCGCCAAGCCGGTCGTACTCAGCACCAGCAGCTAGTGTCCTGGGTTTCAACAACGCAACACAGAACCGGGTGTCATTCTAAGCTTGGCTTTGTAACAGGGCACGACTTCAGTCGTGCCGAAAGGGGCCTCCTATAAAGGTGGGCTTCAGCCCCTGAGGGATGTTCCCCTCGAAACGCGCGAAGGACAGGGTCAAGGCCCGACTTCAGGATTGAAGAAGACCGGCGAGCGGCCGGATAAAGGATGAGATTCGGATGGCTCTTGAAAGCATCGGCAGCGAAGAACTGACCCAGCAAGCCGCCAGGCCCACCAGCGACGTCATCGTGGTCGAGGACCTGTGGCGCACCTACGACATGGGCCTCGAGCAGCAGGTGCAGGCGCTGCGCGGCATCTCCATGCGCATCAAGCACAACGAGTACGTCGCCATCATGGGCCCGTCCGGCTCCGGCAAATCCACGCTCATGAATCTCATCGGCTGCCTCGATACGCCCTCCAAGGGCAAATACTGGCTCAACGGCCAGCTCGTCAGCGAACTCGACGACGATCAGCTCGCCCGCATTCGCAACAAGGAAATCGGCTTCGTCTTTCAGACCTTCAACCTGCTGGCCCGCGCCACTTCCCTGCACAATGTCGAGCTGCCGCTGATCTACAACGGCACCCCCGCTGCCGCGCGCATTGCGCGCGCCAAGGAATCGCTTACCAACGTTGGCCTGGAATCGCGCATGAACCACAAGCCCAACGAGCTCTCCGGCGGACAGCGCCAGCGCGTTGCCATCGCTCGCGCTCTGGTCAACTCGCCCTTCCATCATCCTCGCCGACGAGCCCACCGGCAACCTCGACTCCAAAACCGGCGTCGAAATCATGGCGCTCTTCGACACACTGCACGCCAAGGGCAACACCATCGTGCTCGTCACCCACGAGCCCGACATCGCCGAGTACGCGCATCGCGTGATCCATATCCGCGACGGCCAGATCTTCTCCGACGAGCCTTCGAAGCGCTTCCGCAAATAACAACAATCGCTTCCGGCTGAGACACACTGCAGGCTTCGCGCCCGGGTGCGCAAGCGGGTTGCGCCTGCCATATTCCTGAGTCCCTCATTCCCTGAGTCCCTCAGTCCCTCAGTCCCTCAGCCCTGTTCCCTCGTTCCCTGTCCCCCAGAAATTCAAGTCCCTTCCTCCCCCGCCGATAAACAAACCATTGGCCGTTCGTCGCGATTCAAGCCAAGGGAGCCCATTGACCGTCATGCAGAGCGTCGCGCACTTTCAGAGTCGTCCCTCGGGTTTTTCTCTTGTTGAGGTTGATTCGCCTCAGGCACACGTAGTCGGCATCAGCGCTGCGTGGCGCAAATTGCTGGTTCAGGCCGAAATGGCCGCTCCGCATGTGCAGGTTGCCGCCCTTGAAGGCGAAAGCGGCACCGGCAAGCAGACCCTGGCCCGCTATCTCTTTCTGCCGCTCGCCTCTTGCCTTGACCACCTTTCAGCGCCGCGACGCGCGCGAGTGGCTGGTCAATGACGCCGATCCCGCCACGCTCGCCGGCTTCACCTATCTCGATCGCGTCGATCTGCTCGCCCTCCCGGACAAGGCCTCCTGCTTGCCTTCCTCAAGGCCATGCAGGATCGCCCCGCTGGCCGCGCCGTCTTGCTTGCCTCCTCGCAAACCCCGCTGCGCCAGATGGCCGGCCAGGGACTGCTTCTTCCCGACCTCGCTTACCGTCTCTCCGCCGTCCGCTTCGCCATTCCGCCGCTGCGGCAGCGCCGCGAAGACATTGCCGCCGCTCGCCCAGATCGCTGCTCGACCGCCTCTGCTCTCCGCTATCAGCAGCGCCCCGTTATCCTCGGCCCCGGCGCCCTCGCCCGCCTGCTGCAGCACACCTGGCCCGGCAACGTGCGCGAACTGGCCTCCGTCCTCGAAGACCGCCCTGCTCGAAGCCTCACACGGCGTCATTCGCCCCGAAGACCTCGCCCTGCCCAACGCCGCCAAGAAGCCTCAGCACTGCCCGAGCGCCGCCTACCCCGACGCACGCCCCGAGAATCTCTCCCTCGATGCCATCATCCGCCACCACGTCCAGTACGTCCTCGACCTCAACCGCGGCAACAAGCTCCGCGCCGCCCGCCAACTCGCCATCAGCCGCTCCACCCTCTACCGCATCCTCGGCAACGAATCCATCCTCGCCCACTAAGCCGGCACGTACGACAACCGAATCACGTCGTCGGTAATGCGATCGCTCGCAACCAGGTGCAGCGGCGCGCGCGGGCCCGTGAAGTAAGTCTTGCCCCGGCCAACCACCACAGGGTGAAGGTAGATTCGATACTCATCGATCAGACCAAGATTGGTCAGGCTTCCTGCCAGCTCCGGTCCCGCAACATCAATCTCCCCGGCCTGCTGCGCCTTCAGCCCACGGATCGCTGCCTCCATGTCACCCTCAACAAGTGTGGAGTTGGGCCCGACTGACTTCGACGTGCGGGACACCACCCACTTCGGCCGGCTCCGCCATGCTGCCGCAAACGCATGCTCGTCCGCGGTCCAGTCCGCCTGGTCTTCGTCCCAATAGCGCATGACCTCATACATGCCGCGACCATACACAATGCCCGTCAGGCCGCGCACCTGCCCGATGAAGTGACGAAAGAGCTCCACGCTTGGCCTGAATGCCAGGTGGTCAATGTAGCCATCCAGTGACTGGTTCAGTGCATACACAAGCTTGGCCATCGTGCGATTCTCCTCTTCAGATTTTTCAGAATAACTCGGATCGTCGCGCCACAAAACGCGCGTCCTTGTTCACGGTTCATCGCCCCCACCTCTTCCCGTTTCCAACTCTGCGTTCCCCGCATCTTCATCCATGACGTCCGGCGCCACGTACCCCTCCTCCCACCATTCCTTGGGGAGCAGATCCTTCCGCTTATAGCGCCGCTCTTGCGCCCTCTTCTCCATCTCGCACTCCTCCTTGTACTCCGGCTGCGCCGCCAGCCACAGCGCATAGCTCGGCGCATTTTTCGGCTTCTCGTCCGCCTTTTTCGCCTCGGCAAGCGCCACCAGCATCTTCATGCTCCCCAGATCGCCCCCAATCGCCTTCGCCGTCAGCGCATCCGCCAGCTTCTTCATGTTCTTCCGCAGACGCCGGTCCGCCGCCCGCCGCAGGCTCTCCACCCCATCCACCGGCTGGCGCTTCTTCCGCTTCCGCGCCATCTCCATCGCCAGATCCCACTGGTGGTTCCAGTAGGATTCGGTCCTCCGCTCATCCAGCTCGTCATCGGTCAACAATCTGATTTCCGCCACAGCCATCTCTCCCTTCAGCTCCGCTATTTTCCCGATTCCCTCAGTCCCTCTTCCCTCAGTCCCTCTTCCCTCATCCCTGCCCACTGTCTTTCAGGATCTCCCTCCACAGCCTCTCCTCCGCCAGCCGCTCCAGCGTCTTCCCATCCCGCGGCACAATCCCGTACACCACCTTGCATCCCATCGCCGCCGCCATCCTCTCCAGCGAGCGCAGCGTGATCGCGTTGGTCATCTCCCGCGTCTCCAGAGCGAACACCACCGACCGAGCCACACCCATGCGCCCCGCGATCTCCTTCAAGGGGACATGCAGCGCGTGCCGCACCATCCGCAGCAGCCCCTTCGTCGCATCCTTCCTCTTCCCCGCCGTTCTAAAAGGACGCATCTCCGCATCCAGCTTCTTCAGAACCAGGTTCCTCTCCCTCTCGTTCATCGTTCTCTCCCTTTCAAAGCGCGCAAAGCGCACGAATGCCCCTGGGCGGCTCGTTGCTTTGAGCGGTCCACGGGGCACTGTTCACTTTTCGACTGATATTCTCCTATGTACTCCTTTCCGCGAATTAATATGCAAAACTGCGCAAAAAAACTTTTCGACCGTCGACGATGCCATCGTTTTTCACTCGTTTTTGCACGTTTTTGTCGGCCTATAGGCCTACAAACCTATGAATAATAACCACTTATAGGCATACATCTTCGGCTCGGAGATAGGTTTGCCTGGAAATGTCCGCTTGCAAGCGGACAAAAAAGCCAAAAATGTCAGCCTGAAAATCACCGATTTCGACCTCGGCCGCTCAGGCCCCCCGATGTCCATGCAGAAGCCTGCACTTTGCCGCCCCGCCCAGATGGGACGCAGGCGTCCTCAGGCCACGCAGCAAGCCGTGGGGCGAGGCAAACGCTGCGCTGGGCCTGATGCACGGGCCGCACGATGCACACGGTGAGCGAGGAAATGAGTCAGGGCACGACCTCTGGGCACGGGGAGCCCGCTGGGCCTGATCACGGGCCGCAAGATGCACACGGTGAGCGAGGAAATGAGTCAGGGCACGACTTCACAGCTTGGTTGAAAAACCCGTCATTCGGCGCTCGGAGGGAGCGGGAGGCTTCAGCCTCCCGAAAAATGCCCTTTTGATTAAAGCCTGCAAAAATCAACTGGGCTTTACGCGAAGAGGTTTCAGGTGAATGCCACGAGGAGCCAAAAGGCGAGCATCCCGATTGCACTTGCAGGAGCCTGCCACCGCGCAGGGCTTCGTCGCCAAAGGCCGACAAGTGAGCAAGCCAGCCCGGCAAGAGACAAACCCGCGCCGTTTGGAACACCCCAGGAGAGGAGCGGGTAGTTGATCGCGTATGCAGGCCGACCGCTGTTCGCAAAGGCGATGACCCATAGCCCTAAAAGCGCCGAGAGGGACGCGAGCGCAAAACCGATGAACGACAACGCCGATGGAATCGTCCATGATCGGGGTCGCTGCTTGACCCACCGCATCCAGCCCCACACCAACATGGCCGGAGCGACAAGATACCCAAGAAGAGCCAGAATTATAAGGAAAACACTCTCGGACAGAATCATGTCGATTTGCGTAGCTTGCTGAGCCTATCACTGAAAGCTCGAAGCGCAGGCCGTTTCCTCCTCACGCAACTCAAAAGACGGAGAGATTCGAGAAATTCGGGGGCTGATTCAACGGGATGGGGAACGTCCCGTCTGTCCCCGGATTTGTGATTTGTCACGGGCCGCAAGATGCACACGGTGAGCGAGGAAATGAGTCAGGGCACGACTTCAGTCGTGCCGCAAAGCCTGCAAAAATCAACTGGGCTTCAGCCCCTGAGGGACCGGCTTTTCATTACTGAGCAATCGCCGTGGGAACGTCCCGTCTGTCCCCGGTTTCCCTGCGCAAAGGGGCGACACAACTACGGCCCTCAGGATCGGAACGGCGCCTGGAACCAGTTGCATGGTCTTGTAACAAGGGCACGGCTTGAGCCGGGCCACAAAAGGCGCACAAATGGCCGGGTTTTAACCCCTGCGGCATTCCGCGCCACCCCAACGGCATTGATGCAACCAGTTCTAGAGGAGCGCCTCCGCCTGATATCACAGCCTGATCGTAAAGAGAAGCCGACTTCGCGTTACTGCCAAATGGCCGCGGGAGAACGCTAGTCACCGGTTTCTACACCGGCACTTTTTAGCGCTTTGACTTGCTGAAGAAATCATGCAGAAACAGAATAAGCACGAAAGCGACACCTATCAAAATGATCCCACGGCGCATCGTCCGGGAAAGTGACTCGGCCTCGGAACAGTAGTAGGTGCTGGGCCTGTTTGCATCGAACTGGACCGGAAATTGTTCACCTGGGGTCAATCCATAGAGAGATGAATTGTCATCAACAAAGAGCTTTCCCGTTTCTCTCGATGACGGCGCACTGTATTCGAAATAGATGTTCATCGTTCGCCCGGCTCTGCCACCAGTGCCCACAATTTCCGTAGAAGAGACCGTAGCAGTAGCGAATGGCCACTTGTCGATACCACGGAGTTTATAGAACATGCTCTTCATCATCGCATCACAAGAAGGCAGTTGGGAGAAACCTGGATTGCTCCTCATAAACGGAGCATTCCGGACGGCGTTCGTGGTCAATCGATAAGAGAGAAGAAGGCTTCCCATAATCGCTGTGGGAACATCCCGTCTGTCCCCGGGTTTCTGTCGCAGCCGACTCGTCCAAGGGTTTAGGCTAGGAAAGACTCTCAGACGACCACATGGAATGCAATCCCGATCACCCGGCTTTTAGCCCGCCAACAGACATAGACGTCAAGATCTGGCGATATATGGACCTGTCGAAATACCTGTCATTGCTGGATAGCTCGGCACTCTTTTTCTCAAGAGCAGACCTCCTGGGAGATCCATACGAGGGAGCGACCTCTCATGCAAACCGGATCCTCAGGCCAAGTGTTTATGGGGACGTCGATCCCTCGATGTTTGATCGTCTGTCATCATTCCAGCAATGGGTACGCCAATGGACCTTCATCAATTGCTGGCACATGAATCAGAACGAGTCCGATGCAATGTGGCGCATTTATGCGAGGACTAGTGACGCCGTGGCGATCCAGTCGACTTTCGCGAGATTGCAGAAAGTTCTATCTGGTCGGGCATTCATCGGGGTTGTAAAGTACGTCGACTATGACACTGAGTGGATGCCTGAGGGGATCAGTTTCTATCCTTTTGTGCATAAGCGTAAGTCTTTCGAGCACGAACGCGAACTTCGAGCCGTCATGCAGGAATTGCCGAGAAAGGCCGATCCAGATGGAAAACCGGATAGTGTGATCGACATGAGAATTCCCAACGGAGAGGCGGGGCGCGGAGTTTCCATTCAGCTCCCTGACCTTATTGAAAGGGTCTACATCGCGCCAACTTCGCCTGCCTGGTTCCAAGAGATTGTGAGAAGCGTAACTGCAAAATACAAACTTGATGCGCCAGTCGAACAATCGGCACTGGATCGTTTGCCTGAGTTTTGAGCGGCTAGATTGCCGCACAACCCTGAGAAGTGCGCTCGCACACCGAATGGGTAATTTGGAAGGTAATAGTAGGCCCGTGTCCTCATCCTAGCGAGGCAACTGAATCCGTCAAGACGTTATTGAAGAGCGTAGGCCTTCGGGGTGTCGAGGTCCGTCTCTTCGCAAATCCCTTACCGCAACTGGTAATTCGGCGCGGGCCTCTAAGCCTTTCTGTGCCTGGTTGTGCTAGTCGGCGGCTTCTTGCGGGATTGCGGAGCCTATGAAGATCGGAAAATCAATAACTTGCGTGGAATAAGTGCGCCCCATTCTAGGTGCCCCAGGTCTCACTTTTGAAACCTGAGATAGACTTGATGGCGAATGCCAAGACAGTCGATCTCTTACGACATATTGATAGCCTCACCCTCCGATACAGGCGCCGAGCGCGAAATCGTCGCCGAGTGCATCCGAGAATGGAGTTCGGCGCATTCGAGTCACTCCGCGATCACCTGCCACGATCTTCGCTGGGAAATCGACGTCACGCCTTCGTTCGGAGAGCGAGGCCAGCAGGTCATCAACGACCAATTGGTGGACCGAGCCGATATCCTCATCGGCATTTTCAAGTCCCGTCTAGGAAAGCCGACCGGCGCGGCGCAATCTGGCACCGTGGAGGAAATAGAACGCTTCGTCGCGGCAAACAAGCCAGTGATGCTCTACTTCAGCACTGGAAGCGTGCCACGCGATCATGATCCCGAGCAACTGGCACTGGTGAAGAGCTACGAACAATCCATCTCGGGAAAGGCTATCTACAAACCCTTTTCGGACGAACACGATCTGCGTCGCAAGGTATCTCGAGACCTGTCGGCGACCATGGCGAAGATCATCAGCACGGAACCCCAGCCGCCGAGGCAAAATGGTCTTGCGAGAGTCTACATCCGGACGAGGCGGGGACAGCGCAGTGGAGACATAGAAACGGTGACTGTCTCTGCGGTGATCGAGAACGTCTCGCCGAACCGCAAGATCAAAGACTTCGTGGTAACAATGTCCATTCCGAAGGCATGCCTTACCTATTCATCAGGATTGATCGCGGACGAGATTCGCCGGGAGACGCAGACTACCTATCGCGTCTTTCGGCGCTCGAATGAGACGCAAGGAATCCCGTCGATCATTTTTCAAGGCGACAAGGTTCCGATATTCGCCTTAGACATCGGTGTACAGCAACTACTCATGAAAGGCACCTACCTCGCCGGAGACTATGAGGGAACGCTCGCAGACAAGGTAACCGTGAGAGCAGTCGTCGAGGGTGAGGTGCTGGAAGCCGAGCGTACGGTCCTAGACATCCTGAGGAACCCTGTTCAGGGCTGATGATCAACATAGTTGAATAGCCCATCGATTCCCGGGGGGGGTAAATCACCGAATACCTCGTTGAAACGTGCTTCAACAAGATATGAGGATACGATGCAAACTCCGGGTCCAGCCACGGTGAACTAGACTCAAAGGCATACCGCTTTCTCCGAGGTTGCTCTGTGTCCCACCTGCATCGCTCTTCCCTGCTGCTTGTCTCCGCGTTCCTGCTGACTCTCGCCGCGCCTTCGCTTTCTGCGCAGACAGCGGCTGCGACTGCACCGACGCCCGCTTCCATCGAGACCAATCGCAAGGCGCTCGACGAGATCTTCAAGGACTATTGGGAGGACGCTCTCAGGCACAATCCCGAGATGGCTTCGGAGCTGGGCGACAAGCGCTACAACGACCAGGTCAACGACCAGTCGGTGCGGGCGATCAACGATGCGTTGGCGCGCGGGCAGACCTTCATGATGCGCCTCGCCGCCATTGACACCACCGGCCTGGGCGATCAGGAGAAGGTTAGCTACGACCTGCTGCTGCGCCGCCTGCTGCAGCAACAGGAGGGGTCGGGATTCAAAGAATGGGAGATGCCCGTGAACCAGATGGGCGGCATCTACTCCGACTACCCGCAGCTCGTGGCCGAGCTCAGCTTTACCACCGTGAAGGACTACGACGACTGGATCGCGCGCCTGCATGCGATCCCCAATGCCTTTGACCAGGTGACCACCAACATGACTCTCGGCATGGAGGACCATCGCATGCCGGTGAAGTTTCTGATGGCCAAGGCGCTCGATCAGGTGAAGGAGCTGGCCGCCGAGAAGCCCGAGGACTCGCCGCTGGCCATGCCGCTCAAGAAGTTTCCTGCGGACATCAAGCCGGCGGAACAGGAGCGCATCAAGACAGAGATGCTCGACGCCATCGGCAAAGAAGTGCTGCCCGCGTATGTGCGCTTTGCGCGCTTTCTTGAGGTCAGCTACATTCCTGCCTGCCGCGACGATCTTGCCATTAGCTCGATCCCCGACGGCGACAAGTACTACGCGTTTCTGATTCACCGCACCACCACCACCGACCTGACCGCCGCGCAGATTCATCAGATCGGATTGGATGAGGTGAAGCGCGACGAGGCCGAGATGCTGGTGATCGCCCAGAAGCTTGGCTTTGCCGATCTGGCTTCGTTCCGTGCCAGCCTGAAGACCAATCCCAAGCTGCGCGGAGCGACGCGCGAAGAGTTGCTGGATAAATACCGCAGCTATCTCGGCCCCATGCAGGCCAAGCTGCCGGAGCTCTTTGGCCGCCTGCCCAAGGCGAAGTTTGAAGTGGCCGCGGTGCCCGACTTCCTGGAGAAGACCTCGGCGCCGGCCTACTACGAGCATGGCACGCCGGATGGCAGCCGGCCGGGGCGCTTGCGCATCGACACGTATCACTCTGAAGACCGCAATTTGTATGCGGTTGAAGACATTGCGTATCACGAGGGCCTGCCCGGCCATCACCTGCAGGTCTCCATCGCGCAGGAGCTGACCGGCGTCCCCGAGTTCCGCAAGCATGGGGGCTATACGGCCTATTCGGAGGGATGGGGGCTGTATTCAGAGCGGCTGGGCAAAGATGTGGGCTTCTATCAGGATCCCTACTCCGACTATGGCCGCCTCGAGGGCGATATCTGGCGCGCGATTCGATTGGTCGTCGACACCGGCGTCCACTCCCAACACTGGACCCGCGACCAAATGGTCCAGTTCTTCCACGACCACTCGGCCATTGATGAGACAAGTATCCAGGCCGAAGTAGACCGCTACATTGCGTGGCCCAGCCAGGCCTTGGCGTACAAGACCGGCCAGATGAAGATTCTCGAGCTGCGCGACCGCGCAAAGAAAGCACTGGGCGCGAAGTTTGACATCCGCGCGTTTCACGATCAGGTGCTCGACTCCGGCGCGCTGCCGCTCGATGTGCTGGAGCAGCGCATCGACGCCTGGATCTCCGCCCAGCAGTCCGCCAAATAGAAAAATCAGATTCCAGGCGGACCTTTTGTCAATTTTGTAGGCTTAAAAGCAGTCAAATTCTGGGTGAATCTGTCTCCAGGTTGAAGAAGTATGCTTATAAGCCTATTAAATTCAAAGATTTGCAGCCTTATAGACCGACAAAATCGTGCAAAAACGATGGCAATTTAAGCAGTCGAAGCGTATTTCCGTCCCATATGATGCGCTTTCCGTGTTCCCTTTTCCCCCCAGCCCGCCCCGAAGCCCGCGGGTGTTGGGAGGGGTCGATTCGAGTATGCTTGGGGTTAAACCTGCTGCGGATAAACTCGAAGATTGAGGTCAAGCCCGCTGAAATCTTCCCTCAGGGGCTGAAGCCCGCTTTATAGCAATCGACTTTCGGCCCGACTGAAGTCGTGCCCTTGTTACAAGGCGAGGCCAAATAGCGTTTTGGGTGGTCGGTGCAGCACACTCTCATTGAAGACAAGGAAAACCATGGCTGAGATCGTCGTAGAGGCCAGTGAAATCCCCGCTCAGTTGCCGCATGTGCGGGTGGCGGTGCTGGGCACGGGCAAGATGGGCGGCATTCTTCTGCAGGCGTTTTTGAAGCAGAATCTTTTTGCGCCGGAGCAGATTTACGCAACGGTGGCGCACGCGGAGCGCGCAATTGCGCTGAGTGCGCAGACGGGCGTGGAGGCCAGCACGGACAACCTGGCAGCGGCGAGGTTCGCGGACATCATTCTGCTGGGCGTGAAGCCGTTTCAGGTTCCCGATCTGATTGCGACCATTAAGCCGGCGCTGACGCCGAAGAAGACCATCGTGTCGTTTGCCGCTTCAGTGAAGACGCAGGCGATTGAAGAGGCGGCGGGGATGGAAATTCCTGTCATTCGAGCAATGCCGAATACGCCTTCGAAGCTGGGGGCGGGCGTGGCTGCGCTGTGCAAGGGGCGTTATGTTTCAGCCGAGCAAATGGAGCTGGCGCAGCGCATCTTCGAGACCGTGGGGCGCACGGTGATTGTGGATGAGAAGCACATGGACGCGGTGACGGGGCTTTCAGCGTCGGGGCCGGCTTATATCTACATCATTATTGAAGCGCTGGCGGAGGCGGGCGTGAAGGTGGGGCTGCCGCGCGATATCGCGACGCAGCTTGCGGCGCAGACCACGTATGGCGCGGCGAAGATGGTGCTCGAGACTGGGTATCATCCGGCGCTGCTGAAGGACGAAGTGACCACGCCGGCGGGATGCACGATTGACGGGATTCTGGAACTGGAAGAGGGCGGGCTGCGGGTGACGCTGATTAAAGCGGTGATGCGGGCTACGGAGAGGGCGAAGCAACTGGCGGCGGGGTGAGGGCAGCTGTCAGGGATCAGGGGTCAGGGGTCCATGATGACTCAGCACTACCATGAGCGTTATGCAGCTGGAAGAATGGGATAAATCCTACTTTTTGGCCTGGTGTTCTGAGTGGCGACGCCATTGGATCCTTGCGGCCTGCTCTCTCCTTTCCGGTGTGCTTTATCGCTTGCTCCTATTCAAGCTGGTTGCACTTCGAGATCCGCGGTCTTCGGTTTTAAATCCCGCTGCCAAGGCGACCAACATTCCTTATTTTGTTATCGATCTACTTGGAATCCCATTCCTTATTTGGCTTCTAGGGAAGATCCAGGATCCTCAAAAGCGCCTCGTTGTTGCCATATTCAGTTTCTTCCTTGGAGTTTTTTTGACGAATGTCGCGAGCGGTTTGTTTACCTGGCTTGTCTGGGTCTTCTCGTGATCGTTTCGACTTCAATTGAGAGTCCTTCGTCTGCGCCGGGCTTGAATTCCGCGACTTCCCTCCAACGCCCAACATGGCTGCCTGCTTATATCCCGGAACTGCAGGGGCTGCGGGGGATTGCGGTTCTTGCGGTCATCATTTATCACTGCCATCCGCGGCTGGAGGGGACGTGGATGCACTATCCCAGTTTGTGGGGATGGGCGGGCGTCAATCTCTTCTTTGTGCTGTCGGGATTTCTGATCACGTGCATTCTGCTTGAGGCGCGGGACAAGCCGCATTATTTTCGGAATTTTTATGGGCGGCGGGCGCTGCGGATTTGGCCGGTTTACGTGCTGGTGCTGGTGGTGGTGTACCTGAATGCGCCGTGGTTTATCGGGCCATCGATTACGCAAGCGGTGAAGACGGCGCCTTGGCTGGCTTACATTTTTTTCGTGCAGAATCTGTTTCACCTGGCGCTGCCGCCTGCGCTGGGGCAGACATGGTCGCTGGCAATTGAGGAGCAGTACTACTTTGTGTGGGCGCCGGTGGTGCGGTTTGTGCGGCGGCCTTGGATGCTGGGGTGCGTGCTGGCGGGGGCGCTGGTGGCGTCGCCGCTGATTCGGTTGGCGAATCTGCATTGGCTCACGCCGACACACACGCTGATCCATCTGGACGGGATTGCGTTGGGGAGTCTGCTGGCGCTGGGGCTCTACACAGTGAAGCTCAGCCAGCGCGCCTGGTTCTGGTTGGGGATTGCAGGGATGGTGATTGGGTTCTGGGCGACGGCGACGATTGCGGGCGGGACTTCGTTTCTTGATTCGGCGCTGGGGTTGGCGTTTGCGGGGGCGGTTCTGGCGGCGATTGCGTCGACGGGGGCGCGGAATCCGGTGAATGCTATGTTGCGGCGCGGGCCGCTGGCGTTTTACGGCAAGATCAGCTATGGGCTCTACATGATCCACATTGCTGTGTTCATTTATTTTGGGTGGTTTGATCTGCGGATGGACCGGTATGGGATTGCCGGAAACCTGGCGGTGGTGGGGTTCCGACTGGTGGCGTGTACGGCGGCGGCTACGGTGCTCTGGTATGGGTTTGAGTCGAGGATTTTGAAGTTGAAGCGGTATTTTTGAGGGGTAGGGAGGGGTTCGTGGACTCCCAGGTCCCAGAATCGGGACCCTTCGACAGGCTCAGCGCGGGCTCTGGGGCACCCGCAGGTCTCTCGCACTTTGAGCCGCGGTCTATGGCCAGCGGCCGACGATTACCAGAAGGGCGATGAAGAAGAGGGCGACCATGGGGGCTGTGTGCTCTTTGCGTCGACCGTGATAGACGCAGGCCCCGGCGGTGACGAGAGCCAGGACGCCGGCGGCGACTCGCGGCAGAACTTCAGGTCCCCAGATGCGCGCAGGGACCAGCAAGCCTATGGCCGCAGAAATCTCGATCAGTGCGAGAATCACAACCAGTCCTTTGGAAAGGCCGACCCAGTGGAGGCTGGCCAGCGTGTAGGGTGCGTTGGCTTGACGCTCGCCAGCGAAGGCATCGCTGAAACCCGAATAGAGAAAAACCCCTGCCAGAACGATTTGCGCAGTCCAAATTAAGTAATTCATTGCGCGCTTGCCCCCTTGATCCGGCGTTCTCCGTGTCAAAATCAAGAGAAAGGACGAACTGCAGAATAAAACTCCGCCGAGATGATGGAACTGTAAGGATTTTGTAAAGTCACTGTCAAGGGCGATGTGCACACCAGTGCATTTTTTGTACCGGAGTTCAGCTATTTCTCCTTGATTCAGTTGCGGTTTCCCAACGAAGGCAGATGGAAGGTACGGAAGGGACGAGGAATCAGGAAATCTTCACGAGGATCGTTCGATGCTATCTTTCAATCAGATTCTCAGCCTGGCGCTTCTAGGATTTCTGGGTCTTGTCCCTGCGGGCGTGGCCCAGTCGAAGTCTGGTTCACCCGGGCCCGATTCTTCGCAATCAGGTTCTGCATCGGTGCCGGCAACCGCTGCAACTGTTCTGCGCACCAACGCAAATCTCGTGCTGGTGGATGTTGTGGTCACGAACCATGGGCAAGCCCTGCAGGGGCTTGGGCGCGATCAATTCCACATCTTCGAAAATGGCCACGAGCAGACGATCACCTCGTTTGATGAGCACAAGGCCAGCGCAGTTCTTCCATCCGGTGCGGGCAAGCAACCGGCTCTGCCGCCGCACACTTTCTCGAACGTGCCTGCTTATCCTGAGGCGCCTGCGGTCAACGTTGTGCTTCTTGATGGGCTCAACACTCTGCTGCCCGATCAAATGCAGGTGCGGCGGCAGATGCTTCAATTCATGGGGCAGATTCCGCCGGGAACGTCGCTGGCGATCTTCACGCTCTCATCGCGCCTGCGGATGATTGAAGGGTTCACGACGGACCCGGCGCGCCTGACGCGGGCTTTTGAGAACGGCAAGCCACAGAGCTCGGTAGTGCTCGATCCGCTGGGCGCCACGGAGCTTGACTCAGCAACGGGCGAACTGGCCAACTTGGGCGCGAGCAGCGATGCGCTTGCCAATATGCAGCAGTTTGTCGCCGACATGACCGCGTATCAAACTGATCAGCGGGTTGCCATGACTTTGGAAGCTTTGCAGCAACTGGCCCGCTATCTCAACGTCATTCCGGGGCGTAAGAATCTCATCTGGTTTTCTGGCTCTTTCCCGATCGCTCTTGATCCTGACGATTCGCTCGCGAGCCCCTTTGAGGCCATGCGCAGCTATGCAGACGACGTGCAGCAAACCAGCGAGCTGCTCTCGGCGGCGCGCGTGGCGGTTTATCCGGTCGACGCGCGGGGGCTGCTTACCCTGCCCTCCACAGATGTTTCAAAGTCTTCAGCGTCGAGCAACCTGATGAGTGCAACCAGCAACGGCGGGCGAAAGGGAACCCGCAAGCAGGTCACGATGAACAGGCCGTCATTCGGCAACGACGACTCGAAGTTCATGCAGCAGTTGATGGCAGAGCAGGCCACGATGCAGCAGATCGCCGAGCAGACGGGCGGCCAGGAATACATCAACACGAACGGCCTGAAGGAGGCGATCGGCAAAGCCATCCAGAACGGATCGGAGTACTACACGATCGGGTACATTCCCACCGCGGGCACGTTCGATGGCAAGTTCCGCACCATTCAGGTGAAGTCGGGGGTGGCGGACGCCAAGCTCGAATACCGGCGTGGGTATTATGCTTCTGATCCGGATAAAGCATCCGATCATAATCCGGGCAAGGCCAGCCTCATTAATTCGGCAACGCTGGTGGGCGCGCCGCCGGCGACGCAGATTCCCTTTCGCGCGCGGATTCTACCGGCGGTCGACCCAGCCCTTGCCGGGTCGAAGCTTCCCACGGGGCCGGCCGGCGAGATGACGGCTTCGCTCAAAGGGCCGGTTCATCGCTACATCGTCGACTTCACCGTCGACGCGAACGGCCTCGCCTATCAGGAGACGGAGGCCGGCGCGCGTGTTGCGAATGTCGAGTTTGTTCTGGTGGGCTACGATGCCGGCGCGCAACGGGTGAATTACCTCGATCGCGGATTCAAGCTCAGCCTCAAGCCGGAGATCTATGCGCGTGTCCTTGCGACCGGAATCCCGGTTCGCATGGCGCTCGATTTGCCGGAAGGGGAAGTTCGATTGCACATGGCGGTTCATGATTTGACCGCGGCGCGCATCGGATCGCTTGAGGTTCCGTTGAAGATTGCGGCGCAATAGCAACGCAGCGTTTGATGGAAATGCCTTTTCTGCGAGTCGAAGAGCCGCGCAAAAGGGAGTTTTCGGGAAAGCTGAAACCTCCCGCTCCCTAGGAGCACGATCTTCGCTGCATGTCCCAAAAAGTGGTTCAGAGTCCCATCTCGATGTGACTCGAATCACCATAAGCTGTAACGAAGGGCTGCTAGGCTCTTGATGGCACGGCATATTTTCCCCGAGGTGCAATGTGAGCAAAGCGAAAGCGAGCAATCAACCCCTCAGCCAGGAACAATTAGCCAAGATGGACGCCTATTGGCGTGCAGCAAACTATTTATCGGTCGGCCAGATTTATTTGAAGGACAATCCGCTGCTGGAGCGGCCTTTGACGCTCGACGATATCAAGCCGCGGCTGCTTGGTCACTGGGGCACGACACCAGGGCTGAATTTCTTGTACGTACATTGGAACCGGCTGATTTGCGAGCGCGACCTGGACATGATCTATCTGATTGGTCCTGGACACGGCGGGCCGGGGCTGGTGGCGAACACCTATCTTGAGGGGTCGTACTCGGAGATTTATCCGCATATTGAGCAGAAACGCGATGGGATCAAGCGGCTGTTTCGCCAATTCAGCTGGCCGTACGGAGTGCCGAGCCACGTTGCGCCGGAGACGCCGGGATCGATTCATGAAGGCGGCGAGCTGGGCTACTCGCTGGTGCACGCGTTTGGCGCGGCGTTCGACAATCCGAACCTGATTGTGTCGTGCGTGGTGGGGGATGGCGAGGCGGAGACCGGGCCGCTGGCGACGAGCTGGCACTCGAATAAATTTCTCAATCCCGCGACGGACGGCGCGGTGCTGCCGGTGCTGCATTTGAATGGGTACAAGATTGCGAACCCCACGGTGCTGGCGAGGATTCCGCATGCCGAGTTGGAAGAGCTGATGCGCGGCTACGGGTATGAGCCTTTCACACTGGAGGGGCATGATCCGGCGGAGATGCATCAGAAGGCAGCGGCGGTATTCGACACGATGATGGATCGGATTGCGGCCATCCAGAAAGCAGCGCGGGAAGAGGGATCGACGAAGCGGCCGGCGTGGCCGATGCTGATCATGCGGACCCCGAAAGGCTGGACGGGGCCGAAGTTTGTAGACGGCAAGCCGGTGGAGGGGACGTGGCGGGCGCACCAGGTTCCGCTGGATGGAGTGCGGCAGAATCCCGAGCATCTGCGCCAGCTTGAAGAGTGGATGCGGAGCTATAAGCCGGAAGAGCTCTTCGATGAGAAGGGCGCGTTTCGGGAGGAGTACGCAGAGATTGCTCCCAAGGGCAATTTGCGGATGGGCATGAACGCGCATGCAAATGGCGGACTGTTGCTGGTGCCGCTGGTGGTGCCCAACTTTCGCGATTTTGCGGTGAAGGTCGAGGGGCCGGGACAGGGGGATGCCGAGTCAACACGAGTTTTGGGCAAGCTGCTGCATGCGGTGATGGAGGCGAATAAGGCGCAGAAAAATTTCCGCGTGTTTGGTCCGGATGAGACTGCGTCGAACCGGCTGCAGGATGTGATTGTGGGAACCGGTAAGACGTGGGAGGCGGAAACACTACCCGTGGATGAGGACCTCTCGCGAACGGGCCGCGTGATGGAAGTGCTGAGCGAGCACATGTGTGAAGGATGGCTCGAGGGATATCTATTGACCGGTCGGCATGGATTTTTTTCATGCTACGAAGCGTTCATCCACATTATCGATTCGATGGCCAACCAGCACGCGAAGTGGTTGAAGACGACGCGGGAGATTCCGTGGCGCAAGCCGATTGCTTCGCTGAATTATCTGCTGTCGTCGCTGGTGTGGCGGCAGGATCATAACGGCTTCAGCCATCAGGATCCGGGGTTCATTGATCACCTGCTGAATAAGAAGGCCGACGTGGTGCGCATTTATCTGCCGCCGGATGCGAACACGCTGTTGTCGGTGGCGGACCATTGCTTGCGCAGCCGCAACTACATCAACTTGATTGTGGCGGGCAAACAGCCCGCGCCGCAGTGGCTGACGATGGATGAAGCAGTGGCGCATTGCACGATCGGGTTGGGCATCTGGCCGTGGGCTTCGGATGAGGATCCGGAAGTGGTGTTGGCGTGCTGTGGCGATGTGCCGACCATGGAAGCGCTTGCTGCGGTGTGCCTGCTGCGCGAGAAGGTTCCCGACTTGCGGATTCGTGTGGTGAACGTGGTGGACTTGATGTCGTTGCAGCCGACCTCGGAGCATCCGCACGGGCTGCCGGATGAGGAATTTGATCGGCTGTTTCCAGTAGGCGTGCCGGTTGTGTTTGCGTTTCATGGCTATCCGTGGGTCATTCATCGGCTCACGTATCGGCGCCACAATCACGACAACATTCATGTGCGCGGCTACAAGGAAGAGGGCACGACGACGACCCCGTTCGACATGTGCGTGCTCAACAATATCGATCGCTTTCAGCTTACGCTCGATGCGATCCGCAGAGTGCCGCGGCTTGCAGGGCAGGCGCATGGGGCGGAGCAGTGGTACTCGGAACAGATTCAACGCCACAAACTTTATGTCTCGGAACATGGCGAAGACCTGCCCGAGATCAGAAACTGGCGGTGGCCGAAGGCTTAAACAATCCGCAAGCGCCGCGAACACGGACGGCGCGCGGAAATCTCACAAATTGAATTCGTTCAAGGAATGTAAGAGGGTTTCCATGTCATCTTTTCCTGTTCTTGTTTTGAACAGTGGTTCATCGTCTATCAAATTTTCAGTGTACGAAGCCGGCAACGGCGAACGCCGCAAGCTGCACGAGGGTGCGGTCGACGGCATTGGCACCGATCTCGGCTCGTTCTGGATCAAGGACGCGAGCGGGAAAAAGCTTTTGGATCAGACGCCGGCGTTGCCGACTCGTGCTGTGGCGTTCGCGCTGGTGGCGGATGCATTGCACTCTGCGGATTTTCCGGCACCTGTGGCCATTGGCCATCGCATGGTTTCGGGCGGCCCGACGGTGCTTGAAAACCAGATCATTACGCCGGCGTTGATTGACGAGATGGAGAGCTATACGGCGTTCGCACCGCTGCACACGCCGATCGCTGTTTACATCATGCGTGAGGCGTTACGGTTGTTTCCTGGTGTGCCGAATTTCGTCATCCTGGACACGTATTTTCATCGCACTATGCCGGAAGTTGCGAAGCACATGCCGATTCCCGAGGAGTACTCGGCGATGGGCGTGCGGCGCTATGGTGCGCATGGCATTTCGTACGAGTCGATCGTTCATCAGCTCAAGCCGAATGTGCCGGAGAAGCTGATCGTGGCGCATCTTGGTAACGGGGCGTCGATCTCTGCGATTCGCAACGGCGAGTGCCTCGACACGTCGATGGGCTTGACGCCGACGGGTGGCATCATCAGCGGAACGCGGACGGGCGATATTGATCCGGGCGTGCTGCTCTTTATCCTGCGGAAGATTGCGGAGACGACCACGAATGCGAGCGAGGCCGCGGACAAGCTGGAGACGGTGGCCAGCAAGAAGGCCGGACTGCTCGGCGTCAGCGATCTGTCGAATGACATGCGCGATCTGCGTGAGGCGATCAAGAACGGCAACGCAAAGGCGCGGCTGGCGGTGGACAAATTTACGTGGACGATTGCGAAGTGGATCGGCAGTTATGTGGCGGAGCTGAACGGGCTGGACATGCTGGTGTTCACGGGCGGGATTGGTGAAAACGATATCGACAGCCGCGCGGAGATTTGCGCGGGACTGGGTGCGCTGGGGATTGAGATCGATCCCAATCGGAATAATGTGCGCGGGGCGGCTCACATTTCACATGACGATTCGCCGGTCGCGGTGCGCGTCATTCCCCCGGCGGAGGATTTGATCATTGTGAACCATGTGGTGCGGTTGATGGAGAAGTCGTAGCGTGTCTTTGAACGGGCCGGGAAGCTGTGAAGTTGTTCTACACTGAAAGGTTCCGCTGGGAGCTGTTCTCATGTCGACTGCCGCGCTCACTTCAACAACGCAACAAATGCCTTCACGAGCGCTGCGCCGCTATTCCTGGGGAGTGCTGGTCTATTTCATCGCGGTGATCTTGTGGGGAACGCTGGTGCGCGCGACCGGTTCGGGCGCGGGGTGCGGCGACCATTGGCCGCTGTGCAATGGAACGGTGATGCAGCACTCGGCGCGCGTGGATACGATGATCGAGTTCACGCATCGCATCACGAGCGGGCTCTCATTCTTCTCTGTCGTTGGACTGCTGATATGGACGTGGATGGGGACCGTGCGCGGGCATCTGGCGCGGGCCTCAGCCATCGCATCGGTGGCATTCACGCTGGTTGAGGCGATTCTGGGAGCGCTGCTGGTGAAGCTTGGGCTGACGGCGCAGAGCCAATCGCCGATTCGGCCGGCCTACCTGGCGCTGCACCTCGCCAATACACTGCTGCTGCTGGCGGCGATCACGCTCACAGCGCACTTGCTGGGGCGAGCGAGCGGGTACCTGCGCGGCGAAATTCGCTTCGTTGCTCCCTTTGGAGCGATCGCCACCGTGATCGTGGTGATGATTGTGGGCGTGACGGGTTCGCTGGCGGCGTTGGGCGATACGCTCTTTCCAGCGTCGTCGGTGGGGCAGGCGTTTGCTCAGGATTTTTCGGCGACAAGCCAGTGGCTGGTTCGCTGGCGCTGGACACATCCGACGGTCGCGGTAGTGGCCAGTGGTCTGCTGATCTGGTTGCTTGTGCACGCGGCCCGGCGTACGGAACACTGGGACAATCGCGCAATGGTGAAGGGGATCCTTGCCCTGCTGGCCGTGGTTTACACGCTGGGCGTGCTGGATGTATTTTTGCTGGCGCCGGTGTGGCTGCAGATTGCGCACTTGCTTGCGGCCGATGTGCTGTGGGCTTCGCTGGTGGTGCTGACGGCACGCGTGACGATGGAACCGATAAAGTGGGGGTCAGGGATCAGGGGCCAGGGGTCAGGCGCCGGAGAACTGCGAATCCTCGAGACTTCTTAGGGAATCGAGAAACAATTCTTGCTGATTAGGAACGACCCTGACCCGTTTCGATAAACGGGGATCGCTTGCTCCCTGATCTCTGACACCTGATCTCTGATCGCTGTAGTTCAGCCTTTGCCGATCATCACGCCTGTTGCTTTGTAGTCGCTGCCGTCGACATTGGCCGCAAGCGAAGGTAGATCGGGCGTTGCCGTCAGGTTCTCGATGACGCCGTCGCGGAGCAGGACTGTATCTTCGACTTTGCCGCCGCGAATACTGGGGTTCCACGCAAAGGCTTGATTGTTGACGACGGTCTCTGTGCCGTCGGGCGTAGCGACCCATTCGCGCTCGCCGTAGCCGGTTGCACCTCCCTGATGATGAAAGCGCTCCTCGCCGGGGAAACCGGCTGCGGCGTAGGCGGATTGAGCTACACGGAAAAGATCGGCGGCGGCGGCGCCCACGCGGGTTGCGGTGAGGAGTGCGGCATTGACTTGCGCGGCGGCATCGAAGCGCGCGGCCAACTCCGCGGGCAGCGCGCCGAAGTGGATGAAGCGGGTGATCGAGATGGCGAGTCCCCATTTGCGCGAGCAGAGATTGAGCATCCCATACTGTTTAAGACGGGCACCGCGCGGGACTGCGTGCTTGTATTTGAGGATGCGCTCGTCAACCGCGTAGAGAGCGACCGAAGGAAGGATACCGCGGCGCAGCAGGCCGGCAGCGGTAAGGGCTTCGAGGTCATATTCGCTCAAGCCGGGCTCGACCTGCTCGAGAGCTTCGACTGTGGCTTCTGCGGTTTCGGCGCCCAGCCAGCGGTAGCGCGCGATCTCTGGCTCGGAGAGCGAACGGCGCAGCGGATACAGATTAACGGCTGTCTGGCCTTGACTCGGCGCGTCCGATCCAATTGGACCGCCGGCAAGTTTTGCTGCGGCGGCGTTGGTGTCGTTGGCCCACCAGGGAAAAAGCACGGGCTCAAAGTCGAGAGCGCCAAACTCTTCATCGTGCATGCGGGGCGCTTCGTTTTCCGTGGTGAAGTAGTAGCGCTTGCCGGCGGCGGTGACCAGGATGGCGGCGACGCCAGTTTCGCCGGGTGTCAGTACGCGTGTTTCGACCGCTCCGCCGGTGATCCAGGCGATGTTTTCATGCCGGCGGAGGAGAACGCCGGCGAGCTTCTGCGACTTTAAGAAATCGACCAGGCTGTCGTGCTTGTCGTCCAGCTCTTCGTTCCATGCGGCTTCGGTGGCCAGGATGTCGCCACGGACGATGAGTTTCTTGCTGATTCGCTTGCTCATGGTTGTCCCTTCGGGACAGGGACGAAGGGACCGGGGACATAGGGACAAAGGCATTCGTGGTGCTTCGATCTGCGCGCAATGCCCAGTCCCTGGTCCCTATGTCCCTGGTCCCTGTTTTATTCGTCTTCCAGTTCGGGGTGGTAGTGGCTCTCCCAGCCGAGGTAGCGGGCGGCTTCGTGGACGGACTTCGACACGTCGCTGAAGTTTGCGGCCACATGATGTTCGAAGCCTTCGCGGCAGATGTATTTGAGCAGCTTCTGCAGCTTGGGAATCTCGGCCACACCAGCGCCGCCAAAAGTTTCGAGCGGATCGTCGGTGAATTTGCCGTAGCCGGTATAGCCGCGCACGACGCCGCGACGGTCGTCTGTGGAGTAGCGCGCATAGCTCATGGCGCCGGCCTTAACGCGCCCCACGCAGGTGCCGAAGGTGTTCTCTTTGCCCACGGTGCCGGCAATGATTTCCTGGTAGTCCATGCGGACTTCTTTGAAGAAATGCTTGGGCAGATTGGAGCAGTGGAAGCAGACGCACTTGTCGGGATGGCTGCCGTAGTTGTTGTTCCAGTCAAGCAGGGCCGACGGCGTGCCGCTGGCGAGGGCCATCATGTACATGCTCAGCGTGCCGGGCACGTCGACTTCGCAAGCCGAGGGGATGAGGTCGTTCGACATCATGCTCATGATGGTGCAGGGCACAACGCCGAAAAACTCTTCCATCGACGTCCAGCACTGCACTGCACTGATTGTGATGTGCGAGTTCTTCATCCATCCGTCGATGACTGCGCCGAGCTTGGCCATTTTGAGCAGGGCCGCGTCGGGGATGCTGGTGGTGCTGACGTAGCTCTTGATGGCGGCGAGCTTGGCCTGGGCCGCGTCGTCGTTGTCCTTCATCTTGTTGATCCGGCCGAAGACTTCAGAGAGGTCGAGCGTCTCAATGGTGATGCCGCTGGTCTCGAAGATGCGCTCGGAGTAGCGGACGGTATTGAAGGCGGTGGGACGCGCGCCAATGGCGCCGATGCGGAGGTTCTTAAGCCCCTTGACGATGCGACAGACCTGCGAGAACCATTCGAGGTCGGCTTTGAATTCTGCCGAGCTGAGGCTCTCAGTGTGCAGGGTGGTGAGCGAATACGGAATGCCGTACTGCATGAGGTTGTTGCAGGCGCTCATTTTGCCGCAGAAGCTGTCGCGGCGAGTCGCGATGGTCATGGCGTCGGAACGGTCGGGCGTCGCCTGCACCAGTACCGGAACTTTCAGGCCGGATAAACGGATCGCGTCGACGATGCCGCGCTCTTCGCCGAAGTTGGGCAGCGTGATGATGATGCCGTCGATCTCTTCGGCATGCTTTTTGAAAAGTTCCGCGCATTTCTGGGACTCGGTGTAGGTTTCGACGGCGCCGTACTTTGAATCCTCAGGGCCGAGAACGATGGGGCGTGCGCCTGCTGCTTCGAGAACGGAGATGATTTCTTCGCGGCCGGTCTTGGCGAGATGATCAGGAAAAAATCCGCGATTGCCGACAACAATGCCGAATGTCATGGTGCGTTGTGCTGTCATTTCTTACTTGCTCCTTGTTTACTGCGAAAAGAATTAACTTGCGCGGCCGGGTCGGAAACGCAGGCCGTAGAAAAGCCCGAGGACTAACAGGATGGCGCCCCACCAGACAGAGGCGTGGTAGTTGGCGACAGCCATTTGCGGCAGGGTGAATTCATAGAGCCCATAGCCGAGGATCAACGCGCCATACACGGTAAGCAGAACGCCGATGAAGAACCAGATGGAGATACCGGAGGAATGCATAGGAGCTCCTTACCAGAAGTAAATGTTGAGGGCGAGGAAGATAACGACGGCGATGCCTGTCCAGGTCCACTCACTCTTGTAAAACGGAACGGGCTCTTCAGTGGGTAGCGGAGTTGCGCCATAGACAACGCTGGCGAGCTCAGAGAGCGGCTTGGGCTTGGTGAAGAGGCTGACGATGACGTTGACGCCGACTGAAGTCATGACCGACCAGAGAGCGCGGTACATGTTTTCAGCCATGTCTTTGGCGTCAGGCGAGATGGCGACGTAGCGCAGCGCCGAAGGATCTGCCTTAACCCAGGCCCAGAGGCAGATGGAGGTGAGTGTGCCGAGGAGCAGTCCCCAGAAACCGCCGGCTTTTGTGGCGCGCTTCCAGAACATGCCGAGGAGAACGACGCCGAGCAGCGGAGAGATGAAGAAGCTGAAGAGCGCCTGGACGTAGTCCATGATACCGGCGGCGTTCATGACCAGGTAGGCTGCACCGATGGAGATGATGACGCCGACGATGGTGACGATGCGTCCGACGAGAACATAGTGATCGTCGCGCGCATTCTTGACGATGTGCGGCTGATAGATGTCGTAGGTGAAGATGGCGGTGAAGGCGCTGACGTTGCCGGCCATGCCGCTCATGAATCCGGCGATGAGGGCTGTGATGCCGAGGCCGAGCAGACCGGGTCCAAGGTAGCGAACCATCATCAGCGGCAGCACTTCGTTATAGCTGTGGAGTCCAGCGCCGGGGTTTGCTTTGACAACATTTTCGCCGACAAGATGCATGAGGCTGCCATCGGCATTTTGCAGAACGACGAGGCCGAGCAGGCCAGGAAGAATGACGATGAAGGGCACAGCCATCTTGAAGAAGGAGCCGATGACCGGCGCGAGGCGCGCGGATCGGAGGCTGTTGGCGGCGAGGACGCGCTGGACGACGAGGAAGTCGGTGGTCCAGTAGCCGAAGCTGATGGCGAAGCCGAGGCCGAAGACGATGCCGGTCCAGTGAATGCCCATGGGGTTATCGGCGAAGTGGCCCATGCTGCGCCACATGTGGGTGTAATCCCCGCCGGGAGTGGCGCCGGTGGCGATGTTCTGGGCGAGGCGCGCTTTGAAGCCGCTCCAGCCGCCGGTTTCGATGAGTCCGAGGATGGGGACGAGCATGGCGCCGCCCCAGATGAGGACGAACTGGAGGACTTCGTTGAAGATTGCGGAGCGCAGTCCGCCGAGGGCGACGTAAGCCGCGACCGCGAGGGAGCTGACGATGATGGAGAAGTTCAGATTCCAGCCGAGGACGATCTTCATGACTTCGGCCATCGCAAACATATTCACGCCGCTCATCAGCACGGTCATGAAGGCGAAGGAGACGGCAGCGACGGTGCTCGATCCCTGACCGTAACGGAGTTTGAGATAGCCCGGGACGGAGTGGGTTTTGCAGACGTAGTAGAAGGGCATCATCACCATGCCGAGGAAGAGCATGGCCGGGATGGCGCCGATCCAATACCAGTGTGCGGCGAGGATGCCGTACTGATACGAGGAGCCGGCCCAGCCCATCAACTCGAGCGAGCCGAGATTGGCGGAGACGAAGCTAAGGCCGGCGATCCACGCGGTCATTTCGCGACCGGCCATGAAGAATTCTTCGCTGGTGTTGGCCTGGCCTTTTAGATAAAAGCCAATCCAGATCACCATCACGAAGTAGATGGCGATGACGGCGATGTCGAGCGCGCCGAGGTGGGCGAGCGAGGTTGCGCTGAACGCGAGCAAATTCGCTGCGGAGGATGTCAATCCGGCAGCGAGCGTGGTGGGCAGGAATCCGATCATTCTGTCACCTGAAGAGTCGAGGCGCCCTTCGATCTGGTTTGGACGTTCGCCCTTGAGTAAATGGCTTTACTACGTTCTTTGTCAAGTGCCAAGTGAGCCGGCACGGAAGATTCCGAGTCGCGATAAAGTGATCGGAGAAAGCCGCTGAGTTGATTCGCTTCTCGATCGGGTGGTAAGCGTTTTCCGCCGAAGTCTACCACGCGCGGGTTTGCGCTGGCAGGGACGTCCAATCGACTCGATTGATTCTTCCTAAGCACTTGCGCGCAGCAGCGAGTCGATGGTCTTGCCGGGCCGCGCTGCGAGCGCACAAATCCTCATTTGCCCCTTGTTTTCCGGGCCATTCAGCGATAACTTTGAATATGGGTTCCTCTTCTCCTGGCTTTGGCGCACGAAGCCTTCTTCCCATCGCGATCAACGCGCATAAAAGCTTGTTTGTCCTGCCCAACCTGCATCCAAGGAGCGTTGCCAATGAATCCTTCTGTTGACCCCACTCGTTGTAGCGGCTTATCTCGCCGGTCCTTTTTCCGCTTTGCCGCCGGTGCTTCTGCATTGGCCAGCATGCCCATTTTGACGGAAGCGCACCTGGCGATGGCGCAACGGCCTCACTTCGCCGATCCCAACCGGGGCATTCACATCGACGCGAACGAGAACCCGCTCGGCCCCTCTGAGAATGCACGCAAAGCGATGATCGACATCGTGCCGCGCGGCGGCCGCTATTTGATGGACATGGAGTTTGACATCGCGGAGACCTTCGCCAAGATCGAGGGGCTCGATCCGGCGAGCGTCAGGGCTTTCGCGGGCTCAAGCGACCCGCTCCACTACACCGTGCTGTCGTTTACGGACAAGAGCAAGCCGCTGGTGGTTGCGGATCCCGGCTACGAAGCGCCGATGTGGGCCGCGCGCGTTTCAGGCGCGGAAGTCATGAAGGTTCCGCTTCTTGATCCGAAGGGCGAAGCAAAGCACGACATCAAGGCCATGATTAGCGCGGCGACAACGCCCGGCGTCATCTACATCTGCAACCCGAACAATCCGACCGGCACTTGCACGCCGCGCGCGGACATCGAATGGGCCGTGGCCAACGCGCCCAAGGGCTCGATCCTGCTGATCGATGAAGCGTACATTCACCTTTGCGACGCGCCTCGCTCGCTCGACTTTGTGAAGGAAGGCAAAGACGTCATCGTTCTGCGCACCTTCTCGAAGCTCTACGGCATGGCCGGCATCCGCATGGGGTTCGCGATCGGGCGGCCTGATCTGATCAAGAAGTACGACGCCTACGGGATGAACTCGCTGCCCATCACCGCGCTGGCAGCGGCCAAGGCGAGCCTTATCGACAAGGACCTGATCCCGACGCGCAAGAAGATTATCGGCGATGTGCGCACCGAGAACATTGCGTGGCTGCGCGACAAGGGCTACACCGTGACGCCCTCAGAGAGCAACTGCTTCATGCTCGATGTGAAGCGGCCGGGCAAGGAAGTGCTGGGCGCGATGGCGGCAAAGGACGTTTATATCGGCCGCATCTGGCCGGCATGGCCCACCAACGTCCGCATCACTGTGGGGACCCGCGATGAGATGGCGACGTTCCGCAAGACGTTTGAAGAAGTGATGGCGACCAACACGGCTGGATTCACGGCTCCGCGGCTGCCGGGGAAGCTGGCGGACAGGCCGTTCCCGCAGATGTCGTAAAGGTAGTTCTTAGTTCGTAGTTCACAGTTCTTGGCAGACGAGCCCCCATCGCGAGATGGGGGCTCGTTTTTGCTGCGCTAAGCGCGATCGAGATTCATGCGGATTGCGGGCAAAGAAAGCCCCTGCCTTTGGCAGGGGCTTTCTTTGTTGGTCTTTGCTGCAGTTCACGGCGAGTTGGCACCCACTGTGAACTGCGAACTAAGAACTGTGAACTGCTTCTAGAAGATTACCTTCAGGGCGAACTGCGTGTTGTAGGGTTCGCCGGCGCCGATGCCGGGCGCGCCGTTGAAACTGCCGATGGTGGTGAAGAGGTTCAGCCCGTTGTCGTAGGTATAGGACGGGTTGAAGTTTCCTTCGAGCGGAGGCGCGTAGTTGGTGCGGTTGAAGAGGTTGAACATTTCAACGCGGAACTGGGTAGTGACCCGCTCCCAGATGTGCGTGTTCTTGAACACCGAGAAGTCCACATCGCCGTAGCCCGGGCCGACGTAGGCGTTGCGGCCGGTGTCGCCCCAGGTGCCGGCAGCCGCATCGACAAACGCGGCGGGATTCAGCCAATTCAGGCCGACTCCGCCTTTGCGATAGCCCGCGTAGGGATTGACGCCGGGGACGAAGTCCGCGCGCTGGTTGCCGTCGTTGGTTCCCGAGGTATCGGATGAGCTGTAGACCGAGAACGGGAGACCACCGTGGAAGGTCATCAGGCTGTTCAGTTCCCAGCCCTTGGTCAGAGCCGACCAGTGCGAAGAACCCGGGACCTGGTAGCTGACCGATGCCACGAAGATGTTGCGGTTGTCAAAGTCGCTTGGACCGTAGTCGCCCTTGAAATTGGTGCTGTCCTGCGGCAAGGCGCCGCGATAGGCAGTCACTTCATCCATGCTGTGCGACCAGGTATAAGCGGCCTGCGCGGTGACGCCATGGAAATTTGAGGCGCGGAACGTTGCCTGAAGTGCGTTGTAGTTTGAGGTTCCGATGCTCTGGATTTCGTTGATGAAGGTCACGCTCGGGAACGTGCCGGAGTAAGGCCGCAATCCATCGCCGGTGGTGGAAAGGGCTGCCTGGTTGATGTCGCGGATGGCGAGCAGGTGACGCCCTTCGCTTCCAACATAGCCGATCTGCGCGACTACTTTTGAAGAGAAGCTCTGCTCGATCTGAAGGTTGTAATTGAGGTTGCGCGAGTCGACAAAGTTCTTAGCGATGGAGAAGAGGCTGCTCGACGGCGTACTGGAAGTGAACGGATCGACGCCCGACTGGATTGTGTATCCGCCTGCGGTCGCGGTGACCACGGGGTCCGGACCTCCCGGGTTGCCTTCGACGCCGTTGGGAGCGCCGTTGCCGGGACGGTTGTCGAGGAAGGGGTTCAGGTTGGGTGTATCGAAGTAAAGGCCGGAGCCGGCGCGAATGACGGTGGACGGCGTGAACTGATACGAAAGGCCGATTCTGGGGCTGAAATTGAGGTAGGTGGGATCGTAGAGACTGCCGATCTGGGCGCCCTGATAGACGATGCCGTCGTTCTGCTGGGTGATGTCAGGGCGGAAGACTGAAAGGTCCTTCTCGGAGTTATGGAGCGGGCCTTCATAATCCCAGCGCAGGCCATAGTTGACGTTCAACTTCGGGGTGAGCTGCCACGAGTCCTGAGCGAAGAAGTCAAAGGTATTGACGAACACCTGGCGATCTGGATCGCCAAGGGCGATGGACGAAGTCTTCACGCGGCCTGCCAGGAAGTCAGCCAGAGCGTCGATACGAGCGTCGCCCGTGTCGTATGAATCGCTGGGGTTGCTCTGATCGGGTCCTTGCGTTCCGTCGAAGGTAAAGCTGCCCAGAGCGTGACGATGGTAGAACTCATCCAACTGCGCCTGGCGATACTCCCCGCCAAACTTGAACTGGTGCTTGCCGATGGTCCAGGCAAGATCGTCGGTCAAGTGGCCGGTGATGTCATTTCGTCCCTCGGGAGGCGTCTCACCGGTCGCATCGAAGCCGGAGATCTGGAGGTTGGGTGAACCGGGAAGATTCGAACCGGTTACCAGCCCAAGCGAGGCGACATCGAAGCTGTTGTTCTCATCGTTGAATACCTGGTTGAAGTAATTGACGCCGGCCAGCACCTGATTGGTGATGGTGGGCGTGAACACGTGGTTGTAGACGATGGCGTAGTTCTGCACGTGGATGGGCGCTACTTCGTAGTAGTAGTAGAGCGACGATCCGACTGGCGCAACCTGGTTGCCCTGGCCGACAAACCAGTGAGCGGTGAGGCTGTTCTTATCGTTGATGGTGTAGTCGATCTTGGCGAGTCCGTTATAGCTGTAGCCGTACTCTGGCTGGGTGCTTGTGTAGTTATCGGCAGTGGCGGGGCCAGCGCCTGTTGCGGCGGCAGGCCAGAGGGTGGCAAGCAGGGCGGTGGAGACGCTGTTGACTGGAATGTTGAAATTGGCCAGTGCGGCCTTTGCCTCGGCTTGCCATGCCTGGGTGGGCTCGGTGGCCTGGTCGGGAACGCCGATCGTGAAGCGCTCGTGCTCATAGGTTGTAAACCAGAAGAGCTTGTCTTTGACGATTGGGCCGCCGGCGGAATAGCCGTAATTGTAGTTGCGGACTTCTTGCTTGACTGGTGCGGTGAACGGGTTGGTGGCGCCAAACAATTCGTTACGGTTGAAGTAGTAGAGGCTGCCGTGGAGTTGATTGCCGCCCGACTTGAGGGACAGATTCACGCTGCCGCCAGGGTTACGGCCCGATTCGGCCGAGGCTTGCGTTTGCGCCGAGAACTGATCGACCGCATCAATGGGGAGAATGATGCCGGCGATTCCGGAAACACCGCCCTGGTTAACGGCCGGAATGTTGTGCCAGAGGTCGTTGTTGTCAATGCCATCGATCTGCCAGTTGATCTGGTTGGCGCGCGTGCCGTTGAGGGAACCGTATCCGCCTGCGCCGCTGTTGGAGAAGCCGGGCGACAGAATAATCAACTGCGTGAAATCGCGGCCGTTCAAAGGCGTGTCCTGCAGCGTTTCGCCTTCGATGCCGGCCACCTGCGTGGTCGATGTCGTATCCAGCGAAATAGCTGCCGCATCCACTTCCACGGTTGTTGCCGCAGCCGCGACGCTCAGCTTTACGGGCAAGGTATAGATTGAGCCCGCGGTTACGGGAACCAGTTCGACTTTGGCAATCTGGAATCCGGTGGCCGTGACGGAGATGTTGTACTTACCGAGAGGGAGATCCTGGAAGGTGAACTCTCCGCCGCTTGAGGAGATCGTTTTGTGGGAAACGCCGGTGGCTGGATCGACGGCATCTACCGTTGCATTCGGCACCACGGCGCCCGATTGATCGGTCACGGTGCCGTTGATGCCGCCGCGGAACGTCTGGCCAAAGGCAGCGGGCAACGCCAGCAGGAGCGCCATTGACAAAAGCAAGGGTGTGAAGACACTTCGAGTAGCTCGTAAAATCATTACGCCTATCCTCCAAGGAATGCTGTCAGGTGAAGCAGCCAGTGATTGTCGTTCTAGTTGTGCATCGGTACACCCGAAAAAGGCTCAATACTTGCACATGAGCGGGCGCTCACGAACGCACAGGGGTATCATTTTTTCTTTTGGGATCTACAAGGACGGAAAAACTGCGGATGGACTGCCATGACCCATTCTACGGAGGCACTCGATAAAGATTCCATGAAGAAACGGAAGAAAAGGTAAGGGGCGAGCAGCAAAATGCGCTCGATCCGCATCTAGATTTGGCCGTTGGCTAACGGGACATGGGCAGATCTTCATGTGGAGAATAGGCGACCGTTCTCCGGCCAAGCCTGGTTTCAACTGCATAATTGCACGGGGCAATCCTGTTCGAGAACCCGGATCAGCAGGTTGCCGGAGGGATGACGGAAGGACACGGCGAGGGAGTCCTCTGCGTTTGAAGGGCCGAACCAGGCGTTCCCTTCCAAATGGGATGTGGGTAAGGACATGGCGCAGGGACGGGGCAAGGACGATTTGATGCTTCCAGCCATCATGTTGGCGATCTCTTTAACCGCGTCCAACACATCGGCTTCGGCGACCGCGTCCAACGGCATCATCAACATGCCGGCGGAGGCTTCATAGGCCAGCCGGTCGGCGAGCCGGACCTCGACGAGGCCGTTCCAGGCTCCGGTGAGCTGCACGCTGCCGCGGATGTGTCCTGCGACGGCGCAAACTTCGGTTGGCGCCAGGGTCTCCAGCGTCATGCCGAGCATCTGTTCCCAGAAATGATTGCTGGCTTCGACGACGTTTCGTTCGCCTAATTGCGCACGCATGACCGCACCCTGGCGCGAGAACCTCTCGATTCCATGCTTCTCAAGTTTTTTATCGGAGAATTCTCAGAAAACTGCAGGCGGCAGGTGCGGCGCACTTTTGTCGAAATTGGGATTTTCAAACGAGTGGCGCGCGATGAAACCGTGGGGGACGAGGCAACTAGAGAGCTAAGCAGTCAGCCGTTCCAGCTGGTCGGGCTTCACGATGGTCATGCTTGCGCCCTTGATGGTGATCCACTGATCGCGGCGAAACTGATTCAGCAGCCGGGTCACGGTTTCGCGCGAGGTGCCTGCCATGTTGGCGATCTCCTCGTGGGTCAGCGCCATGGTGAAGCGGATCTCGGGCTTGCCGTTGGCCGAGGAGCGTCCCCAGTCGAGCAGCAGGCGGGCGAGGCGACCGGCAGCGGAGCCGGAGAGCGCCAGGCGCTTGGCGTCGTGGAAGACGGTCAGGTATTCGCCGGAGAGCGATTGCGCGGCGTGCATGCTGGCGATGCCGTGGCGGCCGAGGAAATCGACAAACTCCTGCTTGCGCACCGTCTTCACCTGGCAGGGCTCAATGGCCTCCGCAGTGACTTCATGCGGAACGTTGGCCAGCACCGCACTCAGGCCCATCACGTCGCCGGGACCGGCGATTTTGAGGATCATGGTCTTGCCGTCGCGCGAGGTGGAGGAGATTTTGACCTGGCCAAAGCAGATGACAAAGACATTGCGCGCCGCATCGCCCTCGCTGAACAGCTTGGCGCCGCGCGCATGGCTCATCATGATGCCGATTCCGTCGTAATCCCGCAAGCGCCTCGGGCGTGAGATTGCAGAACATCCGCAGATGGCGATGCTCGCAATTGATGCAATCTTCCGGAGGGTGATGCGAGTGGAATGATGCCATAAATTTTCTGCTGATCGGATTGTAGTATAGCGCACCTGAATCGCGCCTCATACTCAATTCTGGGCATTCGAATCAGCTTATGGGATCGGATCAGCGCGAGTCGCCGGGATGTGTCCCCGGCACCACGGCGTTCCGCCGCCGTACCGAAGCGATCCGGCTGTGGAAGCTGGCTCCATAGCCCCGCGAGACCTCGCGCGCCAGTTCTTCGAGCAACTGCATGCGCAAGGGCGGGAACAGGTCGAATGCGCGCCGCAGGTCTTCGAGCGGCAGCAGCAGGACCGAGCCTGGTTCCTGGGCGGTCAAGGTGTAGGTATGCCGTCCGTCTCCAAGGGCAGCCGCCAGTTCTACCACGTCGCCGGCCCGCACGGGTCCCAGTGTCAGGCGCGCCTCAAGACGCTCTGTCCTGCGCAGGAAGAGGCCGGAGATGATGACGTAAAGGCCTCGGCAGCTTTCCGTTTGACGAAAGACAACCCGCCCATCCTCCATTTCGAGGCTCTGCGCTGAAGCATTCAGGAGGTTGCCAACGGCTGGTGGACACTTCAGCAGTTCGGCCAAAGGACGCGCCCGGACACCTTCAAGTTGTCCGTAACTTCCTTCCGATTGCATGGTCCCCTTCTCATGGCACCAGGCCACTTTTCTCAATCCTTGCAGGCTGTCGCTCACGTCCCTCAGGTCAATGGATCGCAGGATCGGCACAGCAATCGTGATTGGGATTGTTCAGGCTCTCCGGCCGCCCGTCGGTTGCGCGGACGGGCGGGCAGTAGGTCATGGGACGGACGAACTCCTTCGGCCGTTTGTTCGCGTTTTTGCGATCAAGGACGGCGTTCAAAATTCAGCGCGAGTTGCTTTTTATCCTCTCGCTCTTCAAGGCTCTTGCGTCACTGCTCCTTCAAATCGCTTCCACAGGAATTGAAATCTCCTGTTTATCCGGACTGGGAATCGGCACCGGCGGAACACAGAGAACTGGAACCCGCGAGCGTGCCAGCAATGCGAATGCCGTTCCATGGGGCCCGGGCGTTTCACTGGCGCGCTTGACGCCCACCACCATCAGGCTGGGCTGAAATTGCGCAATCGCCTCGACAATGGCGTCTGCGGGCAACCCGTCCTTGACCAGAAAGCGGACCGGGAAACGCCCGCTGGGCTGAACCCCGAACTCCTCAAGCTTGATCTCAGGAGGATTCAGAAACGCTGAAGCCTCTGCCGGCCCGCGCGCATGCAAGACGAGCAGGGTGCGATGAAAGACTTCCGCCAACGAATACGCCGTCTCAGCGGCAGCTCGCGCAGACTCGTTTCGCTCCATGGCCAGCAGTACCGGCCCACCGGGCGTTGGCCTGAATTCGCCGGCGTTCCAGTCCGCCGCGACCGCCAGCACTGGACAAGGCGCCATGCGCACCAGTTGCTCGGCGACGGCGCCGACAATGACGCCGCCAGCACCCAGCATGCCTTTGGTGCCGATTACGATCAGTCCCGCGTCGAATTGCCGGGCAACATCGACCAGCATCTGGGCGACCTCACCCTGACGAATCTCAGAGTGGCTGGGAATGCCCTCACGGATCAGGTCGATGGTGAGCTCGTCGAGCGCTTTGCGCGCCTCTTCAGTCAGCGCCCGGCGAATTCGTCCGGGAACCGCGTCGACCGCCGCGTATTCGACGGGATCCATTCCGTGGGCCAGAACAATACGGGCGCCGTAGCCTCCGGCCAATCTGCGCGCATACTCGATTGCGGCCTCTGATTTGCCTTCCAGGTCGGTTGCCACCACGATGGTCTTCATCCGCGCTGCAAAACTCATGACCCCTCCTGACTCATGACCGCTTAAGGCGCCGGGGAGGCGCTAACATCTCTTCCATTGGAATTCGAGTCTGCTCCTTGCAAAAATCGAGAGCAGTGACACCATTCACCCGGAGCTGTGATTGAAGTCACAATGGCGTCCGAAGGTAATCTCGCCGGCGATCCTTCGTGGCCGTACAATCGCCCCCTCCAAGGCCCAGGAAAGGTGTACATCGAGCGGCCCAATGCGTTAGCCTTCTCCGCGTCATGAAAACCGTCGAGTTCTTTGTTCCATCCGCGCGTCCTCGCTTGTTGCCAGTCTTTCTGCTGATTTTTCTTGCTGCTGGGTCGCTCCTCCAGGTTGCCGCGCATGCCCAGGCGCCGCAGCCCGATTCGGCAGCGATCGAGGCCAAGGCTCATTCGATTCTCGAGAAGCTGACCCTCGAGCAGAAGATCGAGATGATCGGCGGCGTGGATGAGATGTACACGCACGCGGAGCCCTCGGTGGACCTGCCGCGTTTCAAGATGTCCGATGCTTCAGTGGGTGTCCGCACCTGGGGCCCGACGACTTCGTACGCAGGCGGCGTGGCATTGGCCGCCACATGGGACCGGGCCTTCGCCCGCAAGCTGGGTGAGTCGCTTGGCCGCGACGCACGCGCGCGCAGCGTCAACTTCCTGCTCGGACCGGGCGTGAACATCGCGCGTTCGCCGGTCTCCGGCCGCAATTTCGAGTATCTTTCCGAGGATCCTTTTCTTAATTCGGAGTTGGTCGTCCCGTACATTGAGGGCGTTCAGTCGCAGGGGGTGGTTGCGACCGTCAAGCATTATGCGATGAACGAACAGGAGTACAACCGGCACAACGTCGATTCCGAAGTGGATGAACGCACCATGCGCGAGATCTACTTCCCTGCGTTCGAGGCGGCTGTCACGAAGGCCCACATCGATGCGGTCATGGACTCGTACAACCTGATCAACGGCTCGCATGCCACGCAAGATGCGTTTCTCAATCTCAAGGTGCTCAAGGGCGATTGGGGCTTCAACGGCATCCTCATGTCCGACTGGGACGCGACCTACGACTCCGTTGGTGCCGCCAACAATGGCCTCGACCTCGAGATGCCTGGCCCGCGCTTTATGAATGCCAAAGGGCTTCTATCCGCGGTTAAAGATGGAACGGTCAAGGAAGCCACCATCGACGATAAGATCCTGCGCATCCTTCGTACTGAACTTCGTTACGGGTTCACGGATCGTCCGCAGTTTGTGGCCGCCGATTCGACCTACTCGGTTGCCGATCGGCCAGTCGCGTTGGAAGGTGCGCTCGAGAGCATCACTCTGCTGAAGAACGAAGGCCGTATCCTGCCTCTCGATGCCGCGAAGGTGAAGACCATCGCGGTCATTGGTCCCAATGCGTGGCCGGCCGTCACGGGTGGCGGCGGTTCTTCAGAGGCGCAGGCTTTTGAGCCGGTCAGCCTCGTCACGGGGATTGCGAACCTCGCCGGCCCAAACGTGCACATCCTCTATACCCGCGGCCTGCCGGAGATACCGGAGATTTTCTGGCGCACCAAGTGGGAGGGCGGGGTGAAGCTGGCAACGTATCCCAGCAAGGACTTCACAGGCACGCCCGACGTGACCACGCCGCCCCTGATCGCCGACTATAAGAACGATTGGTGGGGCCCGGAAGACAAGACGCCGCGGAGCATTCGCTACACCACCGCATTTAAGGCGCCCAAGTCCGGGAAGTATCTGCTGCTCGCCGCGGCGGCTGGAAACGACAAATACAAAATTGCCGTGGATGGCAACCAGGTGATCGAGCAGGTCCAGGTTGAAGGACAGCATCCAGAATCAAGCACGCTCGAACTCAGCGCCGGCCAGACGGTCAACCTTGTCGCCGACTACCTGCCCGGCTTCCAGGGCAATCGCTTTGGTCTAGGCGTTATCTACGAGCCGGACATGATTACGCCCGAAGTGAAGACCTACGCCGCAGCCGCCGATGTGGTGGTCGTCGCTGTCGGATTCAACACCACCACGGAGAGCGAAGGCATGGACCGCACCTTCCAGCTTCCCTGGGGACAGGACGCGCTCATCGAAGCCGCGGTCGCAGCCAACCCGCATGCCATCGTCACGCTCAACGGCGGTGGCGGCATGGATACGCGCCGATGGCTGAACAAGGTTCCCGCACTGCTGCACCTTTATTACGGAGGACAGGAAGGTGGCACCGCGGTTGCCGAAGTTCTGTTTGGCAAGCATGATCCCGAGGGGCATCTGCCGGTCAGCTTCGACCGCAGTTGGGAAGACAATCCGTCGTATCCGTATTACTACCCCATCAAGGGAGCGGACACGGTGCTTCATGTGACGGAGACGGATGGCCGCAAGGTCGAGTACGTCATCCCGCATATCAAGTACGACGACAAGCTGATGGTGGGCTACCGCTACTGGACCACGACGGGCAAGCATCCGCTCTTTCCGTTCGGGTTCGGCCTCAGCTACACCACGTTCAGCTTTTCGAAGATTGACGCGCCGGCAACTGCGCAGTCGGGATCGACGGTGAATGTCAGCTTCGATGTCACCAATACTGGCTCGGTGCCCGGAGCTGACGTGGCTCAGCTCTATGTTTCCGACCCATCGGCAAAGGCCAGCCGTCCGGAACGTGAATTGAAAGGCTTTGAAAAAGTCCGCCTCGCTCCTGGCGAAACGAAACATGTGACGTTGAGCCTGGATGCACGCGCCTTCAGCTACTGGGACGAAGCGGCACACAAGTGGACGATTGATCCCGGGAAGTTTGTGATTCGTGTGGGCGACTCGAGCGAGAATACGCCGCTGCACGCGGATGTGGTGTTGAACTAAAGCTGAATTGGATTCGACTGAATGCCGAGTTCGCCGGTTATGATCATCGGATGGAGCGGGTTCTCTTGTCGTGGAGCAGCGGAAAAGACAGCGCCTGGACGCTGCATATGCTTCGCCAGCAACGCGACATCGAACTGGTCGGGCTGGTCACCACCCTCAACAGCGAGTTTCAGCGCGTCGCCATGCATGGGACGCGGCTTTCGGTGCTCGAAGCGCAGGCTGAAGCGGCCGGATTACCGTTGTGGATCGTACCGCTCCCGTGGCCCTGCTCGAACGAAATCTATGAGCAACGCATGAGTGAGGTGTGCCAGCGCGCCGTTGACGAACACGTGGACGCGATGGCGTTTGGGGATTTGTTTTTGCAGGACGTTCGCGCATATCGAGAAAAACAGCTCGAGCCCACCGGCATTGAACCGCTGTTTCCTCTTTGGGAGATTCCGACGGGCGAGCTGGCGCGCGCGATGATCAGGGGCGGCCTGCGGGCGCGGCTGACGTGCGTCGATACGAAGCAACTCGATGGCAGCTTTGCCGGGCGGGAATTCGATGCTGCCCTGCTTTGCGATTTGCCGGCCTTCATCGACCCGTGCGGCGAGCGCGGCGAGTTTCACACCTGCGTATATGACGGGCCGATGTTTGCCCACCCGATTGCACTCGAAGCCGGGGAGGTAGTCGATCGCGACGGGTTTATGTTCGCGGATTTTTCTCCGGTTGCTCTCGAACACAGCCCACGCTGAGTCTGGACGCGTCCGTTACTTTGTCGCAGAAGCTGCACTCACGGGCAGACCCGCATCTTGCGGAGTGGGCAAGGTGTGTGTGGCCCACCAGACGTCGATCAGTTTGTCCCAGCGATCGTCGCGCGCGGTCCAGAGCTCAGCCGACACGTTGTAGCGGGCGAGATTGTTCTCGAGCCAGTAGGGTCGGTTGTCGCGCAGCCAGACCTGCCTGTATTCCTCGCGCAAGAGCGTGTAGCCATCGCGGATATCTTCGAGCTTGCCGTTGTTCGAGCCGATGTTTTCGAGCAGGTTTTCGACTTCGCTCCAGCGCGATTTGTCGGCGGCGATGGCCTGGGCCTGGGTGTACATCGCGACTGATTCATCCGCTGCCTGGCACTTGAGGCCGACGAAGTCGATGCGGCGCGCGCCGAGTTCGAGAGCATCGAGCGCTTCCTGATTATCGAGAGGAGCGGCGGCGCGGGCCTCGGCAACGAGCGTGATGGCGCGCTCTGCATCCAGGCGCAGCTCGCTGGCGACGGGGCGCAGCTTGGCGTCGACCGCTTGCCCTTCGGGCGAAAACGGATCGGACCAGAACAGGCTGTCTTGCGCGTCGTCGAAGCCGGCCTTCTTCAGCAGCGCGTGCGCGGCCATGATGGCCTGCTGGGCCTGGCTGATTTTGCCGGTCTGGTCGCGATGAAATGCCTGCCCGTACGATGCGATGAACTTTGCCTCGGAGCTCTCGCCGGGCTGCCATGCAGCGGCGGCGCCGAAGAGCACGCCAAACCAGTCTTCGTCGAAGATGCCCTCTCCATCGTCGTTCCACACGGTGTTGATCATGCCCTTGGAGCCGAGTTTCTGCCCGTCGCGCACAAAGGCACGAATGTTGCCGAGAGCTTCGTTGTTGTTGGGGTAGAGGCGGCTCCAGTTGTTGACGCCGGGCGCGACCCAGGTTTCGAGGCCGGCCCTGGTGAAGGGTTCGATGATGCTGGTGAAGTCGGGCTTCGCGTCGTACTCCCACGGCACGGCGATCATGTCTTTGGGCAGGGTTTTGACGAGGTCGGGCGAATTGACCGCGATGTCGCCCCAGAAGAGAAGCTGCTTGTGGTTCGGTTCGAGGGTCTTGTGAATCTGGGTGAGGTAGTCGAGGTACACAGCGCCCAGACCGCGCGCTTTGACGGCATCGTGGGTGCGGCCGAGCCCGAGATCAAAGGTCTCATCCGCGCCGATGTGCGCCCACGGGCCGGGGAACACTTTGGCCAGTTCAGCAAACCACCCGCCGATCACGGGGAGCGTGTTGGCATCGCCGGGCGCGAGCACCGAGCCGTGGGGAGTTTCGCCGAGCGGCGAATACTGCTCGAACTTGAGCACGTTGTGCAGATGGCCGAACGACTCCTGCTCGGGGATGATGGTGACGTGATATTGCGCTGCGTAGGTGACCAGCTCGCGTGCCTGATCGGGGGTCAGGGTGGCACCGGGAAACGCTGCGATGGGCGTACTTGCATAGGCGAAGGTGTGCTCGAAGTAGGGCGAGAAGATGTTGTACTTGTAGGCGGCGAGGGTGCGGATTTCGCGCTTCAGGAAATCCATGGTGGGGATTGGGCCGCGGGACCAGTCGTCGGAGAGGCCACGATGCGCCATAGCCGGCCAGTCGCGGATGGTGGGCGCGTAGAGCACGGCATCCTTGCCGCTGCCTTGAATCAACTGTTTCACTGTTTGCGCGCCATAAAACCAGCCGGTGGAGGAATCCGCGATCACGGCCAGCGTGTTTTCACCGGTCGGGGTGATGATGTAACCCTCGTCGTGCATTGCCGGGTCAAACTTGAGGCCATGCGCCTCAAGAAAACTCTTAGCCCCGTTGGAGCTCGCCTCGAGAAAAGTGATGGTCGGCGTGCGTGTGGATGTCTTCAGCGATACCCCTTCAGCTTTCAGCGCGTCTTCGAGTTCGCTCGCTGTAAACGAGCCTTCGACGTTGTTAATCTCGGAGCTTTTTTCGATTGAAACGCGGGCGCCTACGAGTCCGATCGGAATGGATGCTCCGTCCGTACACTCCCGCACTTCCGGGACCAGGTGCAGAGCGGCACAAGACCCATTGCCGTCACTCTTCGCTTGCCCGAGTGCGCTTATCGCGCAAGCCAACCCGACCAACAAAACCGCCATCAACCGCATGCGCATCTGTTCGTCCTCGCAACCTTCAAGAATCGCTGTCAGGCTAAAGAATCGCCTCTGAAACTGTACACCCGGCCGATCCACAACTATGGGCTTCGCCGCTTGTCCCGGCTGCCGTACACTGTTCGCACGGTGCGGCCGCCCTTGCGTTGCGGCCGCCGTTCCACTCGCAGGAGGGTGAAGGCGCTCATGAAAAAGATTGGCATTCTATTCGGCATGGAAAACAGCTTTCCCCCCGCGCTCGTCGAGCACATCAACGCCCGCAAGATCGACGGCATCACCGCCGAGTTTGTCGAGACGGGCGCGGTGCACATGAACAATAAGCCGAAATATTCGGTGATTGTCGATCGCATCTCGCACGACATTCCTTTTTACCGCGCCTTCCTCAAGCATGCGGCCATCAATGGGACGGTGATCATCAACAATCCCTTCTGGTGGTCGGCTGACGACAAGTTTTTTAATTACACGCTGGCCAAGAAGCTCGGCGTGGCCGTGCCGCCAACGGTGATCCTGCCGCACAAGAAACACCCTGAGGGCACGACCGATCGCTCGATGCGCAATCTTGAGTACCCGCTCAACTGGGACAGCGTCTTTGCCTACGTGGGCGAGCATGCTTTCATGAAGCCTGTCGACGGCGGCGGATGGAAAGACGTTTACCACATCCATAACCGCGAAGAGTTCTTCAAGGCCTACGATCAGTCGCACGACCTGTGCATGCTGTATCAGAAGGCCGTCAACTTTAATGAGTATTTCCGCTGCTATGTGGTGGGGCAGAAGAACGTGCACATCATGCCCTACGATCCGCGCAGGCCGCACCACGAGCGGTATATCCAGAACCCGCCCGCCTACGATCCCAAGCTGCTGAAGCGGGTGGAAAATGATGCGCTGAAACTTTGCAAGGCGCTTGGCTACGACCTGAATACGGTGGAGTTTGCCGTCGAAGACGGAATCCCCTACGCGATCGACTTTATGAACCCCGCGCCGGATGCTGATCTGCATTCGGTGGGGCAGGCCAACTTTGACTGGATCATCAACGAGGTTGCGGACCTGGCGATTGCGAAGGCCAAGACAGCGCCGCACGTGCCGGAGTTACGTTGGGCCGCCTTCCTCGGCGGAGGCGCTGCGCCGAAAAAGAAGGCGGTCACCGCGAAGGTATCTGCAGCGAAGAAGGTAAAGGCGGGCAGCGAGAAGTGAAAGAGACGCGGTTGGCAACCTCTCACGCGATCTTGCGAAAGGTCAGGTTATAGCGGTACGGCCCGGTCATGGGATGGACGCCGGGCTTGACAGGCAACACGCCGTGAAAGCGCATCCGCGACGAACCACCCCACACGATGACATCGCCGTGCTCGAGCAGCATGCGCTTCGGCTTGTCGGTCCGTTCGAATCCGCCTAAGAGAAAAATGCACTCAAGACCGAAGGAAAGCGACACGATTGGCTGGGTGAGGTCGATTTCGTGGCGATCCTGATGCATGCCCAGTTTGGTGCCCGCCTGGTAGCGATTGATGTGGCAGGCATCGGGGCGGAACTGGGGAAATCCGGCGCGTACGGCACATCGAAGCGAAAAATCTAAGAGCACTTTCGGGATGGGCGGCCAAAGAGTTGAACCATGCGTGTCCCCCACGCCCCAGCGGCGGCGAAAGGCGCCTGTTGTCCCACAGCCTGTCACCATCACCGACATCGGCAAGCCACCGGCCGTTGTCGTGTTGTGCAGGGGCCGTGCGGCCATGATGCTTTCGACCGCCCGAAAGAACTCGACATCCTGATCGAGAGCCAGACCGCGCATGAGCACGGCGCCGGGAAAAATCTCTTCGTGGGTTGGCTCGGCCGCGAGTTGGGAGAAGAGGTTCATATTCTTCCCGAATTGTATCCGAAAAGCGAATAAAAGGAGAAGACAAGATTTAGAGATTTTGTCGTTCCTTAATTCCATTCCTTCCCTTGCTGCCTCTTCGGCGAACTGAGCGAAGTCCCGTACAATTGCGCCAAGCTTCTCCGAGGTCACTCCATGCGCCCGTCGTTTTCGCTCGGCATTGAAGAGGAATACCAGACCATCGATCCGGTCACACGCGATCTCCGTTCCCACATCCAGACTGAGATGCTGGCACAGGGTAAGCTTCGCCTGCAGGAGCGCGTCAAGGCCGAGATGCATACCTCGGTTGTCGAAGTGGGCACGCGCGTCTGCCGCAATATTGACGAGGCGCGCGAAGACATCTACGAGCTGCGTCGCGAAATGATCAAGCTTGCGCGCGAGCACGGCCTGGAGCTGGTGGCGGGCGCTACGCATCCATTTGCCGACTGGCGGACGCAGGAGATTTATCCCGACCCGCGCTATCACCAGGTGGTCAAGGATCTGCAGCTTGTGGCGCGCGCGAATCTGATCTTCGGCCTGCATGTGCATGTCGGGATCGAGGATCGCGAGGCGGCCATTCGCATCATGAATTCGATCCGCTATTTTCTGCCGCACATCATGGCGCTGGCCACAAACTCGCCTTTCTGGCTGGGCATTAACACGGGCTACAAGGGCTATCGCGCCAAGGTGTTTGAGAATTTTCCGCGCACCGGGATTCCGGACGCCTTCTCAAGCTATTCAGAATTTGAAAACTACGTCAGCCTGCTGGTGCGCACCAACTGCATTGATAACGCCAAAAAAATCTGGTGGGACATCCGCCCGCATCCGTTCTTCAATACGGTCGAAGTCCGGGCCTGCGATATTCCTTTGCGCGCTGAAGAAACGGTGGCCATCGCAGCGCTGATTCAAGCAACGGCGGTGTATCTCTACAATCTTCACGAGGCCAATCAGGATTACAGGCAATACGCGCGGCCGCTGTTGATGGAGAACAAATTTCGCGCAGTTCGGTACGGGCTGGATGGAAAGCTCATCGACTTTGGCCGCCAGCAGGAGCTTCCCGTGCGCGAACTGCTCGAAGAGTATCTGTCGCTCATCGATCCGGTGGTGGATGGACTGGGCAGCCGCGATGCCATTAACGGCGTGCGCAGGATTCTGGAGACAGGCACCGGCGCGGATCGGCAGCTCAGAGTTTTTGAAGAGAGCAAGGGCGATCTGAAGGCGGTTGTCGATTACATGGCGAAGGAAACAGCCGCGGGACTTTGACAGTGAACAGTGGACAGTGAACAGTGTTTGTCCGCGCGTCCCGACCCTCCGCGTTTTAGTGCCCGCCGCAGCCGCCACCGCAACCATGGCCGCATCCGTGGCCGCCGCAACTGTGGCCTCCCGACCCGCCATCAGACCCGCCACTGTGTCCCCCATCATGGCCTCCTGATCCGTCGTGGTGTCCGGAGTGAGAATCGGCCGATCCTTCCGCGACGGTGGCACACGCGGAACAGCTCCAGGTGTCCTCCGACTTAGCCTCCGCACCAAACGGCCCCGCCTTGAAGGTACGGGCGTAAAGCCGTCGTGTCTTATCGACAGCGTCCTGCTCTTGTTGCGAGCCGTGCAGGACGTGTGGATTGTGATGAATCATGCGCCCGAACACGGCCTTGCAGTCGGCAGCGTACTTGACGGTATCGAGGATGTGCTGGTGCCAGAACTGGTCCAGGTCATCGCGTCCCTCTGAGTCGTTCCATGGAACCAGCATGAATCGCGGCTTCATCCGGAGTAGCGTCAGGAAGCGTATGTACTCGGATTCCGCGGCATCTGCACGCTCAGCCGTCCACTTGTGTTTCTCAATCATTGCGTCGCGCACAGAACTGAGATCGAGCAATGAAGGAGACGTTCTATTCGCGGCCAACTGCGCCCGAACTACCAGGAACCCCAGCACGGCGACGATCATGAAGACTGCGATCATATGCAATGGTCCCGATTACGAACCGCGACCGCACCGGGAAAACCTCCAATTCTGACTGCGATTAGCGACAGCTTAGACCAATCGCGCGATTGCTGCCAGAAGATGCTTCAGCTTTCGCTTTTGCCCCTCTGCCCCGCGGTGGTATGCTTTCGAAACGTCCTTCCGGACGGGCCCCGAACCAGGAAAATTTAGAAAACCGCAAAGGAGAGTGCCATGGGAATTCTTGAAGAAGCAGCAGGCGCATTCGCCGCCGTTGAAGGCGTAAAGAAGCTCGATCCAAACGCAGGCATCATCACCGAGGGTGTGGCGGCCATCGCCGGCTTTGAAGGCACCGAGGCCATCACCAACTTCATCGACAAGAAGGAAGAAGAAAAGCCCGCCGAATAATTCCGGCTTCGGCAGGCTCCCCGCTCTGCCGACCTCCTCTGTACAGGTCCCACACTTTCCGCTGGTTACGGAAGAGGTGGGACCTGGCTCTACTGGAACTACCGTCCTCTCAGGAACATCCCGGCAAATTTCACGTCTGCCCCTTATCGCCGCGGGATTTGCGTCCCATTTCCTCATTTCATTTCAATGAATTTTCCGGTAACCTCTCGGAATACGCATCTGATTCCAGAGGGACTTTTCGCACGAATGACTGAATCCGCCGCACACTTGCTTTCGCTTGAGTACCCAGCCGAATTTACTCCGGGCGCGCAATCCGCCGTCACCACCTGCCTGCGCATCGACCCCGCGGAAAAAGTCACGCTGATCACCGATCGAGCGACGGAAAGAATTGCTGCTGCTCTTGGAGCACAGCTCGCCGAACGCGGCTGCCCATGGAATGTTTTCGTGCTGGAAGATCTTGCCCCGCGGCCGCTTGTCGACATGCCCGCAAGCGTGCTGGCCGACATGGAAACCTCGCAGGTCTCGATCTTTGCGGTGCAAGTGCAGGCCAACGAGTTGCACTCGCGCATGCAGATGACGGATGTCGTGAATCGCCGCCACATGCGCCATGCGCACATGGTCAACATCACGCCGGAGATTATGGTGCAGGGCATGCGCGCCGACTTCAACCTTGTTGATCGGCTATCGCAAAAGGTTCTGGACCGCGTGAAGAAGGCCACGCGCATTCATGCGACCACCGCCGCGGGGACGGACATTGTTGCGGACATGAATCCCGGCTACAAGTGGTTCAAGACATCGGGCATTATCTCCGCGGAGAAGTGGGGCAACCTGCCTGGCGGCGAGTGCTTCACTTCGCCCGGCGAAGTGAATGGCAGGTTTGTTGTCGATGGCGTGGTGGGCGATTGGTTGTGCGCCCGCTATGGGCTGCTTGAGGCGACGCCGCTCACCATTGAGATCGCCGGCAACCGCATCGTGAGCTGCTCAAGCACCAACAAGCAACTTGAAGCAGACTTCTGGGCCTACACGCATACCGACGAGAACTCCGATCGCGTGGGCGAGTTTGCCATCGGCACCAATCTCGGCGTCGAGCGCGTCATCGGCAACATTCTGCAGGACGAGAAATTTCCCGGCATCCACATTGCGTTCGGCAACCCTTATGGGGAGCACACCGGCGCGCCGTGGCGCAGCGGCACGCACATCGATGTTGTCGGTCTGGGCTTCAATATCTGGCTTGAGTCAGAGGCCGGTGAAGAGCAGATTATGCGCGATGGGCGCTTTTTGATCGCTGCGTAACGCTCAGTTCCTACTCTGAGAATCGTCAATCAGCTCGTCCCGCGCCGTTTATCGCATTGTTCAATTTCGAACGAATTCTTTCGATTCCGCACAAGTATTTTCGCGGCAGTCGCGAGTAACAAGCCCTATCTTGCTGCAAATGAAACGCCTCCTTGGCCGCTCCGTTTGGTGCGCGACGTGCACTTTGCACGTCATCCCCACTCTTCGGAGGCCACCATGGGAGCCCTGTTCCAGGATCTTCGCTTCGCTTTCCGCCAGCTCAGGAAGGCGCCGAGCTTCGCCATCACCGCCGTATTGACCCTGGCGCTGGGCATTGGAGCCAACACCGCCATCTTCAGCCTGGTCAATTCGCTGCTGCTCAAGCCGCTCCCGGTTCCGAATGCCGGCCAGCTCACGACTCTTGTTCCGCGAGAGAATAACGGTCCGCTGCAACAGGCGCTCTCGTGGAATGAGTACAAGGAGGTTCGTGCCCAGGCCAGTCGCTCGTTCAGCGACGTGTTTGTTTACGCCACCGGGCTTGACGGCCTTGCGACTCCCGGCCAGAAGCCAGATCGGATCATGACGAATTATGTAAGCGGAAACTTTTTTGATGGTCTGCAACTCAAACCGGCCGCCGGGCGCCTCTTCCTGCCCAGCGAAGGCGAAGTGCTCGGCGCTGACCCGGTAATCGTGCTTGGCTACGACTACTGGATGAAGGCCTTCAGTGGCGACCCGCATGTTGTAGGGCGGCCGGTCACGGTCAATGGCCATCCGTTCACGATTATTGGTGTGGCGCCGCGGGGATTTCACGGTATCCAGAGCTTCCTCAATTTGTCTGCATACCTGCCGCTGTCTGAATTGCCCAGTGCCGGCACGCCTGCCGAACAGCTCAATAACTGGCAGACGCGCATGTTCACTGTGCAGGCCCGACTGCGCGACGGAGTCACGCTCAAACAAGCCAATCAGGAGTTGAGCCTGGTAGCAGCCAACCTGATGCGGCAGCACCCTGACTTCGAAAAGAAACTCGGCCTCGAGGTCTATGCCGAGCCCACTCTGCGCATCAATCCCGGCAATCCAAAGATCATGTTCATCGTTGCCGGCCTGTTTCTCTCTCTGGCTGTGATGGTGCTGCTGCTGGCCTGCGTCAATGTCGCCAACCTGGTACTGGTCCGCGCCACGGTGCGCGAGCGCGAGATGGCCATTCGCACCGCGCTTGGCGCACGCCGCTCCCGCCTCATGGCCCAGATGATCACTGAGAGCGTGACCCTCGCTTTCCTGGGCGGCATCATGGGTGTCGCCATCGGGATGGCGGCGAGCAACACGCTCGGCCACATCGATCTGCATGCCGATCTTCCTGTGCAGTTCCTGTTTGAGTTTGATTGGCGCATCTTTCTCTACTCCTTCGCCATCGCGCTGCTGGCCGGCATCGTTGTTGGACTCGTCCCTGCCTTCCGCATGGCCAAAGCGAATGTAAATTCGGTGCTGCATGAAGGAAGCCGCGGCATCACAGGTGGCCGGCACTGGCTGCGTGATGGACTGGTCGCGCTGCAAATCGCCGGGTCGCTGGTTCTGCTGGTTATCGCGGGACTCTTCGTCCGCAGTCTGGGCGCCATACAGACCATGGACTTTGGATTCAAACCCGATCACGTAATCAACTTGGCGATGGATGCCAATGAGCTTGGCATGACCGACGCCCAGGCGCGCGAGCTCGCCGCGAACATCACGACGCGGCTTCACCAGCTTGCCGGTGTGGATTTTGTGAGCCACGCAAGCTCGACGCCGCTTGGCTACTTTGGCAACGGCGATCGCATGCTCATCGATGGAGCCGTGCCTCCCTCCAATCCATCCGACTGGAGTGCCGGGTACAACGTCATCACGCCGGAATATTTCAGCGTGATGGGCATGGACGTTCTCAGCGGCCGCGCTTTCGCGGATGGGGATGGCGAACACAGCCTTGACGTGGCCATCGTCAGTCAGAGCACCGCGAAGAAACTCTGGCCCAACCAGAATCCCATTGGCCATACCTTTCGCATGGAAGGCGAGAAGGATCGCAGGCTGCAGGTGGTCGGCATCGCCAACGATGCGGAGTTCCAGATCTTCGGCGGCGCAAAACAACAAAACTACTTCTACATTCCCTATGCTCAACATTCCAAGGGAAACACTTTGATGGTCTTCCAGATCCGGTCTTCGCGGGATCTTGCTTCGCTGTTGCCACTCGTCCAAAAGACCGTACATGAGCTTGCGCCTCAGTTGCCCATCTTCCAGGTGCAGACGATGCGCGAGTCGCTCTATACCATGAACGGACTGCTGCTCTTCCAAATCGGCGCGTCACTGGCGGCGATCATGGGTGGGCTGGGACTGACGCTGGCGGTCATCGGCCTTTATGGCGTGGTCTCCTATACTGTCGGCCGGCGGGTGCATGAGATCGGTTTGCGGATGGCACTTGGCGCCAGCCGCGGCACCGTCTTCCGCATGATCTACAAGCAGTCGATCAAGATTGTTGCGATCGGTCTCGGGGTCGGCCTCGCGGTCGCGCTGCTGGCGGTGCGCGCGGTGGGGAGCGTGGTTGTGGTGAGCGTGTTCGATCCGGTGACGTTCGTTGCCGTAGCGTCGGTGCTGGCGACGGCAGCCCTGGCCTCGTGCTACCTTCCAGCGCGGCGCGCCATGGCCGTGGAGCCGATGACCGCGCTTCGTCAGGATTAAAAATTCGTTGGGTGAATGCGGGCCCGGCTGCGACGTCGTGGTCGGGCCCGCCAAAAATCTTGAAAATTTCCCCTCCACCAGCACCCGTTCTGCCTTCAGGATCATCGAAAATCCTGATATGACACAGAGCGCATCCATCAAACTTCGCACACTCGGCAACTCTGATCTTGCTCTCACTCCCATCGGCTTCGGCGCGTGGGCCATCGGCGGTGGCAACTGGGAGTTCGCCTGGGGCCCACAGGACGACAACGAGTCGGTCGACGCGATTCATCGTGCCCTGGAGCTGGGGATCAACTGGATCGACACGGCTGCCATCTACGGACTCGGCCACTCGGAGGAGGTGGTCGCGAAGGCGCTTAAGAGCTGGTCCGGCGCGCGGCCGCTGGTGTTCACCAAGTGCTCCATGCGCTGGCATGAGGACCGGTCGATCTATCGATCGCTGAAGGCCGGGTCGCTCCAGGAGGAGCTGGAAGGATCTCTGCGGCGTCTTCAGGTGGAAACGATCGATCTCTACCAGATTCACTGGCCAAATCCTGAGGAGGAGATTGAAGAGAGGCTGGGAGACGCTGGCGCGCTTCAAGGAGCAGGGCAAGGTGCGCTGGATCGGGGTGTCGAATTTTACAGTGGGGCAGATGGAGCGCATCGAGAAGATTGCGCCTATTACCAGCCTGCAGCCGCCCTACTCGATGCTGCGGCGGGCGATTGAGAAAGAGCAGCTCCCTTTTGCGCAGAAGCATGGCATCGGGGTCATCAATTACTCGCCCATGGTCTCGGGACTGCTGACCGGCGCCATGACGGCGGAAAGCGTAAAGGGGTTTCCGCCGGACGACTGGCGGCGCACGCGCGCTCGAGTTCAACGAGCCGCGGCTGAGCCGCAATCTACGCCTGGTCGAACTGCTGCGAGAGATCGGCAATGGCCATGGAGTGAGCCCGGGCGTGGTTGCTGTGGCCTTCACGCTGCATCACCCGGCGATCACCGCGGCCATCGTCGGTGGGCGCAGCGGAAGCCAGGTTGAGGGGATGGCGCCCGCGCTTGAGTTCCGGCTAAGTGACGGAGAATTCAGGCAGATTGTGGCTTTTCTTGAGGCGAATCCGGCCTGAAAATACGGCTGGCCGCGCAAAGACGAAGCCCCGGCGTCTGCCGGGGCTTCTCATTGCGAGTCGACCTCGAACTACATGGCTGCTACGAAATCGGGCACCATCACGGGGACGCTTTCCTGCAGGAGCTGCGTCATTCTGGCGGCCATGCCGGTATACATTGTCGCGGCGCGGAAGGCGTTGACACGAACACCTTCACCCGCCTTGCTGAATGCATACTGTGCAAGGGCGCTCAGAACGCACACGCGAATCTGCATGGCGTCGCTGCGCAGTGTCTCCAGAAGGAGCCGGTCAACCGTGTCGCTGTTCTTGGCGGCATAGTCGGCCATTTCCATCATGACCCGCGCGTTCTGGTACATGACCCAAAGACCTTTGGGCCCTTCCATACGCTGCCAGGCATCTTCAGAGGTTGCGCTGAGACCTTCCTTCCACAGGAAGTGATCACTCAATTCGCGCGCGCTCCAATCAACACGAAGGCGTGCGATGAGGGATTCCCACGTCTGGCTATTCCGCGCCTTGACGCTCTTGCGCCACCCGTAAAGGTAGTACGCAGCAGCGCCAACAGCGGCGATTTGAAGCAATGTCAGAATCATATCTGCGATCCTCGTGCTACCCATTCAAATCCCGTGATACCCGTCACAGAATTCTTGCGTAGCTTTTTCCGTACCCTCAACTTGTAGCAGAAAACTGAATACGAGTGGGAGTTATTTTGGGGTTTCTGACCCATAAGTTGTAGACCGGATAGGCCTACAACGCCGAACGCTATTCTTCGCGATCGCGATCGTGTCCTTGCGAGAGCGCGAGTCATTCATATTGATACGCGTCGAACGGGCGGTGCCGGCAGCAGCCAAGCAGGAAGCTCTCCATCTGCGGCGTAAAACTGCGGCGCTCCGCTTCTTTGGTGGCAAAGCAGTAGACCCAGTAGCCCAGGGCCGCAATGTAGCTGGCGGAACAACCTGATCCAGCAGATGAAATTGCGGGGCTTCTACAAGCAGGTGGGTGTGCATAATGCCCACTGCGAGGGAAACGATCGAAAAGAAACCAAGGCCGGACGCGATCTGCAATTCGCGGTTGCGCCATCCAATCGAAAGCAGATGGCTGCATCCAGCGAGCACCAGAAACACAACCACTCGCAGAATGGCCATGGTCTGTTCGAAGCCGAAACAACTGGATCCCGCCCGCATCGAGTTTGTCGGGGAGGGCGAATCCGGCAATCGGCCAAATGGCAGTCCAGCGAGGGCGATGAGAATGGCGAGGGCCAGCCATGTGTATTTTGGGAGGGAACTGCGGATCGGCCGCAGGACGTTCCATGCCAGTTCCACAACCACAGCGAAGATCATCGCGGAATCGATGACCAAGTCGATTTCATAGGCTTTATAGAAAGTCTCGGGAGCGGAATGGGTCCTCACCAGGTACATGAGGCCATCTGAAAGCACACTCCAAGCGATATAAAAAAAAAGACAGGCTGCGGCCGATAGGCGCGAACCCCAAACATCAGCAGAAGAAGTACAACATCTGCCGCCGTTCCGCAACTGACCAGAACGGTATCGAAGCCCAAAGAACGCCCCCTTCGGAACGAGAGGCTGACAACCCAGCCAGGTCCGAGTCTAGCAGGACTTGGGCAGACTTCTCCAGATCTTCAGCGCACCAAAGATATACGCACGTACCTAAACAGAGACGTGGTAAGACAACCGTGCAACCGTGACCGTTTTTAGGCGGTCAGGTGGCTGTGGCCATTGGTCGTGGTCGGCACTGGCGGCGTAGTCACCGGGCTCGACGCGATCAAATGGCTGTGGCCATTGGTCGTTGTCGGCACAGGCGGCGTCGTCACCGGGCTCGACGCGAGCAAGTGGCTGTGGCCATTGGTCGTCGTCGGCACAGGCGGTGTAGTCACCGGGCTCGATGCGAGCAGGTGGCTATGGCCAGTGGTTGTCGGCACGGGCGGTGTCGTAACAGGGCTGGCTACGGCGACTGTGGCGAACAATGCCATCACCGCTACCAGAACGAATACTTTAAAGCTCAGCTTGCGCGAGGTCATACTGCTAACTCCTCTGGGGGAACCATGTACCGAAAGAGTAACCCAAAAGATGTAGCGGGTCTACAACAAAAGTCCATAAATAGGCAAAATTTTTCATTTTTCTTTCGGCGGACAAGATTTTGCGCACTATCCCTGCACCAAATTGCGGGCAGTTTCGCCTGGATTTCCACTAAATTGCCTCGCCTCCGGAGAAACCCGCTACCATGACCGAGAGGACAAGCTATTGATTCCAGAGCTGCGCCACCGGTTTAATCAGGCCTTCAGGGGGGAGGATTACGCTTCCCTCATCCAAATCCTCGATCAGCGATGCGGCGCCCACGTCGAATTTCGCGTTGCGGAGACGCCTATCTTCCTTCCGCTCATGGTTTTGGACGAAATGGCATCGGCAGGAGCGGAAATGGCCCGTCAACTTATAGCCGATTCGGGCCTATCTGGCCGCTGCATCCGCCGCAATTCCATTTGGCTATCGAGTTGCTGGTCCGGTGGGGCATCCGAACTTCCTCACGGCGGACTTCGCCCTTGTGCAAAACCCTGATCCCAGGGGCTCAGGCGGGCAATTGACCCCGCGCCTGGTCGAGATTCAGGCCTTTCCTTCGGTCTATGGCTATCAGGACGTGCTCAATACCGCCTATCGGGAGGTCTACCAGTCTGTCCTCTTCGCTGGGCAGCTACCTCAGCGGGCTCGATGAAGCCAGCTACTGGCGCCTGCTGGGCGAAACCATCCTGGGTGGGCATGACCCTGAAAACGTGGTGCTCACAGAGCTCGACCCGCAGAACCAGAAGACTTTGCCCGACTTCCTCATCACTGCCAAGCGTCTGGGCATCAGCGTGGTCGATATCCGGAACATGGAGGCAATCGGCGACTCACTGCACTATCAGCAATGACGCAAAGGCCGGCTGGTTCCTATCCGCCGTATCTATAACAGGGCCATCGCCGATGAGCTCATGGCCCGCAATGTCCAGTTGCCCTTTGATCTCACCCAGGCCTGGAATGTGGAATGGGCGGGCCATCCGAACTGGTACTTCCTCATCAGCAAGTTCTCCATTCCCTTGCTCGCCCGGCCTCCCGCCGCCCACCGGTTCGTACCGCCGGCCGTGTTTCTGAGCGATTTTCTCGCCGGCCCGGGCCGTGCCCAGCTGCGAAGCTGCCGGCGTTCCGCTGCCTCCGCCGGGACCGGACGCGGTCTATAGCGAACTGCTGCTCAAGCCGCTCTTCTCCTTCGCGGGCAAAGGAATCCAGTTCGACCCCACGCAGGCGCAGCTCGAAGAGATCGCCGCGGAGCGACCGTGCGGGCTATCTGCTGCAGCAGCGCATGCGTTTTGTCCCCACCATCGAGACCCCCCACGGCCTCACCCAGGCCGAGATTCGTATCCTTTATCTATGGCCCGACGAGGGAGAGCTCACTCCGGCCCTCTCCCTGGTGCGTCTTGGCCGCGGCAAAATGATGGGAGTCGACCACAACAAGGACAAGGAGTGGGTGGGCGCTTCGGCAGCATTTTTTCCGCCCCAATAAATCTTTAGTTTTATAGATCAATTCAGAGCACTGTGTTGCTGGAGATTTGGAGTATGATGGCAGTGACCACTCAAAGTTCGCCGGAACCCCCAACCGGAATTGAAGACCACCCGCAGTGCAGTTTTGCACGCTTTTCGGGGCGATGCAGTACCCGCAAGTCCGGTTGCTGCCGCAGGTTACCTTTGCCGAACTTTGGTGCCTTTGCCCTGCAGGAATGATGGAATAGATTGACGTTTAGGCCTATTCTGGGTCTGGAAAGAGATTTTATGAACTGCTCGCAAATCGGGAGTACCAAAATCGACTGAGCCGCCCCGCCAGGAAGTACGGTGTGCGGTTCGCTTCCCGTTGGAACTTCCCGTCGCGCTTTCAACCGGCAAAGCCGATCTCGAGGCGCATACCCGCAACGTCTCGGCCAGTGGGGTCTTGTTCGAGCTCGACAGCGAGTTGAAAACGGGTCTCGATATTAAATTTTCACTGCGTATGCCCGGCCCTGTTCTCGGGACGACCCATGACGTGCTGGTTCATTGCTTTGGTCGTGTGGTACGCTGCTCCTTAAGTAATACCCATTACCTGGCTGCCGCCACTATCGACGACTATCGATTTGCGGAACAGTGACAGCGAGTGGCCCGGGCAACTCCCCTATGGATTTTCTGGATGATTCTTCGGAAGGCGAAATTCTTGACGGCCCAGTCAAGCCGGGAACCGTGCGCATCATCCTGGCCGACTCCCAAGCCATCTACCGGGTCGGGATTCGCAAAGTCTTCGCCCTCGAAGACGACCTCCGAGTCGTCGCTCAGGCAGATTCCCTCGAGAATCTCCGCCTCGCCATCGAGCGTTATCCAACCGACATTGTTCTGATGGAAGGCAGCCTGATCGCCGGCAATGCCAACGTCATTCCCGACCTCGTCCGCACCGCTCCCGACGTCAAGTTGATCGTCCAGGCCGTCCAGGCCGATGAAAACCACACAGTCGAGCTCTATCGCCGCGGCGTCCGCGGCATCATCTCCCGCTCCATCTCGCCTGATCTGCTGGTCCGCTGTATCCGTCGCATCGCGGCCGGCGAAACCTGGATCGACAACCAATCCGTCAACTGGGTGATTGAAGCCTATCGCGCCCAGGCGGCGAACCTGGTCAGCCCGCGCTCGCAACCCCGTCTCTCTCCCAAAGAGATGGCCATCATCACCTGCATCACCCAGGGCAAGCGCAATAAGGAAATCGCCTTCCAGCTCGGCACCACCGAGCAGGTCATCAAAAACTATCTGCGCAAGATCTACGACAAGCTCGGCGTCTCCGACCGCCTTGAGCTGGCTCTCTACTGCCTGCACAACAAGATCATTCAGACCGATGCGGACGAAGACCTCGTTGCGCAAAAAGTCATCGGCAGCTGAAGAGCGCCCTTTCCACAACGCCCGGTCCCCTTGCAGAGCTGTTTTGCGGGCATTCGATTCGCTAAAAACGAATTAAGTAGCTTGCTTTTACGAAAAATTGTCGACCGTCATCGAGGTATCCCGGTCCTCGCGTGAGGATTGGCTGGTTGGGATCGCAGACGTGCGGGTTCGCGCCGATAAGCGGCGTGCAGATGCTATGGGAGTAGTTTTGCAGGTCGTTGTTCCATCCCACATAGACCACCGTTCCGGGATGCGGCAGCCAAGTGAGCAAGGCCTGGCTCTGAATCTGCTTCGTTCTGACCAGCGACGTCTCCGCGGCATTCGCCAGCGTGGTGTCATACTCCAGAATCATGCGAGCCGACCATGAGCGTGTGAACTGATAGTTCATCTTGGTGCGAAACGTCTGTGTCTCGTAAACCAGTTGACCGTCTTTGACGGAGTGATCGCGATCGAGCAGATAGGTATTGTCATCGGTCAATTTGCGGCTCGGATTGACGCTCACCAGCGCCTGCACTGTCTGCTCGTGCATGAGGAACGGAATGGCGCCGGCTGGCGGGTTATAGTTCACGTTGCCGGCGAGGAGCGCGATGATGTTGAAGTTCAAGCTGGCCCACGGCTGTCCGCGGGTCACGAATCCTGCGAGATTCTCGGTGAAATTCTCACTCGCGGTCATTGCGTAGCCATCCTGCGGCCCGACTGTATCTGAGTTTTCTCCGACAAGGGGAGCAATGACAATGTTTCGCGGAAGAAGCCAGAATGGGTCGAAGGTTGAATAGTGATACACGCGGTTGTGTTGATGATCGAAGGCGAGATTCTGGTTTGTTTCCAATCCATAACTCTGGATCATGCTCTTCTTGGGGAACCACTGATAGGACGCGTGCAGATGATCGCTGCGAATGTCCGCGGTTTGGAAAAAGCCCACCAGCGTGTCAAATCCGGTAGAGATATCCTGATACTCGTTGAACATATTGAACTGATGGGCGTTCCGCAGCAGTTGCACGTCGGTCGCAGGTCCTGCGCGATAGCCCACCGGCAGCACCGTCGATGCGCTGTCGGGATTGCTGCCCATCGTCGAGCTCTCGACCATCTGTCCAAGGAGTGTCCAATGATCATTGGCGCGCCAGGTGAAATCGCCGCCGCCAATCCGATTCCATCCCGCGCCAAATTCCTCGTCGGTATACATCAAGCCCACATTCGAGCCTTTGCCCAGGTCCTCTGAAACGCGGCCAACGTAAAACAACGCCTTGGAGCTATAAAGCGGATCACCAACCGGCACTGTCTCTCCCGGCTCGCGATCATCCACGGCAAGAAATCCGAGATTGGTATGTGCAAGCTTGCCGGTGACGCGAGCTCCCCAATCAGGCCGGACGATATTGCGCGTATAAAGCAACGTAAGCGGTGTTGCGAAGTAGCTTGCGTTCTCCAGAAAGAACGGTCGCAGTTCGGGGAAGAAAACCGGGTAACGCTGATCCACGGTGAATTGGGGCTGATCGCTCTCAACGTCGCTGAAATCCGGATTGACGGTGAGATCGAAGACCACTGAATCGCGCCAGATCGCCTTGGCCTCGCCGCCTCCTGTCATCTCAGCATTGCGGGTGCTGAAATAAGGATTGCTGGGATCCCGAGTGTCGAGCGTGTGCTGGTTCTGGCCCAGCACGTAGGGATCGACCTGGACATTGTGCGAGCCCGTCACACCTTGAATTCCCTGGAGCGTTCCCTCCTGGCTAAGGATGCCGCTCACATTCGCAGAAACGCGAGGCCAGTAAACAAATTCGCTATTGCGCGGCAGGTTCCGCCACAGGACGACGCCCCAGTCACGGCCGGTGGCAGGAAACCGCAAGCTGCGAAATGGGATTGCGACGAGTGCCATCCACCCTTTGCTGGTGATTTTTCCATCGGAGTCCCACACCTGGTCGTAGCTATAGTCCGGGCCATTTCCTTCAGTCCACGCCGCGTCCGCCTGCACGCCGGCTGGATTCACCTGGAATTCCACGCCGCGCAGTCGATCCTGAAACGGGTCGAGAAGCACAGTGACCAAATCGTCTTTCGTGATGTTTTCGCGGCGCGCGAGATGCGAGCGGATCTGCTCCGGGTGGCGATCATAACAAATGAAAACGAAGTAGAGCGCGGTTTGGGTGCGCCCGAGCCAGACTTCTGTGTTCTCGGTCGCGGGCGCTCCGTCGGTGGGCTGGTCCTGAATGAAGTTCGTAAGATGCGTCAGCTTGTCCTTCAGTTCCAGGCGCGGCTGCATGTCCGGGAAGTCCGCGAGGGTCAAGGGCCGATCCAGAAGCGCTACCTTGGCGTTGGCCGTCGGTTGCGGCTTTTGAGGGGTCTGAGGCACGACAGATGGCTTCGATTGGCCCTCGGGCTGATTGGCTACCTGAGCCATTGCTCCCAAACAGGACAAGATGCCCGCCGCACAAACTGCGCTCTTCAAAAAGTCCGAGACCAAAACGGATTCACCTCGATCAATCTGGTCGCGCCCATGCCCCGTTCGATGTGGCCAGGTTCTTCGCCCGTTCAAGATTAATACGCGAAGCGGACTCGATGGTTCATTCGTCCGATGGATGGTTCCTTTTTATGGACGTCTGAGACCGAAATGAGGGGCCTGACTGTGCGACAAAGCGACACTACCCGGCCAGATCTTTGTCTTTCGTCTCTCGAATCGGGAGGAGACCAAGCAGCGAAAGGACGGCGGAGGCGGAAAGGTAGTAGCCGACGAACGCCAATCCGAAGCGTGTTGCGAGCCATGTGGCGATATACGGCGCCAGGGATGCGCCAAGGATCCCCGCCACACTAAAAGCGATGGAGCTGCCCGTGTAGCGCACAGCGGTTGGGAAGAGCTCTGACACCATCGTCCCCATGGGGCCGTAAATGAGGCCCATGATGCCAAGCCCAACGATCATCATCGCCAGGATTCCCGGCGTTCCGGCAAGAAAGAGCGGCCCCAGCACCAAGCCAAAGAGTGCCAGAAGCGTGGTGCCTGCAATCAGCGTCGGCTTGCGTCCGCGCTCCGCCAGAAGCGCGGAGAGCGGAATGGTGATCGCAAAAACCAGGATGCCGGCAATCTGCATCATCAAAAGGTTCTCGCGGCTATAGTGGAGCGCTGTCGTTCCCCATGAGAGCGCGAAGACGGTCATCAGATAAAAGATGACGAAGTTGGGGAGGCACACCAAGGTTCCCGCCACCAGCGCGCCAAAATGATTGCGCACCACCTTAAACAAGGGAAACCCGACCGACTCAGCCCGATTGAGCGCGGCCTGAAAGACCGGCGTCTCGGTGATCTTTAACCGCACATAGAGGCCGAGCAACACGAGTGCCGCGCTGGCCAGAAAAGGCAGCCGCCAGCCGAAGGCGAAGAACTGCGCATCGGTGAGGCAGCGCGAAAGCAAAAGGAACGCTCCTCCCGACATCAAGAAGCCTGCGGGCGCGCCCAACTGCGGAAACATTCCATAGAGAGCGCGCTTGTGTGGAGGAGCATTTTCGACGGCCAGCAACACCGCGCCTCCCCACTCGCCGCCGAGTCCGATCCCTTGTCCGAGGCGGCAGAGTGCAAGCAGCGCAGGGGCAGCCAATCCAATGGCGTGATACGAAGGAAGAGCGCCGATGATGAACGTCGAGAGGCCCATGGTTGAGAGAGCCAGGACAAGCGTCTTCTTCCGTCCGATGCGGTCGCCGAAGTGCCCGAAGAGCGCCGAGCCGATGGGGCGCGCGAAAAATGCGAGACCAAACGTGGCCAGCGAAGCGAGCCTTGCCGCTACCGGGTCGGAGGCGGGGAAGAAGAGCCGCGGAAAAACCAGCACGGCGGCTGTGGCAAAGATGTAAAAGTCGAAATACTCAATGGCCGTGCCGACCATGCTGGCAAACAGAATATGTCGCGGCGTATTGATGGGTTCCGGAGAAGCTTCGTCAGGGGACATGAAAGTTGAATTCTATCGCAGCGAAGAAGCTCACAGCGCCCGGGGCTTTTCGTCTACAAGGGAACCGCATTTCAACTGGGGCCGTATCCTACAAGAAGCGCTCGACTGGCTGCATTGCGAATCAACCCGAAACATTCGAAATAAACATGGGAGTGAAGCCGCACCATGGGCAATCTTTGGAATGACATCAAGCATTCTCTGCATATGTTCGCGAAGAATCCTGGTTTCGTCATCGCTGCTGTATCCGCGCTGGCGCTGGGAATCGGGGCGAACACAGCCATCTTTACGGTTGTGAATGCCGTTCTGCTCAAGCCACTCACTTACCCCGACGCCGACCGCCTGGTGCAACTGATGAATGACGGACCCGATGGGAAATGGCCGGGCGCATCGATCACCAAATTTCACAACTGGCAGCAGCAAACATCGATATTTAAAGAAGTCGCCGCATTCGATTGGGGTGGTCCGGGCTTCAACATCACCGGCGATCACCCCGAGCAGGTTCACGGCATCCACGTCACCGAGGGATATTTTCGATTGTTCGGCGCGCCGATGCAGATGGGTCGCACCTTTACACCGCAGGAGGACGCGCCCAACGGCGGAAAGGTTGTGGTGATCAGCTACGGACTGTGGCAGCGGAAATTCGGCGGCAATCCCAATATTCTCGGCCAGGCGTTGTCGCTTGGGAACGAGCCCTTCACGATCATCGGCGTTGTGGGTCGGGACTTCTTCACCGATCCGGCTGCGGATTTGTGGCTACCGTTTCAATTCGAGCCGAACAGCACGAATCAGGGGCATTACTTCCAGGCGGCAGCGATGCTCAAGCCGGGCATCACGCTTGAGCAGGCAAACGCGCAAATGAAGCTTGCCGGAGATCAGTTCCGGCGCGATTGGCCGAAGGTCGCCGATCCGGGCCAGAGTTTCGCGGTCGAGCCCCTGCGCGACAGCATCATTGGCGATGCACGCAAGTCGCTTCTGGTGTTATTGGGCGCGGTAGGCATGGTGCTGCTGATTGCCTGCGCCAACGTCGCCAACCTGCTGCTGGTTCGCGCTACGGGCCGCAAGCGCGAGTTCGCCATTCGTTCCGCATTAGGTGCAGGGCGAGCCCGCATCATTCGGCAATTGCTGACAGAGAGCGTGCTGCTGTCGGTTGCAGGAGGCGCGATTGGGCTTGGGATTGGCTTCGCCGGCGTGCGCGCTTTGCTGGCCATCAGCCCCGCTGGATTACCGCGCATCGGCGAAGATGGCGCGGCCGTAGGTGTCGATTGGCGCGTACTTGGCTTCACCCTGGTGATCTCGCTGCTGACCGGCATTCTCTTCGGAGTTTTTCCGGCTCTCAATGCCTCGCGCACCGATCTGAACTCAACCCTCAAGGAGAGCAGCAGCCGCTCCGGCACTGGATTCCGTCAAAGCAAAGCGCGCTCGCTGCTGGTGATCACCGAGGTGGGCCTGGCGGTGGTTCTGCTCATCGGCGCGTCGTTGCTGATTCGAACTTTCCTGGCGCTGCGCAGCCGTCGACCCCGGTTTCGATCCGCACAACATTTTGACTCTGCAGATGTCGTTGACGGGCGATCGCTATCAGAAGACCAGCGGCGTGGCCCAGCTTGTTCGCGATGGACGCGCGCGCCTGAACGGGATTGCGGGGGTTGAACAGGCGGCCTCCACCTGCTGCCTGCCGCTGCAGGGAGGATTTGACCTGCCTTTCACGGTTGTCGGCCGCAAACCAACTGGCAAGAACGGCGATGCTGGCGAAGACGCGGGTTGGGCGAGCGTCTCGCCTGGCTACTTCGAGGTCTTCAAGATACCGATCGTGCGCGGTCGCGACTTCTCTGACAGCGACACCGGCTCGGCACCCGGCGTGGTCATCATCAATCAGGCCATGGCTGACAAGTATTGGCCCAAAGAAAATCCTGTCGGCCAGCAGATTGTCATCGGCAAGGCCGTGGGGCCCGATTTCGTTGAGCCGCCGCGCCTGATTATCGGCATCGTTGGCAATGTCCACAACCGCCTGAGTCGAGATCCCGATCCCATGGCGATGGTTCCTCAGGCGCAGGTGACCGACGGAATGACGGCGCTGAACGCTCGCATCGGGCCGGTCACGTGGACCGTGCGCACGCATGGCGATCCGCACCAGGCGGCTGCGGCCATCATCGAGCAGCTCCGTCAGGCGAGCGGCGGTTTTCCGGTGGCACACGTCCGGACAATGGATGAGGTGGTCGTTCTCTCGACCTCGCGCAACAGTTTCAACATGCTGCTGCTGACCATTTTCGGAGCCGTCGCATTGGTGCTTGCGGCGATTGGCATTTACGGCCTGATGGCTTACTCCGTGCAGCAGCGCACCCAGGAGCTCGGCATTCGTATGGCCCTGGGAGCCGATCGCGGCACAATTCGCAAAATCGTCGTATGGCATGGCATGAGGCTGGCGCTTGTCGGCATGGTGTTAGGAATCGGCGCTGCCTTTGCATTGACCCGCCTCATCGCAAGCTTCCTGTTTGGCGTCAAATCGTGGGATCCGGTGGTCTTCGTGACGGTTCCGATTCTTCTCGGCGCCGTCGCGTTTCTTGCGGTACTGCTGCCGGCGACGCGCGCCGCCCGACTCGACCCCATGCAGGCTCTGCGGGTCGAGTAATAACGAAGTAAACACGATTCGCTTTGCGCTTTCACTTGGCTGCGCTTTCCGCGCCAATCATGTGGTACAGTCTGCAAAAGCATCACAACATGGCCTCGCATCGCCTTTCTTGATCCGCATTCATTGAATAGAAAATGAAGGATTCATCGGAGGCCAATTTGAATCTCGCTCAGCGAATGATCTCTTGCGCCCGCACGACCGGCGCATCGAAAACCACCAACCGCACGCTCATGATTGCCGTGCTGGTCTCGGTCGCGCTTCTGATCGGCGCCGCGCGGCCTGCCGAGGCGCAGTTCCCCTCAGGATGCGTTGGCTATTGCGGTAACGGCATCGTGATCGGCATTGTTGCTGTCGCCGGCGCAATCGCAACGGTTGGTATCGTGCTCGCGGTCAATCACTATCACCATTTCATCAAGGGCTGCGTCGCCACCGGTCCCAACGGACTTGAGCTTGAAACTAGCGAATCGACCGTGTACTTTCTCGAAGGCGATCAAGCCGCCATCCGGCCCGGCGAGATGGTCAAGCTTCATGGCTCACGCATGAAAAAATCGAAGGACGGTAAGGCCGGTCAAGGGTTCAAAGTCTCGCAACTTAAAAAAGACTATGGGCCGTGCCACGTGACTGCGCACGCCGCGCCCTAGGTCGCCGGTGCCGGACCAAAGCTAGCGCCTGGATTGAGGAACCCGCCCAAGTCGCGCGTCGCGGCGCAACAGCAGGTCGCACGCGTGCAGCGCTTCGGTCTCGAAATTCTCCCCATCGCTGGGAATGAGAAGCCAATGGCCAATCTTGTCTCCCAGCAATTCAATTCGGCGGAGCGAAGGAAACTCGCGGCGAATGGTTCGGTCTGCGGGGTCCGTTCCTTCAGAGAGCACCAGCCAGACACCGTTGTCGCGCGGAGATTTGACGTGGTCGCGCAGCATGAGCACGAGCAGATCGCCCACGTAGACCGCGAATCCTGAAAACATGCGGCGCACTTCAGGCTTCAGCGGCGCAAGAGCGTCCACGACGAAGGAATGTGGCGGCTTGGCTTTCAGCCTGGCAGGACGAGGCATCGCTCTTCAATCATGCTTCATCGCTTCCCGATTGGCCAATGCAGCTCGACCTGGGACTAAGGGGCTAAGTGACTCAGCCCCATCACCGCAGTCGCCGCCCTTGCCATCGCAGGAGACTTTACCGCTCGTCTCCGCATCGGTCGCGCGGGCTAGCTCAAGCAGTCGGATGAGCGCCTTCAGTTCTTCGTGCTCCATGTGGCCGAGCAGTTCCGCTGTTTGCTTCTCCACCATCGGGTCCATCTGCTTGAGCAGTTCGAGCCCGGCTTCGGAGATCTGGGTCCACACCACGCGCCGGTCGTGCCGATCGCGCTTCTGCCTTATCAGCTTCATCGCCTTGAGCCGGCCCAGCAGACGCGTGATGTCCGGCTCGGCTGTAATCATGCGGCTGCCGATCGCGGAGCACGTCAGCCCCTGCGGCTGAGCTCCCCGCAAAATCCGCAGAACGTTGTACTGCGTTGACGTCACCTGCCACTCGCGAAAGCTGCGCTGCGACACGCGATGAATGAAATCCGCCGTGCGCATCAAGTTCAGGAGCGCCTCCTGTTCCAGGCTGGAAAAAGGGCGCTCCTGTTGGATTTCGAGTCTCAGACCCGCCATTGCATTTACCTGGTGTCGTGAATCTGAAGTTCCCTGAACAAATGAAATCATTCCCGCAGGGGTTGAGGCCTACGTCAAAACAAGAGCCTTTCGGCCCGGCTGAAGCCGGGCCCTGTTACAAGGCCGCGCTCAGTGCGCTTGATCATCGCTCTTTAGATACTGCCGCCAGAACTCCTCAAACCGAGCCTCACTGCTTGGCCACGTCGAGCTCGATCGCGAGCTTCACCTCATCCCCCACCATGGCCGAGGGAAACTTGCCGCCGATCCCGAAATCGCTGCGCTTGATGATGGTAGTGGCGGAGAAACCCGCATGCTGCTTCTTGTCCATACCCGGGACCGGACCCGTCGGGCCCTCCACTTCAAGCACCACCGGCTTAGTCACACCATGGAGAGTCAGGTTGCCTGTCACAAGCAGTTTGTTGCCGCTGCGTGCAACGCCGGTGCTGACGAAGGTTGCGGTGGGAAAGCTCGTCGCGTCAAAAAAGTCGGGAGTCTTCAAGTGATTGTCGCGGGGAGTTTCGCCCGTGCTTACGCCAGTGACATCGATCGATGCTTGCGCGCTTGACTTTGTGATGTCCGCATCATTCAGCGTGATCGTCGCGGTGACATGGCCGAAGCGGCCGTGCACGTTCGACAGGCCGAGGTGCAGAATCGTGAAGTCGACCTCGCTATGCATTGGGTCCGAGGTCCAGGTTGAAGTTTGCGCCATGGCGAGCGGGGCAGCCATCGCCAGAATTGCGGTCACAAGAGCCAATCTCTTCATCTTCAAATTCCTTTCGGTGCGGGCCGTTGGGCCTTTTGGGGTTGGGGAAGAGCGAATCTCCACCCGGTCGCCTCGCGCAGAATCCATATCCCGCGAAGGGTGTTTTCTTTTGGACGCAGCAGGCGAGATATTTGTTGCAACAATTATTTCGCGATTTTTATCCGCCACGGACCGCCCGCCCCCGTCTCTGCTATTCTCCCGCCTATGTCCTCGTCGGTAATCGATCACTTCAGACGGCTTACCCCACCCCAGCGCCATGCCTTCGCCGCCTCATTTCTCGGCTGGACCCTCGATTCGCTCGACTTCTTCATCCTCACCTTCTGCATTTCGGCCATCGCCACGGAATTCCACACCCAGGTCTCCGCGGTCTTCGGCGCGGTTTTTCTCACCCAGGCCTTTCGCCCCGTCGGCGCGCTCTTTTTCGGCATGCTTGCCGACCGCTACGGACGCCGTCCGGTGCTGATGATCAACATCGTCAGCTTCTCGCTCATCGAGCTGGCCTGCGCCTTTGCTCCTTCGCTGAACATGCTTCTCGTGCTGCGCGCGCTGTTCGGCATCGCCATGGGCGGGGAGTGGGGCGTGGGTGCGGCGCTGGCCTTCGAAACCCTGCCCACTGAGGGTCGCGGAACCTTCTCCGGAATTCTGCAGGAGGGCTACGCGATGGGCTCGATTCTGGCCTCGGCAGCGTTTGCGCTTCTGTTCCACTCGATCGGCTGGCGCGGTCTCTTCATCGTCGGCGCATCGCCGGCCCTGCTGGTCTTTTATGTCAACGCGCGCGTGGAAGAGTCGCCTGTCTGGCTGGCCGGCGCCGCATCCCGCGCCGCAAGCCGCGCAGGCCGAGGCTTGTTCGCCCGCCCGCCCCGCAGCCTGCTCGCTTTCTTACCCACGTTTCTGTTCCTGATCCTGCTCATGACCGCGTTCATGAGCTTCTCCCACGGCACCCAGGACATCTATCCGACTTTCCTGACCGTCCAGGCCAAGCTGACTCCATTCACCGTCGGCGTCATCGGCGTGCTCTACGGCTTTGGATCCATTGCGGGCGGCATCGTCTTTGGTTCCCTCTCTGAAAAATGGGGACGCAAGCGGGCCATCGTCACCGCGGCTCTGCTCTCCATCCCGGTGATTCCCCTCTATGCCTATGGCCACTCCGCCCTGACCCTCGGCATCGGCGCGGTGCTGATGCAGTTCATGGTGCAGGGAGCGTGGGGTGTGGTTCCGGCGTACCTTACCGAGCTCTCACCTGCACCGGTGCGCGCCACCGCGCCCGGCCTGGCCTATCAACTCGGCGGGCTCATCACCTCCTGGAACGGCAAAGGCCAGGCATTGGCCGCCGAACACTGGAAGAACTACCCGGCCGTCCTCGCCATCACCGTCGTCGTCGTCGCCCTCACTTTAGCCGGTCTGGCCCTCGCGGGACATGAGGCGAAGGGCCGTGCAATGGCCTCCGTGTGAAAAACCGGGTCCAAAGTTACGTTAGGCATGTGTGGTGTTAACTTCGAGGACACAAAATGGGCCGTTCAGGGCCCAAACTACAACCTTAGGGGCGTTTCGACTCGCCCAGAGTGCCCTTAAAATCGACACCCATGACCCTCGAGCCAGGCCAGAGCGTCGCCATCGTTGCGATTGGGCGGAATGAAGGCGCGCGCCTCAAGAGCTGCCTCCGTTCTGTCTGCGACGGTGTGCGTACCGTGGTGTATGTCGACTCCGGATCGGACGATGGAAGCGCCGACTACGCCCGTGAGATGGGCTGCCATGTCGTCGAGCTCGACCCCCACCGCCCCTTCAGCGCCGCGCGCGCCCGCAACGAGGGATTCGCAACCCTGATGCGCGTCGATCCCGACGTGCCCTTCATCCAGTTTCTTGACGGCGATTGCGACCTGGTTGGTACGTGGCTTAACGAAGGAGTTGAAGCCCTGAACGAGCGCCCCGAAATCGGCGTTGCCTGCGGGCATGTTCGCGAGATTTATCCCGACGCCAGCCTTTACAACAAACTCTGCAACATGGAGTGGCAGAAGACCCCCGGCATCATCCGGACTTCAGGTGGGCGCTTCCTGATTCGCCGCGAAGTTTTCAGCGCGGTGGGCGGATTCCGCGCCGATGTGATTGCCGCGGAAGACGATGAGTTTTGCGTGCGCGTACGGCGCCTGGGCTGGAAGATTCTGCAGGTGGATGCCGAAATGGCGCTGCATGATGCCGATCTCTCGCACCTTACCGAGTGGTGGCGTCGCGCCCGCCGCACCGGTCACGCCTACGCCCACGTCGCCTCTCTGCATGGCAAGAGCGACGAGCAATACTTCGTCCGCGATTGCCGGCGCATTCTGCTCTGGGCCCTCATTCTGCCCATCATGGCAGCCGTCCTCGCACCCCTCACCTACGGGTGGTCGATTATCTTTCTGCTCTTGTCCTACGCACTTGAGGCCATCCGCATCTATCATCGTGGAAGGATGCGTGGCTGGCCGGCGATTGATTCCTTCGAGTTCGCGGTCTTCGCGGTGCTTGCCAAGTTTCCCGCTTTGGAAGGGTTCATCGCTTATCATTGGCGACAGTACCGTGGCCAGGCGCTCACGGTCATGGAATATCGAAGGAGTTCCTCCGGCACCTGAGTCTCTCGGGGCTCTTGAAGGAGCCCTCGAAGCCGAAGATATCGGCTCACGCGATTCTTACCCCTCCCCTGCGTTGCCCAATTTGCCAACTGGCAGGAAAGATTGTCGTGAGTCTGCGGACCAGCCAATCCGGCGCACCACCCTCCAGTTCCAACACGGGTGGATTGCGCTCAATGCCCGACGGCAAGTTACCCCAGACGTTTTTTCACCTCGATCTCGACCGCAGCCTACAGCTCCACCCCCGCCTCGTCGTGGTCATCAGCATTCTTGGCCTGGTGGCGGCCGTCGCCTGGTTCTTCGCCTTCCACTCCCCGCTGAACGCGTCTGCATTCACACTGGATACACTGCAAATTCCCGGGGGCATTCTGGTAGGCGGAATCATCCTCGGCTTTCTTGCTGCGATCCTCGCCTATAAGTTTGATCGCCGAGTGCACAGTGCTTACGATGTGGAGCGCATTCTCGGCTTCCCGCCCATGGTGCAACTGCCCGATTTTGAAGAAGTATCGTCGGACATTGCCGATGAGTACCTGTTCAGCCTCGCAGCCGGCATCGATTTCGCCGCCCATCAGGAGGGCATCACCAGCTCCGTTTTCACCGGTTCGGCATCGGGCACCGGTGTCAGCACTCTCGTCGGGCGCGTGCATTCCATGCTGCAGGCGCTTGGCCGGCCCACGGTGCTCATCGATGCGTCGCGCACCTTGCCGCTCGAGCAGGACGTGAACAGCAGATTTGTCCTCACCGACACCGCACCCATTCTTTTCTCCGCACACGCGGAGTACTTTGCCCGCATGGCTGGTTCGACCATCGTGGTTCTCGAGTCGGGCGTCACAACAAGGATCCGCCTGCGCGCCGTTGCGCGCGCGCTGCAGCGCATCAATCCTCACTCGGTTGGGTTTGTCCTGAATCGCGTGCCGCTCGCCAAGGCCGATCCGGCCTTCCGAACCGCGATTCGCGGCCTCGAAAAACATCTCCAGTCCATGGGCGGCGCCGCCGCGGGTCAAACTCTGATGAGCGCAATCGCGACTTCTCCGTCCGCAAAGCCGCGGCGCGAAGAATCATCCCCCGCTCCGGCCGAGATGATGACCTCGCCTGTCCCGCAGGAAGAAGCAAAGCAGCCGGAGGTTCAGTCGCCCGCCGAGCCGGATCTGCGAGAGCCCGCGCTGGAAAAAGTTGCCGAGCCGGATCTGCAAGAGCGCGTGCAGGAAGAAGTTCCCCTCCTGGTCGCTCAGGCAGAGGTGTTGGAGCCGGTAAAGGCCCGGCAGGATATTCAGTCAATGGTGGAAGAGCCGGAACCGGAACCAATTGAGGCAGTGCGGGAAGAGTTTCTGGACATCACCGTGCCGCAGCAGGAGGCGAGCTTATTGGTGCCGAGCAAATGTCGGAATAGGCATGTTCGGGAACAGCCACAGCAAGCCTGGCAGCTGGATTAGACCACCGCCGCCGGCTATGGCATCGACCAGACCGGCGCAGAAGGCGATGATGAGGGCGTAGAAAATTTCCATGAGTGTTCGTACCTATTCAAGTCATGAATCCCTTCTCCCGCTTGCGGGAGAAGGTGCCCGAAGGGCGGATGAGGGTGTTGCGGGCGGCTTATACTTAACTAAAAGCCAACCCCAACACCCTCACCCGTCTCGCTTCGCTCGCCACCCTCTCCCATAAATGGGAGAGGGGATTCCTGATTTACACCCTCGCCCTGACAGGTATAATGCCATAAACAGACCCAACCACTAGACAACTTCTCATGCACGCTAACGCTCAAGTATCCCCCCCATTGTCACTAACCGACATCAACCAACTGGCGAAAAGCGATTTCGATCAGGTAAACGCCCTGATTGAGCAAAGCTTGGCCAGCCATGTCGAGCTTATCCAAACCATCAGCCAACACATCATCCACAGTGGCGGTAAGCGTCTGCGGCCGTTATTGACCCTGTTGGCCGCCCGCGCTGTCGGTTATGAGGGGCAGGAGCATATCAAAACAGCAGTGATTATTGAGTTTCTGCACACCGCCACCCTATTGCATGACGATGTGGTTGATGCTTCCACCCTACGCCGCGGGCAAGAGACGGCCAATGTCATCTGGGGGAATTCCGCCAGTGTGTTGGTCGGTGATTTTCTCTATTCCCGCGCTTTCCAGCTGATGACCGAACTGCAAAATCTGCGCGTCTATGCACTTTTGGCCGACGCCACCAACACCATCGCCCAGGGTGAGGTATTGCAGCTGATTCATCGCAACAACCCGGATACCTCGCAAGCGCATTATATGGAGGTGATACGTTGCAAGACAGCCACGTTGTTTGCCGCGGCGACGGAGTCGGGGGTTGTGGTGGCTGGGCGTCCGCTGCGGAGAGCAGCAAGCGTTGGCGCAATACGGCATGCATTTAGGCATGGCCTTCCAAATGATCGATGATTGGCTGGATTATGCCGTTTCCGCCCAAGAAAGCGGTAAAAACCCCGGCGATGATTTGGCAGAAGGGAAGATCACCTTACCGTTGATCTACGCTTTAGAGCAAGGCACAGCAGAGCAAGCACAGTTTATCCGCGAAACCTTGCGCGAAGGGAAAATCGAAAATTTTGCTGCCATTCTGCAATATTGCAGGCATTGGATGCTGCAGCGTATGTGAATACATTGGCGCAAAGGGAGGCTGATATGGCTAAGCAAGCATTGCAGGAAGTGCCGGAGAGCCCTTACAAAGATGCCTTGCTGGCCTTAGCCGATTTGGCAGTAAAACGCCGTGCATAAAGTCGCACCTGCGTTGGGGGGAATACAATAAACCCCGGCAAGCCGGGGTCTATTGATGATTTCAGTGCAGTTTATACCTTTTTATTCAGAAGGTTTAATGTTTGCAGCTTGTTTGCCTTTAGGACCCTGCACGATATCAAATGCTACGCGCTGGCCTTCAGCCAAAGTTTTAAAACCTTCCGCGACGATAGCAAAAAAGCGAGCGAACACATCTTCGCCACCACCATCGGGAGTGATAAACCCAAACCCTTTGTCAGGGTTAAACCATTTTACGGTACCTGTTGCCATTCTTGTTTCCTCTATATTAATTGATTTAAAACTCCTATTCATGCTTTTTAAGCATCTGGCGATCAACTAAAAACCATATTTAGGGGTGTTGCAGAATACTTTGATACTAAGTGTCGAAGATTCTATGCTATTTATTGCATATAAATGACGATATTTCAAGGTATTTCTAAAAGATAATCCCTTCTCCCGCTTGCGGGAGGGTGCCCGAAGGGCGGGTGAGGGTACCCAAATTAAGAATCCCCTCTCCCGTTTACGGGAGAGGGTGGCGAGCGAAGCGAGACGGGTGAGGGTGTTGGGGTGGCTTTTTGGTAGGGCGACCGGTGGTCGCCTAAGTATAGAACTGCCAGTCGCCCCACAAACACCCTCATCCGCCTTTCGGGCACCTTCTCCCGCAAGCGGGAGAAGGGATCTCTTTTGGGCACCCTCATCCGCCCTTCGGGCACCTTCTCCCACAAGCGGGAGAAGGGATTTAATGGGGGTTATTGAGCTCTCTCAACTTCTTCAACATTTGCTGATTATTTTTAATCGACTGCTCCATCATTTTATCAATCTCTTCCATCCGTACTGACCAAGCCTCATCTTTGGGCGCATTGGCGGCGCAAACATCCGCAATGCTCTCATCAAACAGGCTTAATTCGTGGTATTTCTCATGAATGGCGTCATCAAAAATCAAACGCGTGCCGACAAACGCTTTAACTAAATTAAAACGCGCATCAGCGCGCAGACGATCTTGTTCCAGCTGTGTGGGAGGATTATGGTTTTGGCAGCGGATTAAAATATGTAAGCGAGTTGCGCAATTCCATTACCGCTTTTTCAGCGCGCATCATCCAGTCGAATTTCGCGGCGATGACTTGATCAATTTGCGTGTCGCGGCGTTGTAAATAATCACGGTATTGTGCATTTTGCGCCTCTTTGGCATTGGACATCCAGCCCAAATAAAAACCGCCTATGGCCAAACAGGCGGCAATTAAAAACAGCAGCGAATTCCACAATTGCGCGTGTAATCGGTGGCGCGCCATGTGTTTTCTGATGTCGGCAATGGTTTGATGTTGCAAAACTTCTAATATGGCGGATTGAGTTAAAAGCGATTCTTCGTGGTCTTTTGGCTTTTCATCCATGGTGGTTATCCCATCTTCTTAAGTTCGTTAATGTCACT